>DATFDR010000014.1:0-48883 GCA_035251935.1 Rhizomicrobium sp. | reverse complement strand
TCCAGCGCCAAAGGGGGCGGCATGGATACGCCGCTTCTTATTGCCGGTCTGGGAAATCCCGGCACTCAGTATGCCAGGAACCGGCACAATGCCGGTTTCATTGTCGCGGACGAACTGCACGCTTTTTACAAATTCGGTCCCTGGAAGGCGAGGTTCGATGGCCTGCTGTCGGAAGGCACGCTGGGCAGGCGCAAGACCTATCTGCTTAAGCCACAGACCTTCATGAACCTCAGTGGCGATTGCGTCGGCCCGGCGTTGCGTTTTTTCAAGCTGCCGCTGGAGGCGCTGGTGGTGGTGCATGACGAAATTGACCTGGCCGCCGGCAAGCTCAAGGTAAAGACCGGCGGCGGCGATGCCGGGCAGAACGGCCTGCGTTCCATCACCGCCACTCTGGGCCCGGACTATCGCCGCGTAAGACTGGGCGTCGGCCATCCCGGCGAAAAACATCAAGTCAGCAGCCATGTGCTGCAGAATTTCAGCAAGGACGATATCGCCTGGCTGAAGCCCTTGGTGATGGCCATGGTCGAGGCCGCGCCGCTGCTGGCCAAGGATGACGATGCCGGTTTCATGAGCAAGGTGGCATTGCTGCTCAAGCCGCCGCCAAAAGCGAAAAAGAAAGAAGAGTAATGGGTTTCAAATGTGGAATCGTGGGCCTGCCCAATGTCGGCAAATCCACTCTGTTCAATGCCCTCACCCAGACGGCCGCCGCGCAGGCGGCCAATTATCCTTTCTGCACCATCGAGCCCAATGTGGGTGACGTGGCGGTGCCCGATCCGCGCCTGGAGACATTGGCGAAAATCGCCGGCTCGCAGGAAATCATCCCCACCCGCATCACCTTTGTGGACATTGCCGGCCTGGTGCGCGGCGCGTCCAAGGGCGAAGGCTTGGGCAACCAGTTCCTGGCCAATATCCGCGAAGTGGACGCGGTGGCGCATGTGCTGCGCTGTTTTGTCGATGACGACATCACCCATGTCGAAGGCAAGATCGATCCGATTTCCGACGCCGAGACGGTGGAAACCGAATTGATGCTGGCCGATCTGGAAAGCCTGGAAAAGCGCATCAAGCCGCTGGAGAAGAAGGCCAATAGCGGCGAGAAGGAAGCCAAGGAAGCCCTGGCTCTGATGATGAAGGCGGTGACGCTGCTGCGCGAAGGCAAGCCCGCGCGCCGCGCCGATCTGTCGCCCGAGGAACGCGGCCCCTATTCCCAGCTCGGCCTGATGACCGCCAAGCCGGTCCTTTATGTCTGCAATGTCGAGGAAGCCTCCGCCGGAACCGGCAATGCCATTTCCGCCAAAGTGGAGGCCATGGCAAGGGACGAAGGCGCGCGCAGTGTGGTGATTTCCGCCAAGGTGGAAGAAGAGATCGCCCAATTGCCCAATGCGGAACGCGGCGATTTCCTCTCCAGCATCGGGCTGGAGGAACCGGGCCTCAACCGCCTGATCCGCACCGGCTACGACCTCTTGGGCTTGCTGACCTTCTTCACCGTGGGGCCCAAGGAAGCGCGCGCCTGGACCGTGACCAAAGGCTCAAAGGGCCCGCAGGCGGCGGGCGTGATCCATACCGATTTCGAGCAAGGCTATATCCGTGCCGAGACCATCGCCTATCCCGACTATGTCGCGGGCAAAGGCGAAGCGGGCGCGCGCGAAGCGGGCAAATTTCGGCTGGAGGGAAAAGATTACGTCGTCGCTGACGGCGATGTGATGCATTTTAGGTTTAATAACTAACCGGGATGGCGACTGGGCGAGCCAGGAAGGGAACAGTGGTACTGCTTGCCACTGAAATCGGTGCATTCCGCGCAGCGCGGACGATCATTGACTATATCAACTACGACGCATCCGCAGGAATAGCGGGAAATCCTGGCTGACGTGCCACAGCGCCGGCAACCGCATTCCTCCATTTCGGAATGGACAATCCTTGCCACTTAACTCAGCGCTTGTGGTCGTGGAAGTGATCGTTGCCCGCCTTCTTACACAGGCACCCCATCCGAGGTTCTCCGTCACCCAAGCACCACGCCGTGGCAATTACATCCTCACCTTCGACTTCCGACTTGGGCACCGGCCTTATCCAGAGAGATTTATCGCTTGGATCACTGGTTTCGATAAGGACTTCGTCCTTCCCAATCTCGAAATGGCTATGTAGGAGATTGACCCCAAAACGCCACTCTCGACCGTGGCGCTTCAATACTGCGGCCACTTCTTTTAGACATTCGACGTCCCCGACGTCCAAGTCGCGTTCAACTTCAACAATCCTAGGAAGCCGTGACCATTGGAATGCAAGCATAGCCCCTCCTGTAGCGAGTCAGATTTCTACTTCAAACTCTTTGTTGAGATTTTCCATTTGAACGCGCGTTGCCTCAATTTGACCTTTTACTTTATGAATCCCTACCTGAAGTAAATCGACAAAGTCGCCGGCCATTTGGATCGTAGGAAATTTATATTCCTTGGGCTGCCCCAACAGATCGCCCAGATGGATGCTTCCCAGCGCGCTAACGCCCTTGATGTCCGCGAACTTCTCACCAACCACAATAGATTCATAAACGCTATGCGCACTTCTGACACTGGCCTCGCCATCATTTAACTGGATGTGGGCTTGAACGACGAAACTGCGGCCGCCGAAGGTGCCACTATGCGCATAGACTTTGTATTTGAGTTTCATTGCGCCACTCCCCACAAACAATCGAGTACGCAACTGGACTTAATCGCGCTACGCGCGACATATAGAGGTGTAGAGGTGACCCTTACCATGAAAAAGCGGAGCGCGAAAGTCTCCTCGTACAGCGCCGGTGGTGAGAATGGATTCCCGCTTTCGCGGGAATGACAAGAAAATCAGTTCTTCACGAACCTCCGGAAATTCGGGACATTGGTGAAGCCGGCATAGATATTGTCTTGGGCGTCCACCGCCACCGTCTCGATGGTGTTGTATTCGCTCCAGGGAATGAAGCCCAGCACCTTGCCGTCGCTGATCTTGCCCCAGCGTATGCCGTGCTTGAATCCGGGATTGATTCCGGGATGGACGGTGGGGTTGGACTGCGAATCGGCGACATAGATCATGTCGCCTTTGATGAACAGGCCGCTGGGCCGCCCGAACTGGCGCCATTCCGCCAGAAACTTGCCTTCCTGATCGAAAATCTGGATGCGGTTGTTGGTGCGGTCGGCGACATAGAGCCGTCCCTGCCGATCCATCGCCAAGCCATGGGGCGAGCTGAATTCGCCCGGCCCGCTGCCCAGCTTGCCCCACGTCTTGATGAACTTGCCGTTGGCATCGAACTTCATGATGCGGGCATTGGTGGTGGCGTCATGGCCATCGGCGACAAAAATGTTGCCGTCGGGCGCCACCAGCACATCCGACACGCCGTCGAACAGGCTGGTTGACCGGCCGCGCACGCCCAGCGTGCCCAGCGTCATCAAAAGCTTGCCGTCGCGGGTCCATTTGCGCACGATCTGGGCGCTGCGCCCGTCATTCGCCTTGCCTTCCGCCGTCCAGATATTGTTTTTGGCATCCACGAAGATCCCGTGGGGATAGCGGAACTGGCCGGATCCCCAGCTGCGGACCACCTGGCCATCGGGCCCCAACTGTATAACCGGCGGAAGGGTGGAGGTGGCGCAGCCGCCATCGATGCTCTCGCAGCGGTCAAACACCCATACACTCTTGCCGTCATTGTCTATGTCCACCGCGGAGATGCCACCCCATTTGCGGCCATTGGGCAATTTCCCCCAGCCTTCATCGATACGATAGACAGTTGGGAAATTGTTGGGATCGTGCGGCGGCGGCATCGCCACGGGTTGGGCCTGAACCAGGCCTGCGCTGACGGCAATGGCAAGCATGGCAAAAACAGCATGACGCAGACGCATAGTTTCGCTCCCCAGCGGGCCCGCCGGCCCTGTTTGTAATATTTATGGGCGGGGAGCCTAGCGCATCCGGTGCCGGGCGCAAGACGCCATAGGAAAGGTCAGCGCAGGCTGGCTTCGATATTGCCGCCGTCCACCGTCACCACCGCCGCCGTGGTTTTGGATGCAGTTGCGAGATAGACAAAGGCATCGGCCACGTCCTCTGCCGTGACTTCGCGCTTTAAGAGATTGCCGGCCATATAGTCGGACTCGGAAAGCCCGCGCGCCTTGGAACGCGCCGCCACCATCTCATCGGTTAAAAGCCCGGTGCGGATGCGGTCGGCATTGACCGCATTGGCGCGGATGCCGTCTTTGCCGTGGTCCAGGGCGTATTGCTTGACCAGGAACAGGGTGGCCGCCTTCGGCAACCCATAAGGCCCGAAATCCTTGCCCGGATTGACCGCCTGTTTGGAGGTGTTGAACAGCAGGCAACCAAAGGTTCCCTGCGCCTGCATGATACGCGTGGCGTGCTGGGCCACCGCCTGATGTGCCCAGAAGTTCAACTCAAAACTTTTGCGTAGGGTTTCGTCATCCACCTTGCCGATGGTGCCCTGCCAGGCCGCGCCGGCATTGGACACCAGAATATCCACCCCGCCAAAAGCCGACACCACGGCATCGAAGGCTACGCGCACGCTTTTGGGATCGGTAACGTCGCACGCCACCGCCAACGCCTTGCCGCCGATCTTTTTGGCCACCGCCTTGGCGGCGTCCAGATCGCGGTCCAGAATGGCGACTTCCGCGCCCTCTTTGGCAAAAGCGCGCGCCGTCGCCGCCCCGATGCCGGAGCCACCGCCGGTGATCACCGCCACCTGACGGGCCAGGGATTTCTCGTTGGACTTGCCCAGCTTGGCCTGTTCCAGCGACCAATATTCCACTTCGAACATGTCGAACTCGCTGATGCTGCGATATTCGACCATGGCTTCCGCATCGGTGATCACCGCGATGGCGTTCTCGGCGATGTCGGCGGCAATGGCGGCATCCTTGGCGCTGCCGCCCACCCCGAACATGCCCACGCCCGGCACCAGGATCACGCGCGGCAAGGGATCCAGTTCCTTTTTCTTCACCGCGCTCTTGGCGTTGTTGTCTTCGAAATAGCGGTGATAGCGCGCGACATAGGCCGCGACGGCTTCCTGCACGTCTTTCGCCCATTGCTCCAGCTTGCCGGTTTCCGGCGCCGGCACGATCACCGGCCAATTCTTGGTGCGGATGGTGTGGTCGGGCGTCACCACGCCCACCTGACTGTAGCGCGCCAATTCCGCGCCATTCACATAGTTGAGAATCTGCGCATTGGTGCGGAAATCCAGCAACTGGCGCTTGGCGGTTCCGACATTGGCGTTCTTCTCAATCGCCACCGCGCCGCGCAAGATGGGCGCGATTTCCGGCACGCTCGCCAAGTTGGCGGGCAACCTTGCCTGGGCCAGAACCTTGCGCTGACGGGTCAAGCGTTCTTCCGCCAGGGTGACGAATGCGATCATCCGTTCGTAGGCCTGCTTGGCGCTGTCGCCCATGGTGAAGATGCCGTGCTGGAGCAGCACCAGGCCTTCGACCTTGGGATTTTTGTCGAACACATCGGCCACCGCCTTGGCCAGCGCGAAGCCGGGAATGGTGTAGGGCACATAGGCGACCCTGGTGCCATAGACCTCCTCAACCAGCGCCTTGTTGTCGGGCTGATCGGTCAGAGCCAGCACCGCGGTGGAATGGACATGGTCGATGAATTTGTGCGGCAGGAAGGCATGCAGCAGAGTTTCCACCGACGGATTGGGCGCGGTGGAATCCAGAAGATTGATGCGCTGGTAATTGACCATGTCCTCGTCGGACAACTTGTCCAGTTTGCGCAGTTTGCGTAAGGGTTCCAGCCGCACCGCCGGCAAACCGGCGGGCTCAATCACGCCCATGTCCCAGCCAGAGCCCTTGATGCAGATGACTTCTACATCCTCGCCCAACTGGTCCTTGACCGTGGTTTTGACGGAAGTATTGCCGCCGCCATGCAGCACCAGGCGCGGGTCGCTGCCCAACAGGCGCGTGGTGTAAGTGCGCACCGCCAGGTCCGCATTGACGCCCTTGGGGGCATAGCGGGAGACAAAATCCTGCGCTTCGGCATCGGACCATTTGGACTGCATGGAAGGCTCTTACTTGGGGAAAAGGCTGCGTAAGCCTTCGGGGGTGGCGGCGCAAGTGCCGCGTTCGGTGATGAAGCCGGTGACCAGCCGCGCCGGGGTGACATCGAAACTGGGATTGGCCGCGCCCGAGCCGGGGGCGGCTATCTCTACAACCGTCACGGAACCGTCAGGAAGGCGGCCCGCCATTTTCAGCACTTCGTCTTGGGAGCGTTCCTCGATGGGAATGTCGCGCCCCGATTCCAGCGTCCAGTCGATGGTGGAACTGGGCAGCGCGACATAAAAGGGGACATTGTTGTCCTGTGCCGCCAGCGCCTTCAAATATGTGCCGATCTTGTTGGCGACATCGCCATTGGCGGTGACCCGGTCGGTGCCCACGATCACCATGTCCACTTGGCCCGCTTGCATGTAATGGCCGCCGGCATTGTCGGCCAGGATGGTGTGATCCACGCCATGGCTGCCCAGCTCGAACGCGGTCAGCGATGCGCCCTGGTTGCGCGGCCGCGTCTCATCCACCCAGACATGGAGCGCAATGCCTTCGTCATGCGCCAGATAGATCGGCGCCAGCGCGGTGCCGTAATCCACCGTCGCCAGCCAGCCGGCATTGCAATGGGTAAGGATGTTGACGGTCTGGCCTTTTTTCTTCGCCGCGATGTCGCGGATGATCGCCAGACCGTTCTTGCCGATCGCCTGGCTCATCGCCACATCCTCGTCGGCGATCAAGGCGGCTTCCTGCCAGGCCAGCGCCGCGCGTTGTTCGCGCGGCTGATTGAGCAGCGCGCCGCGCATCCGCCACAGCGCCCATTTCAGGTTGATGGCAGTAGGGCGGGTTTGCGCCAGCATCTCCACCATCTTCTGGATATGATCGTCGGACGCGTCCTCGCGCACCGCCAGCGCCAGGCCGTATGCGCCCACCGCCCCGATCAAGGGCGCGCCGCGGGTCTGCATGGTGAGAATCGCGTTCGCTGCCGCTTCCGCATCGCGCAAGATCAAAGTGACGAATTCATGCGGCAGCTTGGTCTGGTCGATGATGCCGAAGGCGTTCTGGCCAATAGGCCAGACGGAGCGGTAATGTTGGCCGTTGATCTTCATGGTTGCGCCGGGGCCGTGGCCTTCATGGATGGATACTCGCGGAATTTCGCGTACCAAGCCGACAGATTGGGGCGCGAGGCCTTCCAATCAAGGTCCGGCATGCGGAACTCGACATAGCCGATGGCGCAGGCTACGGAAATCTCACCGATGGTGACATCCTGGGCGAATTTGACCCGCTCCAGCGCATCCATCGATGCAAAAACCGCCGCCATGTGGCGCGCGCGCGCGGTTTCGTTCACCGGCTGCTGGCGGCCCTCGATCATCCAGGCCACCGCCGCGTCGGCCAGCCCATCGCCCAGCGCCTGGAGCCCCAACGCCTTCCAGCGCCCAGTGGCCGCTTTCCAAATGGTGTCGGCAGGGAAAAATTTTCCGCGACCCGCATGGTTAAGATATTCGCAGATCACGGGCGAATCGATCAGCACCGAACCGTCGTCCAGGATCAGGGCGGGGATTTTTCCTAGCGGGTTGATCTTGCGGAACTCCGGCTCCTGCATCGGCAGGGTGCGGATTTCTTCCAGCTTCAGCCCCAGTTCATGGGCGATCACCCGGCACTTGCGCGCGAAAGGCGAGGCCGCGTTGGTGTAAAGTTTCAATTCTCAATGCCCTTCGAAAGCGACCAGCGCCGTCACCGGCTTGCCGATGGCGCGCAGCTTGTCGGCCCCGCCCAGTTCCGGCAAATCGATCACAAAAGAACAGCCGACCACATGGGCCCCTGCCCGCTCCAGCAGACGGATGCCCGCATAGGCGGTGCCGCCGGTGGCGATCAAATCGTCCACCAGCAAGATGCGCTCGCCTTTTTCCAGGGCGTCGATGTGGATTTCCACCCGGTCCTTGCCATATTCCAGGTCGTAATCCTCGCCGATCACGGTATGGGGCAGCTTGCCCTTCTTGCGCACCGGAATGAAGCCGACCGACAATTGATGCGCCACCGCCCCGCCCAGGATGAAGCCGCGCGCTTCCATGCCGGCGACCTTGTCGATCTTCATTCCGGCATAGGGCTGCACCATCTCGTCCACCGCGCGGCGGAAGGCGCGCGGATTGCCCAAAAGGGTGGTGATGTCGCGGAACATGATGCCCGGCTTGGGATAGTCGGGAATGGTGCGGATCGCGTCTTTGTAGTTCATGGTCTCAGACCTTCCTCAACACGCGGCCGGCCACCGCATCCAGTTTCGCCACCAGAGCAGGATCGCGCTTGTCGGGGGCGGTGATCAGCGCCATGTCCAGCATGGTTTCCACACCCAAGGGACAAGATTGGCGCTGCGGCCCCAGCTTGGGCGCCGCCGCCATGATCAGCCGCCGCGCATTGGCGGCATTCTGCTGCATCACCTTGATCACCGCGTCCACGGTCACCGCGTCATGATCGTCGTGCCAGCAATCATAGTCTGTCACCATGCCGACAATGGCGTAAGGCAGCTCGGCCTCGCGCGCCAGCTTGGCTTCCGGCATCGCCGTCATGCCGATCACGCTGCAGTCCCAGCTGCGATAGAGGAAACTTTCGGCGCGGGTGGAAAATTGCGGCCCTTCCATGCAGATATAAGTGCCGCCCTCGCTGTGATCGATCTTTTGTTCGCGCGCCGCCAACGTCAGTGCGCCCGACAGATGCGGACAGACCGGATGCGCCATCGGCACATGGGCGACAAAACCGGGACCGAAGAAGCTCTTCTCGCGCGCGAAGGTGCGGTCGATGAACTGATCCGCCATCACAAAGGTGCCGGGCGGCAATTCCTCCTTCAGCGAACCGCAGGCCGACACCGAAATCACGTCGGTGACGCCGATGCGCTTGAGGGCGTCTATATTGGCGCGATAGTTGATCGAACTGGGCGTCTGGACATGGCCACGGCCATGGCGGGGCAGGAACACCAAATCCACGCCCGCGAAGGTTCCGGTCAGAAGCTGGTCCGACGGCTCACCCCAGGGGCTTTTGACCGTCTGCCAGGTGGCGTTTTCCAGCCCTTCGATCTGATAGACGCCGGACCCACCAATAATTCCCAGTACCGTTTTGGCCATGAAAAAGGGCGCTTCCTTGAGGAAAGCGCCCTTTTAGCATGTGGGGTCCGGGGGGCAATGCCTCGGGTCTGTGACAGTCCCAAGCGCGAGGATTTTTGGTTCCTGAGCAGGAGCGCCGAGCGACGTGTACAAGGGGGTACACGAGCGATGGCGCGACGAACTCAGGGGCCAAAAAGACCGCGCTTAGTGGGCGTCCTTCCAGAGCTTGCGATACGCCGCAAACAAAAGGCCCGCCAAGGTCGCCAGGAAGATCAGCACGGCAAAGCCCATCCGCTTGCGCTCTTCCATCTTGGGTTCAGCCGCCCAACTCAGGAAGGTCACCACATCATGGGCCTGCTGTTCGATGGTCGCCGGCGTGCCATCAGAATAAGTCACGCCTTTGTTGGCCAAGGGCGGCGGCATAGCGATATTCCAGCCCTCATAATAGGGATTGAAATATTTGCCGTCCGCCACCTTGAAGCCGGCCGGCGCCTTTTCATGAAAGCCGGTGAGCAGCGAATAGATATATTGCGGTCCGCCCTCGCGCGCTTTCACGATCAAGGACAGTTCCGGCGGCAAGGCGCCGCTATTGTTGGCGCGGGCGGCATTCTCATTGGGATAGGGCGAAGGGAACTTGTCGGACAGCACCGCGGGGCGGGTCAGAGGCACGCCCTTTTCGTCCGTGGTTTCACCCTTGTCGTTGGGCTCGGCGGGCACTTTGACCGCCGCCGCCAGCGCGCGCGCCTGGGCCTCGCTGAATTCCGGGCCGCCCGGCTGCGCCAGATTGCGGAACGCCAGATGTTCAAGGCCGTGACAAGCGGCGCAGACTTCCTTGTAGACCTGGAAGCCGCGCTGCAGGGCACCGCGGTCATAGGTGCCGAACGGACCTTCGAATTCGAACTCGGCATGCTTGGGATGCAGGCGCTTGGTCGCCGAACCTTCCGCCGCAACCGCATGGGATGCCGCAAGTCCCAAGGTCAGAGCCAGCGAGGAACCGAGGAGGAGATTGGTCAGACGCATGGTTGTTCTCACTTCGCGGGGGCGGCGGCGGAGTCGCCGAGCACGGATTGCGCGATGGATGCGGGAAGTTTTTTGGGCGTCTCGATCAGCCCGATGATGGGCATGATCAGATAGAAGAAGGCAAAGTAATAGATCGAGGCCAGGCGGGCTACCCATACCAGGGGAATGCCGAACTTGGACGCCTCCACGCTCTGCGCGCCGCAATAGCCCAAAAGCACGCAGGCCACCACAAAGCCCCAGAAGAACTGCTTCATCAGCGGGCGGAAGCGGCAGGAGCGCACCCGGCTGGTGTCCAACCAGGGGATAAAGACCAGCGTGACGATGGCGCCGCCCATCACGATCACGCCCAAAAGCTTGTCCGGGATGGAACGCAGCATGGCGTAGAAGGGCAGCAGGTACCATTCCGGCACGATCTCCGGCGGGGTCACCAACGGATTGGCCGGCTGGTAATTGTCCGGATTGCCGAAGAAATCCGGCTCGAAAAACACAAAACCCGCGAACAGGATGATGAACAGCACCAGATAAAAGGCGTCTTTCACCGTGTAATAGGGATGGAAGGGCACCGTGTCCTGCGGACTCTTCACATCGATGCCCAAGGGATTGTTGTTGCCCGGCACATGCAGCGCCCAGATATGCAATCCCACCACGCCCGCGAGGATGAAGGGCAGCAGATAGTGCAGCGAGAAGAAGCGGTTCAAGGTGGCGTCGCCCACCGCGAAGTCGCCCCACAGCCAGGTGGCGATGCTGCTGCCCACCACCGGAATGGCGCTGAACATGTTGGTGATGACGGTGGCGCCCCAAAAGGACATCTGGCCCCAGGGCAGCACATAGCCGAAGAAGGCGGTGGACATCATCAAGAAATAGATCAGCACGCCAATGATCCAAATCAGTTCGCGCGGCGCCTTGTAGGAGCCGTAATAGAGGCCGCGGAACATATGGATATAAACAGCCAGGAAGAACATGGACGCGCCATTGGCGTGCACATAACGGATCAGCCAGCCGTAATTGACGTCGCGCATGATGGCTTCGACGCTGTTGAAGGCCAGATTGGCGTTGGCGACATAGTGCATCGCCAGCACCACGCCGGTGACGATCTGGACCGCCAGGCAGAAGGTCAGGATACCGCCGAAGGTGTACCAGATGTTCAGATTCCGCGGTGTCGGGAAAGTCGCCATCGTGTCGTGCAGCAGGCGCGGCAGCGGCAGGCGGGCATCGAGCCAGCGGTCGAAACCGGATTTGGGTTGATAGGTCGAAGGGCCAGACATTGTTGTTCTCCTTAACCGACCTTGATGCGGGTGTCAGACATGAAGGTATAAGGCGGCACCGGTAAATTCGTCGGCGCCGGGCCTTTGCGGATGCGGCCCGACGTGTCATAGGCCGAGCCATGGCAGTGGCAGAGCCAGCCGCCATACTCGCCTTCCGGCTGCTGCGGGGTGGACACGGTGGGGGTACAGCCCAGATGGGTGCAGACGCCGATCAGAACCAGCCATTCCGGCTTGACGGCGCGGCTGGCGTCGGTGGCGGGCGTGCCTTCCGGCAAGGCGGCATTGCGCGCCAAGGGATCGGGCAGCGACGCCACATCCACCGCCTTGGCGGCTTCGATTTCGGCCGGCGTGCGGCGGCGTACGAACAAGGGCTGACCGCGCCATTTGTAAACGATCTGTTGGCCGGGCTGGATAGCGGCGATGTCGATCTCGGTGGTGCCCAAGGCCAAAGCTGCGGCCGACGGATTCATCTGGTCGATCAGCGGCCAGGCCGCTGCGGCCGCGCCGACGGCGCCCACTGCGCCCGACGCCACATAAAGGAAATCGCGTCGCGTGCCCGCGTCACTTGTCGTAGCTGCCACTGGGTCCACCCTTATGGAATCTGGGAAAGAAAGTCTCGAACTCTTGCCACAAACAAGCGTGGATAGGGTACTGACGCGGTGACGCGCTTGGTCCCCGCCCCGCTTGTTCATTGGGCCGGTAAAATAGAGAGTCGGTTTTCGAGGGTCTTGCGGCACGATGACGCAGAAAATGCCTTTTGCTGCCGCCACTTAATCCATGGGAGGAGAAATTTGGAGGTTTGGGGTGCGCCTGGCGCTGTATGAGCCCGATATCCCCCAGAATGCGGGGAGCCTGATCCGGCTGGGCGCCTGTCTGGGGGTGGGGATCGACATCATCGAGCCCTGTGGATTTCTGCTGTCGGACCGCAATTTCCGCCGGGCCGGCATGGATTATCTCAAAAGCGCCGATATCCGCCGCCATGAGTCCTGGACCCGGTTCCATGACGGCGCGGGGGCGGAAGGATCGAGGCTGGTGCTGCTGACGACCAAGGGGGACATGGCGTACACCGATTTTGCCTTTGCGTTCTCGGACACGCTTTTGGTGGGGCGCGAAAGCGCCGGCGTACCGCAGGCCGTCCATGATGCGGTGGATGCCCGGCTGGTGATTGCGCTGCGTTCCGGCCTTCGGTCCTTGAATGTGGCGCAAGCCGCGGCAATGGTGCTAGGCGAAGCGCTGCGTCAGACCGGCGGTTTCCCAAAGTAAGGAGCAATAGGTGGAACTGACTCTCTTCCACGAAGGCGGCCTGGTCGCCCTCGCCCAGGTGTTGATGATCGACGTCGTGCTGGCGGGCGACAATGCCGTGGTGATCGGGCTGGCCGCGGCGCGCGTGCCGCTGGAGATGCGCAAGAAAGTCATCCTCTGGGGCCTGATCGCGGCGGTGGTGTTGCGCATCGCCATGGCGGCGGTGGCGGTGCAGCTCTTGGCCATTATCGGCCTGATGTTGGCGGGCGGCATTCTGCTTTTGTGGGTCTGCTGGCGCATGTGGCGCGATATTTCCGGCGACAAAAGCCACATCGCCCCCGAAATCGAAACCGGCGCTTCGGCCAAGCGCGCCATCATTCAGATCCTGATCGCCGATGTGTCCATGTCGCTGGACAATGTGCTGGCGGTCGCGGGGGCGGCGCGCGACCATCTCGATGTTTTGATCATCGGCCTTTTGATGTCGGTGGCGCTGATGGGCGCGGCAGCCAGCTACATCGCCAAGCTTTTGGAGCGCTATCGCTGGATCGCCTATATCGGCCTGGCGATTGTTGTGTATGTGGCGCTGTCGATGATCTGGCACGGCTGGGATGAAGTCGCCAAAGTGATGAGCTAAACCGCGGGTCTTTTGCGGGGTGAGTTCGTCGCGCCATCGCTCATGTACTTCTTTGTACACTTCGCTCGGCGCTCCTGCTCACGCCGCAAAATCCCTCGCGGTTAGGTTAGGCGTAGTAAAAGCGCCGACCGCGCCTCCCATGTCTGTTCTGACGCTGTCGCTAGAACAGACATAGGAGTGCACCTGCGCTCAAACCAACCGCAACAGCAGCGCGGTAGCATCGTCGCTCTTTTTAAAGCGCGGAAACTTGTCGCCGCCGCTATCGCCTGCCTCGATGGCGCGCAATTCCTCGCCCAACGCCGCAAGCCCCTTGGACGTCGCCGCCGTCATCAGACTGTTGGCGCTATAGGCGCCGTAATCGCTCGCCAGCGCCAAAAAACCGTCGCTGGCCAAAAGCAGCGTGCTGCCAGGCGCAGTTTTCATCGTTCTGCGCGTCACATGGCCTGCCGCTTTTGCGTCAGGGCTGAACAGCCATTGACTGCCGCTGTTGATGCGGTTGCGGCTGCTGCGCAGCGTGCCGATGAATTCGGCGCGGCGGATGCCCGAAGCCGGCGGCAGATTTTTTTCCTGGGCTATGGCCTTTGCGCGCTGAGCCTCGGCGGCGCGCTTATCGAAGGTTTCACCGATCACGCGCACGGCTTTGCCCTCGTGCTGAACCAGCGCGGCGCAATCGCCAAACCACAGGAATTCAAGTTCCTCCTGATCTGGTACGGCCAGCATCATGCTGGCACAGGGCGTCTGCCACATCTCTTCCGGTTCATGGCGGCGCAAGGCTTCAAAGGATTTCTGGGTATCGGCCAATGCGGCGCGCAAGGCCTTGCGCGCGCCATCACCGTTTTTGAGATGCGCCATCAGGCGCCGCGCGCCGAACTGGGCGATCCAGGCCGCGTCGCTGGGACCGGGCATCAACCCGTCGCCCAAAGGCGTGGCGCCGTCGATCACCACGGCGGCGATCTGGCCATGACCGAACGCATCTTCATTGGCCTTGGCGGGATCGCCAGGCAATGACAGAGAGTCCAAAAGCTCGAACGTCATGCGCGATCCTGGGCGATCACCGCTTTCAAACGGTCGCGCAGCGCAGCCTCGTTGGCGGCGAAATCCCCGCCCACCCACCAATCCTCGACTTGCGCCAGCAAGCGTCCGACATCCGGCCCTTCCGGCACGCCTGCCTGCATCACATCGCGTCCGGTCAGCGCAAAGCGCGGCCGTTGCCAGTTGTTGGCCATCTCCAGCAGCATGCGCCAGGCGCCCGCGCCCTTGGGCACGCCCGCCCAGCGCAACATCACCTTGTCCTTGAAACGGGCCGGACCCAGGCGATAGAGCAACCGCCGCGCCGCCGGCGCTGAAATTTGCACCGTGATCTTGTCGCCGCTCAGCGCCTGTTCCAGCCTTGTGCGGTCGGCATTGGACAGTTTCAACCTATCTGAGGCCGCATGCGCGGCGTCGCTATCGTCAGGCAACAGCGCGGCCAGACGCAGAATGGCATCGCGCGGAAAGAAATTGTCGGCATCCAATTGCGTCAATCGTTCCAGCCGCCGCATCTGCAAGGCACCCGGCAGCAGTTCGGGCAAAATTCCCGTCGCCGCCATCACTCGCAGGACAGGCGCGGGGTTGCCCGCTTCCAACAGACGCAGAAATTCCTTGGCCACGCGTTCCGCCGACAGAGTCTTCAACTTGTCCTTGGCTTCCGCGGCGGCATGCAATCCGTCGGCGTCAATTTCGCCCTTGCCGTACCAAGCATGAAAACGGAACAGCCGCAGCACCCGCAGATAATCCTCGGCGATCCGCGCACGCGCATCGCCCATGAAACACACCTTGCCCGCGATCAGATCCTCGACCCCGTCGGCATAGTCGAAGATCTCGCCACTGACCGAGGCATACAGCGCGTTGATGGTGAAATCGCGCCGCGCCGCATCCTCGGCCCAGTCGTCGGTGAACGCCACCGTGGCATGCCGGCCATCGGTTTCCACATCGCGCCGCAAGGACGTAATCTCGAAGGCGTGCGCGCCGACAATGGCGGTGACGGTGCCGTGCTTAAGGCCGGTTTCCAACACTTTGATATTCTTAGCACTTAGCCGCGCCAGCGCTTCCTGGGGCGGCATGGGCACCGCGATATCGATGTCCACCACCGCGATCCCCAAAAGCGCATTGCGCACCGCACCGCCCACAAAGCGCGCTTCCCCCAAGGCCGTCATCACCTGGACCGTCTCGGGGGCGGTCATCCAGCCATGCTGAGCGGGGTCAATCTTCATGACCGCCTCTCTTTATTTTGTCGCGCGCCCACGTCCGGCGCCGCCGGTGCCTTGCTTGCGCCGATCTGCGCGCGCCGTTCCGCGCGACGGGGCATCCAGCCATGTTGTGTCGGATCTATTTTCACGACTCACTTATAGCATTTAAATCTTCACGGCCTTTAAACGCCGGCGGCATTCAAACGCCGCGCCAGGCCGACCACGATCGCGGCCGTGGCACCCCAGATTTCATGCCGCCCATAGGTGAAGGCATAAAAACGGCGCGTGCGCCCCGCGATTTGGCGGCTCTCGCGGCGGCAATTGGCGGGATCGCGCAAGAAAGCCAAAGGCACCTCGAAAATCTCCGCCACCTCGCGTGGATCGGGCTGGAGCGCATAGCCCTCGGACAGCACGCCAACCACCGGCTGGATATCGAATCCCGTGCCGGTGAGATAGCGGTCGAGATAGCCCGCCACGGTCACAAAGCCCGGCGCGATACCGGTTTCCTCAAAGGTTTCGCGCAGCGCTGTTTGCACCGGCGTCGGATCGTCTGTTTCACAGCGTCCGCCGGGGAAACTCACCTGCCCGCTGTGCCGTGCCAAAATCTCTGTCCGGCGCGTGAACAACAGCGTCGGTTCGCCGCGCGCGATCACCGGCAGCAGCACGGCGGCCTTCATCCCGCCCAAACTATCGGTGCGTTGCGCGCTGTCGCAATCGTCATGTTCTGTCAGGTTCGGTGGCTGTTGCGGCAGCCGGATGCGCCATTGTTCCGCCAAGGCGCTGTTGCCGGTCCCCCGCAACGGAAAAATCCTGTCTGCCGTCATGACGCCATAATTCGCGCTTTTCCCTTACCATTAAGAGGGTTTACGGGGTTGCGCCGCTCATGTCCCACGGTGCAACATAACCCTCAACCCGGCAAGTTTCAGGCCCCGCATGAACAAAGTGGACATTCAGGACGAGCGCGACGCCGTCAAACGGCTGTCGGCCAGCGCCGAAACCTTCGCCAAGGTGCGTACCGGGCTCAACGCGGTGATTTTCGGTCAGGAAGAGGTCATCGAACAGACCCTGATCACCTTGCTGGCGGGCGGTCATGGTCTGTTGATCGGCGTGCCGGGCTTGGCCAAGACCAAGCTGGTGGACACGCTGGGCATTGTGATGGGGCTGGATACCAGCCGTGTCCAATTCACCCCTGATTTGATGCCCGCCGACATCACCGGCTCGGAGGTGATGGAGGAAAGCATCAGCGGTGAACGGGCCTTCCGCTTTATTCGCGGCCCGGTCTTCACCCAGCTTCTGATGGCGGACGAAATCAACCGCGCTTCGCCTCGCACCCAATCGGCCTTGTTGCAGGCGATGCAGGAAAAGCATGTCACGGTGGCGGGCGCGCGCCACGATCTGCCGCGGCTGTTCCATGTGCTGGCGACCCAAAATCCGCTGGAGCAGGAAGGCACCTATCCTTTGCCCGAGGCGCAGCTCGACCGTTTTCTGCTGCAGATCGATGTCGGTTATCCCGGTCTGGACGCGGAACGCCGCATGCTTTTGGCCACGACCATGGGCGAGGAAAAAAGCGCGGCGCGGGTCTGCGGGCCCGACGATCTTCTGGAAGCCCAGACTCTGGTGCGCCGCATTCCGGTGGGCGAGCAGGTGATGGAATCCATTCTGTCGCTGGTGCGCGCCGCGCGGCCAAATGGAAGTGATCCTGGCAGCGATCATGAAAGCGGCTTGCAAGGCCAGATCGCCTGGGGACCCGGCCCCCGCGCCAGTCAGGCTTTGATGCTGGCGGTGCGGGCGCGCGCGCTTCTGGATGGCCGGCTCGCACCCTCCACCGACGATGTGGCGGCGCTGGCCGGCCCGGTCCTGCGCCATCGCATGGCCTTGAACTTTTCCGCCCGCGCTGAAGGCGCCACCACGGCCAAAGTGATCGAGCGGCTCTGCCAAAGTCTCTTTTAACATGAGTCTGTTTTGAGCCAGTTCTCCGCGCTTCAGCATGAAGCCGATGGCCTGTCCGCCGGGCTGCCGCCGCTCATGGTGGAGGCCGATCATCTGGCGGCTTCGGTAAGCTTGGGCGTGCATGGCCGCCGCCGCGCCGGCATCGGCGAAAGTTTCTGGCAATTCCGCCGCTATGCCAGTCCCGATTCCTCCTCGACCATCGATTGGCGGCAATCCGCCAAGTCGCAGCATATCTTCGTGCGCGAACGCGAATGGGAAGCGGCCCAGACCGTTTGGTTCTGGCGTGATGCCTCGCCCAACATGGCGTTTAAATCCGGCGCGGTCAGCAAGCGCGCCCGCGCCGACCTTTTGCTGCTGGCGCTGGCCTCGCTGTTGGTGCGCGGCGGCGAGCGGGTGGGTTTTGCCGGCATGGACGGGGCGCCCGCCGCTTCGCGCTTGGCACTGACACGGATCGGACGCGCCATGTTCGGGCGCGGCGACCAAGGGCTGCCGCCGGTCATGCGGTTCGCCCGCGGCAATCAATTGGTGTGGTTCAGCGATTTCCTGGATGAGGACGTGTTCGAAGCCATGAAAAACCTGGCGCATAGCGGCGTGGAAGGCCATCTGGTGCGCATCGTCGATCCGGCGGAGGAGGATTTTCCCTATTCCGGCCGCACGCGCTTTGAATCCCCGCGCGGCGACAGCGACGAAATCTTCGGCCGCGCCGAACGGGTGCGCGCGCCCTACCGCGCCCGCTTTACCGCCCATGGCGAGCGCATCGCACAAGCGGCCGCAAAACTGGGCTGGACCTGCACGGTCCATCGTACCGATCACGCGCCGCAAGCCTCGCTGATCGCGCTGCATGCCGCGATCGGCGGGACGTAACCGCCACGAGCGGTAGAGGAACAACATGTTCGGCTTTCCCATCAGCTTCGGCACCCAAGGGAGCGTCGGCGAGAGCCGGAGCGACCAATAAATGAATCTACTGTCTTTCCTTCCCCAGATAAGTTTCGGAAGCCCACTGCTTCTGACGGCATTGCTTGCGTTGCCGGTGCTGTGGTGGCTGCTGCGGGTGACGCCGCCTTTGCCCCGCCGCACCCTGTTTCCGCCGCTGCGCTTGTTGCGCGGCTTGGAAGACGAAGAACAAACTCCCGCCGCGACGCCTTGGTGGCTGCTGTTGTTGCGTCTGCTGGCGGCGGCGCTGCTGATCCTGGCTTTGGCCGATCCGCTTCTGGGCCGCACGCCCCAACTGGCCACCAGCGGCCCCCTGGTAATGGTGGTGGACAATGGCTGGACCGCCGCGCGCAATTGGGATGCGCGCCAGGAATTGATCGACGATCTGCTGCACAGCGCCCGCGGCCGCGCCGTGGCCATCATTCCCACCGCCGGACCTGCGCCCACCGGTTTGTTGAACCAAGGCGAAGCGGCGCGCATCGCCAAGGAACTGAGGCCCATGCCCTGGCCGGGCGACCGTGTCGCCGCCGCAAAGGCCCTGGGGCGATTCAATTTCGCCGCCGCGCCCGCGCTCTATTGGTTGAGCGACGGGATCGATGACGCGGGCAGCAAAACCTTGCATGACGCCATGCGCCGTTATGGCGGCGTCAGTGTGTTCGCGCCCACGCGGCTGCCGGTCGGCCTGCTGCCGGTGACGCGGGACGCCAGCGGCTTTGCCTTGACCGCTTTGCGCGCCCGTGCCGGCGAACCCTTGGAGATCGAGGCGGGCGCCATTGGCGCGCGCGGCGAAACCTTGGCCGCCACCCGTCTTCGCTTCAAGCGCGGCGATCTGGCCGCCAGCGGCCATATCGCCTTGCCGATGGAGGTGCGCAACGCCACCGCCCGCCTTGCCATTGTGGGCGAAGACAGTGCCGGCGCCGTACAGTTGCTGGATCGCGGCGCGGCACAACGCAGCGCCGGGATCGTGTCTGAGACGGCCAGCGGCGAAGGCCAGCCGCTGCTGTCCGATGTCTATTATCTGGAACGGGCCTTGGCGCCTTATGCCGAGATCGCCAAAGGCGGCATCGCGCAACTGCTGGATAAACGGGTTTCGGTATTGCTGTTGGCCGATGTGGCCAAAATTTCGGCCCAGGAACAAGGCCGGGTGCGGGAATTCGTCGAGAAGGGCGGCGTCTTGATCCGCTTTGCGGGCGAGCGCATGACCGGCGGCGCCGACGATCTGGTGCCGGTCAAATTGCGGGCCGGCGGACGCTATCTGGGTAGCGCCATGGCTTGGTCGGCGCCGCAGCATCTGGCGCCATTCCAAGCGCAAAGTCCCTTCAACGGGCTGGAAATCCCCACCGAGGTCACTGTTACCCGCCAGATTCTGGCCGAACCTTCGGCGGAATTGCAGAGCCGCAGCTGGGCGCAATTGACCGACGGCACGCCACTCATCACGGCGCAGGCGATGGGATCGGGCTGGATCGTGTTGTTTCACACAGCGGCCAGCCCGGGCTGGTCGTCGCTGCCCTTGTCGGGCTTGTATGTCGAGATGCTCAAACGGCTGCTCGCCTTGTCGGCGGGCACCCCGGTGCGCGAGCTGGCGGGATTGACCAGCTTGCCGCCGGTCTCCTTGCTGGACGGCTTCGGCCGCGCCATGCCGCCGCCGTCTCACATTGCACCTATTCCGGCCCGGGGCTTTGCCGCCACCCGGGTTTCACCGCGCCACCCGCCCGGGCTTTACGGCGCGCATGAGGTGGAAAGCGCGCTCAATGTCGTGCGGGCGGGCGACAGGCTGGCGCCTTTGGCCGTGAGCGGCACGCAAGCCTATGGCAACACCCATGCCCGCGCGCTGGAGCCCTATCTGCTGGCCGCCGCCATGGCGCTGTTGTTGCTGGATGCGCTGCTGTCTTTGTGGCTGCGCGGTTTTGCGCCGCGTCGGTTGCGCGGAGCAGCAGCGGCGCTGGCTTTTCTGCTGATGACGCCGCAGGCCCGCGCCGACGAAGCCACCAATATGAAAGCCTCGCTCGACACCAGACTGGCCTATGTGAAGACCGGCCTGGGCGATGTGGATTCCATCAGTCAGGCCGGTCTTACCGGGCTGGGACTGGTGCTGAAATCCCGCACCGCCTATGAGCCGCTGGAACCGATCGGCCTGGACCTCGAACGCGACGATCTTTCGCTCTATCCGTTGCTCTATTGGCCGCTGGACCCGCGCGCCAAGACCTTATCGCCCAGGGCGCTGTCGCGCGTCGGTGACTATATGCGCAATGGCGGCATCATCCTGTTCGACACCCGCGATTTCAGCCTGGGCGCCGTGCGCGGTCCCGCTTCGCCGGGCGAACAGACCTTGCGGCGCCTGACGGGCGGATTGGATCTGCCGCCGCTGGAACAATTGCGCGCCGATCATGTGCTGACCAAAGCCTTTTATATCCTGCGCGATTTTCCCGGCCGCTGGAGCGGCGGGAAATTGTGGGTGGAGGCCCTGCCGCCCGCTCCCAAAAACGGCGCGCCGCCTGCGCGCGGCGGTGATGGCGTGTCGCCCGTGATCATCGGCGGCAATGACTGGGCCGCCGCCTGGGCGATCGACGCCCATGGCCGGTTCCTGTCCACGCCGTCGCCGGGCGGGGAATTGCAGCGCGAGATGGCGTTCCGCTTCGGCGTCAATCTGGTGATCTATGCGCTGACCGGCAATTACAAGACCGACATGGTGCATG
Organism: Rhizomicrobium sp.; assembly: GCA_035251935.1. GTDB lineage: Bacteria > Pseudomonadota > Alphaproteobacteria > Micropepsales > Micropepsaceae > Rhizomicrobium. The sequence goes on along the minus strand of DATFDR010000014.1, from coordinate 27,833 downwards.
CGCCCGCCCTGCTGCAGCGGCTGGGGAACGAGAGATGACCCGGCTGGCTTTCGCCCCCGTCCTTTCGCCTTCGCTCCTGGCGGCGATGGCCGCGGTTGCGCTGCTCATCACCGCTTACGGCTTTTACATGCGCGCGAGGGGCAGTTGGGCGCGCGGTCTTGCTTTCGCGGTTTTGCTGTTCGCGCTGGCGGGCCCTTTGCTGGTCAAGGAACAACGCGCGCCTCTGCCGGATGTGGCGGTCATCGTCACCGACCGTTCGCAAAGCATGGCGCTAGGCAAGCGCGCGGCACAGGCGGAAAGCGCGCGCGCCGCAATCAAACAACTGTTGGCTGACAAGCCGGGGTTGATCTTGCGCGAAACCAGCATCACCACCACCGCCACCGGCGACAATAACGGTACCCAGGCCTTTGCCGCCTTAAACGCCGCCTTGGCCGATGTGCCGCAAGGGCGGGTGGCGGGCGCCATTCTGATCACCGACGGCCAGGTGCATGACGCGCCGTCCCCGCACGCCTTGACGCTGCGCGCGCCGCTGCAGGTGCTGGTGGCAGGCACGCGCGGCGAGCGGGACCGCAAATTGACGGTGCTGAATGCCGCCCGTTTCGCCATTGTGGGCCAATGGGCCACCCTGCGGCTGAAGGTCGACGATCTGGGCGGCAGCGGAGAAACCAGCGCAGTGCTGGATATCCGCATTGACGGCAAAAGCTTTGGCTCGCGCGTGGTGCCGGTGGGCAAGGACACCGACATCCGCCTGCCGGTGACGCATGAGGGCGAGAATCTGATCGAACTGTCGGCCGGCCCGGGCCCGGCCGAACTCACCCAGCAGAACAATCGCGCCGTGGTCACGGTTTCGGGGGTACGCGACCGCTTGCGGGTTCTGCTGGTTTCGGGCGAACCGCATGCCGGTGAGCGGGTATGGCGCAACCTGCTCAAAGCCGATCCGTCGGTGGATTTGATCCATTTCACCATTCTACGCCCGCCGGACAAGCAGGATTCTACACCGCTCAATGAATTGTCGTTGATCGCATTCCCATCGCGTGAGCTGTTCCAGGAAAAGCTGGCCTCCTTCGATCTGGTGGTGTTCGACCGCTATCGTGAGCGCGGCGTGTTGCCCTTGGCCTATTTTCAGAATCTGGCGTCCTATGTTCAGGACGGCGGCGCGCTTTTGATTTCGTCCGGCCCGGAATTTGCCGGCCCCGAAAGCATCTATCGCACCCCTCTTTCTCAGGTCCTTCCTGTTCAGCCCACCGGACAGATTTTCACCGCGCCGTTCAAGCCGGTGGTGACCGAAGACGGCATGGCGCATCCGGTGACCCGCGAATTGCCAGGACGCAATCAGGACAAGGCCGCACCCAGCTGGGGCCGTTGGTTCCGGATTCTGGGCGCCAACAAGATCGCCGGCCAGACCGTGATGGCGGGCGATGGCGGAAAGCCGCTGCTGGTATTGGACCGGGTCGGTAAGGGACGCATCGCGGAATTGATGTCGGATCAGACTTGGCTTTGGGCGCGCGGCTTTGAAGGCGGCGGACCGCAGGCGGAATTGCTGCGGCGCCTGGCGCATTGGCTGATGAAAGAACCGGAATTGGAATCGGAGAATCTTTCGGCTTCCATTCTGGGTGACACGGTCCGCATCACCCGCCGCACCATGGCGGCGCAAACACCGCCCGTGACCCTGACCTGGCCCTCCGGCAAAAGCGCCAGCCTGCCTCTGACCCGCGTCGAACCGGGTATTTGGCGCGCCGAGGCCAAGGGCGGAGAATTGGGACTCTATCGCGCCAGCGATGGGATTTTGTCCGCCGTCACCGCGGCCGGGCCGCTGAATCCCAAAGAAGTGGCCGATATGCGCGCCACCGAAGAGGTTCTCAAGCCCGATGCCCAAGCCACGGGCGGCAGCGTGCATTGGCTGGCCGATGGCGTGCCAGAAATACGCCGCGTGGGTGCGAATGACAGCGCCAGCGGCTCCCGCTGGATCGGCCTGCGCAGCAACGGCGCCTATCGCGTCACCGCCCTGGAACAGGAAAGATTGTTGCCGCAATGGCTGGCATTGCTGCTGATCATAGGCGCGCTGCTGCTGGCGTGGCGGTTGGAAGGGCGTTAGCCCGGCGCGCCTATCGGCGCGCGAGCAGGTCCTGATGGACCTGCGAGAGGGCTAACGCGCGGCGAGCTTGGGCGAGCCGCCGGATGTTAGCGGCAGGATCAGCCTACTCCAGCACCATCCGCACAAACCGGCTCATCGATCTGGGCGCGGCGCACCTGCCCCGACAGCGTTAGCAGTTCGCCGGCTTTCAACGACAATCCCAGGATACGGTTCTGATCCACCGGTCCGGGAAACTTCACCCGGCCGGGCGGCAGCCGTGAAAATCCCACCTTGGTGTAATAAGGCTCATCGCCCACCAGCAGAATGGCGCGCCAGGGCCCGGTTTGAGCCGCCGCGATGCCCGCCTGCATCAAGGCGATGCCGATGCCGCGGCCGCGCTGATCGCCCTCGACCGCCAAGGGGCCCAGCAGCAATTCTTCATGACCGCCCACCCGGATGGGCCAAAAACGCACCGAGCCGCGCAGGACCTCCTGGCCGTCCGGCATTTCCTCCATCGCGACAAAAGACAAATCCGTCACCGGAGCCACGCCTTCGCGCAGCCGGTACGCCGATTTGGCGAAGCGGCCGGGTCCGAAACTGTCCGCGTTCAACGCCGCAACCCGTGCGGCGTCCTGGGGCCTTTCCAGACGGATCATCCAGCCGGTGGCCAAGGTGATGGGCGTGGGCGCGTTCATGGGCGTTTCGCTAATCGCCGGCCACGCAAAAGGCAAGCCTACCAATGGCCAGCAGCTGGGGCGGTTCGCCCCGGTTCCGGCAGGCGCCCAAAGCGCCCGAAGGGTCATGAACAGCGAAGGGACCGGGTTTCCTAACACAGACAAATTCTCAGCCGGCCGCCGTCCCGTAACGGTTCCATAACTTCCGCTTGTGTAACTTGCGGTAGAACATTTTACCATGTTTAAGGGGGCCCGACGTCAGACACCGGGGCGGCCGGGTCGGCGCGTGAGGCGTAAAGCAAATGTCCGGGGCCGGATTTGACAATCTCAAAGCGCTCATTGTCGAAGACAATGCGCACATGCGCTCCCTGCTCCGGGCGCTGCTGAACTCCATCGGCATCAAGGAAGTCGTGGAAGCCGCGCACGGACAAGCCGCCATCGATTTCTTGCGCGAGCGCAAGTCCGATCTGGTGCTCACCGACATGGCGATGAAGCCGATGGACGGTTTGGAATTTACCCGCCATGTCCGCATGCATGAACACAGTCCCAATCCTTTTGTGCCGATCATCATGATCAGCGGCCATACCGAAAGATACCGGGTGGAAGCGGCGCGCGACGCCGGCGTGACGGAGTTTCTGGCCAAGCCCATCACCGCGCACAATCTGTTTGCGCGCATCGCCGAAATTGTGGAGCGCCCGCGCGCCTTTGTGCGCTGCGACAACTATTTCGGTCCCGACCGCCGCCGCCGCCAGATCGAGGATTATGCCGGCCCGTGGCGCCGCAAAGAAGATTTTCATGACGTGGATGTGCGCTGATGCCCAAGACAACCAAACCACCCGCCAAAAAAGACTCGCAGCTCATCGCACCCGATGCCTATCCACAGATGATGAACAAGCAGGATGCGGCCCGCGCCATGCTGACGCTGCGCTCGCACGAAACCGCCGCCAAGGCGCAAGTGGCGATGGAAGCCGCCGTTCCGCCGATGCGCGCCGCCATCCTGCAATATGTCGATGACATGGAGCGGGCCGGCGGCGATATGGTCAAATTGTTCGAAGCCGCCCATGAAATACGCGGCTTTGCCGAAACCGCCGGCATGATCACCACCGGGCGGATCGCCGAGATTCTATGCCGCTACATGGACGATATGGAGCGCATCAAGAAACCCCTGGACGCGGCCATCGTGGCGCTGCATGCCTCGGCCATCGCGCGCGCCGCGCACGCCGAAGAAGACGATGTACGCATGGGCGAGAAAGTCGCCGCGGAATTGGCCGCTCTGGTGGCGCGCCGCCTGGCGGAAGCCGAACGGCCGTAACCTCGTTCCGTGCAGCGCTAAGCCCTTGGCGGTCACCAAGTGTTAACGCTTTAAGACGGCCTGGCGCTGCCCAATTCACCCCTCTTTAAGCCCTGCCGTTAATAATGAGCCCGGCTTTCCCGGGTTTTTTTATGCTTCAAATCGGCGGCATTGTTATTCTTTTCGCTTGCGTGTTCGGCGTGTACATCGCCACCGGCGGCTCCATGGAAGTGGTGGCGCACGCCGCCCCGCACGAAATGGCCACCATCTTCGGTTCGGCCATCGCCGCGATGCTGATCGGCGGCTCCATGTACAATATGAAGAAGATCATGGGCTCGCTGGGCAAGGTGATCTCCGGACCCGCCTGGAAGCCCAAAGACTATAACGACCTGTTATGCTTGCTGTTCCTGCTTACCAAAACCATGAAATCCAAGGGCTTGATCGCGCTGGAAGCGCATATCGAAAAGCCGGACGAATCCTCGATCTTCAAGCGTTATCCCAAGATCTGCAAAGACCATTTCGCGCTGGATTTCATCTGCGACACGCTGCGCATGATGACCATGAGCCTGGAAGACCCGCACCAGGTCGAAACCGCCATGGAAAAGCAGCTGGAAAAGCATCACCACGAAGCCTTGGTGGGCGCCAATGCGCTGCAATCCATGGCCGACGGCCTGCCCGCCTTGGGCATCGTCGCCGCCGTGTTGGGCGTCATCAAGACCATGAGCGCGATCAGCGAGCCGCCCGAAGTGCTGGGCGGCATGATCGGCTCGGCCCTGGTCGGCACCTTCCTGGGCGTGTTCCTGGCCTATGGCATCGTGGGCCCGCTGGGCAACCGCCTCAAGGCGGTGATCGACGAGGAAGCAACCTTCTATCACGTGATTCGCGATATTCTGGTCGCGCATCTGCATGGCAATGCCGCGCAAGTGTCGGTGGAAATCGGACGCGGCAGCGTACCGAGCGAATATCAGCCCAGCTTCCAGGAACTAGAAAATTCGCTGAACAACATTCCGCCGGATTCGGCCTGATACGCGCTTAGGCTTTTTTGTCCGCCTTGCGATAGCCGCTGCGTGCTTCCGAAGCCGACACAAAGAAGACCGCCAGCGCGCCGGCGAACACGCCCAGCGGCACCGCATAGTAAACTTCCGTATCGGCGCCAAAAGCCACGATGGCCGTCACCAGCGCGCCCGTCAGTTGCGCCACGCTTTTGGGGAAGGGAAATCCGGCTCGCATGACCGCCATGCTGGCCGCGTCTTGTGCCAAAGTGAAACAAAGATGCTGCGGAAGGTTAACGCTCAAAGGCGGGCTTGGCCATGCGCGCCACTGCCATCGCCGCAACCGTGCCCGACGCCTCGTTGTTCCGCTCGGGGCGGGACTTCGCGGCCTGGCTGGGGCTGGTGCCACGCCAGTACTCGACAGGCGGTAAGACGCGGCTCGGACGTACGAGCAAAATGGGCGACGAACGGTTCAAGGCACAGATCGCCGCGGCGCTCAAACGCCGAGCCGCGCCACTCCCTCCAGGTCCAAAACCAAAATCGACCAAGGATAAACGGCAGATGATTTTACTCTGACCCCGAACTTCTGGAAATAAACCAGCGTGTGGATGACCTTGGCGTGTTCGCCCAAGAGCTTGAACGCATTGCCAGCATGTCGGTCCAGGAAATCTTGCGCGAGCATCGGTCCGTGGATGCCAACTTGGCGGGCATCCGGCAGTTTGGCATTCGGCCCAAGGACGAACTTGTGACGGGGATTGCGCAAGCTCTGGTCGCTGCGGCGATGCCTATCGGATAGCCCGCGACCGTTAGACCTTTAGCGAAGCGAAGCGAGTGCTACCCAGGGTGACCGAGTGCCGCCAGCACCCCTTTGAGAACTTGCCCGACTGCCTGAAGGCCCTCGGGACCGTGCTGAGTAATCTCGTATACGATCCCGGCAGCGGCCGAAGCTCCCATGGTGGTGCCAAATCCTTTTGCGAACGACTTTCCCATGGTCGTGCCGAGAAAATCATTGAACAAAGCCTTTGTGGTGCGGGCGGCCCAGGCCGCCAGCCTGCCCATCGCTTTCAGCGCCGCGAGAATAACGCGCCATAATAGGGCGACAATTTCGAAGTCGGGTTGGGGCTGAGAAATGACCAGCCGAAGTACCGCCAGACATTGAATTGCCGCCTCGACAGTTTCCAGGTCGATGTCCGGCGCCCCCAACACCCCCCGCAGGCTATTGTGGCCTCGCATATCTTCTGACCCGCCGGACTGCAATGACAGCAGCAGCAGTCGGACAGCTTCCAATTCTTGCGCCGCCCTGTCGATTTGAAGAAACAGATCGACGCCCTGAGAATGCCAAATCGCCGGAAGGACCACCGCGTCGAACGTGGCTCCAACATCGACGGTGGCGCCCACTCCATTGACTTCTGCGCCGGCAGTCACGGTGCCCGTACTGGGCCGGACCGTGGCCCGCGCCTCTAGCGTGTCATTTTCTTCCACAATGTTGGTCGAGCCGAGAATCACCGGCCTGCCCGTGGCATCGAGAAGGGAATCGGCCGCGCCTTCTGCCAGTGTTCCGCCCACTGTTTGTCCGATAGCCCCGCCAGCCCTCAGTGGCAAAGCAGTGTCGGCACGGATCGAACCGGCAATCGCCTGTGCTTCGACGCCCGTCAATCCGATTGTAACGTTGGGGCGTAGCGAGCCGACTTCGGCTTTTGCTTCCACCCCGGTCAAACCCACTGTTCGGTCAGGTGAACCGCTATCATCTGTGGCCGCAACGACGAGGCGGGCAACACCATTGGTCCTGACACCGCCGGCCTCCTCGCTGACACCTGCTCCCGGCGTAAGAGTGAACTTTCCCGTCTCAGCGGTCAGGCTCGCGCGGCCTGAAGACATGGCCGTCGCGCGCCCCTCTAAAGCCACCGTCCGGCGCGTGTTGGCATCCGCCCTTTCGCGGCAATAGTCACAGAGGCCGTCTTCCCCAACGTTGATGCGCGGACATTGGCCTGGGGGATGATCGTGGGCGCCCGACTGGCAACCGCAAATTGGTGATTGTGAAGCTTCGCCGCTCATTCAAACAATTCCTGGGATCGCAGGGCACGGTGGGGGCACAGATGCGCCAACACGCCGCAACCCGCAAGAGCTTGTGTGTCCCCAGTTGTGCCCCCGAACGTTTTTCGCGGCGCGAGGCGCGGCGGATTTTCCGCTAAGTGTTTGAGGGTATTGGTAGCACCGGACGGATTTGAACCGCCGACCAAGGGATTATGATTCCCCTGCTCTACCGCTGAGCTACGGTGCCAAGCCGGACGGCCCTTTTTATAAAGGGACGGACGCGGAGGCGGGCATGTAGGGTTCCGGGACTGCCCCTGTCAAGTTTGGCCCGGAAAACACTGTCTGGACAGACTCCTGGGAACATATCCACCCGCCGCCCAGCACACGGCTGCCCTGCGCATCATAGAAGACGCATGCCTGACCGGGCGCAATCGCCTCTTCCGGGGCCGCCAGTTCCACCCGCGCCGCGCCGCCGCAAAGCGGTGTCACCATCGCCATCACCGGCGGGCGCATGGAACGCACTTTCACGCGCGCTTCGAAAGGCGCATCCGGTGCGGCGAGCCAATTGACCTGCCGCAGCAGCATGGCGGATGCGCCCAGCGCCGCACGCGGCCCTACCACCACCCGCGCATTGACGGCATCCAGTTTAAGGACAAACAAGGGCTCGGCATTGCCGGACAAATTGAGGCCCTTGCGCTGACCGACGGTGAAGTTGGTGATGCCGTCATGCCGGCCCAGGACCTTGCCGGTTTGATCCACAATGTCGCCGGGACGCGCCGCGCCGGGACGCAGGCGATTGACGATGGCCGTGTAGCGGCCATCCGGCACGAAACAAATGTCCTGACTATCGGGCTTGGCGGCATTGACCAGTCCCAGTTCGGCGGCGATGGCGCGCACCTGGCTTTTCTCCATATCGCCCAAGGGAAAGCGCAGATAATCGAGCTGCGCTCTTGTGGTGGCGAACAGAAAATAACTCTGGTCGCGCGCGCTGTCGGCGGCGGCATGCAACTGCGCCCCATCTGCGCCCATCACGCGGCGGACATAGTGCCCGGTGGCCAAAGCCTGCGCGCCCAGCGCGCGCGCGGTGTCGAGCAAATCCGCGAACTTCACCCGCTCATTGCACCGCACACAGGGGATGGGGGTTTCACCCTTGGCATAGCTTTCCGCGAAATCCTCGATCACCTGCTTGCGGAAGCGGCTTTCGTAATCCAGCACATAATGGGGAATGCCGATACTTTCGGCGACGCGCTTGGCGTCGTAGATGTCCGCGCCGGCACAACAGGCACCCTTGCGCGCGGGCGTCTTGTCTTGCCGATAAAGCTGAAGCGTTATGCCCACCACGTCATAGCCCTGGCGCTTCATCAGCGCCGCGGTGACGGAGGAGTCCACGCCGCCGCTCATGGCGACGACGACACGGCTCCCCGGTTTTAAGATGCTATCCGTCATGGGATTTCCCGGCCCCTCGCTTAAGCTCGGGGCGTTCGCCGCTCGAAACGGTCCACTGGACCGTTTCGTCGCTAGCGCGAACGCGGCTCACCATGGCGACGACGATACGGCTTCCGGGTTTGAGGGTATTGTCCATGCGCGGTGCTATAGGACCGAGCCTGGGGAACCGCAAGATGGAAAGCTGCGGCCTTACCGAACCGGCAGGAAATTCAGTAGTGAAAGCTGGTGCAGCCCAGCGGTAACCTGCAGCGCCGCCTGAAGCTGGGTCTGGTTCAAGGACAGCTGGGTGGCGGCATGCGCCATATTGGTATCCTGAATATCCGACACAAAGCGGCTGTAGAGCACATTCATCGAGGCCTGCTGGCCTTGGGCATCGGTCAGGCGGTTGGAGACATAGCCATTGGCGGCGGCGGTGGCATTGAGGTTGGTTCCTACCGTGGTCACTTGACCGATCGTGGTGGTCAGAAAGCTGCTCTGTGCCGCGGTCAGGGTGGTGGCGGCGTTGAAATTGCCGGCGCCGCCGGCGTCGAAATCGGCAATGTCCTTCAGCGCCTGCATAAGCTCGGTGGCGATGTCCGACGCGGTCATGCCATAGCTGACGCTCACGCCATCGGCCACTTGCACCGATTTTTTGAGATCGCCATTGGCAAAGGCGCCCGCGATGGACCCGAGCGACGTCAAGGCGGCCAAGGAACTCACGGTCACCGGCGCAACATCGGTCCTGCCACCGCTGTAGATATAATCGCCATTGGCGTCCTTGGAGTTCAGGATGGCGCTGGCCTGGTCGAAGATGTTCTTGGCCTGGGTCATCAAGGTGGTGGCGTCGTTGTTGGCGACCGCGTCGCTGACCGCCTTTTTCAAGGACGACGCCAGACTTGAGAGACTGGCCAGTTGGGTATCTTGCACGTCGGTCTGGGTGACGGCGAACTTGGTGGCATTGGTATAGGCGTCGTTGCGCGCATTGGCGGCAATGGTGGCGGTCAAGACCTGCGCCTTATCGCCGAAGCCGGCATAAGTATTGGCGTTCTTACCCGAGGCGATCTGTTCTTGAACCTTGTCCAGCGCCGAACCGGCATTTTGGATCTGCCTGAGAAACAGGGCGGTCTGGGCGGCGGTGGTGATGCGGTCAATGGCCATGGCGCGTTAGTCCTTACGGAAGATCCAACAAGGTCTGATACATCTGGTCTACCACCGTCAGAATGCGCGCACCGGCGGCATAGGCCTGCTGATAGGTCGAAAGCGCGGTCAGTTCTTCGTCCAGATTGACGCCCGAATGGGACGCAACCCGCGCATTGGCCTCGGTCAGGCGGTCGTCTTGGGTGGTCTGGTTGGCGGTTATCGCGTTCGATTGGGTGGACAGATTTTGATAGAAGGTCGCCGCATAGTCCGACAGGGACGCGGTCTGTGCCGCAATGCCGCCGGCGGCGCGGAAGCTCTGGGACTTGGTGATGACGTTCTGCAGCGCGATGGCGCCGGCATTGTCGCCCGCCGAAACAATGGTGGCGCCCGCCACGCTGGTGGAGGTGATGCCCGGAAGGGCAAAGCCCAGGCGCGCGGGATTGCCGCTGATGGTCGAGGTCAGATCGAAGCCGGCCGCCTGAAGCGAACGGGCATTGTCGCCCACACCGAACATCTGGGTGAAGCTCATTCCCGTCGTGCCACGCTGGGTGGTGTCGTTGGTCACGTTCAGGGAATAGCCGGGATACAGCGCGCTGGTGGCGGTGGAGATCGAACCGTCAGGATTCAGGGTCAAGGTGGCCGCGCCGCCCAAAGCGGTGTTCAGCGCCGTGATCACATTGCCGACCGTCTGGCCCGCGGTGGTGGTGATGCTGATATTCCTGGCGATATCGCCATCCGGTCCCTTGAGCGACAGAGCAATCACCCCGCCCACCGCCAAGCCGCTGGAGTCGCCGGACGACAGGCCGGTGGCGGTGACCGAAGGATATTGCGACTTGAAGATGTCATTCAGGCCGAAGAATTGCGAAAAGCCGGTGGCGCCGCGCAAGGACGGGGTGGCGGCATCGTCCTGCACCAGCACGCCATTGCCGCCAGTGGCGGAAATCGAAAGCTGACCATTGGCGAAGGACGCGGTGCCGTTGGCGCCCAAGGCGGTGTTCAAGGCGGTGGTGAAACTGCCGACGGTGGCGCCAATGGCGGCAGGGGGGCCGCCGTCCACTCGCAACGTGCCTGCGCCAAAATCCACATCGATACGCGACACCAATTGGCCGCTGGCGCTGGCCACCGCCAAGGTGGTCTTGCCGGTGAAGTTCAGGGCATCGGTTCCGATCAAGCCGGTGTTGCGGCCGGTCAGGGCGGTCGGGGGCGGATAAGAGGCGTTGGCATTGGATTGCTGGTTGAAGGCCAGCGCGGTCTGCTGCGCCAGATTGCCCAAGGTTTGCGCCAATCCACCCAGCACCTGATCGCGCATGTCGATCATCCCCTTCAAGGAGCCGCCGGACAGGTGCGGATCCAAGGGGGTGGCGGTGCCGATTAGCTGGCCATTGTTGGGGTTGACGTCTTGAACCATGACATTGCCGTAGGCGCCGATCTGCGCGCCGCCCGTGTAGGAAAGCGTGGCATAGGTGTTGGACACCAGATTGATGCCGTCGGTGGTGGAAACATTGATACTGCCGTCGGGATTGGTGCTGGTCCTGATGCCGATCACCTGCGCCAGATCGTTCAACGCCACATCGCGCTGATCGAGCAGGCCGGAGGATTGATTGTCGCCGCCATTGGCGTTGGCATTCTTGATCTGGCTGTTCAGGTCGAAGATCTGCTTGATCAGCGTATTGGTGGAGCTGATCGAACTGACGACCTGCTGATCGATCTGGCCCCGCATGGACGAAATCGTGCCGTACACATTGGAAAAGGTGCCGGCCAGGGTGCTCAAGGCGTTGAGTACGCCCGTGCGGCTGGCGCTGGACGTGGGCGCTTGCGACGCGGTAGCGAAGGCCGCCGACAGATTGGTGAGGCCGGTGGCGAGCGACTGGTTGTCGCCTGGGCTGCCCAGAAGGCCGTTCAACTGGGAAAAAAGACCGGCCATGGCGCTATACTGCGATGAAGCGCCGCTCGCGGAGAGTTGCTCCTGGGCCAGAAACTGGTTGGTGACACGCTGAATGCTGGCGATGTCCACGCCCATCAGCTGCCCGCCGGCGCTCAGGGTCTGCAGATTGACGATGCGGCGCGCATAGCCGTCGGTATTGAGATTCGAGACGTTGTTGGCGACCACGCTCAGCGCGGCGCTGTTGGTCTTGAGCGCGCTGATGGCACTGGCGGCGATTCCGTTCAGGCTCACGGGCTGTCGTCCGAATACATTGTTCCGCACAGACTGTCGCAAGCCCCGTGCCATCTTAAGTGAGCGATTTTTGCCCGGTTTCGCTGGGTTTTCACACGGTTCATCCGATGGTGTGCGACCGGCAGACTTTGCCGCACCGGCAGCTCCTGCCCTCCTTTTTTGGGCGCGCCGGAACGGATGGCTGCCGAAAAAATCAACAAATACGCGTCGCCGGCATCTGGCCCGTCCCTTGCGTTGGGGTTTTCCGGATCATCATCGGATACCTCTCGCGTGCGAGCGTCTGCTACATCCCGGAATGCGACCGCCATGGCACTTCATGCCGCTCAGGCGAAACCGGATGCCAACAAAGCGGAGGAAGCGTCGTCTTTCGCCTTGCTGGTGGAGTCTGCCGCGCCCAAAGTGATCACCAATTCCTCTCAAAGGAATATGCAGAATTCCAGCGACCGGGCGCCGGACGACAAGCAAGCTGTCCGCCGCGACGACCGCAAGGAAGATCACCAGGACAATGCGCCCGTGGCGCAGACCCAACCCACCAAGGCCGCGCCCACCAAGGCCGCGCAATCTTCAAAGCCGGACGAAATTCCGGCCCAGACAACCGAAATTCCAGCCGAAGTTCCAGCTGCGCCGGATACGGCCATGTCCGATGTAGCGGCGCTGTTGGCGGCACAGCAACCCGTTGCACCGGTGAATCCGGCGCCTGTAAATACGGTGCCTACCAATTTGGGCGACCTCTCAGCCGAAGCTGCCGGCGCCGCCCAGGCGCCCAGCGGCCCAGCCGCGCAACCGCGCGATCCCGCCATCACAGATGCCGCCGCGGCCGCGCCGCCAAAGCCTATCGACCCGGTCCTGGCCGCCAATCAAGCGAACCAGGCAGTTGCGCCGGTAACGGCCGAGGCCGGCCAAGCGAACGGATCTCAGCTCGCCGGATCTCAGGCTGCCGAATCTCAGCCCGCCGGATCCCAAACAGCTTCCCAAAAGAACGACAAACTGGTTGAGAGCCTCCAGGCATCCGTGGATATGGCCGCCAATCCGGCGGCTCAATCCGCTATCAAGAACGTCGCGCCGCAAAATACTGCCAAAACGTCCCAGGCGGTTTCCAAGACTGCAGCCACGCAAAAGCCGTTGCCCGCCGATCAAAACGGGACCACCGATCAGACCAAGGCGGAACCCGCTCAAGACAAATCCGGCGACACAAAACCCAATCCGCTGGCGATCGAAGCCGCCGACCATGCACCTTCGCCCAAGGCCCAGCCCGCGCCGCAGGCCATGCAGAACGCCCATGTCACTTTCACGGCCGGCGACATCGCCCCGCCGCAAACGGCCCAACCCGTGCATGCCGCGCAAGTCGCACAGAATGTCCAAATCACGCCCCAGCCTGCGCCCAATCTGCCTGCCCTGGCGGTGGAAATCGCCGCCAAATCGCAGTCGGGCGCCAAGCAATTTGAGATCCGCCTGGACCCGCCGGAATTGGGCCGGGTGGACGTGCGCCTTTCGATCGATGCCACCGGCAAAGCCAGTGCGCATTTGACCGCGGACCAACCGCAAACCCTGAGCTTGCTGCAGAAGGATGCGCCGCTTCTGACGCGCGCCCTGCGCGAGGCGGGTTTGGATGTCGCCCAAGACGGGCTGAATTTCTCGCTGCGCCAGCAGGCCAACAATCAGGATGGCGGCGCTGGCAACAATGGCCGCCGCGGGCGCGGCTTCACGATTCATACCGCCGCCAGCATCGAAGCCTCCGTTCCCATCACAGCCTATCGTGGCGTCGCCCGCGGCCGGCTGGATATCCGGGTTTAAAGGACAACAGCCATGGTCACCCCCGTCAGTTCCAGCAGCCTGCCCGGCACCGAACCCCCGGATGCTTCGAAGAAGTTGTCGAGCAATTTCGAGACCTTCCTCACTTTGCTGACCACACAGCTGAAGAACCAGGACCCCACCGCGCCGATGGATTCCAACGAATTCACCCAGCAGCTGGTGATGTACAGCCAGGTCGAGCAGCAGATCGACACCAACACCCATCTCAAGACCTTGATCGGACAGAGCACCAGCAACGCGGCGGCGATGACCACCGGCTATCTGGGCAAGAAGGTTTCGATCACCAACGGCAATGCCTCGCTGACCGCCGGCACCGCGACCTGGACCTACAATCTGGCCGCCGCCGCTTACACCAATGAACTCACCATTTCCGATGCCAATGGCCGTATCGTCTTTACCAAGCCGGGCGACACCACCATCGGCAATCACAGCTTCACCTGGGACGGCAAGGACACCAGCGGCAACCAGCTGCCGGACGGCGCTTACAAGCTGACGGTCACCGCGGCCGATTCCAATGGCACCGCCATCACCAATTCGGTCGCCAGCGCCGGCACCGTCACCCAAATCGACATGACCGGCAGCGAGCCCCGACTGATCGTCGGAAACATGGAAATCGGCCTCGGAGACATCGCCGCGGTCGCCAACTGATCTTGAACCCCGGGCGCCGAGAAGCGGCCCCAAACCTGAAGCGGACATGGCCGAACGCCGCCCTCCGCCCTGAAGGAAATGTAAAATGAGTCTTTATGGAGCTTTGACCATCGGCGTCGCGGGCCTCGCCGCCAACAGCATGGCGTTGTCGGCCACCTCGTCCAACATCGCCAATGTGAACACCGTGGGTTACAAGAACCAGACGGTCAACTTTCAGACCTTTCTGAACATTCCGGGTCTGGCGGGCAACTCATCGGCCGGCGTCAGCGCCGTCATCGGTCAGGACGTCACCACCCAGGGCCTGCCCACCACCACCTCTTCGCCCACCGATCTGGCGATCTCGGGCAACGGCTTTTTCGTCGTCGCCACCAACCCCACCGCAACCGCCAGTCAGGAGTATACCCGCGCCGGCAATTTCACCCCGGACGAAAACGGCAATCTGAAGAATGCCGCGGGCCTGTATTTGCTGGGCTGGAAGCTGGACACGGCGGGCAACATTCCCACCAACACCAGTGCGCTGAGCCTGATCAACGTCTCCAGCCTGTCGGGCAAGGCGCAGGCCACCGCCAATCTGGGCATTCAGGCCAATCTGCAGGCCAGCTCCACCACGGTTGGTTCCTACACCACCGGCCAGATGACATCTGGCGCGGTAACCCCGGAATTCCAGCGCACCATCAACCTCTATGACAGCCAGGGCGGCAGCCAGCCGATCACTTTCTCCTTCGTCAAGACGGCGGCCAACACCTGGGCCTTCGAAGCGACCTATTCGGGCTCGGCTTCCAACCTGTCTTCGCCCAACCCGATCGGCACCGGCAACGTGACCTTCAATTCCGACGGCACGATGCGCAACGTCAACGGCGCCGCGCCGGCTTCGGGCTCGTTCAACCTGACGATCCCGTGGGCGGCCTCCACCGGACTTGCCTCGCAGACCGTCGCGGTCAATCTGGGCGCGGTCAACGGCACTTCGGGGCTGACTCAGTTCGACTCGGCTTCGACCTTGAATGGCACCTCGCCGGACGGCTCGCCTTTCGGCAGCATCACCGGCGTGACCGTGGCCAAGGATGGCACCGTGACGGCGCAGTTCTCCAACGGCCTGTCGCAGAGCGTGTTCAAGGTTCCGATCGCCACCTTCACCAATCCCGATGGCTTGGGCCAGATGAACGGCAACGCCTATATCGCCACCCGGGCGTCCGGCGCGGCCAACATCAATCAAGCCAGTACCGGTGCCGCGGGCGGAATCTCGGCGCAGGCGCTGGAAGCTTCGACCGTGGATCTGGCGACCGAGTTCACCAACTTGATCACCACGCAGCGCGCTTACTCGGCTGCGGCGCGCATCGTCACCACGGCGGACCAGATGCTGCAGGAACTGGAACAGCTGCCGAACTAAGATGAACGGGGAAGGCCCATAAACAGGGCCTTCCCCGCATCATTGCCGACAAATTGAATGAGCGTTTTATGGCTTCGTTTACCACGTGTCTTGGCCCTTTTTAAACGCGGGAGAGCGTAATTTGCACGTGGAGAGTGTTGGGAGTTTTCAAATGGAAGAGCGCAAAGGACGCGTGAGCTACGTCATCGGGCCCGATGGGTCGCCGCTGACGCTCGCCGATCTGCCGCCGCCTTCGACGCGTCGCTGGGTTATTCGCCGTAAAGCCGAAGTTGTCGCCGCGGTGCGCGGCGGTCTGCTCAGCCTGGATGACGCCTGCAAGCGCTACACTCTGACGGTAGAAGAATTTCTTGCCTGGCAGCATGCGATCGACCGTTTCGGTCTGGCGGGTCTGCGCGCCACGCGCGTCCAACAATATCGCAATTAAAGCCCGTATTTGCGGGGCTGAAACGATTTGTTAGGGAAGTCGTAAAGAGTCAGTTAAGCAAAATAGCACGTGCGACAGCTGCGCGCAGCTTTTTCCCTTAAGTCTAATTTTACCGTGCACACGGCAATGTTTGCCTAGCAGAACGGACGGAGCCTTTTCCGCCCGCCTTCTTGCTGAGGAGGACATCTTGCCCGAGTTTTTCAGAGCGGTTGGTGCAGCCCGGTTCGGCGTTATGGCCGGCGTGGCCGCCGTCCTCACGGCTTTCTTCCTCTATATCGCGGGCGCCATCACCGAGCCGCCCAAGACCATTCTGTTCTCCGGCCTGGAATCGCGCGATGCCGCCGCCGTCAGCAGCAAACTCGACTCGATGGCGGTCAAGTATGACATGAAGGACGGCGGCACCATTCTGGTGCCTGCCGATCAAGTGACCAAGCTGCGCGTCGCGCTGGCGCAGGACAATCTGCCGGCCGCGGGCGTGGGCTATGAGATTTTCGACAAGTCGGACGCCTTCGGCACCACCGCCTTTGTTCAGAACATCAATCACCAGCGTGCGCTGGAAGGCGAACTCGCCCGCTCGATGCAGACCATCGAGGGCATCCAGCAGGCGCGCGTGCATCTGGTGGTTCCGGAGCGTCAGGTTTTTTCCCGCGACGATCAAAAACCAAGCGCCTCGGTGGTCGTAAAGAGCAGCGGCCGGCTGGATCGCGGCCAAGTGCAGGCCATTCAGCATATGGTGGCGGCGGCGGTGTCGGGCCTTTTGGCCGACCGCGTTGCCATCGTCGACGATCGCGGCAATCTGCTGGCGGGCGGCGACGAGAAATCCGGTCCCGACGCGCTGGCCCGCGCCCAGGACGAAGACACCACCAATTACGAGACCGCCTTGAGAAGCCGTATTGAAGCCATCGTTACCTCGGTGGTTGGCGCCGGCCATGTTCAGGTCCAAGTCACCGCCGACATCAACTACAACCACACCCAGACCACCAGCGAGACTTTCGATCCCGACAGCAAAGTGGTGCGTTCGACCCAGACCGTCGAGCAGAACGCATCCAACACCAGCGGCGGCGGCAATGGTGTGTCGGTGGCCAATGCCCTGCCGGGTGGCGCCGCCCCGGCCACCGGCGATCAGGCCCGCGATACATCCGGTCGCACCGAAGAAACCGTCAATTACGAAATCTCAAAGAAGGTCACCACCTCCACGGTGGACGGCGGCGACGTGAAGAAGCTGTCGGTTGCGGTGGTGGTGGACGGCACCGGCGATACCGCCGCGGCCTATAAGCCGCGCAGTGCCGATGAAATGAACAAGATTACCGCATTGGTGAAATCCGCCATGGGCTTCGATCAGGCGCGCGGCGATCAGTTGCAGGTCACCAACATGCAGTTCGCCCGCATGGAAGACAATGCCGGCACACCCGCGCCCGAGCCGCTGCTGGGCTTGGACAGCGCCTATTGGTTCAAGATTATCGAGGCCGCGATTCTGTGCATCACCGCGCTCTTGATCGGCCTGTTTGTCGCCAAGCCGCTGATCAACCGCATGTTCGCGGCACAGGGGACCTCCGCACGCGGTCCGCTGGCCTTGGGCAACGCGTCGCCTGTGGCAGGCAGCCTGTCCGCGCCGGGCGCCAATCAAGCCGGCGGGAATTCCCCGGATGGCGCCCCGGCCCTGCCGGCGCCCTCTTCCGGCATCGACGTCAGCCGCATCGATGGCCAGGTCCGCGAATCGTCGATCAAGAAAGTCGGCGAAGTCGTTTCATCGCATCCGGAAGAGGCTCTGGCGATCATCCGCACCTGGCTGCACCAACCGGTCTAATCCCAAGAAGAAACCATGTCCAAACCCATCAAAGCCGCCGTCAAAGAAGACATCCGCTCCCTCTCCGGGGCCGAGCGCGCCGCCATCATCATGCTGTCGCTGGGAGAAGACCATTCCCAGAAGATCTGGCAGATGATGGACGAAGAAGAGATCAAGGAAGTCTCTCAGGTGATGTCCAATCTGGGTTCGGTCTCGGCCACCCTGATCGAAAAACTGCTGGTGGATTTCGTTTCCCAGATGTCGGGCACCGGTTCTCTGATGGGTTCCTATGAATCCACCGAGCGGCTGCTCGCCAACATCCTGCCCGGCGAAAAAGTCGGCTCCATCATGGAAGAAATCCGCGGTCCGGCCGGCCGCACCATGTGGGACAAGTTGGCCAATGTGAACGAAACCGTGTTGGCCAACTATCTCAAGAACGAATATCCCCAAACCGTCTCGGTGGTGCTGAGCAAGATCAAGCCGGAGCATGCCGCCCGCGTGTTGGGCGCCCTGCCGGAAGAATTCGCCCTGGAAGTGGTGCAGCGCATGCTGCGTATGGAAAGCGTGCAGAAAGATATTCTGGACAAAGTCGAGCAGACCTTGCGTGTGGAGTTCATGTCCAACTTGGCGCGCACCGCCAAGCGCGACGCCCATGAGCAGATGGCGGAAATCTTCAACAATTTCGACCGCCAGACCGAAAGCCGCTTCATCACCGCCTTGGAAGAACGTTCACGCGATAGCGCCGAACGCATCAAGGCCTTGATGTTCACCTTCGAAGATCTGAGCAAGCTCGATCCGGGTTCGATCCAGACCCTGCTGCGCAGCGTGGACAAGGACAAGCTTGGCCTGGCGCTGAAGGGCGCCACCGACGGCCTGCGCGATGTCTTCTTCTCCAATATGAGCGAGCGCGCCGGCAAGATCCTGCGCGACGATATGGAAGCCATGGGTCCTGTGCGCCTCAAGGATGTGGATGAGGCCCAGATGCGCATGGTCAATATCGCCAAGGACCTGGCCAACAAGGGCGAGATCATGATCGCCGGCGGCAGCGCCGAAGATGAGCTGGTATATTGATGAGCGCGCGCAAATTCACCTTCGACACAGAGTTCACCGGCACCGAGGACCGTCAGGCTCCGGCCGCGCGCGCCCGCCAGAAGCAGACCCTCACCATCGAGGAGATCGAAAGCCTGCAAGCCGCGGCCCGCAGCGAGGGCGAAAGCAATGCCCGGGCGGCGCTGGAGCGCAGCGTCGCCGCCCTGACCATCGCCGTGCGGGCCGCGCTCGACACCAGCCATGCCGAAATCGAAAACCTGCGCGATGAAGCCGCCCGTTTGGCGCTCGCCATGGCCAGGAAGATCGCACCCGCCGCGCTTGCCGCCCTGCCCACCGGCGATGTGGAAATCGCCCTGCGTCAGGCCATGCATCAGGCCATCGCCGAACCGCGCATCACGCTGCGCGCCGCGCCCGCCGTCACCGAGGTTTTGGAGCCGCGTCTCAACGATATCGCGCACGAAGAGGGCTATGAGGGACGCGTGTTGATCGCCGCCGACCCGGCCATGACGGGCGCAGATTGCCGCATCGAATGGCGCGGCGGCGGCGCCGAACGCTGCGAAGCCGTTATCGAAGAAGCCCTTACCGCCCTTATCGCCCACCGTTTTTCGCATCAAGTGAAAGGATAATTCCATGGCGACCGACAATGTCGATCTGCCCGATCTCAGCCAAGGCGCCGCCGGCGGCGGTGCCGCAGCGCTGCTCAACACCGACGGCGGCGCGGAAGGCCCGCCCAAACATTCGGCCGCCGATCTGGAAGCGGTCTTCGATGTGCCGGTTACGGTCAGCGCCGTCTTGGGCAAAAGCGGCA
This sequence comes from Rhizomicrobium sp., assembly GCA_035251935.1. Classification (GTDB taxonomy): domain Bacteria; phylum Pseudomonadota; class Alphaproteobacteria; order Micropepsales; family Micropepsaceae; genus Rhizomicrobium. Next base: position 8,112 of record DATFDR010000014.1, on the reverse strand, counting down.
TGGAAGTCAGCCAGTTGCTGAAACTGGGCAAGGGGACGGTTGTCGAATTGGACCGCAAGGTCGGCGAAGCCATCGATATCTATGTGAATGACCGCCTGGTTGCGCGCGGCGAAGTCGTACTGGTCGAAGACCGGCTCGGCATCACCATGACGGAAATCATCAAGGCCGGGTCCGGCTCTTAAGGACTGAAGGGATACTATCATGCGTCTTCTCATTGTCGGCGGACTTCAGGGCCAGTTGGGCCTGGCCACAAAAATCGCCATGGATAAGGGTGCCAAAGTCACCCACGCCGCGGATATCGAACAGGCGCTGGCGTCTTTGCGCGGCGGTGTCGGCGCCGATCTGGTATTCTGCGATGTGGGGCTGGAAATCGGCGCCCTGGTGCGCGGTCTGGCCGCCGAACGCATCTGTACCCCGGTTGTCGCCTGCGGCATCGGTACCGATACGCGGCGCGCCGTGGACGCGATCCGCGCCGGCGCCAAGGAATATCTGCCTCTGCCCGCCGACGCAGAACTGATCGCGGCCGTCCTGGCGGCGGTGGCGGATGAGTCGCATCAGCTGATCCATGAAGACGAAGCCATGACGGCGGTGCTGAGCCTGGCAGATCAAATCGCCGGCAGCGAAGCCTCGATCCTGATCACCGGTGAAAGCGGCACGGGTAAAGAAGTGCTGGCGCGCTATGTCCATCGCAAATCCTTGCGCAACGACAAGCCCTTCATCTCGGTCAACTGCGCCGCCATTCCGGAAAACCTGCTGGAATCGGAATTGTTCGGCCATGAAAAGGGCGCCTTCACCGGCGCCATCGCACGGCGCATCGGCAAGTTCGAGGAAGCCAATGGCGGCACCCTGCTGCTGGACGAAATCAGCGAGATGGACGCCCGCCTGCAAGCCAAGCTGCTGCGCGCCATTCAGGAACGCGAGATCGACCGCGTCGGCGGCACCAAGCCCGTCAAGGTCGACATCCGCATTATCGCCACCTCCAACCGCGATCTGGCCGAAGCGGTCAAGCACGGCACCTTCCGTGAAGACCTGTTGTACCGCTTGAATGTCGTCAATCTGCGCCTGCCCGCGTTGCGCGAGCGGCCCAAGGACATTCGCGCCCTGGCGCATCATTTCGCGCGCAAATATTCCGAAGCCAATGGCGTGGCCTACCGCGCCGTCTCCTCGCAGACCGAGCGCCTGCTGCTGGGTCATGCCTGGAAAGGCAATGTCCGCGAGTTGGAAAATACCATCCACCGCGCCGTGCTGCTGGCGACGGGTTCGGAAATCGGCCCGGAAGCCATCCGCCTGCCCGACGGTACCCAAGTGGGGTCGTCCATGGTGATACCGCAAAATCCGTCGGTGCAAAGCGCCGTGGTGTCCGCCACCGCCGTTACGCGCGGCCTGGTGGGACGCACGGTCAGCGATGTCGAGCGCGACCTGATCCTGGACACGCTGGACCATTGCCTGGGCAACCGCACCCATGCCGCCAACATCCTGGGCATCTCGATCCGCACCTTGCGCAACAAGCTGCGCGAATATTCGGATGCCGGCTTGAGCATTCCCGGTCATGGCGAACAGCGCCCCGAACAGAAGATGGCGGGGTGAAGAACGGTTCGCCGAAGGCGAACGAAATGGTCCGGCGGACCATTTCGAGTGACGAACGCCGCGAGCTTGGGCGAGCGGCGGGCATGATGTGAAAGAAGTGTGAGATAAATGTCAGACATCGGTACCACCGCATCCACGGGCTTTGATTTCTCGCCCGCCAAGATCAGCGACTATATCAAGAAGTCCGATCTGGGCCTGGCGATCGGAATTATGGCGATCTTGGTGGTGCTGATCCTGCCGCTGCCGACCTGGCTGCTGGACGTGTTGCTGGCCTTTTCGCTGAGCTTTTCGATCCTGATCCTGATGACGGCGGTGTTCATCAGAAAGCCGCTGGAATTCTCGTCCTTTCCCACCATTCTGTTGATCACCACGATGCTGCGGCTGGCGCTGAATCTGGCGTCGACCCGCCTCATTCTGGGTCATGGCAATGAAGGCACCGCCGCGTCCGGCTATGTCATTCAGGCCTTCGGCAATCTGGTGATGCAGGGCAACTTCGTCATCGGCTTGATCGTTTTCGCCATTCTGATCATCGTCAATTTCATCGTCATCACCAAGGGCTCGGGCCGTATCGCCGAAGTGGCGGCACGCTTCAGCTTGGACGCCATGCCCGGCAAGCAGATGGCGATTGACGCCGATCTGTCGGCCGGCCTGATCGACGAAAAGGAAGCCAAGTCCCGGCGCAAGACCATCGAAGCCGAATCCAACTTCTTCGGCGCCATGGATGGCGCCAGCAAATTCGTGCGCGGCGACGCCATTGCCGGTCTTTTGATCGTGGGCATCAACATCGTCGGCGGCATCATCATCGGCGTGGCGCAGAAGGGCATGAGCTTCGGCGACGCCACCCATACCTTTACCTTGCTGACCGTCGGTGACGGCTTGGTCAGCCAGATGCCGGCGTTGATCGTTTCCACCGCGGCCGGTCTTATGGTGTCCAAGGCCGGCGTTGAAGGCGCCACCGACAAGGCGTTGATGGGCCAATTGTCCTTCTATCCCCAGGCGCTCGGCATGGCGGCCGCCGTGATGGGCATTGTCGCGATCCTGCCCGGCATGCCGCTTGTGGTGTTCGGCGGCCTTTCCGCCGCCACGGGTTCGCTCGCTTACTATGCCTATAAGCGCAAGGATGCGCGCAGCGCCCAGGCCGCCGCTGACGTCGCCCATGCCGAAGGCCCGCCCAAGGAAGAGCCGATTTCCACCGCTTTGGCGCTCGATCTGCTGCGCATCGAACTGGGCTATGGCTTGCTGCCCCTGATCAACGACGTGCAAGGCCACCGCATCACCGACCAGATCAAGGCGCTGCGCCGTCAGTTGGCGCAGGAGATGGGCTTTGTGATGCCGGCGGTGCGCATCCTGGACAATATGCAGCTGGGCGCCAACGAGTACCGCATCCGCATCAAGGAATTCGATTCCGGCAAGGGCGATCTGTTCCCCGGCAGTTTCCTGGTCATGGACCCCAAGGGCCTGCCGATCGATCTGCCGGGCACACCCACGACCGAGCCCGCTTTCGGCTTGCCCGCCGCCTGGGTGTCCGGCGCGCTGAAGGAAGAAGCCTCTTTCCGCGGTTTCACCGTGGTGGATCCCGGCACCGTGCTGACCACGCATTTGACCGAAATTCTCAAGAATCACATGGCGGAGCTTTTGTCCTACGCCGAAACCAAGAAACTGCTGGACGATCTGCCGCCGGAAAACAAGAAACTGGTGGAAGAACTCATCCCCTCACAAATCTCCGTCACCGGCGTCCAGCGCGTGTTGCAGACCTTGCTGTCGGAGCGCGTCTCCATCCGCGACTTGCCCGCCATTCTGGAAGGCGTGGCCGAAGCGGTGGGCCACACCAAGAATGCCCTCTACATTACCGAACATGTGCGCGCGCGGCTGGCGCGCCAGCTGTGTCACGCCAATCTTTCGCTGGGCGGTTATCTGCCGCTTGTCGCTCTATCGCCCAATTGGGAACAGGCTTTCGCGGAATCCATCGTGGGCAGCGGCGAAGAACGCCAGCTCGCCATGGCGCCGTCGCAACTGCAGCAATTCATCCAGCAGGTGCGCGAAGCCTTTGAAGAGGCCGGCGCCAAGAATGAGACGCCGATCCTTTTGACCAGCCCGCAGATCCGTCCCTTTGTGCGCTCGATCATCGAACGTTTCCGTCCCCAGACGGTGGTGATGAGCCAGAACGAAATCCACGCCTCGGTGCGCCTGCGCACCCTGGGCCAAGTGTAAGGCCGGGCGCGATGGGCCAAGCGCAAACCAGCGGCAACCTGATCGCCTTCCCGCGCGCCGACCTGCGCGCATCGTTGGGCGCGGCCATGAAACGCCATCGCCTGCCCGAGGATTTGGGCCATAGCTTGGTGCGCGAAGCCGCCAATTTTCCGGAAGTCAGCGCCGATGCTGCCCTGGCTTATGCGCTGGCGCAGCGCCTCACGCCGGCGCCAATCGATTTCGAGAAAGCCCGCGGCATTCTCCTGGTGGGACCTTCGGGCGCCGGCAAAAGCGCGGTGGCCGCCAAAATCGCCCATGCCGCCACCCTGATCGGCCGCAAGACGGAATTGACGCGCGCCGACGGCGGACTGGCCTTGTTCCGCACTGGCACCAATCCGCCAGAATTTCTGACCGTCATGGAAGCCGAGGGCTTCAATCCTCTGAACCCTCGGGCCGCCAGCGCCTTTCGGGCTTTGGGCGAGATTGATGGCGTCGAAACCATCGGCGTGATCTCCGCGCTCCACGATGCCGAAGATATCAGCGACATGGTGGCGACCTTCTGTTTCCGCCGGGTGATTGTCACCGGCATGGACCGCACCCGCCGTTTGGGCGCCGCGCTTGCCGCCAGCCTGTCAGGCGTCCGCCTGGCGCATGTGACCTACGGGCCCCGGCCCGAGGATGCGCTGGAAATGCTGGAGCCCGGTGCTCTGGCATCACAGCTGTTGGACATAGCACAACACTAAAGCGCTAAGGATTTTGCGGCGTGAGCAGAAGCGCCGAGCGATGTGTACAAGAAAGTACATGAGCGAGGCGCGACGCACTCACGACGCAAAAGACTAGCGCTTTTTGCCACCGCCGCCACCTTTGCCGCGATTGTCTACAGCAAAGGGTCCCGGGCCCATGCCGACCAAAAGCAGCAACCCGCCGCAGATGGCAAAATCGCGCGCGAAAAGGCCGAATTGCTGGGCGCGCGCGGCCGCATCGGCATAATGCCAGAAGTCATGCATGGTGACCGTGGCGATCATAGTCATGCCGAACAGCACGATGGCGCCATGGCGGGTGTGATAGCCGAACAAAAGCGAAATGCTGCCCATGACGATCACCAGCAGAACAACCAAAAGGATCAGCGGCGGCAGCGGTACATTCTTGGCCGTCATCTCCGCGGCGATGGTCGCCCAGTTGCTCAATATGTCCATCGCGCCGTTCAGGTAAAACCAGACAAAGGCGCAGCGCCCGAAGAACGGCGAGATGGTTTCCGCGAATGACATGCCCTGCCCCCCTAAAGCGCCGACTCAGCCCCGGGAATCATAGGACAGCCGCGTCCCAGTTCAACCGGTCGTTTCTTTGGAAAATCCAGCAATTAAGCGGCGCGAGGAATTTTGGGGCGTGAGCAGGAGCGCCGAGCGATGTGTACTGAAGACGTACATGAGCGAAGGCGCGACGAACTCACGACCCAAAAGGACCGCGCCCTAGGCTGAACGAAGGGTGTGTTTGCGGAGATGGCGAACCAACGCCATCTCATCCAGCCGGGCCTGGGCGCGGCGGGTTTGCATCTCGCTGAGGCGCTTGGCCTGCTGCTCGGCGGCGATTTCCAGCGATTTGAGATCTTGGAACGCGGCCGACAGATCGGCCAGGGCCGCAGCGTGCTCGCGCTCGATTTCCTTTAAGGTGTTGCGCAGATTTTCGCGCCGCGTCTCGATGGAGCGCAGGAAAGACGGAAAGGCCAGGCGGCCGATATCGGAATCGCTGGCGCGCAGTTTTTCACGGGTGACGTTGTCGTCCAGATCGGTGAGCTTGCGCTGCAGATCGGCCTTCATGGCGTCGATCGCGGCGATCCGGCGCTTCATTTCATCGACGCGGAAGCGCTTGAGACGCAGCAGCGTATCGGTCCGGGTCATCGCGCACTCCCTTCTGCGCTGTCCAAGATGGCGGACAGTGCGTCATAGCCCTGGCTCAGAACCGTATGCTCGTTTTTGGACTGGGCCAGGAAGGCCTCGAGCTGAGGATAGAGCCTTATGGCATTGTCCACTTCAGGATTCGTACCAACTTTATAGGCGCCCAGCCGAATTAACTCCGCCATGTCTTCGTATATCGTCAGTGGCTGGCGGGCGCGCAAAACCAGCTTTTGTTCCTCGTCCGTGTTGCAGGCGGGCATGGCGCGGCTGACGCTTTTAAGGACATTGATGGCCGGAAAACGCCCCCGTTCCGCAATGGCACGTTCCAAAACGATATGACCGTCCAGGATGCCGCGCACCGCGTCGGCCACCGGTTCGTTGTGATCGTCACCTTCGACCAACACGGTAAACAGGCCGGTGATGGTGCCGCCGCCTTGAAGTCCGGGGCCGGCGCGCTCCAAAAGGCGCGGCAGTTCGGCAAAGACGGTGGGGGTATAACCCTTGGAGGCCGGCGGTTCGCCCGCGGACAATCCGATTTCGCGCTGCGCCATGGCAAAGCGGGTGACCGAATCCATCAGCAGCAAAACGTTCAAGCCCTGGTCCCGCAGATTCTCAGCCACGGTCATGGCGACATAGGCCGCCTGGCGGCGCACCAGCGGTGCTTCATCGCTGGTGGCGGCGACGACAACGGAACGCGCCAAGCCTTCTTCGCCCAGATCGTCTTCGATGAATTCCTTCACTTCGCGGCCGCGCTCGCCGATCAAGGCGATCACGATGGCATCGGCATCGGAATTGCGCGCCAGCATCGACAACAATGTCGATTTGCCCACGCCGCTGCCGGCGAAAATGCCCATGCGTTGTCCCGCGCAGCAGGTGGTAAAGGCATTCATCGCGCGAATGCCCAGATCCAATTTCTTGCCGACCCGGCCACGGCTGATCGCCGCCGGCGGCGGCGCTTTGATCGCGTAAGGCATGGCGCCTTGCGGCAGCACGCCTTTGCCATCCATGGGGCGTGCAAAACCGTCAATCACCCGGCCCAACCAGGCCTTGGACGGATAAATCGATGCGGGGCGGTCTTCGAAATCGGCGCGCGCGCCGAGCGTAATGCCATCCAGCGGCCCCAGGGGCATGACCAGCGCCCGGCCGTCCCGAAAGCCGACCACTTCGCAGGGAATTTTCTTGTTATTTCCGATGGTTATGCGGCACTGGCCGCCCAGGCTTACGGCCCCTTGCGCGCCCGTCACTTCCACGGCCAGACCCTCGATCCGGGCCACCCGGCCAAAGCGGGTCAGGGTGGGTACAGCGTCAATGTCGTTGAGCAAAGCGCGCATAAGGTCCCTTTTTGCGCGAAATCGCGCCTGCGGAAGATTTTTTATCCGCCCAATATCCCCATCTTGCGGCCAAGAATTTAAATGGCGGTAAACTTAACAAATCGAATCAAACTACTTAGCGCCTCAATTCCTCGGTTCCAGCCTTAATTTCGGATCAGGAAGAGTTGAAACTCGCTAGGGAAGTTAAAGCTGCTGTTAACTATTTCCGCTTACCGTCCGGAAACCGATTAACCGTCCCTGCACCGTTGCGGGACATGTCCGAACGTTAAGAGAGGGGCCTGATATGCGCGTACTCCTGATCGAAGACGACAGCGCCATGGCGCGTAGCATCGAACTGATGCTGCGCAGCGAGGGCCTTAATGTCTACACCACGGATCTTGGTGAAGAAGGTATCGATCTCGGCAAGCTTTATGACTACGACATTATCGTTTTGGACCTGCAGCTGCCCGATATGAGCGGTTTCGAAGTCCTTAAGGCATTGCGCGTCGCCAAGGTGCAGACGCCCGTGCTGATCCTGTCCGGCAATGCCATCGTCGAGGCCAAGGTTAAGGCCTTGGGCTTCGGCGCCGACGATTATATGACCAAGCCTTTCCACAAGGACGAGCTGGTCGCCCGCATTCAAGCGGTGGTGCGCCGGTCCAAGGGCCATAGCCAGTCGGTGATCACCACCGGTAAGCTTACCGTCAATCTGGACGCCAAGACCGTGGAAGTGGATGGCGCCCGCGTGCATCTGACCGGCAAGGAATATCAGATGCTGGAACTGCTCTCGCTGCGCAAGGGCACGACGCTCACCAAGGAAATGTTCCTCAACCATCTGTATGGCGGCATGGACGAGCCGGAATTGAAGATCATCGACGTCTTCATCTGCAAGCTGCGCAAGAAGCTGGCGGCGGCCACCGAAGGCGCCAATTATATCGAAACCGTCTGGGGCCGCGGCTATGTGCTGCGCGATCCGAACGGCGAAGAGATCACGCAAGTCGCGTAAGCCGCATCAAGCGGAGCGGTTAAATGAGGGCGGTTTTGGCCGCCCTCATTTTTTGTATTCAGGTTCAGGCCTGCTTGCGGCGGCGCCGGAGAGCCGCAGCGCCAACCAGAGCAACACTGAACAG
>DATFDR010000013.1:0-15418 GCA_035251935.1 Rhizomicrobium sp. | reverse complement strand
GATCTGCCGAAGGCCGACCCGATGGAGATCGAGGAGGCCAGGTGGTTTCCTCTCGATCAAATACCGTCATCCACCTCCCCGGCGACCAGCCGTCGAATCGCTGAGTATCAAGCTGGAACGACCGGCCTTGGAGCATGGTAGTAGGCTCCGCTCCCCCGCGCAGCTATTTGATACGGCTGAGTCCGCGAGGTTGAGCGAGCGGCTGGCGCGGGACTAATAGCGCCGGGCAAGGCGCTTTCGTATTTGAGTTTGTTGCCTTGCCGGCCCCGCCCCCGTCGGTCGCTAGGACGCGACCGACGTTCTGCCCGTTCGGCGATTCATTCTGAACCGCGGGGCTTTTGGCGCGCGATAAGCCGAAGGCTTATCGCGGCGCCAAAACCATCATCATCTGTTTGCCTTCCATCTTCGGATACTGTTCCAGCTTGGCGAAGACTTCGGTGTCCTTTTGGACGCGGTTGAGCAGATCCATGCCCAGATGCTGGTGCGCCATTTCGCGCCCCCGGAAGCGCAAGGTGACCTTGACCTTGTCGCCATCGTCGAAGAAACGCTTCATCGCCCGCATCTTCACGTCGTAATCGTGATCGTCGATGGTCGGGCGCATCTTGATCTCCTTGATCTCGATGACCTTCTGCTTTTTGCGGGCCTCGTTGGCCTTTTTCTGCTGCTCGTATTTGTATTTGCCATAGTCCATCAGCTTGCAGACGGGCGGCTTGTTGTCGGGCGAGACCTCCACCACGTCGAAGCCTTTTTCCTCGCCTAAGGCGAGCGCCTCATCCAGCCCGATCTCGCCATACTTATGGCCATCGTCGCCGATCAGCAGAATGGTTTTGGAGGTGATTTCGTCGTTGATGCGCGGGCCATCCTTGGCGGGCGCGGGGGCGTTACCCTGAAAACGTCTGGGGACTATGACTCTCTCCTGTAAACAGCCGCGCACATCCACGCTTCGCTGGTTCCGTTGGGGCCCAGGCGAAACGTGGTTCGATCATGGACGCAAGCGGGGGACCTTTCGGCGGATGCGCCGGTTGGCGCGCCCGGCGGATTTGCCGGACTTGGCCGTAAGATAGGGTGTAATAGCCCTGTCGGAAAGGGCTATTCCGCCACATCTTGGCGGGATTCCGCCTCGTTTTTGATGCGGGCGATGAAAGTTTCCAGCGGCATGGCGCCCAGATCCTTGCCGGAGCGCAGCCGGACGGCAACCTTGCCCTCGGCCGCCTCCCGCTCGCCCACCACCAGCATATAGGGGATTTTCTGCAATTGGGCGTCGCGGATCCGCTTCTGCATCCGTTCGTTGCTGCTGTCGATATCCACGCGCAGGCCGGCGGTTCCATTGACCACCGGGGTGGCGAACAGTGCGTCCACCACCGTCTGGGCATAGCCGGCCGCCTTTTCCGAGATCGGGATCACCCGCGCCTGGATGGGCGCCAGCCAGGTGGGGAAGGCGCCCGCATAATGCTCGATCAGGAAGGCGGTAAAGCGCTCATGCGTGCCCAAGGGCGCGCGGTGGATGACATAGACCGGATGGTCGGCCCCGTCCTCGCCGATATATGTCAGATCGAAGGTGTTGGTCGCCAGGAAATCGAGCTGGTTGGTGGAGATGGTATATTCGGTGCCGATCGCCGACTTGATCATAAAGTCGATCTTGGGACCGTAAAAGGCGGCCTCGCCCTTGCCCTCGACATATTTCAGGCCGGATTCGTCCATCGCCTGGCGGATGATGCCCAGGGCATCCAGCCATTTCTGCGGCTCGTCGACATATTTGTCCAGCTTGTCGAGATCGGGCAGCGACAGCCGCATATAGTAATCTTGGATGTTGAGCAGGTCGTAATAGCGCGCGTGCAGTTTCATCACCCGGATGAACTCATCCTTGGCCTGATCGTAGCGGCAATAGATATGCGCATCGTTCATGCAAAAGCCGCGCACCCGCATCAGCCCCGACAAGCCGCCTGACGCCTCATAGCGATAGTCCTGACCATATTCGGCGATCCGCAGCGGCAGTTCGCGATAGGAATGGCGCGTCGCCCCATAGATCAGATGGTGATGCGGGCAGTTCATCGGCCTAAGGCGGTAATTCTCGCCATCGATGTCCAGCGGCGCATACATGCCCTCGCCATAATAGGGCAGGTGGCGCGAGCGGAAATACAGCGCTTCCTTGGCGATATGGGGCGTCGCCACCCGGCGATAGCCTTCCTTGCGTTCTTCCTGCAGCGCCAAAAATTCCAGCTCCTGGCGGATCACCATGCCGTTGGGCATCCATAGGGGCAGCCCCGCCCCGACATCGGGCGAGAAAGTGAAAAGCTCCAGCTCGCGGCCCAACCGGCGATGGTCGCGCTTTTCCGCTTCCTCCAGCCGCACCAGATATTCTTCCAATTCCTTCTTGTCGCGCCAGGCGGTGCCGTAGATGCGCTGAAGCTGCGCGTTCTTGGAATCGCCGCGCCAATAGGCGCCGGCGATCTTGGTCAGCTTGAAGGCGTCGCCCACTTCGGCGGTGGTGCGAAAATGCGGGCCCCGGCACAGGTCATGCCAGTCGCCATGCCAATAGATGGAGACGTCTTCATTGGCCGGAATGCTGGCGATCAATTCGGCCTTGTACGTCTCGCCGATGCCCTTGAAATGCTCCACCGCCTTGTCGCGCGGCCACACTTCGCGGCGGGTGGGCAGTGCTGCCTTGATGATCTTGCGCATTTCGTCTTCGATTTTCGGCAGGTCTTCGGGCGTGAAGGGTTCGGCCCGGGCGAAGTCGTAATAGAAGCCATCGTCAATGGCAGGGCCGATGGTGACCTGGGTGCCGGGAAACAGCGACTGCACCGCCATGGCCAAGACATGCGCCATGTCGTGGCGGATCAGCTCCAGCGCCTCGGGGTCCTTTTTGGTGACGATACGAATTTTGGCGTCCTGTTCGATAGGACGGAACAGGTCATACTCCTGGCCATTGACCACAATGATCAGCGCCGCCTTGGCCAGGCCCGGCCCGATGGCGGCGGCGATTTCCCCTCCCGTGACGCCCCGGACGAAGGTCAGGGCCTTGCCGTCGGGCAAGGTTACGGTGACCTGTTCTGGGGCAGCGGACACGGGGATTCTCCTAAAATGGCCAATTGTTGCAGACCTTTGGCCCGCCCGGCGGGCCCCGTCAAGGCCCGAACCGGCGGGCTCGCCTGCTGTGTTATGACAAGTGTCGTTGAACTGGCGGACTGCTGCGGAAAGGCAGATACTGCGCCCAGGCGAGGGGCAAACGCTTGGAGAGAGTCATGAAGACAATAATGACGGCTTTGACATTGGCGGGCTTGGTTGTGGCCACTCCGGCCCTTGCGGCGAAAATGTGCCTGGATGTACGCGACATCGCCAGCAGCAAGTCAAAAGATGGCCAGACGATGGTGTTCCAAATGAAGGACGGCCGCACCTTGGTAAATCATCTGCAAGGCCGTTGTTCCGACCTGAAGTTCACCGGTTTTGCCTGGCAGCTGCAGTCCGGCGATACCAAAGTCTGTGAGAATCAGAACACGTTCAAGGTCCTGCAATCGGGACAGACCTGTACCCTCGGCAAGTTCGATCGGTCCACGGGCGTTTGGGACAGCAATCGCACCCAAGTCAGGTAGCAAACCTTGCAACAAAAGGGCCCGGTGCAAAACACCGGGCCCACTTTTTTGTTTCCCCATCTGTCGCAGCTCGGGTTTGCTCCGCAAACACCTCGCTGCAACATCTTCCCCCGTATTAGGCGCTGCGCGCGTTCGGCCGATGAAAGGTCCACTGGACCTTTCATCAATCAGCCTCACGGGAAGAAAGCCTGTGTCTGTTGCGGTCAGCCTCTGCGGCTGGCTTCAAACAAGAACCAGTTCCGTTTTTCCGCCGCGTCGATGAAGTTTTCCAGAATCGACGCCGTGGCCACGTCGTCGTGGCGGTCGGCGATCTCATGCGCGGCGCGCATGCGCTTGATCACCAGCTTGTTGTCTTCCATCAACTCGACCAGCATGTCGGCGGGCGCGACATAGTCCTTGTCATTGTCCTTGATAGTCTGAAGCTTGGCGATCTCGCCGATGGAATGGATGGTGCGCGCGCCCAGCTTCCGCACCCGTTCGGCCAGTTCGTCAATGGTAGCGAAGATTTCGATGGCCTGTTCGTCGAACAACAAGTGATAGTCGCGGAAATGCGGCCCCGACACATGCCAATGGAAATTCTTGGTCTTGGTGTAGAGGGCATAAGAATCGGCAACCAATCCGTTCAAGGCTTCGGCGATTTCGGGAATGGCGTTGCCGGAAAGATCGGTCTGGGTGGATAGGCGAGGGTTGGCTTTGCCTTTGATGGGGGCTTTTGCGGGTGCGGGTTTCTTGGTGATTCTTTGGGCCATGGGGAATCCTCAAAATCAAAAAAATAGAATGTTTTAAAACGTTCCATCCTAGGCCCAGTTCCCCGTTCTTTTCCAGCCCGAAAGCATCCGAATGGACGCTGGCACGTTGTCAGCTATGGAGAGTCAAAGGAGTTCGCCCCATGAGAAAGACATTTGCCTTGCTCGCCTTTGCCCTGACCGGGGCAGCTTTGTCGGCCTGTGCGCCGCGCTACTATGACGATCGCTATGACCGCTATGGCTATTACGGGCCGCGCGATCGTATCGCCTATGCCGACCGCGACCGCGACGGCTTGCCCAATTGGGTGGATCGCGACCGCGACGATGACGGCGTGCCCAACTATGCCGATCGCCGCCCGGACAATCCCTATCGCGACTAGATTTCGCGTTTGAAGAAAAAGGCCCGGTGCGGAAATGCAGCACCGGGCCTTTTGGTTGGTTTAGCTTGGTGTTTGGGTTACGCCTGGGCGCCGCCGATATAGTCACCCTTGCCCAGCGCCACGCCGCGATTGCGCAGGATGCCATAGGCGGTGGTGATGTGGAAATAGGCGTTGGGCAGCACGAAATTGCCCACATAGTCCGCCCCATTGAATTCGAAGGTGACGTTGGGGAATTTCAGCACAATGTGCTTGGTCTCCGAACCGGGAAAGGCTTTGCGGTCCAGGCTTTTCAAAAAGGCGATGGTCTTGGCGACGCGCGCCTTTAAGTCGGCGAAGCTGGTTTCGATATCTTCATATTTGGGAATTTCGACCCCGGCCAGCCGCGCGCCGCAGCCCTTGGCGGTGTCGGTGGCGATATAGACCTGGGCCTTGAGCGGCAGCATGTCGGGCGCCAGGCGCGCTTCCGCCGGATCGATGCCGCCATGGGCCTCGCCCTTGGTCAGGATGTTGGAGAGGCCGCCCAGCATGTGGATCAGCGGCGGAATGGAGGCATCGTAAATATCATAGGCCATGAAATCTTCCTCGGGGTTGGGTTGTGGGCCGTATAGGGGGACCGGTGGGCGCCATTGAAGGGCAAATGCGACGTGTTTCAACCGCGATGCCAAAAGGGACTTGAGGCGTAGGGGCATTCAGCTTAGGAAACGGGGCCTTTCAAAAAGACGCTTCCATGACAGACGAAAAGATGGGCGAAACCCCCGCTACCGCAACGCCGCCCGACCGGCTGTCCACCAATCCCGCCAGCCCCTTCCACAATGCTGAATTGTTGGAACGCGGCGTGGGGGTCAAGTTCAATGGCGTGGATCGCAACAATGTCGAGGAGTATTGCGTCAGCGAGGGCTGGGTGCGGTTGGCGGTGGGCAAGACGGTGGATCGCCACGGCAATGCGATGACTGTCAAATACAAGGGCAAGGTCGAGCCCTATCTGAAATAGAAAAAGGCCCGGTGGTGAGCCGGGCCTTTGTCTTCCAAATCAGCGCGTGACGATGGCGCCTCGGTCGGAAATCACGGCGCCGTTCTCGATCACTGTCACATGGGGCTCACGCGCCCATTGCTTGGGGTCCCAGCCTTCCGACACAGCCGACAAAGCGATGCGGGCGCCGTCCACCGATTGCGCCTTGCAGGAAAATTCCACATTCCGCATCCGGCTGTCGCCTTCGGGGAAGGTCACGGTGGTAAAGCCGTCCTTGGGGATCATGCCGGAATAGACCTTGTGGGTGGTGCCGTCGCGATAGGTGACGCTGATATGGGCGCAGTCCACCGTGTCGCCCAGGGCGGCGAATTGCAGTTCCTCCACCGCGCCTTCGAAATGCTCCCAACTGATATTGGTGAACCGGTCATTGGCGACATTGACCGCGCCGATCTGATGCACTTCGGCCCGGGCGGCGGTGGTGCCCAAAAGCAGGGCGGCGCCGAGAATCAGGACAGAGGATTTGTATTTCAGCAACGGGCGCATGGAACTCTCCACATAGGTTCGTGCCCTCGGTCCCACTCAAGGAAAGACAGAGGCGCGCAAACAGTTCCGTTCCCGATTGCGGCAAAGCCAAGACGGCAAGCAAAAGGCCCGGTGATTGCGCACCGGGCCTTTGCATTCTCTCTACTGTCTGATCCGCTATTTGGCCATGTTCACAAAGGGCACGGTGTTGCCCGGCACCATGGTGGTGGGCAGGACGCCGTTCCACTTCTCGGCGGCGACCAGAGTCGGCAGGCCCGGATTGTTACGCAAAGCGTCGCCGCGCGCCTGGATGGCGCCCGCTTCGGCCTTGCCTTGCACCTCGATCTGGTGGGCCTTGGCGTCGGCCGCGGCCTTGACCTCATAGGCGGATGCATCGGCATCGATGATGCGCTTCTGTTTGTCGGCTTCGGCCTGTTGCTGCTTGACGATGGCCTGCATGCGAAGCTCGACGGCGGTTTCATACTGCTGGGAGAAGGTGATGTCCTCGATCTGGACGCTGTCGATCACCACCGGGCCGCTGACCGATTTGCGGATGGCGGCGAAAACTTCCGCATTCAACAAGGCGCGTTTCTGGATGGCGTCGGCGGCGTCGAACTGGCCGAACACGGTCTTCACCTGCTCATAGGCGCGCGAATTGATGATGCGCGACTTCATGCCGGTCAGCGAGCCGTACTGGGCATAGACCGCCTTGGCATCGGTGACATGATAGTTCACCGCCATGGCGATGGTGGCGGGCTGCTGGTCGCGCGAATAGGCCTGCAGGCGGGTATCGCCCTCGGCAGTCTTCTCAAAGGCTTCCTTTTGGACCTGCACCGAGATCTTCTCGACAGTGGTGATGATCGGCAGCTTGAAATGCAGCCCCGGCCCGGCCTCACCGACCACGGCGCCCCAGTGCAGAATCACGCCGCGCTCGCCCTCGTCGATGGTGAAATAGGTGGAGAGCAGGATCACCAGCGCCGCGATGGCCGCCGCGCCGCCGGCGATGGCGCTGGGCGGCAGGCTCTTCATGCCGCCAAAGCCGCCAAAGTTGATGGGCGGAATTTTGCTGGGGGTGGACCAGGGGCTGCTCATGGCGCGCACCCGGTGGATTCGATGACGATTTTGTCACACATGGTTTGGTCTCCTTGGTTGGAAATGGGGTTGGCAATGCGGTCCGCCCCGGCGGCGGCGCCGGCCGAAAATGCAAGCTGTTGGTGATTCAAAGCGCCCCGGCAATGCATCATTTGCGCTCCTGATCGTGTCGGAACTATGGCCCGCGCCCTTCAAGCCCTATGGCTGTGGTGTGGGCTCTGGCACCGCTTTGTGCACCCAATACATCAAAACCAGGGTCACAAGCGAGATCGCAATCACGATGGCGCCCAGCCAGTTGAAGTGCCGCAGCGCCCCGTCCGGCGCCGCCACGATCACCGCGCCCGCGATGGCCGCCGAAATCCCGCCCGCCAGCTGCTGCAGCGAGGCGCTGATGGCGTTGAAGGCGCCGCGCTGGGTCAGATGCGGAATGGCGGACACCAGCGCCTGGCACGGGATGGCGCGCGAAAAGATGCCGATGGAGAGCAGCACACTGGTCAGCATCACGATGCCGAGCGGGACGTGCCCGAAATTGGTCCAGACCGCCACCGTCGCCACGGTCAGACCTGCGCCGAACAAAAAGACGTTGAACTTGCCGTAACGGTCGCTGGCCTTGCCGATCAGGGGCCCGGTAAAGGCGGTGGCGATGCCGGTGACCAGATAGATGATGGGCAGGCTGTGCATCGAAAGTCCGATATTGCCCACCATAAAGGCGGTGCTGAACGGCATCAGCATATAGCCGCCGGTGGGCAGCAGCATGGTGAGCAGAAAGGCCAGGCGATGGCGCGGCTCCACCACCGTATGCGCCAGATGGGCCCAGGGGCTGCGTTCCTGTTTGTGGGACAGATGCTCGGCCACCGGCTTCAGGAAAAACAGGATCACCAGCCCCGCCGGAATGGCGACGGCGACGATGGCCAGGAACGGGGCGTGCCAGTCCCAATGATTGGCGAAGAACAGCCCGGCGGGCAGGCCCAGCACCTGGGCGGCGGCAAAGGCGGTCTGGATGACGCCCATCACCCGGCCGCGCATGTTCAGCGCGAACAGGTCGGTGGCGATGGCCATCACCACCGAGCCGATCACCCCGCCAAAGAGACCGGTGACGATCCGCGCCGCCAGCAGCGTGGGATAGGTTTGCGCCAGGCCGCAGAGCAGGGTGCCCAGCACAAAGCCGGTATAGAAGAACAGCAGCAGCTTTTTGCGGTCGAAACGGTCGGCGAAGCCCGCCGCCATCAGGCCCGATGCGCCGGCGCTGAAGGCATAGGCGGAGACCGCCAGCCCGAACTGCTGCGGGGTGATGTTCAGCGTCGGCATCATCATCGCCCCCAAGGGCGAGAGGATCATGAAATCCAGGATCAGGGTGAATTGCAGAAAGGCCAGGGCGGCGATGACGAATTTTTGGTAGCGCGTGAAGGTCGCGCCGGGCTTTATGCCGTCTGGTGTTGCCTTGTTCATTCCTGCCCGGCCGGTGAATCGCCCTTAGGTAGCAGAGTGAGGCACGACAGGCTTGCCGGTCAAATCGGTTCAGTGAACCGATTTGCCGAATGTCGCGCGCTGCGAGGAACGGTTGGCCGAAGGCCAACGGAACGATTCAGGGATTGAGGGGATGCCGCCCAGGCGTTAGGGTTGGAACATGCAAAGGCATAAGCGCAAATTGGGGGCCGCCATGGGCATCATGCGTTCACTCGGGCTGGCTTTCCTTCTGGTTTTTTGCGCCGGCCAAAACGCCTTGGCCCAGACTCGCCAGGAAGGCGATTTTGTCCTGCGCGATTTCACCTTCCATGACGGCGTAAAGCTGGCCGCGGTATCGATGCACTACACCACCTTAGGCGATCCCAAATCGCCGGCGGTGCTGGTGCTGCACGGCACCAGCGGAAATGGCGCATCCCTGCTCTCGCCGGGTTTTGGCGGCGAGCTGTTCGGTCCCGGCCAGCCGCTGGATGCGGCCAAGTATTTCATCATCCTGCCGGACATGATCGGCGCCGGAAAATCCACCAAGCCTTCCGATGGTCTGAAGATGCAATTTCCGCGCTACACCTATGACGACATGGTGTCGGCGACGTACCGGCTGCTGACCGAGGGACTCAAGATCAAGCATCTTCGCCTGGTGATGGGCAATTCGATGGGCGGCATGCTGACCTGGGTGTGGGGTGAGACCTATCCGGACTTTATGGATGGGCTGGTGCCACTGGCCTCCACGCCGGCCGCGATGTCGGGGCGCAATTGGATCACGCGGCGGATGCTGATCGAAACCATAAAGGCCGATCCCGCCTGGAATAACGGTGACTATACCAGCCAGCCCAAATCCTTGAAGCTGGCGAATGCCACATACGGTTTTTCCACCAATGGCGGGACTCTGGGCCTGCTCAAACGCGCAGCCACCCGCGCGGCGGGGGACGCCCTGGTGGAGGCGCAATTGGCGCTCCCCTCGACGGCGGATGCCAACGACACGATCTATCAACTGGATGCGTCGCGGGACTATGATCCCGCGCCGAAACTCGCCGCCATCGCCGCGCCGCTTCTGGCCATCAACAGCGCCGATGACGAACGCAACCCCCATGAAACCGGCCTGCTGGAAAAGGGCGTGGCGCAGGTGAAAAAGGGCCGCGCCTTTGTTGTTCCAGCATCGCAGGATACGCGCGGCCACGGCACCACGGGCATGGCCGGGCTTTGGAAGGAACAGCTCGTAAAATTCCTGGCGGAGCTGCCGGCGCTTTAAAGAAGAGGCATGGGGACAGGATTGGTTGTCACGGATTACGGCGCGCGTAAGGCGCGCAGCAGCAGATAAGCGGCCGCTTCCGCCGAGCCGTCGCCGCTTAACGCGACAGCGACGAAAACATTGTCCAGCGGTGCATAGGCGAACATGGCCTTGACGCCCGGCGCGCCGCCGCTGTGGCCGACCCACAGCCGGCTCGCGGCGCCGACCTCCGGTACCTCATAGACCATCACGCCCAGTCCGTAGTACGGCGCTTTGCCGAACATCGGGTACAGCCGTGCGAGCATCTGCTCGCGCGTGGCGCGGCGCACGATCTTGTCGCTGAGTACCGCGTGCCAGAATCTCACCACGTCCACAGCTTTTGCGGCCAGCGGGCCTGCGGCACCGGGAATGCGCGGATCCAAAGCGGGCTCCGCGGGGTTGGACGAGGACAAGGGGGCGATGTCTGTCGCGGGGTCGTCTGGCCTCAGAACGCGCAACTGCTGTAGGCCGAGCGGCGCGACAATATGTGCCGTCAGCGCCTGGTCAAACGGACGCTGCTCGACGATCTCGATGATGCGGCCGAGCAAGTCGTATCCGCTGTTGGTATAGCGCCATTGCTCGCCGGGGCAGAACATCGCGCCGTGCCGGCGCAGGACACGCAGCGACTCCTCGAGCGTCACACGTTCGCGGCGGCGTACTTGCAGGTCTTCGTTGACGCTGAACAGCCCGCTGGTGTGATTGAGCAGCATCTCTACTGTGATCGCCGAGCCGTTCGGAACGCCCGCGACGAACTTGGCGACCGGATCGTGCAGGGAGAGCTTGCCCGTTTCGACGAGTTTCAACACCGTCAGTGCCGTGAGTGTCTTGCCCGCGCTCGCCCAGTAGTGCAGGGGCGCGGCCGGCGGGCTGCCCGCGGGCGTGCCCTCCGCGCTCCACAGGCCCATGCCCGGTATACCCACCGCTACCGTCAGCGAGCGGGCCTGGGACGCCGACATTGCCTGCTCAAACGCTTTTCTCAGCCGGGCCGCTATCGCCGCATCGAGATCGCCGTCCAGATCGCCGGAGACGCGCAGGTCCAGCCTGCCGGCCGGTGACAGCAGCGGCGCTCCCGCATATGGCCGCGCCATGTCGCAGCTCACCGGCTTGTAATCGGCCGCGTGCGCGGCCGTCGCGAATAGGGATGCGAGAAGCAATGACGTCGCTTTCATTCGTCCGTCCATTTTCAGCCGATCACGCCACGGCGCGGCCTTCCCGAACTGTATCCGCGTTGCGCAGGCATGGGGACAGGAATACCTGTCACCCGCTGCTGCTACTAGCGAGGTCGAGTTAGGTATAGTGTCACCGGATTCCCGGATTCTCCCTCCCCGGATTCTGTGCCTGGTTGGCGCGAGCAGATCAGCCGAAACCTGAAACAGTGTCGTCACGATTCCCAGCCTATCCGGTGGGCTTGGTCAGTTTGACTATGGTGTTGTCCTTGGGTTTGTGATTGCCGCTGCCCCAACTGTTCTCGATTTTACCGTCCTTGGCCAGGGCGACGCAGATGTCTTTGACATTGGTTTCGCGCAGCATGAACGCCTTCAACAGGCCATCGATGATCTGCGAAAATTTCAGCGGAGCCCGTCGCAACACCGTCAGCAGCCGCTCGCTGGCACGCGCCTTGTGCTCTTCGACAATGCTGTCGATAGTGGCTTCCCGCACTTCGGCATGGAAGCTGGTGAACAGGTCTATCGTGCCGCTCTTCTCTGCGCGCTTGCGCTCGCTGGCGTCGGAGCGGTTCTTCTCATGCTCACGCAGGGCGGCATATTCGGTGTCACGGAAGGCTATCAGGCCTTCACGGTTCTTGCTGCCATAGGTGATGAAGAAATGCGGCCGGTCGGCGGTGGATTTGTCGATCCGAGTGGAAACGACGAAGGGCATGTTGAGCGTGGTTTCGACCGTCTGGCGGAAGAGCTTTTCCACCGCCGCGCCCCGCGGCAGGTCCTTGTCGAGGCGGTCGCGCCAGCCCGGACCGCCCAGGATGTGATCGAGCGAGGCGATGTGGATTGGGTCATCGCTATGAGCGAAGCGATTGATGAACTCATACATGAAATTGATCAGGACTTCGCAGCGCGGGCGGGCAAACAGCGGCTTGAGCTTGGCGAGTGGATAGCCCGTCCAGCCGGTGGGGTCGATGAAGATCAGGGGGAAGGACTGGCCGATGAAGCTAGCGATCTCCCCCACCGCGTCTTCGAACCGGCCATGATACGTTTTGACCTCGAATCCTTCTGCCGGCTTGTGGAACGGCGCCACCGCCGCGGCGAGCTGCTTGTAGGCGGCCGCATCGGCCTCCGAGAAGAAACAGCGGATGCGGTGGCGCTTGCCGCGTGCCGCCAGCTGGGCCTGGGCGTCTTTCAGGACATTGAGCGCAATGATGAAAGAGGAATCGGAATGGTCCTCCGTCTGGGTTTCCCAGGGACCAGAGAAGCCGTCGACATAGGTGATGTCGGAAAAATTAAGGACCTTGAACGCGAGCGCCTGCAGGTATCGCTTCAGAATGAAGTGCTTTGCCTTGGTTTGCTCGCGGCCCGAGTAAGGATCGGCCGGCGCGCTCATGTCCCCTCTATTCCGCGGCGATCATGCCTGCGTGTTTTTTGCGGGCCGGCGTGGGATACTGGTTCCATTCCCGACCCTTGAGTTTGCGTCCGCCGGATTTCGGCCGGATGCCACCCCATTGTTTGAAGAAGAACGCAACATTCTGAGCGCGGCACTGGTCGCGCAATTCCAGCGCCCAGGCCTCTTGCATCGGCCGGGACCGCGGCCCGCTCTCGCCGCCCACGATCGCCCAATCAATGCCGGAAAGATCAACCGGACCCACCGCACCGATCAGCGGCTCGAAGGAAACAAACTTCACCAACGCCCGCGCCGCCTGGAGGTGCTTGATGCGCACCGCATTCTTGGCATCCTCCACCGAGACGCCAAGCCATATGTGTGACGGGGCAAGGCTGGCGGGATAACGCTGGGTGAGATAGCGGGCGAGTAGCGAGCTGCGCTTGGTGAGTACCTGGAAAGTGTGCCAAGTCGCCTTTTCCATAGTGTCGAACACTTGGTCGATGAAGGGGCGCGGTACTTCTTTATGAAATAGGTCGCTCATCGAATTGACGAAGATGCGTCTCGGTTCTCGCCATGCGAGCGGCTGTTTAAGCCGCGCAGGCCGCAAGGTAAGATCAAAGCCGTTTTCAAACGGATGGTTCGGCACGTTGCGGAAGCGTTCAGAGAAACGCTCGGCATAGCAGTTGTCGCAGCCGGCCGTGATCTTGGTACAGCCCGTCACCGGGTTCCACGTCGCGTCCGTCCACTCGATTTGGGTGCCGTTGGCCATGAGCATGGACTCGATTATAGAACAAATAGGGAACATATACCAGCCCCTTGAAGAATCAGGGACTTAGGCTGTGCATAAATACTGGAGGACGTGACATTCGTCCATGGACCGGAACTTGGCTGGCAAAAAGAAAAGGGCCGGATTGCTCCGGCCCTTTTGCATTTCTCTTATTGGACTGGATCCCGGATAGGCGCTGCGCGCCTTCCGGGATGACAGGCCGGGCGGCTGGCGCCGCCCTTCCTGTCAGAAGTCCATATCGCCCATGCCGCCCATGCCGCCGCCGCCCGGGGGCATGCCGCCGCCGGCGGCTTCCTTCTTGGGACGGTCGGTGATCATGGCTTCGGTGGTGATCAGCAGGCCCGCGACCGAGGCCGCGTTCTGCAGCGCCACGCGCACCACCTTGGTCGGGTCCACGATGCCGGCATCGATGAAGTCCTGATACTCACCGGTCTGGGCATTGTAGCCATAGGTGTTGGACTTCTGGTCGTGCAGCTTGCCGACAATGATGCTGGCTTCCTGGCCGGCATTGCTGACGATCTGACGCAAGGGGTACTGGATCGCGCGGCGCACGATATTGATGCCCTGGTTCTGGTCTTCATTGTCGCCGGTCAGGTCCTTGAGGGACTTGGCGGCATAGAGCAGGGCGGTGCCGCCGCCCGGAACGATACCTTCTTCCACGGCCGCCTTGGTGGCGTTCAGCGCGTCGTCGACGCGGTCCTTACGCTCCTTGACCTCGACTTCCGTGGCGCCGCCGACGCGGATCACCGCAACGCCGCCGGCCAGCTTGGCCAAACGTTCCTGCAGCTTTTCCTTGTCATAGTCGCTAGTGGTCTCTTCGATCTGGGTCTTGATCTGGGCGACGCGGGCCTGGATGTCGTTCTTCTTGCCGGCGCCGTCGATGATCGTGGTGTTGTCCTTGTCGATCTTGACGGTCTTGGCCTTGCCCAGCATGTCCAGCTTGACGTTCTCCAGCTTGATGCCGATGTCCTCGCTGATGACCTGGCCGCCGGTGACGATGGCGATGTCTTCCAGCATGGCCTTGCGGCGATCGCCAAAGCCCGGCGCCTTGACGGCGGCAACCTTCAAACCGCCGCGCAGCTTGTTGACCACCAGGGTGGCCAGGGCTTCGCCTTCGATTTCCTCGGCGATGATCAAAAGCGGACGGCCCGACTGCACCACCGCTTCCAGCACCGGCAGCATGGGCTGCAGGCTGGTGAGCTTCTTTTCATGGATCAGGATCAGGGCGTCGTTCAGCTCCGCCACCATCTTGTCGGGATTGGTGATGAAATAGGGGCTGATATAGCCGCGGTCGAACTGCATGCCTTCGACCACATCCAGCTCGGTCGCCAGGGACTTGGCTTCCTCGACCGTGATCACGCCTTCATTGCCGACCTTGGCCATGGCCTTGGCGATCATGTCGCCCACTTCCTTGTCGCCATTGGCCGAAATCGTGCCGACCTGGCCGATCTCTTCGTTGGACTTGACCTTTTTGGACCGCTTCTTCAGGTCGGCCACCACGGCTTCCACCGCATGGTCGATGCCGCGCTTCAGGTCCATCGGGTTCATGCCCGCCGCGACCGACTTGCTGCCCTCGCGCACAATGGCGCGGGCCAGCACGGTGGCGGTGGTGGTGCCGTCGCCGGCGATGTCATTGGTCTTGCTGGCGACTTCGCGTACCATCTGGGCGCCCATATTTTCGAACTTGTCGGCCAGTTCGACTTCCTTGGCGACGGTGACGCCGTCCTTGGTGGTGCGCGGAGCGCCGAAGCTCTTGTCGATCACGACGTTGCGGCCCTTGGGACCCAGCGTCACCTGCACGGCGTCGGCCAGAATGTCGACGCCGCGAAGCATCTTCTCGCGGGCGTCGGCGCCGAATTTCACGTC
Source organism: Rhizomicrobium sp. (assembly GCA_035251935.1). Taxonomy (GTDB): domain Bacteria; phylum Pseudomonadota; class Alphaproteobacteria; order Micropepsales; family Micropepsaceae; genus Rhizomicrobium. Next base: position 181 of record DATFDR010000013.1, on the reverse strand, counting down.
TTTGGCTGTCATGGCTTGGGTCCGACTTTCCTGGCGCTGGTCCGCGACCAAAATGTCGCTTTCACAAGCGGAAGCCAGCGCTACCAATTTGCGAGCTGGCAGTCTTGAATCCGACTGCCAATGCCCATGATATGCGCCCTGCACGGATCAATGACAAGCGCGACGCCGCGCAGGGATTCAA
>DATFDR010000012.1:0-78238 GCA_035251935.1 Rhizomicrobium sp. | reverse complement strand
TGGCGCGGCACCGTGACAGGCGCGGGCGGCGATCCCGCCGCGCGGGACGCAAACCCCCTGCCGGAACTGCTGGCGGAATTGCGCACAGCTCTGGACGATCCCGGGGAAGCCGAGGCGCTTACTCGCTTGTTCCTCGACCGGCCGAATGGGTGAGAAGGCGGGTGAGACGATGCGGATGCTGATGAGGATCACCCTCCCTGCCGAGACGGCAAATGCCGTCCTGGCCGCGCCGGGTTTTCCGGCGCAATGGGGCGCCCTGCTCAAGCGCATCGGCGCGCTGGCCACCCGCCCGCACGAGCAGGGGCGCATCCAGCATGTGCTGCTCGATATCGATCCCAGTCAGATCACGCCCATCGCCGAAGCGGTGTTCCGCCTTTGGGGCGTCAAGCCGGAATTCCTGCCGGAGATCGTGCCGCCGCCCTATTACGGCTGGAGAGGCTATTAGAGTCGGTTGTGATCAAGTCTGTTCTTTCTTTCCTCTCCCCTTGAGGGAGAGGACGCAAAATCTTGCACTTGGCGAAGCACAAGCGAAGCCAAGTGCTTAGATTTTGCTGGTGAGGGGTGCGTTCATGCACCCAACTCACCCCTCACCTGAAAAATCAATGGGTTGAGCGTCGCTATCGCTCCACTAACCCAATGATTTTTCTTCCTCTCCCTCAAGGGGAGAGGAGAACCAATATGTTTTTCGAGGCAATCAGGTCACAACCGACCATAGAGCGTGATCCGGTTTCTTGAAGCCGGGTCACGCGGGAAGGAATGACTTCTGGTCACCCCGCCGTCGGGGGCATTGCAACTTCAATGCCGGCTTTCTCCACAAACGCTTGAATACCTTGTTGCAAACCGACATCGATGTCCGCCGAAGAGATGAGCGCCGTGCCCACCCAAAGACCATTATAGACTTTATATCGTCCAATGCTCTCGCCCTTATGGTCCACAAAGGACAGGATCGCCGCCGACCACATATGACTTATCACTGGCACAATATTCAAAACGGATTTTCTATTGCTTTGGTAAGACGTGAAAGTAACTCTCAACTTAAGCGGTTGCTTCGGGGTGTTGAGGCTCGCCTTGGCTGAAGGCCGAGCGCTGCGGAGCGCGGCCCTCGTCAGCTGCATGTTGCGATCAAGATCGGACGTTTCCATTGCCACGCCCGGCGCAGCAACACACTCTACACCGGTAATGACAAAGCTATCTGCGCTATTGAGCGGCTGGATCGCTGTCAGCCGCGGGATGGAATTCTCCGCGCAGCCGCCCAACGCCAGGCCCGCCAATATGCTTATGGTCAGGAACGCTGCTTTCATGACGGGCTCGAACTAGGATCCGGAAAGTACTAATCGGGGAGGATGATGCTCGCCAGTGCTGGCGAACGCGCTGGGGGAAGAGGTTTCAAGGATACAACGGCAGTGCTGGGGTATTTGTTATCCGATCCGGTTGCTGAATCGATCGCCCAGCCCGTTGCTCCTCCAATGATGAAGTTGCCAAACGTGCCCAGTCCGTAGCCACTGACGAGCGTTGTTGTGCCCTCCTGATAACCCTCTTTGCGGCACGTCATTTCCATGTCGTACTTGGTCTTACGCACGGTAATGCTGGCGGGCGTGGTTAAGGTCGCCACACGCCATCTGCCGTTTTGCCATAGCTCACAATCGGCCCCAGAGGGGTCGCTAAGGAATGTAATGGTCTGTGTTGGCCCCTGAGTAATTGTACCGCAACCCGACAAAATGGCGCACATTCCAGCAGCAATAGAGAGTTGTCGAAGTGTCATGCGAAATCCCAGCATTTGCATTGTCGCAGTTTGCCCAGATTTTTGTGACAATCGTACCTGCCTGGATTTCGACGTCATGCGGCGGACGTGACAAAAGATCACCGCGGCGCACCTCCAGCTGGATTGGGCGGCCTATTGGCGTTGCCGATGGATTTGTATTTTGCCGTCGGCCTTGGCCAGGTGGTCCGCCGCGCATAAAAACGCCGCCGGTTGTCACCGGCGGCGTTTTTCTTCGTCATGCGAACGCGGTTAGCGCGCGTGCGCCGGCAGCAAAATACCGCGGCCGTGCAGATGGCCGTGATGCAGGTCGTCCATCGCCTGGTTGAAGTCTTCCAGCGCATAAGTCTGGGTATGCAGCTTGACCTTGCCTTGCGCCGTCAGCGTCATCAGCTCGGCCAGGTCGTTGTAGGTACCGACCAGGTTGCCGACAAAATTGATCTCGGTGGAGATCATGTCGATCGCCGGCGCCGTGATGGTACCGCCATAGCCGATGACATAGTAAGTGCCCGCGCGGCGCAGCATGGCGACGCCGTCCGCGATGGCAGTGCCTTCACCCACAAAGTCGATCACCGCCTCGCAGCCGAAGCCGTTGGTGATGTCCTTGACCTTTTGGATATGCTTACCGTCGGCCAGCACGGTGATGTCCGCGCCGCTTTCCTTGGCCACCTTCAGGGCGCCTTCGGAGCGGTCCACCACGATGATGGTGGCCGCGGTCAGGCACTTCAGCGACTGGATGCCGATATGACCCAGGCCGCCCGCGCCGATCACCACGGCAAAGGTGCCGGGGTAGAGCAGGGGAACGGCCTTCTTGACGGCATGGTAGGCGGTCAGGCCCGCATCCGCCAGCGCAGCCACGTCGCGCGGCTTGATGATCGGATCGAGCTTGACCACCGCGCGCGCGCCGGTCTTGAGGAAATCGGCCATGCCGCCATCGACATTGATGCCGGGGAACGCACCCTGGAAGCAATGCATGTCGTCGCCGGCACGGCACGGGCGGCACAACCCGCAGGTGACGAGCGGATGGACCATGACCGTGTCGCCGAGGGCGACATGGCTGACGGCGGAACCGATCGCATGCACCCAGCCGCAATTCTCATGGCCGAGCGTATAGGGCAGCGGAACGTTGGTCTTTTCCTTCCACTGGCCTTCGATGATGTGCAGGTCGGTGCGGCAAAGGCCCGCGCCGCCGATCTTGATGATCACATCATGCGGGTCGGTGATCTTTGGGTCGTCAACCTCGTCCAGCGTCGGACGCTGGTCATAGGCATGCAGGCGTACTGCTTTCATGACTACTTCTTCTCCAGCGTGTAGCGCACGGTCTGCAGACGGATCAGGCCGTCGCGGAACACGAAGGTGTCGATGCCGTCACGAACGCGGGTGTTGGCGGATTCCGCTTCCCATTCCAGGAACAGGGTGTCGCCCTCGAACATGGTGTCCAGCTTCCACTGGGCATTCGGGACATCGGCAAGCAGCTTGGTGAAAGCCTTGCGGATGCCGTCATGGCCCTTGAGGACGCCATCAGGGCTGATGAACACCGCGTCGGTGGTGTAGTCGGTGACGATGCCTTCCAGGTCACCGGCGCCGAGAACCGAACCGTGATGGGCGAAGATTTCTTGGGGTGTGCGTGCCATTACCGTATCCTCCAGATGTTGTCGTGGTGCGCGTTTTTCAGGTGACGGCAGCCAATATGGATGCCACCGGTCGTTGCGTCCGGTGTGTCAGTGTGGCCGCACCATAATAGGCCTTTTTGCCCACATCAAGGGCGCAAAACGGGGATTTCCGTGAGCCTTGCGCGTCCGAAAATCCCTATTGGAAACGGCCCTCGCTCTGCAACACCTCGATCCGGTAGCCGTCGGGATCGGTGAGGAAAAAGAACTGGGCGAAGGGCTTGCCATCGTGCTGCATCGCCTTCAGGTCGGTCGGCTTGAGGCCGGCCGCGACGAGGCGCTTGTGCTCGGCCGCCAGATCGTCCACCGCCACGGCGAGATGGCCATAGGCGTTGCCCAGATCGTAGGGCTCGACCCGGCCCTTATTGACGGTCAGTTCCAGCTCGAAGGGGCCGTCCTCACCGCGCAGATACAGCAACGTGAAACTTTCATAGTCCTTGCGCTCCACCACCTTCATGCCCAGCGCGGTCTCGTAGAAAGCGACGGCGCGGGCTTCGTCCAGGACGCGGATCATGCTGTGAATGGCTTTGGCCATGGCGATGCTCAACTCTGAGATTTTCGATTGCGCAGGAAATATAGCATCGCCCTCGCCGGGGCAATTCAGCACTGTATCAGTCTGCCGGGATTTGATTCCTAATGATAAATCAAAGGCTTCAAGGATAGCCAGCGACAGAACCCGCGGCTATGAAGCGGCGGAATAGCCTCAATCCACAACAATAAAGCCGCCCGGCGAATGCCGGGCGGCTTTATGTTTGCGCGCTTGCCGCAAAAAGGCGGCGGCTCCCAGCTTACAGAAAGATGCGCTTTTCGTTTGCCTTGGCCCAGGCCTTGGCTTCTGGAGAGGCCGCCCAGCGGATGGCATTGAGCATCAGCTTGCGCCAGGAGGGGTGTTCCCAGGCGCTCGCGCTATGGCCATGTTGGATGTAAACGACCGGCGAACGCTCCGCGACCTTCACCCACCCGGTGAGGTTGCTCCCGGGAGGATGGCCTTGCGTCCGCTCACGGCCAACGAAGGCCGTATCTACGGGTTTGAAGTCGGTGCGCAGCAGCGGATGTACCGAGTCTTCGAAGATCGGACACAGATAGGCTTCGTCCACGATGTCGAAATCCTCGATGCCCTGGGTCACCGGGTGGTTCTTGTCGACCACGGTGATGTGCTGTTTGGTGTTTCCTAGCGCACCCGACGCCTGATAGTAGCGGCCTCGGATGTTTTGGAGCGGCTTGCCCCAGTCGGCAGCGCCCCCCATCACCTCGGAATAGGCATTGGAGCCATTGAGCCCGGCGGGCCAAGTTTGGGCCCATGACGACAGAGCATGATGGAAGAATACGAAGCCCTTGTTGCCCGCTTGCAGCAGCGCCTTGAGATTGGCCTGGGTCTGGGCGGAAGGTGGGGTGTCTACACCGGTAACTTTGCCATCAGGGCCCCGCGTGAATTTTCGGCCGGCATACGCATCATAGGACAGCACCACGTCATAGGGCTCCATCAGGCGCGGATCGTAGAAAGCTTCCGCCGCCGGGTGATCCACCTGGGTCCAGGTGATGTCGTCGCCCAGGGAATCCAAAGCGAGAAAAAGATTTTCGCGGTCATAGCTGTGGTGCTTGCTCATGAATAGCACCTGGAGTGGGCCAGCGCCCCCCTGCCTCTTGCTTCCACCGCCGCCAGACGGGGCGGGCTTTGGCGGAGTTTGCGCCGGCTGACTTTGCGCCGCCAGCGGCAAGCTGGCCGCCGCACCGGCTGCTATCGCACCGAACATGCTGCGGCGCGAGAGATTGAATTTCGTGCCGTCCTTGTCTTTTTTGTCGGTCATTTTCTTCCCCTGATATCGGGACCCGTTGGTCCTGTTGGGTAGAAGCGTAGATCATCCCCGCACAGGCTGCAATGGATTGCGGCCAAGGCGACGGTGCGGCGCTAATGTCCCGATTCCGAAACTCGCTCGGAAGCCGATATAGAGATCATGCGAATTTCGGAATCGAAGGACACTAGCAAATTATTGATTCTAGTGTCGTTTTGGTTTCGAAGTTCGCTTGCAGCCTGATATCAATTCCGTGGCGAACTTCGAAACCACGACACTAGCAGCTTTCCGCCGCGTGCAAATCGTCCTTGTCGCGGTGGAGATTGCCCGGATTATCTGGCGGCCGCGGAATTACAGTTTTCCACGGTAGATTTTCCCCGACTGGGAGGCGTGCAGAGCGGTCGCGAAAACCGATGTAGCGGACGCGCTTTTGCAACGACGAACGGCACAGGATGCTGCGCTGCACTATAGTTGCACTATATGAGAGCTCTCAGAAAGCCGGCCGTCCGAAGCGTGGGGGTGATGGTTGCCGTTGTGCCCCTGCTCACGTCCCGCCCATGGCGCGCTGTTGCGCCGGCGGCGCATCGCCATGCACCGCGGCAGCGCAGGCCGCCAGCTTGCTCAGGAGCAGCGCCGGCTGGATCGGCTTGGCGATGTAATCGTCCATGCCGACGCTGAGATATTCTTCCTTCGCCCCGCTCATGGCATGGGCGGTCATAGCGATGATGCGTATGTCGCATTGCGGCTTGGAAAGGGCCCGGATCGCCCGCGTTGCCGCGGGGCCGTCCATTTCGGGCATCTGTACGTCCATCAGAACCACATCGAAGGTGCCGTTCCGTACCGCTTCCACAGCCTCACACCCATTCTCCACGATGGTGACATTGCAGCCTGCCTTGCACAGGAAAAGCGAGGCGAATTGCTGGTTGACCTTGTTGTCCTCGGCCAACAGCACCTTCAATCCGCCACAATCTGGCAAAGGAGCCGGCGCGCGTATGGGCGCTTCAGCAGCCAGTACGGGCGCCTGGCCACGGAAGATGCCGGTCAGCGTGTCGCGCAGGTCCGCGTGGCGGATGGGCTTTTCCAGCAAGGCGTCGATTTGCAGCCCGGATGGGGTGAGCCGCCCAGCCGAGGAGGCGATCACCAGCCGGGTGCGCGCCAGCAGCGGATGGGCGCGAATGCGCTGCGCCAGCTCATCGCCGGAAATGCCGGGCATCATATAGTCGATCATGGCCAGGGCGAAAGGCTGGCCGCCATGCTCGGCGCGTTCCAGCATCGCCATTCCGGCAAAACCATCCTTGGCGCTTTCAACAGCGAAGCCGAAGGATTCCAGATAGCGGCGCATGATCTCGACATTGATCGGGATATCGTCGACCACCAGCGCCTTCAGGCCCGAGAAGCTTGGGGGCGCAACCGGACGTTCCGTCTGGCGGCGCTCGATCCTTGTGAAGGGAATGGTGAACCAGAAGGTCGAGCCCTCACCGGGGTTGCTACGCACGCCGATCTCGCCGCCCATGCGCTCCACCAGTTGCCTGCAAATGGCGAGGCCCAGGCCTGTACCGCCGAACTTACGGGTGATGGAGGTGTCAGCCTGGACGAACTTCTGGAACATCCGTGACGTTGCGCTTTCATCCATGCCGATCCCGGTGTCGGTGATTTCGAAATGGATGGCGCTGCCTTGCTGCCGCACCGTGACCTCGAGCGCCACGGCGCCTGTTTCCGTGAACTTCACCGCGTTGCCGAGGAGATTGAGCAGGACTTGGCGCAGCCGGGTAGGATCGCCGCGATAAAGTCCGCACGCCGTGGGTTCGATGAACAGCGCCAGGTCGATGCCTTTTTCCCGCGCCTTGGGCAGCATCAGGTCGGCGGCGCCTTCCACTGTGGCGCCTAAGTCGAACTCGATGCTCTCGATCTCAAGCTTGCCGGCTTCGAGCTTGGAGATATCCAATATGTCGTTGAGCACCGTCATCAATGCTTCGCCCGATTCCTGGATAACGTGCAAATAGCGGCGCTGTTCGTCGGTCTCAAGCGTGTCTTCCAAAAGATGCGCCATGCCCAGAACGCCGTTCATGGGCGTGCGGATCTCGTGGCTCATATTGGCCAGGAATTCGGACTTGACCCGGTTGGAGGCTTCCGCGGCTTCCTTGGCCACCTGGTTCGCCATCAGCTCGGAAGCCAAGTGTTGCCGCTCCAAAGCGCCGTCGCGGAAGAGGCGTAGTGCCTGCGCGAAGCGGCCGATCTCGTCGCGGCGGTCTTCATAGGGAATCTCCAGTTCCAGATGGCCGCCCACCACGCTTTCCATGCGGCGCGTGATCAAGGTGAGGGGGCGCACCACGCGCCAGACGATGATGGCGGTGGTGACCGACGCCAGGCAGAGCGACAGCAGCATCAGCGCAAGAGCGATATAGAGATTGCGTTCGGCCTGCGCCGCTTGGTCCGACGCGCGACGTTCCGCCAGTTCGAGCGCCACGTGCGACACGCCTATGATGTCGTTCAGCGCCGGAGTGGAACGGTCGAACCATTGCTTGTAGGCTTGGTCCGGCGGCAATCCCTTCAGCCAGCGGTCGATGGCCGCCTGCCGTCGTGCCGTATGCTCCTTGAAGTAAGACTGGTCCGCCCTGCTGATCGCTTGGCGCAAGCGCGCTGGCAGGTTGTGGAGCTCGACATCGGCCTTGACCCCCTCCCAATAGGCGTTCATCCGCCCGGCATATTCAGCGAGTGGCGCGTGTCTCTCCGTCGTGGGTTTGGCGCCGCCATAGATCGCCAGGGACACGCGCAGCCGGTCGGCGCTGCCGCCCTCGCGCGCCCGCCAGGCCAGATCGCTGATCTTCATCATCTCATTGACGAAGGCGTCCGAATTGGTGACGCGCGAAGTTACGGTCTCGCCTTGGGTGGCGATAGCCGCCAGCAGCGGCCGGGAAGCTTGGCGCCGGCGGCCCAAGAGGTCGGACGGGCGCTGCGCCCGGGGGAGCTGTAGGGCGCGTACGATCTGCGGCATGAACTTTTCATAGGCCGCCGCCAATTTGACGATCTTAGCCACCTTCTTCGCCTCGCCGCCCGTTCTGTGACGCAGTTGGACTGTGATGGCCTGGATTTCATTCCGCAGCCGGCGTTGGTTTGCCAGCAAGGCGTCCGCTTTGGCTTGCGAGAAAATCTCTTCCGACTCGTAGTTGGCGGTGATGACGGAGGACGCTTCGCGTATGATAGCGCGCACCGATAGAAGCTGACGCGCCATGTCGACATTCTCGGCAACGCTCTGCGCGGCCTTGCGCTCGTCATAGGCGCGTTTGGCCAAAACGGCAAAGACAGAAACCAGCAGCACCACCAGAACACAGGTGGTGGCCGACAGCAGCACGCTGATGGACTGGGTGCGTTTCATGGCGTCCGACGCAAAAGGCGGTCTCAAAGTTAGGCTTTAAGGTTTACGATCTGCTTAAGATAAGGGCTTGGGTTGGTATGCGCGTTAAGTATGTGCCCCGGGTTCCATGCCTGGAAAGTCAGAAATTTCCGGCCTAAAGTCACTTAAGCCTAATATCGGCATGCGCCAAAACGTAAGGAAATGAGCTGGCGTGAGCTACCACCTTGCCGGTCTCACCGGTTCCTTCGCTCGCAGGTTTTTGGATGAGGCATCTACGTCAAGTGAATTTGGCGGCTCTTGAGTTAAACGCGATGCTGATCCGATCTTCTTCCGACTGGCTCATGTTGACGCGATGCAAAAGCCATGACGGGAAGATCAGCAGATCGCCGGTGACAGGCGGGATCACCATGGCGTGGCCGGTGAAAGCGTTAAAGCCGCCGACCATTTCGTTCGAGAGCGTGTAGGTGTGGCCGGCGATGGGGGTCTTGAATTCGAGCGCGCCCTTGTCCGCGCCGCCTTTCACGTAATACACGGCGGAAAACAGGCTGCCGGGATGGTCGTGTGAATTGTTGTAGTGCCCCTTCTGATTGATGTTGATCCAGGCTTCCGTGATCACCTGGCGAAAGGATGTGTTGAACTCGAAGGCGCGGTGCACTTCCTCCAACCTTTTGCGGACTTCTTCAAAGAGTTCCGCCAGTTCCGGCGTGGCCAGGTCGAGATTGGCGCTCTGCCAGCCGCCGCAGTTGGAGATCACCCGTCCGGAGTCCTTCTGCTTGCTTTCCAGGCAGAATTTCTCGATCCTGTCATTGTCCAGGCGCAGGGAATCCACCGCCAGGAAATTGATGAAGATTGGCATGATATTGATCATCGATTCCTCCGGCACGGCCCCCAATGGCGAGCTATAAATTGGCGAACTGTAAAAGCGCCCGATCCGAACACAAGCATCAAATTTCGCCGGACGGCTTCTGAACCCAGAAGATATACATGCCGCCGAACAGGCCCGGATGATCCGCCTCGAATGCCTCCCAGCAGGCCAGGTCGGTGGCGGCCATGTCCTGTGGGAAGCGCTTGCGGTATGCGGCCAGAACCGCGTCGTCCAGCTCGAAGCCCAGGAGGCGGAGATTGTGGCTTTGGGTGAAACGGGCGATCTGCGGCAGGGTCATGTGCTGCTCCTGAACATGGAAAAGCAGATCGCGGCAGGCGCTGAGGCTGAAAAAATCCTCCGCTTCCAGAATAGGGGCGTAGGCGCGCGGATCGCCGTTCTGGATCAGCTCCTGACGAAAGCTGCGAATGCCTTCGGCGCCGCTGCCGAGCCCCAGCTCCGCGATGCGCGCCCGCGCCGCCAGAACCGGGCGCCGCGCCATCTCGCTATAGAGGCCCAGCAGCATGAACCCGCCCGGCCGCAGCAGCGACAGCAGCGCGCGCCAGCCGGCCCAGGGATCGGCAAGATGATGCAGCACGCCCAGGCTTTCAATGAGATCGAACTGGCGTCCGCCTGAATCGCGTTCGAGCTCGAGAATGTCCGCCTGCGCGTAAGCGATGGTCAGTCCCAACTCTTCCGATTTGCGCCGGGCATAGCCAAGGCTGGCAAGGCTGAGATCCACCGCCAGCATATTCGGCGCGCCGAATTTTCGGGCCACGGCGATGGAGCGCTGACCGGTGCCGCAGCCCGCGATCAGGATATCCGGCAAGGCGCGTCCCGCGGGACGTTCAAACCGGGCGAAGGGAAACTTGCTGCTGAGAAAATTTCCGAGAGTATCGGGTGTTTCCGGCGCCGGCCGCACCCAGCGCGGATAGGGATTTTCCTCATATTGATTTTGCACCAGCCGCGATACCGGGTTTTCGATTCCCGTCAGACGCGGAATATCCTCGCGCAAGCGCAGTTCGGCCAAGGGTTCGCGCACCTGCTGGGTCAGCACCGTTTCCACCGGCGCCGGCCATGATCGCTCCAACAGTCTTTCCGCATTGGCCAAGCGGTGGAGCGGGAAATAAGCCGCCGCCAGCAGAAGCTGCATCGGCGTCACGCTGTCCGCAGTTTCCTCAACCGCGCGCGCCGTCGCAGCCGCCGCCACCAGTTCGTCCGCGCCGGGCGCAAAGACATAGTCATTGATGAAGCATTGTTGCGCCAGAGCGGCGGCGAACGCTTGCACCTGCGCGCTCGCCTCGAGATTGTGCGCCAGCTCCCGCATCATGGCGCCGCGCAGCATGGTCAAAAAGCGTTCCAGCGGAATGTCGGTATTGGGCGCCGAGATCAGGAGCGCGGCCAGAAGCGCATCGTCCGCCAGCGGCGCGAAACCTGCGTCTCCCAGTAATTGTGCCAGAGAGGGTGTCGGCGACAGCCGGCCATTGTTATCGCAGGACCATGCCGCATCGGCGCGCATCACCAAGGGCCCGATTGCGGGATGGGACCGGATCAGCCTGGCGCAGGCGCGGGCGAGCGCACCGGGCCTGTCCCAGGGTTCGGTGAGGGCGCGCACCATGATGCGACGTATTTCGTCATTGCCGCCGCCGCTCCAATCGAAGCGCCGCGCAAGTTCGACAAACAGTTTCCTGGCCCAGGGCGTTTCCTGAACGGTCAGCGAACGGCGGAGCGCTTCTATTGCGCCGGCGCCATCGCCCCGCGCCAACCGCACCGACGTGAGATGATTGAGAATGTTGGGATCTTGGGGCCGCACGGCCAAGGCATGGGCATAAAGGGCTTCGGCCTCTTCCAGCGCGCCTTGCTCTTCCCGCGCAATCCCCAGATTGATTAGCGTTTCGGCGTGATCGGGATCGACGCTCAAGGCCGCCCGGTAACTGGCCAAGGCTTCGTCATGGCGGCCCAGTTGCCACAGGGCCACACCCAGGCCGCAATGGGCGGCTGTGTCGCGCGGCGCCAGGGTGACGGCTTTGCGAAAACTCGCTTCGGCGTCGTCCCACAGCCCCATGCTTTTTTGCACATTGCCCAGATTGTTGTGCGCCACCGCGTTGCCGGGCTGGAGGGCGAGCGCGCGGCGGAACGCAGCCACCGCATCCTCCGGCTTGTCCAGAGCCGCCAGCGCGTTGCCCATATTGTTATAGCTGTCGGGACTGTTCGGCTTCAAAGCCAGAGCCCGGCGATAACCGGCCACCGCGCCCTGCATGTCGTTCAGGGTCTGCAGAGCGAGGGCGAGATGGAAATGATAGGGCTCTTCGCGATCGTTCCGGGCGATGGCCTTGCGGATCAGCTCCGCGGCGGTTTTGGCCTGGCCTTGTTGCAGTGCAATCATGCCCAACAGATGCAAGGCGTCCGCGCTATTGGGATCGACGGTCAGGACTTTGCGGTAAAGCGCGGCAGCCTGCTCCACCTGTCCGGTCTGATGCAGGCGCACTGCTTCGGTAAGCACGCTTCGAATATCGAGACCCGCCAAGGTTGTGCCTTTCTCGGTCTTTCGCTTCAAACACGTTCTGCGCCGCAGCACTGCGGCCGCGCGATGTTGACAAACCTTACCGCGGCGCAGGCCATCGTGCGTACATTGACATTTTCTCAATCACGCCACAGATTGTTTCACAGTCGGTGGGCACTGTTCATGTTGTTCTAACACTATGAACAGCGTCGGGGAAAAGCAGAACAAAAAACAGAACAACAGAATCTAGGGGGGGAATTCATGAATAATCTGGTGCAGAAGCTTATGCTTGGCTGCTCGTCAGCCGCTATTTTCACCGCGTTGGCGGTAAGCGCGCAGGCGCAGCAACCGGCCGACAATGTGGAGTCGGTCGTTGTCAGCGGTTCGCGCATTTCGATCGGCGGTTTTGAAGCGCCGACCCCGGTGACGGTGGTGGATACCGAGAAGCTGCAGAGCAACGCTTACGGCCACATCGCCGACTCGATACGGCAATTGCCCCAGGTCAATTCCAATCCGACCTCCTTCGGGGCCTCGCAGGGTTCGGCCAATACGGGCAATGCGGGCGCAAACCTGCTCAATCTGCGCAATCTCGGTAACAACCGCACCCTGATTCTGTTCGACGGCCAGCGCATCGTGAACTCCAACCTGACCGGTGGCGTGGACACTACGACCTTGCCCAGCGCCATCATCTCCCGCGTGGATGTTGTCACCGGCGGCGCTTCGGCCGCCTGGGGCTCCGACGCGGTGGCCGGCGTCGTCAATTTTGTGATCGACAAGAATTTCGTCGGCTTCAAAGGAAAGGTGCAGGGCGGCGAGACCACAAGCGGCCTTGTCCGCTCCATTTCCGCGGACGCGGTCTGGGGCAGCAATTTCTTCGGCGACCGCGGCCATCTGGAGGTGGCGGCCAGCTATAACAAGCGTCCCGACACCGTCCTGCTGATCGAGCAAAAATGGTATCGCGGCACCTTTCTGGTCTCGAACCCGAACCCGGGCGCCGGCACAAGCAACGCCAACCCCCAATTCGTCCTCGCCGACCATGTCGGCTTGGCGAATTCGACCATGGGCGGCCTGATCACGTCCAGCCCCGCCGGCGGCACCAGCGTCCCTCTCGCCTCGCGCGCGCCGGCCAATGCCCTGCGCGGCATCAGGTTCGTTGAAAACGGCAGGGTGGAGCAGGTGACGTTCGGCAATATCACCGCCGGTGTGCTTTCCAATGGCGGGTCGTTGACCGACCGGGACAGCGAAGCACCCTGGCAGACCATCGGCGGGCCCAACACCACCTACACCCTGTTCGCCCACGGCTCGTACAAGCTGACCGATACGATCAAGGCCTCCGTGCAGCTGAATTACGGCTATTTCACCGGCAAGGGCGACGCCCAATCCTTGCAGCAGACCGGTTCGGCCCTGGTGATCAAGGCGGACAATGCCTTCCTCCCGGCCCAGGTCCGTGACGCCATGGTCGCGGGCGGGATCGCTTCCTTCAACTTGGGCACGCTCAACGCCAACAACTTCAACAACTATACCTCCACCGGCGAGACCTATACCAGGCAGGCCGCGAATGCGTTGGCGCCGGCGACGACCCTCAATCGCCGCCAGATCATGCGCGGCGTCTTCACCCTGGAAGGATCGCTGGGTGAAGACTGGCTTTGGAACAGCTATATCTCGCATTCCCAGACGCGCTTTTCGGTCCGCACCCTGGGCATTGCGATCAGAGCCAATGTGAAAGCCGCCCAGGACGCGGTGCTTGTCACGCCTGCCAATCGCGGCACGTCCGGCCTCGCTTTGGGCAGCATCGTTTGCCGCTCGACGTTGACGGGCACACCCGTCACCGATGGCGTCGGTACCGCCACAGTGACGGCGTCGCCGGGCTGCGTTCCCCTGAATGTGTTCGGGGAAGGCGTCGCCAGCGCGGCGGCCATCCGCTATGCGACCGGAAACGTTCCCGGAAACAACGAGCAGAGCTTTCAGAACATGACGCTCAATATGGACGTGTTCGAGGCGTCCATGCAGGGCAAGCTGCCCTGGGCGCTGCCCGCAGGCGACATCCATGTCGCGTTCGGTTTCCATTACCGCAAGGAAGCCGGCAAGACTGTCGCCTCGACGATTGGCGATCGTGCCGGCTATGCGGTGGGCAACTACACCAACTTCCCCTCTTCGAACGTGAATGTGAGGGAGGGTTTCCTGGAAGTCGACGTCCCGATCCTGAAGGACACCTTCGTGCAGTCGTTGGACTTCAACGCCGCCGGGCGCATCACCGACTATTCCACCTCCGGCCTGGTCGAGACCTGGAAGCTGGGCTTCACCAGCCAGCTCATCGAGGACATCAAGCTGCGCTCCGTCTGGTCGGTGGATATCCGCGCCCCTACGATCAACGATCTGTTCGGGACGGCCGTCAGCACCGGCAACTGCCGCGATCCCAAGACTGGCATTACCGGGAACTGCGTCCGCAACTTGCTTCCCAATCCCACGCTTGCGCCTGAGACCGCGCGCACCATCTCGGGCGGCATCGTCCTGACGCCGCGCTGGATTCCGGGATTCACTTTCTCGCTGGACTGGTACAATGTGAACCTTACGGGCCAGATCAATACCATCGACTTCAACGCGATCCTGGACGCCTGCACGAAGAACATCAACAATCCGTTGTGTGCCGCATATGTGTTCGGCGGGCCGGGCGGCGCTCTGAACATCATCAACCGTCAGCCGCTTAATCTCAACTCGCTGCGGACCTCGGGCATGGATATCCAGGCCAGCTATGCCACGGAGTTGTGGGACAACGACACACTGACGCTGTCGTTCAACGCCAACTATGTGGACGAGATCACGCTGGATGCGCCCGACGTGCCCGTCAACAACTATGCCGGCGTGCTGGGCGCCGGCGGTCCGTCAAACGCCTCAGGCGCGTCGAAATGGAGGGGACTGCTGTCGGCGAACTACAAAACCGGCCCATACTCCTTCACAACCCAGGTGCGTTGGTTCGGCAGCGCCATTCTCAACAATTTCTGGAACACCGGCAACCGGGCGACCGCGGCGGACCGGTTCGTGGTCTCGGACGATGTGTTCAACGTCGATCCGACCGCGTATCTGGATCTGCGCGCTTCCTATGACTTCAACGATAACTGGCAATTCTTCGCCGCGGTGGACAATCTTCTGAATATACCGCCGCAGATGGTGCCGTCCTATAACGGCGCCGTCCAGAACAATGGCGGTCCTACCCACTCCGTCACGCAATACGACTATCTGGGCCGCGAAGTCCGCCTCGGCGTCCGCTTCAACTTCTAGAGACGCGCGGAAGCGATCATCGGACAGAACAGGGGCTCCCGGAAACGGGGGCCCTTTTCTTTCGCGGGTTCCTCGTCATTTGGGGAACCTGTATGCCGGCAAACGGAACGGTTCAGCCTGCGTTCATGGACGTCCTGTCAGGGTCTTGCCAACGACGCGGTGTTCGCGCCGCTGATGAAAGGACCAAGGTCATGATGAAACGTCTGATTTGCGCCACTTTAGCCCTGTCGCTGCTGGGCGCCGTGCCCGTGTCCGCGCAGCGTTTTCATCGCGGTGGACATGGCGGCTACCATCACGGCCATCACGGCTGGCACGGCCGGGGTCACGACACCGGAGCTCTGATAGGTCTTGGCATCGGCTTGTTTGCCCTGGGCGCCATTGCCGCCGCGTCCCAGCGCGACCGCTATTACGACCGGTATGACTATGGCCCACCGCCGCCGCCCCCGCCGGCCTATCGTGGGAGCTATCGGTACGACTATGATTACTAAATAGGGCGGCAGAGAGCCCTGGCGCCCTTTCTACGATATGGCGGGGTTCTCGGCGATCTGCTGGTCTCCAATGGCCATTAAATCCCTGCAAAACCGGCCCTTGCGCCTCGGCAAGGGCGGGCTTAGAGCAAGTTGGGACCAGATTGAAGCAACTGCGTTGGGTTGCGGCGAGGCGATCCGCCAGAAGCCGTGCGAAGGGCGTATCGGGGAATACGGTCGAGCACGGCGACGCCGTGGGCGCCCGCCGCAACCCAACCCGAAGGGCCGGGGTCTTTTGCGTCGTGGGTTCGTCGAAAGGCTTGCCCGTATTCCCCGATACGGGCCGCGCCTTTCTCCTGCCCACGCCACAAAATCCCTCCGGCGCAGTGGTTCAATCTGGTCCCAACTTGCTCTAAACGGGTCCGCCATGTCCGCCAAACCCCATTTCCGCACCATCGCCTTGATCGTCGGGGCCGCGATGTTCATGGAGCAGTTGGACGGCACTGTGTTGGCGACAGCGCTGCCCGGCATGGCGCGCGAGCTGGGTGTTTCGGCCCCCAGCCTGTCTATTGCCCTGACATCCTATTTGATCAGTTTGGCTATCTTCATTCCGATATCGGGGCGCCTCGCCGACCGCTTCGGCACCCGCACGGTGTTTCGCGGCGCCATGATCGTCTTCATTCTGGGATCCATCGCCTGCGCCCAGGCGACCAATGTCGCTTTCCTGGTGGCGGCGCGGTTTTTCCAGGGCCTTGGCGGGGCGCTGATGCTGCCCGTTGGACGTCTGGTCCTGATGCGCAGCGTGGAAAAGCGCGACCTGATCCAGGCCACATCCTGGGTGCTGATTCCCGCCATGGTAGGCCCGATTCTGGGACCGCCCTTGGGCGGGTTCATTGTCACCTATCTGAACTGGCGCTGGATCTTCTACATCAATGTGCCCATCGGCATCCTGGGCGTGATCCTGGTCAGCCTCTATATCGCCGATCTGCGCGGCGAAGTGCCGGAAAAGACCGATTATAAAGGCATCCTTCTGTCCAGCCTTTCCCTGGGCCTGGTGCTGTTCGGCTTCGAACTGATAAGCCATGAAGGCCTTTTCATGCTCGCCCTGATGCTTCTGGGGATCGGGTTGCTGTTGGGCATCTGGTATGTCCGGCATGCGCGGCGGACCAAGGATCCCATTCTCGACATTTCGCTGATGCGCATTCCCACCTATGGCGTTTCCGTCATCGCCGGCGCCATTACCCGCATCACCCAGGGCGCGCATCCCTATCTGCTGCCGCTGATGATGCAGCTGGGCTTCGGCCTGTCGGCGGCGCAATCCGGTTTGATGACACTTGCCACCGCCATCGGCGCGCTCCTCGCCAAGCCGATAGCGCCATTCTTGCTGCGGCGCTTCGGCTTTCGCGACACGCTGGTGGTCAACGGCTTTTTTGCCAGCGCCGGCTATGCCCTGTGCGGCTTGTTCCGTCCCGGATGGCCTTTGCCGCTGATGTTCCTGATGATGGCGCTGAGCGGCTTCTTCATGTCCCTTCAGTTCACCGGCTACAACACCATTGCTTATGACGAGATTGCGCCGGACCGCCTCAGCAGCGCCACCAGCTTTTACACCACCTTTCAACAACTGATGCTCTCGATGGGCATTTGTGCCGGCGCGGCGGCGTTGCAGGGGGCGATGTTGCTGCGCGGCCACGGCATGCCCCAGCTTTCCGACTTCACGGCCGCTTTTTGGACCGTGGCGCTGATCTCGCTCACCGCCACCATCTGGAACAGGCGCTTCAGCCATGAAGCGGGCGCCGAGATCAGCGGTCACACCCCGCGCACCTGGTCCACCCGCCAGGTGATCAAGGAACCGCGCGGCCTCAATTCCTGAAAGGCGTTTGCATGTCGATGTTTCGCATCGGGGGCGAGATCTCCGTCAACCGGCTGGGCTTTGGCGCCATGCAGATCACCGGTCCCGGCGTTTGGGGTTCGCCCAGGGACAAGGCCGAGGCGCTGCGAGTGCTCAGGCGCCTGCCCGCGTTGGGGGTGAATTTCATCGACACCGCGGACTCCTATGGCCCCGATGTTTCCGAACAACTGATCCGCGAAGCGCTCCATCCCTATGACAGGCTTTTGATTGCCACCAAGGCGGGCTTCACCCGCAGCGGGCCCAATATGTGGCATGTCAATTGCCGCCCCGAGCATCTGATCGGCCAGGCGCGCAAAAGCTGCCGCCAATTGGGTGTGGAACAGATCGCGCTCTGGCAGCTGCACCGCATCGATTCCCGCGTGCCGCGCGACGAGCAATTCGGCGCGGTGAAGCAATTGCTGGACAATGGGCTCATCCGCCATGCCGGGCTGTCGGAAGTCTCCGTGGAAGACATCAAAGCGGCCTCCAAAGTGTTCCCTATCGCCACGGTGCAGAACAGCTACAACCTGGCCGACCGCTATAGCGATGATGTGCTGGACTATTGCGAAGCCCAAGGCATCGGCTTTATCCCCTATTATCCTCTTGGAGGTGATGGAGAATTGACGCGCGCGGGCGGCGCCTTGGACAAATTGGCCAAAAACAAAGGCGTCACCCAGGGCCAGGTGGCGCTGGCCTAGCTGCTCAAGCGCAGTCCGGTGATGCTGCCCATTCCGGGGACGTCTAAGCTGGCGCATCTGGAAGAGAATATGGGCGCCGGCGCGGTTACCCTGACGGATGCGGAGTTCACCGCGCTGGACCGCAAACGCCGCTAGAGCGTGATCCGGTTTCTTTGACGCGGATCAAGCCCTGGGAATAAGCGCGCCGGGCTGGGCTACCACTTTGGCGGCCAGGGCGAGGCCCGCTCTGGCGGCTTCCAGCGGGTTCTTGCCGGTCAAACGCGCCGCCAGATAGGCGCCGTTGAAGGAATCCCCGGCGCCGGATGTGTCCAGCACGGCCAAGGCCTCGGTCGGCATGGCCACTATGTTGCCGTCCGCATGGACCCGGCAGCCCTCTTCATCGCACGTCAAGGCGATCTCACCTTTGGTGAGCGTGGCGGTGAAGCGGATCTGCTCGTCCGGATCGTCCATCCCGTACAGGAACTGATAGTCCTGCCGGCTGGGCAGCACGATGGCGCTGGCTTTTGCCATCGCCTCGAACATGTCCTTGGCCTCGTCCATCGATTGCCAAAGAGCGGGGCGGATATTGGGATCGAAGGCGAGTTTGGTTTTGAGCGACCCCAGAAGCTGGATCGCGGCCTTCCGGTCGGCGGGACTGAGAATGGCCAGCGAAATGCCGGAAATATAAACCAGATCCGCTTTGTTCAGCGCCTCGGCGCCGCCCGCCGCCAACAGCAGACGCAGCCATTCCTTGGCCGGCGTTTCGCCGCGCCAATAATGGAATTTGCGGTCGCCCTTGGCATTGGTTTCGATCAGATAAAGCGCGGGACGCTGGCCGGGAATGCGGAAGACCAGCCGGTCGCTGATGTCTTCGCCGCGCCAGCTTTCCACCATGGCATTGCTGAGGCTTTCATCGCCCGTGGCGGTCAGGAACGCGACGTCGATTTGCGGCGCGCTGCGCTTCAGATAAACAGCGGTGTTGTAGGCATCGCCCGCAAAGCCGCGGCGCAAATGGCCGTCCGTGCCAGGACGCAGCTCCACCATGCATTCGCCGATGGAGATGGCGGTGGTCATGCGGCGGCCAAGGCGCGGGCCTCACGCGCCATCAGGGTGGCGCGAGCGAAAGCGTCGGCCTCATTCAAATCGGCCGGCACCATCCAGGAGCCGCCCGCCGCGATCACATTGGGCAAGGACAGATAGCGGGACAGGTTCGCAGGTGAGATACCGCCGGTCGGACAGAAATTGACCTGCGGAAAGGGGCCGCCCAACGCCTTGATCGCGGGCGCACCGCCGCTGGTTTCAGCGGGAAAGAACTTGAATAGGGTCAGACCCAGGCTCATTCCGCGCATGATGTCGGACGCGGTGGCGACGCCCGGAAGGATCGGTATCTGATGCGTATGGCTGGCTTGCGCCACCTCTTCTGTCAGTCCCGGGCTGACCACGAATTTGGCCCCCGCCGCGGCGGCTTGCGCAAATTGCTGGGCGTTGGTGACGGTTCCCGCTCCCACCAGGGCATCTTTGACCCCATGCGAAATGGCGCGGATTGCCTCTAAAGCCACCGGGGTGCGTAAGGTTATTTCCAGGATGGGAAGGCCACCTTCTACCAGCGCTTTGGCCAGCGGAACGGCCTGGCCCAACTCCTTGATGACGATGACCGGGACGATGCGTACCGCCCTGAGATTGTCGTGAAATTCCATGCCCATACCCATGTTTGCGACGCTCTTATAACGGCTGTTCCGCCATCCGGACAGATATGAAAATTATAGTAAATTCAATGTCTTATAAGCGCGACGCGCTGCCGCGCCGCTGCCACAAACCGAATGCGTTATGGTGCTTGCGACGAGCGAGACAGCCATGTCCAAACTGACTCTGACCCCCGAAATGCTGGAAGGCGCTTATGAGTATCTGCGCGTCAGCCCGCCTTTTTGCCGTTGGGGTTTGCCGCATGCCGATCATGTGATGTTTCGGGTGCTGGGCGCCAAGGATCGCTTCGGCCATTTTCGCGGCCGCCATCGCAAGGCAAGAGGCAATGACGATTTCAGCGAGATCGCCATATCGGCCGGACTGGTGAATTCCACCGACATGCTGATCTCCACCATGGCCCATGAGATGATCCATCTCTACCAGGACGAGACCGGCACGGCGCGCGGCCATCACAATCCCAAATTCCGCAAGCTGGCCAGACGGGTCTGCACCATCCACGGTTTCGATCCGGAAACTTTTT
The DNA here is from genome assembly GCA_035251935.1 of Rhizomicrobium sp. Classification (GTDB taxonomy): domain Bacteria; phylum Pseudomonadota; class Alphaproteobacteria; order Micropepsales; family Micropepsaceae; genus Rhizomicrobium. The sequence continues at coordinate 57,761 of DATFDR010000012.1, read as the reverse complement.
AAAGATTCTCAGGCTCATGCTTCGACAAGCTCAGCATGAGGAATTGCTCACCCTGCGCTTGTCGCAGGGTGACCGGAAAGCGGCTTTTCGTACAGCCGATAGGTCTTGTAGGCTTTGCCGCCCACCATCTCGATCACATGGCGTACGCGCTTGTTGCCGGCCAGGATCCAGGATAGCTCCGCATCCGTCACGCCGTTGGCGACGTTGAAATTGCGGGTCGCACGGATCACCGATAGGGCCAGCGCCGCGCCCAGCGCCGAATCCTGGAATTCCTTGCGCACGCCCATCATCGGCATGCGCGCGGTCTTGGTCCGGCGCACTTTCAACCGCCACAGCAGCTTGATCCAGTTGAACGGAAACAGCCGGCCGTTCATGTCGGCGATGGCTTCGTTCAGATTGGGGAAGATGGCGGCAAAGGCGGCGGGCTTGCCATTATATTCGGCAATCGCCACGTCCCCGGGCCGCAAAAGCAATTTGAGAATGCCCGCCAGATCCGCGATTTCCGCCTCGGTCATGGGGACATAGCCCCAATTGTCCGACCAGGCATCGTTGATGATGTCCAGCAGCAGCGCCACGTCGCGCTCGAAATGCGCCTTGTCCATGCGGATATTGCGCAAGGTGATGGCGCCGCCGCGCGAACCGCGTTCCACCAGTCTGTTCATCATTTCCATCGGCGCATCGAGATCGTAATGATAGCAGATCAAATCCTGCGCGGCGGCATAGCCGTTCGCCAGAATGCGGTCCGGGTAATAGCGCCGCTGATGCGCCATCATCACCGATGGCGGCGTGTCGAAGCCTTCGACCAAAAGGCCGGGTTGATCCCAGAGCGAGAAGCTGACCGGTCCGATCACCCGTTTCATGCCTTGATCGTGCAGCCAGGATTCTGCGGATCGCAAAAGCGCGGCAAAAACCTCCGCATCGTCCGCGCTCTCGATGAATCCGAAATGGCCGGTCGCGTCCTGATAACGCTCCAGATGCAGCTGATCGATCTGGGCGGTGATGCGCCCCACCGGCTCGCCGCCGCGAAAGGCCAGGAAAAAAGCGGCCCGGGCATGCTGGAAATAGGGATTGTGCTTGGCCTGGAAATGGAATTTCCGCTCCAGCAACAGGGGCGCCACCCATTGGGGGTCGTCCCGGTAGATCTTGAAGGGAAGGTGATGGAAATCGCGCCATTGCTGCTTGGTCTGTACCGGGACGATCTCCACGGATGCGCTCAAGGGGCGGATTCCTTATATGGTCGCGCCGGCAGGCCCTTGTTCTTCGCTGTCGCTCAGAACCGCTTCGGGTTGCCGGTCGCTCTGCAAAAAGCGCGGCACCATAGCGTCGGGGGTGACGATTTGATAGTAAGCAATTGCCGCATTTCCGCGGGCCCTGCGCGAGTGTCATGCCCCACAACGTCGTCCTGATTACCGGCGCATCCAGCGGCATCGGCGCGAGCCTGGCTTTGGCCTATGCGCAGGCTGGTGTGACACTGTTGCTGTGGGGCCGTGACGAAGCGCGCTTGCAAGAGATTGCCACGCGATGCCGCGTGCTGGGCGCCACGGTCAATAGTCAATCTTTTGATCTGCGCGACGCGGCGGGATTTGCCGTGCGGCTGCTTGAGGCGGATGCGGTTTCGCCCATCGGCCTGGCGATCTTCAATGCGGGACTGGGCGGCAGTGCTCCGCGCGGGCCCAAGGCCGAGTTGCCGCAGAACGCCCAGGCGATCGCGGAAGTGAATTTTGTCGCCCCCGTCGTCGGCGCCAATGCCATCGCCGAAGCCATGGCGGCGCGCGGCACGGGCCAGATCGTGCTGGTCGGGTCCATCTCCGAATCCTACCCCTTGCCCATGGCGCCGACCTATGCGGCCACCAAAGCCGGTTTGCGGATGTTCGCCGAGGCCTTGGGGCTGCGCATGAAGCCGCATGGCGTGACGGTCAGCTTGGTGTCGCCCGGTTTTATCGACACGCCCATGAGCCGGCGGGTCCATGAACCCAAGCCCTTTCTGATGACGGCGGATAGGGCGGCCAAGATCATCGCCAAGAAGATCGACGCCGGCGCGCGCGTCATTGTGGTGCCCTGGCAATTTTCGGTGATCCGCTGCCTCACCGATTTTCTGCCGCGCGGGATCGTGCGCTGGTTTTTGTCCCGCGCATGACGGCGGCGCCCGACCTTGGCCCGCCAGCAGGCCTTTTCGCGCGGCTGACGGCCAGCCGCTGGGGCAAGCTGGCGATCCAGTTCCTGCGCTGGGGCATTCCTATCCTGCTTTTGACGGTCATCATCCATCGTCTCAGCATGCTGGGATGGCGCGGCATCTGGGACGCGCGGCCGAACAATCTTGGCTTCTATGGTTTGCTGGTGTTGCAGTTCTTCATCCAGCCTTTCGGGGACTATCTGGTCTATCGCAATCTGTGGGCGACACCGCCCCCCTTGTCGGTGATCCTGCGCAAGCGGCTGCTCAACGCTTTCATGCTGGATTATTCCGGAGAAGCCTTTTTCTATTTCTGGGCTCAGCGCCATTTGAAACTCCCGCCCGGCATGCTGGTGCATGCCATCAAGGACTCCAATGTCCTGTCGGGGGGCGCGGGCCTCTTGATGGTCTATATTCTGGGGGTGGCGCTTCTGGCGACCGGAGGCCTGCATCTTCCCGCTTTGTCCGGCACCCATAGCTGGCTCTATGTGCTGGGAGGCTCGGTGCCGCTCCTTCTTGCCGCGGGGCTGGTGCTGGGTCACCGCAAGCTGACGGTGCTGAGTCGCGGCCAGATCGCCGCCACCTTTGCCATTCACTTTACCCGCGCTCTGTTTGTCTTGCTGGTGGAGTTCGGGTTGTGGGAATTGTCCGGTGCCTTGCCTTCGGCGGTCGCCAGTCTGCAGTTCGTGGCTCTTCGGTTGGTGGTGTCGCGGCTGCCCCTGGTGCCCAACAAGGATCTGATCTTTATCGGCGCCGGCCTCGCGGCGGCCGGCGCGGCCAATATGGCGGTGACGCCGGTGGCGACCGTGCTGGTGATCCTGGCAGCCGCCGATCTGATTCTGGCCGCGGCCGTGGCGAGCCTGACCTGGCTGCTGGATTTGCGCCGGAAGGCCGTGTGATGCGGTACTGGCTGCGCAATCCTCTGACTTGGATTTTGGTTGCGGCCGCCGGCCTACGGCTTTCTGGCCTGTTCTGGGGGCTGCCGGCGTCCGATGGCTGGGACGATGACGGTTTTGTGCCGCGCAATTTCCTCACCGCCCTGGCGCTGACCTACAAGCCGGATTCGTATTTCACCTATCCGCCGCTGCACGCCTTTGTGCTGGCGGTTTTGACGCTGCCGGGCGTGATTGTCGCATTGCTGCAGACGCCTTCATTCCAGCAAGCCGATGTGATCGGGGAGTTCACCAAGCCCGGTTACATGACCTTTTTCATGGTGACGGGCCGCCTGGTGAACCTGCTGATGTCGTTGGGGATCATCTGGTGCGTCGGTCAAATGGCGCGGCTGCTGGCGGGCGCCCGCGCGGGACTGCTGGCGGCGGCCGCCTGCGCTCTGAACTTCGGTCTGATCTACTATGGCCAGGTCGGCAATCTGGATGTGCCGTATCTTTTCTGGAGCCTGTTGGCATTGCTCTGGGCCATGCGGGCGGTGATCCAGCAGCAGCCCCGCTATTTCTGGTGGATGTCACTGTGCGCCGCGGCGGCGGTGGCGACCAAGGATCAGGCCTATGCCTTGTTTCTGCTTAGCCTGCCGGTGTTCCTTCTGGTCTGGTTCGCCACCCAGTCCTGGCCGCGCGAGAATTTGCGCGGCGTCGTCACCCGCCTGATCCCTGCGGCCTTGGTGGCGCTGGGCCTATTGCTGCTGGTGGATGGGGCCATCACCAATCCCGGCGGCTTTGCGCGGCGGCTGGCTTTTCTCACCGGCCCCGCCAGCCAGGACTATGCAGAGTATGTGCGGGGACCATCCGGTTGGCTGGCGTTGACGCGCGATATGATGGCGGCTTTCAACAAGGGGTATGGGCTGGTTGCGGTCACCTTGGCGATGCTGGGGCTGGCGGCGCATCTGGCGCGCAGCTATGGCGGCTTGCGTGTGGCGGGCTTGCTTCCCGTTCTGGCGATTCTGTCCTTCACGGTCTGCTTCAATTTCGCCGCCCTGCGCAGCGACGCGCGTTTTTTGTTGCCGCAAGCAGTGCTGGCTTGCGTCTATATCGGCGTGGCCGCGGACATCCTGGTTTTCGCGGCACAGCCCTGGATGCGGCTTTTGGCGCGCGGCGCCCTGGCGGTGACGGCGTTGTTTGCCCTGCATCAAGCCGTCGCCATCAACGCCGCCTTTCTGCTCGATCCGCGCTATGACGCCGAAGGCTGGATGGCGTCGCATGTGCGTCCCGGCGATTCCATAGAAACCTATGGCCAGAATGCCTATCTGCCGCGCTTTCCCAAGGGTGCGCGGGTCAGCCGGATCGGGGACAGGCCCGTTAAACTGCGCAATCCCTTGCCGGGGGTATGGGAACGTCAGGAGGCGTTTGACGCGATAGGGAGCCGCGGGCCCCGCTTCATCGTGGTGAGCGATTGGTGGGCGCAGCATTACCGGATCGCGCAAGAGACTTTGCCGCCGGGCCGGGTCTATTCCCGCAACCAGCAGCTTCAGTTCGCGGACGGATCGGCGCGGCGCTATTTTGCCGCGCTTTATGACGGCCGTCTGGGCTACCGGCAGGTGCACACCGCGGCCCCCACGTCGCGTTTCTGGCCCCGGGTCCATATCCATGAAAGCCTCAACGAAACCATCCATATTTTCGAGCGGGCGCCATGACGGCGCGGCGTATCTTGATTTGCATGCATGATTTCGCGCGCGGTGGCACTGAGCGGATCGCCATCGGCTTGGCGAAAAATTGGACCGAGCTGGGGCGCGAGGTCACCATTCTGTGCGGCACGGAGGAGGGCGCATTGCGCGCCACAGTGGATGCGCGCGTGCGGCTGATCGCGCTGGAACCAAAAATCCCTCGCACGATGCTGTCACGCTTTGGTCTGGGACGGGCCATGGCGGCCCATTTGCCCGCGCTGCGGCCCGATGTGATTTTTCTGCCGGGCAATTTTCATCTGCCCCTGGCCAATGGATTGCGCCGCGCCGCGGATCGCGCGCGCATCACGCTCAAGATTTCCAACCCACCCTTGCCCGCCGGGTTGCCGTCCGCCATCGGTGCAGCGCTGTTTGGGCATTTTGCCCGTGGGGTGGACGGCTTTTCCGTGCTGACCGCCGGCTCTGCGCGCCAGATGGCCCATATCATCGCCGATCGGCCAATCGCGCTTTTGCACGATCCCATCTATGTGCGGGAAACAGCAACGCCCGCGCCGCGCCCCGCTGTGGGCTTCAACATCGTCTGGGCCGGACGGTTGGAGCCGCAAAAGGATGCGGCGCTGGCGCTGGCGGCGATCGCGGCCTTGAACAAGCTGCATCCGGCGCATTTGACCATGCTGGGCGACGGCGCTGAGCGCCGGAAGATTGCCGAAAAAATCGCCGTCATGGGTTTGCGCGATCAGGTCACGCTGGCGGGCGCGGTGGACGAGATCGATCCCTATTTGCCGCAAGCCGATGCTTTTTTGATGACCTCGCGCTATGAAGGTCAGCCCGCCGTGATCGGTGAGGCCTTGTTCCATGGCGCTCCGGTGGTCAGCACCGATTGTTCCGCCATGCTGCGTGAAGTGATGACCATTCCCCAAGCGGGGCGGATCGTAACGTCGCGTGCGCCCAGCGATCTCGCCGCGGCGCTGTTGGCCGTCTGCCGTGCGCCGCGGCCGCCGCGCGACATGCTGCGCGCGCTGGTCGCCCGGTATGAACCGCGCGCTTGCGCTGCCGCTTATCTGGATTGGTTCGACCGGCTTGTGGCTTGAGGGTGCGCGCTAACGTCCGGAGCGTTCCGCCAGGATTCGCGTATAGATTTCGAACAGCTTCTGAAAATGCTGCTCGACATTAAAGACCTGGGCATCCGCCGCCGCCAACGCGGCGCGCGATTGCGCCGCACGGTCCCCGGACAATAGCCGTACTATGGCGTCCGCGCCGTCCGCCGCGTCGCCGGCGCGATAGACTTCCGCATAACCGGGACCGGCAAAGGTCGCCGATGCGCCCGCATCCGGCACGATCAAGGGCGTTCCGGAACACAAGGCTTCGGCCAGCACCAGGCCGAAGGTTTCCGCCGCCGAACCATGGATCAAGGCATCGGCGCTGGCCATCACGGTGGCCAGTTGATCGGCGTCATTGATCTGGCCCGCGACATAGACATGACGCGTGTTCAGGGCCCAGCGCTCCACCGAGGCGCGCAGAAAGCCGTCCCCGGCAATATAAAGCCCGATCTTGCGATGGGCCTGTGCCCGGGAGACGGCCTGGATGATGGTGCGCAGACGCTTTTCGGGATGGTGCCGGCCGACCGCGATCAACAGCGAAGCATCTTCGTTCAATCCGCAACTCGCCAGCATCTCGCGCCGAGCGGTGGCGTCGTAAAAATCCGGCGAAAAATGGCGCCGTTCCACGCCAAAAGGCGCGACTTCGATATTGCTCAGTCCGAAACCGGCAAAACGCTCCGCCAGCGCCGGATTGGTGACAATGGCGGCGTCGTATTGGTTGTTCAGTCGGTTGAGATAACGCCAGAAAAAGCTGAACAGCCGGTCCACCCGCGCCGGTCCCAGCCAGCCGCCCAGGAAGGTCTGCGGATAGACCGCCACCGGATCGGCGTGCATGAAGAACACTTTCACCGCCTTGCCCGGCCAGCGCGCCGCCAGCCAGCCGCCGCGCCAGGGCGATGAACCTTCCACCAGATCTGGTGCCAGTTCATCCAAGGCCCGCCAGACGGCCTTGTGCCCCCAGAACATGCGGTAGTTGCGGTCGAAGGGCAGATGCGGGCTTTTGATCCAGGCAATGCGGCCGCCGCGGGTCTTTTCGGTACGGGTTTCCGCGCCCGGCGCGATGATGGTCAGGTCGTGGCCGAATTTTTCCGCCAGCGCCAGCTTTTGGTTGATATAGCGCCGTACGCCCCCGCCGGTCGGCGAATAGAATTCGCAAACGTCTACGATCTTCACCTAGTGTCCCGATTCCGAAATTCGCATGATCCCTATATCGGGTTCTAGCGAATTTCGGAATCGTAGGACACTAGCAACTTATTGATTCCTAGTGTCGTTTTGGTTTCGAAGTTCGCCAAGAGCCTGATATCGATGATATGGCGAACTTCGAAACCACGACACTAGGGGGTCCCAACCGTTAGCGCGCGATAATAGCCCAAGATACGCGCCATCGTCTCTTCCCAGGAAAAGCGCAAGGACCGGGCGCGGGCGGCTTCTCCCATACGCCGCCGCAGGCCGCCATCCTGGACCAGGGCCGTGATGTGCCGGGCAAAGGCGCCGGCGTCGCCGGCCTGCGCCAGGAAGCCGGTCTCGCCCGGCACCACCAGCGAACGGCTGCCGGTGGCATCGGCGCAGACGCATGGCAGCCCCGATGCCATGGCCTCCAGGGTGACATTGCCGAAGCTCTCGCTATCGCTGGGAAAAACGAAGATGTCCGACGAAGCATAGGCCTGCGCCAGCGCCTCGCCTGCCAAGAACCCGGCGAAAACGGCATGCGGCAGTTCAGCTTCGACGAAATCGCGATCCGGTCCATCCCCCACGATCACCACGCGATGCGGCGGCGCTATCGCGTTCAACGCTGCCGTCAACGTATCCAGCCGCTTTTCCCGCACCAGGCGGGAGACGTGCAACACCAGCGTTTCATCGGGTCCGATACCGAGACGCGCGCGCCAGGATGCGCTGCGCTTGGCGGGGTGAAAGGCTTGCGTATCGATTCCGCGCGGCCAGGATTTGAAATTGTCGCGCAAACCGTCGGCCAGCAGCGCGTCGCGCGTGGAATCCGAAGGGACATAGACCTCGCGGCATTGACCGTAGAAGCGGCGCAGAATGCGCTTGAGCGGATTTTCCAGCGGCGCCAGGTACCAATAGTGCCGCAAATAGGTTTCGTAGCGGGTGTGATAGGACGCAACCGCCGGGATGCCGTGTTTCTGCGCCAAAGCCAGCGCGGCATGGCCCAGAAAGTCCGGCACGCCGATGTGAATGATGTCAGGGGCGAAATCCAGCAACTGTCGCTTCACATAACCGGCCATGCCCAGCGCCAAGCGGTATTCCGGGCGGCCGGGCAGGGGGATGGATGGCACCGCCACGACCGTCCCCCGATAGGCAAAGGCGGGGTTCTGCGCCGTCGGCGCGAACACCAGCACGTCGACTCCCTGGGATTCCAGATGCCCGACCAGACGGTTGAGGGTGAGCGCCACGCCGTCGGCGATGTAGTTGTAAGAGCTGGTAACCAGCGCGACTCTGAGCGCGCGTTTTCCCTCCAAGCTCAAGGCGTGCCTCCTACTCGATTTCCGCCCGGAGCACGCGGGAATAAAGCGAATAGCGCGGATCGCAAATGAAAGTCAGCCAAAGCCGAGCCCAGGACGGTGACGGGATCAGCGTGTCGTAGAATTCGGGCGCCGTTTTGCGAACGGCGGGCAACCTGTTCCAGGGGACGGATGGGAAATCGTGATGCTCGTTGTGATAGCCGACATTAAGCGCCAGCCGGTTCAGCTTGCCGTAATAGCTGCCGGTTTCCTGGCTGGGATCGAGTGTGAAATGCTCCTGAATCCAGCGGCTGCCGAGCGGGTGCAAGCCGATGGAAAACAGCATCGAGGCGCCCAGATACAGAATGGCATTGGCGCCGAAGAGCAAAAACACGGTGACATTGAAGGCGGCGCAAGCCGCCAGGCTCGCGATACTCCAGGCATTGAACACCGAAATGTCCTTCAGGCGCATGGGCCTGGTCAGCTGAAACAGGGGAAAGAGCAGCAGCCACAGCGCTTTGGCATACCAGCGGTTGCCGATAAGACGCGCTTCCCAGTTGCCCGCCAGGTCCGCGTCGGTTCTGTAGTCCCCCTGGCGCGCGTGATGCGCCAGATGACAGATGCTGAAACCGATGGCGCCCGGAATCAGATTGGGCAGATCGCCCAGGATCGCGACCAGATAGTTGGCGGCGCGGCTCTTGAAGATCAGCCGGTGGGTCGCGTCATGCACAACGACATAGAGGCAGTGATTGGCGAAGGCGCCGACGCAATAGGCGCTCAGCAACGCCGCCCACCAATAGCCCAGGCCAAGCCGGCCCATGACGATCGCAAGGCCGGTCTGCAAGCCCACCACGCCCAGCATGATGATCGCCGTCCAGGGATTGCGGCCTATAAGTTCGCGGATCTCCGGATGGGCTTTGAGAATGGCCTGGGTCCGCGCCGGGTGCGGCTGATCCTCGGCCGAGACGAAAAAAGCGCCGGCCATCCTATTGTCCCGATTCCGAAACGCGCATGATTTTCATATCGAACTCCGGACGAATTTCGGAATCGAACGGCACTAGCCGACTTCGCGGCGCAGCTTTTCCAGTTCCTGAGCCACCACGGGAACGGTCGCCTGAATTTGCTCTTCGGTGTGATTGGCGGTGAGGAAGAAGCGCAGCCGCGCGGTGGTGGCGGAGACCGCCGGGCGCACGATGGGCTGCACCTCGATGCCGCGTTCCAAAAGATTGTGTGACAACAGCATCGCCAGCTTGTCGTCGCCCACGATCAGGGAGGCGACTGGGGATTCCGGGTCGCCGCCTACACTGAGGCCATTTTCGCGCGCCACTTGGCGGAAGAATTTTGCGCGTTCGCGCAAGCGCTTGGGGCGATGCGGTTCACGCTCCAATATGTCCAAGGCCGCCATGGCGGCGGCGGTGTCGGCGGGCGACAGGCCCACGCTGAAAATCAGGCCGGGGCACAGAAAACGCAGATATTCGATCAACCCACGGTCGCCCGCGATATAGCCGCCGCTGGATGCGAGCGTTTTGCTTAGCGTACCCATATAGACGTCGATGCTGTCCACCGGCAGTCCGGCAGCCTCGCACACGCCGCGCCCGGTCTTGCCCACGATGCCGAAAGAATGGGCTTCGTCCACCATCAACAGCATGTCGTGGCGTTTTTTGGTTTCCACAGCGCGCGTCAGGTCCAGGATCTGGCCGTCCATGGAATAGACGCCTTCGGCCACGATCATGCCGCGGCGGAATCCGGCGCGTTCTTTTTCCAGCAGCGCATCCAACCCGTCCCAATCGCCATTGGGATAGGTAAAGGTCTTGGCGCCTGACAGGCGCGCGCCGGTGATGATGCTGTTGTGGGCGCCGGAATCGTAAATCACCGCATCGGGGCGGGCCAGCAGATGGGAGATGACGCTGACATTGGTCAGATAACCGCTGATGAAAACCAGCGCGTCCTCGGTGCCCAGGAAATTGGCCAGCTTGCGTTCCAGTTCGCCATGCAGGTCGATCTGGCCGGCGACGATCCGGCTGGCCGAAGCGCTGGTGCCGTATTTGTCGATCGCGTTCTTGGCGGCGGCGGTGACGGCGGGATGTCCGCTCAGGCCCAGATAGTTGTAGCCGGAAAAGCTGATGAGGCTTTTGTCGCTGCGGCGGATGACGCTATGGCTGACGCCGTCGCGGGGCTCGAAGAAAGGCAGGTTCTGGCCGCTATTCTCCAGATCCTCGATCCGGCGGCGCAACGCGCGATAGCCGGCAAAGCCGTCCACGACGCTCTTGCGCTCGTCTTGCTCGGTTTCGGCCAAAATGGCCTTTTGTTCGGCGGCCGCGGAATGGGTCGTCATTGCCCCTCAGTGCTGATCTTCTTGAACGCATGCCCCACGGCCGGACGACCGTATGAGCGAGCATAGCCAGAATTGCTTATGCCACAACCTTCGCCATCACGGTAAGTCCCTATAGTTGCCCTTAAAAACAACGATATGGGGTATTCTGTCACCTTTCAGACGGAGGTTGGGCAGACCCGAAAAGCCCGTATTTCCACGTTTCGTGCGGCGTTTGGACGTAACAATCCGTCGCATTTCTTCAGGGTTTCGGCGGTTCCGGGTCGTGCTTGTACGGACCAAAAGCTGCGTCATAGTATCCGCAACAGGCCAAAGCGCAGCCGGGCGTGATTCGGCACGGTGAAAACCCCGGCGCGGCCCCTCAGGGATTCGAAGAGCCAAGACATGCTTTCTGCGCAGCATCTGGTGAAGTCGTTCGCCGGGCGGCGGGTGATTGAAAATGTCACGCTTCAGCTCAAGCGCGGCGAAGTTGTGGGACTCTTGGGTCCCAACGGCGCGGGCAAGACCACCACCTTCCAGATGTTGACCGGCATGATTGTGCCCGATGCGGGCGCGATTTTGCTGGACGGCCACAACGTCACCAGCATGCCGTTCTACGATCGGGCGCGGTTCGGCATCGCCTATCTGCCGCAAGCGCCCTTCGTGCCCCGCGGGCTGACCGTGGAACAGAATTTGCGCTTGGTGCTGGAGGCGCGCGCGGCCGATGCGGCGGCACACAAGCGCAAGATGGCCGAGCTGATCGAGGAGTTTCGCCTGGAAGACGTACGCGACAAGCGGGTCGGACAATTGTCGGGCGGGCAGCGCCGCCGGTGCGAGATCGCCATCACCCTGGCCTGTGAACCCAGCTTTGCCATGTTGGACGAACCTTTCGCCGGCGTGGATCCCCATGCCACCGACGAGATCGGGCAGCTGATCGATCATTTGGCCGACCGCGACATCGGTGTGTTGATCACCGATCACAAGGCGCGGGAATTGCTGGGGATCGTGGACCGCGCCTATGTGATCGAAAGCGGACAGGTTTTGGCGGAAGGCGGTGTCGCGGAAATCGTCGCCGACCAAGAGGTGCGCCGAGTCTATCTGGGCGAGGAATTCCGGCTTTGACGGACCCTTCCCCGACAACAAATTCTGTCTCGTTGCGCGTGACCCTGACCAACTTCCTGCGCGGCGACTATGCGTGGGGCTTCTTCGCCCGGGTGGGTTCCCAGGCCTTGGCGGTGATCGTTCTGATTGAGGCCATCTTCCTGGCCGAGCATTTCACTCCGGTATTTCGCGAAGCGGTGCGTCATGAAGCCGATTTGCCGAGCATTGCGTTGATATTGGCCTGCACCTCGACCGAAATCTTCGATCTGGCGCTTGCGGTGGCGCTGTTGATGGCGGCCTATTTGGCTCTGCTGCGCATGCGCGAAAGCCGCGAATTGCTGGTGCTGTTCGCCTCAGGCCTGGGTCCTTATCAACTGGGCGCGTTGATCCTGATCCTGGCCATGGCCGGTCAGCTATTGGCCATACTGGGATCGGGCGTGGCCGATCCCATGTCGCGCTATGCCCAGCGCTCCATCCTGTTCAGCTCTGAATTGCGCTCGCTGAAGAAAGGCGTGGCCAAGAACGAGTTCTATTATTTCCCTTCTTATGTCGCTTATGCGATGGAGCGCGTGGTGGGCGGCGCGCCGCCGCCGAGCCCGTCCGGCGCCGTAACGGCGATCGATGCCAGCCGCGAAACAAAGCCCCCGCCGCCAGGCCGAGACCGCACGCTGTTCGTCTATCAGCAGGTTGGGCCGCGCAGTTCACGCGTGGTCACCGCCGCGCAGGCGCGCTTGGACGGTCCCGATCGCAGCGGCAAGATCGTGCTCAGTCTCAACGATTTCACCTCCCACACTTTCGCCGACGCCAATCCCATGCCCAGTGAGAGCGGCGCGGTGCGGCCCAATCCGCTGCGTTGCCCCGATTGCACCGATTTTCTGAAGGATGGGCCGCCCGTCAGCATGAAGGTGCGTGACATGAGTCAGCTGATGATGGTGGACCAGCTGCTGCCTTTCGCGGCGCGCAGCAGCAAAACGGATGAGCAAACCATCGTCGAACAGCTTTTCGTGCCGGACTATCGCGCCAAGGATTCGCGCGGCGCCCAGATGTTGCTTCTGGCGGAGCGCTTCTCGCGCAGTCTGTTGTCCTTTCTGGCGCCGCTGATAGCGCTCTTGGGTGTGGCGTTCACCAACCGGTTGACCAACTGGTTCGCGTTGCCCTTCTCCTGCCTGGCGCTGATGTCGGTGAATCTTTTGTGCGAATGGATGATTACCAGCATCGCCCCCCTCAGCGTGGCTGGCGCGCTGCTGCCGCCTTTGCTGCTTTATGGCGGCTTTGCCTATGCTGCTTTCACCCTGATCGTGTGGCGTCACAATGATTTCGTGCGCCCCCAATTGGCGCGCTCATGAGCCAGCAGGGTGGCGCCCGTCCAATCCGGCTTGCGCCTTGGGGGCTTTATTCGCGCTACATATTGGCGGCCTATCTGCGCCACACCATGATGGTCATCGCGGCGCTGATGACCATCGCCTTGACCATCGATCTGTGGCCGCAAGTCGCGCTGTTTCAGGGAAATAGCTTGCACGTGGTCCTGGATGTGACGCGCCTGGCGGTGCTGCGGCTGCCGGACCTATTGCCACCCTTTGTTCCCTTTGCCACCTTTCTGGGCGTTGTGTGGAGCGAAAGCGCGTTTACCGAATCGCGCGAACGCCTGTTGATTTGGAACAGCGGCCGCTCGCCGCTTTTGTGTCTGGTGCCGGCGCTGCTGGCCGGCCTGTTGATGGGCGCGGTTCTGTTCACGGTGGATGTTTGGCTGAGGCCCGCCGCGATCCATGTGCAGATTGCCGAAAGGCTGGGGCGCGAGGGCATTCGCCTGGACCGGGCCCGCAGCGGCGGCAATCACTGGATTGCGCTTCCCGACGGTCTGCTGCGGGCGCAAATCGAATATGGTCCGCCGCTCAAGCTGCACAATGTCACCCTCTACAAATTGGACAGTGAAGGCCATCTCGGCGCGGTGGATACCGCTGCCCTCGCCACGCCGCGGCCCCACAATGTCTGGCTGCTGGAAAACGGTCATTCCTGGCGCGCCGACTCCGCGAACCGCGGCGATGTGCTGAGCACCACGACGACGCAGGAGGAAACCCGGACCCCTTTCGCAACGCGGACCGTCACCATGGCATTGGACGAATTGTGGCTGCGCAATCTGGGACTGTCGCCGCAATATCTGCGGCTGGGCGAGCTCAAGGCGTTGGCCGGGGCGCAGATCATGCCGCGCTATGTCTATGGCTATAAGACACGGCTGCAACTGATCTTTGGCGAGACGCTTTTTACCTGCGCCATGGCGCTGTTGGGCGCGGTGTTGTCCCTGCTCTATTTCGCCTATCAGACGCGCTGGTTCGCCCTGGTCACTGTTCTGTTGGCGGGGTATCTCGCCCATTTCGCGTCCAAGGCCTTCATTCTGATGGGTGAATTCGGTTATATGGCGCCATTTTTTGCCGGCTGGCTGGCGCCGTTGCTATTGCTGATGGCGGTGGCGCGTGGCCTGCTTGTGATTCAGAAGCGGCGCGGGTTAGGCGCGCGCCTGGTAGATACCCCGCACTATGCGGACTCTACTTCTGGATAAGATGCTCATGGACCGCTTTGCCGCTGGCGATATCGGTACCGAAAATCTCGAGCTCCGGCACGCGGGGCAATAGCCCGCCTTCTACCACATGCAGATAAACATAGGCCAACTTCACGGTGCGCCCGCCTGCGACCATGGTCGCGATGGGGCGATGCTGTGCATCCCATTGCAGGGTCAACTGGCGCTGGGGCAGGGCGGCGATCGAAAAAGAGATCGGCTGGTCCTTCTTGCGCGCCGCGGTCCGCACGCCATAGGCCATCATTCGCTCGATCATGGTGAGCGGCTGTTTGCTGCCATCGATGTTGAACTTGCGCCAAAAACCCTCGACGGGGCTGCGGGAATCAAAATTGCCCGCGCCATCCAATTTTGCGGCATAGACCACGGTGTTGGCATTGGGCGAACGCTGCACATAAAAGAGCTGGTTCGGCTCGTCGGGAGTCTTGAATTCCGGACGCATGGGCGTGATCCGCTCGGCTTCGGTGATGGTGCTGGAGAAATCGCGCGCCTCGGCGGGAAGCGTCAGCAAAAGTGCAAGAAACACCAAGCGAAATTTCATGTCAGGCCAGCCTGCCAAGGGCATCCGTCACCAGCGCCTTGGTCCGGTGGCGCCAGGTCGGTCGGCAGGGCGCCGGCGCGCGCGATGACAAGCGCGGCTTGGGGGATGAAGTGGCATGCGGTGACTTTACGGGAAGCATCCTGGCTATGCTAGGCTTCGCAAAAGGGACGGGCCGGAAAAACCGGTCACATACTATAAAACTGGTGACATAATATAATGATAAATGATGCTGCACCGCTCCATCGCGGACGTATTTTCATCATCACCTTGCTGGCTCTGTTTACGGCGGGCGCGGCTGTCAGCATGCGTGCCGCAACCGCGGTGCATATGCGCGGCGAATATCTTGATCCGCTCGGCGCCCTGACCGCGGGCGAACGTCTGGCGACCGTGCTCGGCGCGGCCTTTGCCGGGTTCGCCATCACCTTGCTATTGGCCAGCGCGGTGCTGGCGAAAATCGGTTTCGGCCGGGCGCTGATCGCCGCCGCCGCGCTGATGACGGCGGGATTCGCTGTGGTCGCGGGGGCCGGTGCGCTGGGACTTTCGCCCTATACCGGCTTGCTGATCGGCATGCTGATACAGGGCTTGGGCTGGGGCATGGTGGAAACGGTCATCAACCCGTTGACCAGCGCGCTTTATCCCGAGGATCGAGTCAGCCGTCTCAGCATCTTGCATGCCTGGTATCCGGCCGGACTGGTCGGCGGCGCCTTGCTGGGCCTTGCCATAGACGGGGCCATGCTGCCCTGGCGCTGGAACATGATTCCGCTGGTGCTGCTGTGCGTGGTGTTCGCTGCGTTGACGCTGCGGGAAAAACTGCCGCCCGTCAGCGCGTCCACGGATGCGCCGGTGACGCCGGGCGAAATGATCAAGGCCACGCTTCAGAGCCCGACGATTTTTATCTGGGTGGTGTTGATGATGTTCACCGCCTCCACCGAATTCGCGCCGGGTCAGTGGCTGGACGTGGCGCTGAGCCAGATCGTGGGCATGCGCGGTATCCTGGTTCTGGCCTATGTCAGCGGGCTGATGTTTGTGATGCGCCATTTTGCGGGGCCCCTGGTCAAGCGGCTGGGCAATATCGGA
Source organism: Rhizomicrobium sp. (assembly GCA_035251935.1). Classification (GTDB taxonomy): domain Bacteria; phylum Pseudomonadota; class Alphaproteobacteria; order Micropepsales; family Micropepsaceae; genus Rhizomicrobium. The sequence goes on along the minus strand of DATFDR010000012.1, from coordinate 41,855 downwards.
TTGCTGATCTCCTCCTCGATATTCGCCATGCTGGGATTGCTGGCGCTTTCCGGCGCCAACAGTCCGGTGACGGTGCTTTTGGCGGCAACCGTATGGGGCTTTGGGGTTGCTTACTTCTGGCCCACCATGCTGGCGACGGTGGCCGAGCGCTATCCGCGCAGCGGCACCATGGTGTTTGGCTTGATGGGATCGGCCGGCGCGGCTTGTACCTACGTCGTGCTGCCCTATCTGGGGGCGGTCTATGACAAGGCCAAGCTGGCGGCGGCGGGCGGCGATGCGGCCCTGGTGGCTGGCGCACAGGGGGCCGAGCTCACCCGCATCCTCACGGCTGCGGCATCGGCCTCGTTCCGCACCGCCGCGTTAATTCCTTTGTGTCTGGTAGCGATTTTCACCGCCATCGCCGTTGCGGATCGATTCCGGAAATCAAAATAATTCCATATAAATCAATATCTTAATGATTCGCAAGGCGATCCTGCCGGGTCGCCTGGTTGGGCTGCCCGCAGGAGCGGCGGTAACCTTAAGAAAAGACGAATCAGGCGATGCTGGCCGCTCACGCATCGGCGGGGAACAGATTGAACAGGAGTCAGGTCGCCGCATTGTTTCTGGCGTTGCCGCTGACCGGCTGCGTGCAGGCGCCATCGACCACGCCATCGCAGACCGAAATCGCCCCTGGCGCGCTGGGGCTGGGCGATCAGGTCGCGCCGCATCTGCAAGCCGATTGGTGGACGGCGTTCGGCGATCCGCAATTGAACAGCCTGGCCGCGCAATTGCTCGCCGGCAATCCCACGCTGCAAAGCGCCCTGGCGCGCATTCGCGCCGCCCAGGCCGAATTGTCGGCGGCGCGCGCGCTGGACTATCCCAATCTCAATTTGGACGGTTCTGAACAACGCCAGTTGCTGAGCAACAACTATCTGTTGCCCCGGCCCTTCGGCGGCTCCTGGCAATGGGTGGGCGATGTCCAGGCGCGGCTGCGCTGGTCGCTGGATTTCTGGGGCAAGCAAGCGGCGCTGATCGCCCGCGCCGGAGATTTGCACCAGGCCGCGGCGCTGGATGCCGGCGCCGCGCGGCTGGCGCTTTCGGGCATCTTTGCTCAGTCCTATGTCGCCTTGCTGCTGGCCCATCAGAATATCGATATCGCGCAGCAGACTTTGGATGAGCGCCAAGCCATTCTGGATCTGACGCAAAGCCGTGTCGCCACCGGATTGGAAAACCAAGCCTCGCTGGAACAGGCCAAGGCTTTGCTGGCGATGGCCAGGATGGAGCTGCGGCGCGCTGAGGCTGGGCGCGATATTGGCGTACATGCGATCGCGGCCCTGATCGGGCGCGGCGCCGATGTCTATTCCGCCATCGGCCGCCCTTCGGCCTCTGTCGAAAATGCCTTGCCCCTGCCGGACCGCTTGCCGGCCGATCTTTTGGCGCGCCGTCCCGATATTCTGGCAGCCCATGCCCGGGTGCTGGCCGCGATGCGCGGACGCGAGGCCGCGCATGCCGATTTCTATCCCAATATCGATCTGGCCGCCGCTATCGGGTTTCAGGCCGTGGGGCTGTCCAATCTTTTCACCAGCGAGTCCCTTGTGGCGGGCGCGGGCCCCGCGATTCATCTGCCGCTGTTCGATGCCGGCCGGCTGCGGGCGCAATATGCGCGCGCCACCGCCGATCTGGATGCCGCGGTGGCCGACTATAATGGCACCGTGGTGAATGCGGTGCGTCAGACGGCCGACGCGCTGACACAGGTGGCCAGCTTGGCCGATCAGCGCCAGCAGCAAAAACTGGCGCTGGAAAGTGCCGAGCGGGCCTTCGGTCTGGCCAAGGAGCGCTATCGGTTGGGCCTGTCCGGACAAATTCCTATGCTGACGGCCCAAGCGACCTTGCTGGAAACGCGCCGGCAAATGGCGGTATTGGTGGCCGAGGCCGCCAGCCAGCGCGTGACGTTGCTGCTCGCGGTCGGCGGCGGTTTTGACGCAAAGGTCGCGGTCGCCGAGGCCAGCGCCAAACAGGAGGCCATGCCATGAGCGACACTACCGAGCTGTGGTCCCAAAGACGCGAACGCCGCCGCAAGGGTTTTGTCTTGTTCGGCGCCGCCATCTTTATCGCAGCTTTGTTGTATGGCGCCTGGTGGCTGCTGGCCGGACGGCTGAGCGAGTGGACCGACGATGCCTATGTCGCCGGCAATATCGTGGCGGTGACCAGCCGGGAAAGCGCCACTGTCACGGCGCTCTATGCCGACAACACCCAGGCGGTCCGCCAAGGCCAGTTGTTGATTGAAATGGATCCGTCGGCGGCGGAATTGAATATGCGCGCGGCGGAAGCCAATCTGGCGCGGGTTGCGCGCGCGGTGCGCGGAACCGCGGCCAGCGTGGACTCCTATTCCGCCCAGCTCGCCCAGGCCGAAGTCGCCCTGGCGCAGGCAAAGAGCGATTATCAGCGGCGTCAGGCCGCCCTGGCCGGCGCGGTCTCGGGCGAGGAATTGGGCCATGCCCGCGACGCGGTGGCGGCGGCGGAAGCCGCGGTGAATTCCGCGCGCGGCAGTCTGGCGCAGGCGCAATCCAGCATCGCCGGCGTGAATGTGGCCAACAATCCCGATGTGTTGGCCGCCGCGGCGCAGTTGCGCGCCGCCGCCATCGCTTTGTCCCATATGAAGATCGTGGCGCCGGTGGATGGGGTCGTCGCCCAGCGCACGGTGCAAGTCGGCCAGCGGGTCCATGCGGGCGCGCCGTTGATGGCGGTTGTGCCGCTGGCGGATGTGTGGGTGGACGCCAATTTCAAGGAGGTCCAGCTTTCGCGCATGCGTATCGGCCAGCCGGTCCGCATCACCACCGACATGTATGGCAGCAAGGTGGTCTATCGCGGCAAGGTGGCGGGACTGGGCGCGGGCTCCGGTAGCGCCTTCGCTCTGCTGCCGCCGCAAAACGCTTCCGGCAACTGGATCAAGATCGTGCAGCGGGTGCCCGTGCGGATCGCCTTGGATCCCGCCGAGCTGAAGGACAATCCGTTGCGTGTGGGGTTGAGCGTCAGCGCCAAGGTGGAGGTCGCCGACCAGTCGGGCCCGCGTGTCGCCAGCGCCGCGCCGGTTCCGGTGATGCGTGCGCATGCCGGTGAAGATGTGAACATCAAAGTGGACGCCTTGGTGAAAAAGATACTGGCCGCCAACGCCGCGCCGGCGCGGTGAGCGCGGCCGGGCATTCTTCGGCGCGCTTGGCTTCGGGGCCGCAGGCGCCGCTGGCCGGGGCCGCCCTGGCCGTGACGGTGTTCGCCTTGGCCATGGGCACCTTCATGCAGGTGCTGGACGCCACCATTGCCAATGTTTCACTGCCCACCATTGCCGGCAATCTGGGGGCCTCCACCGACCAGTCGACCTGGATCATCACCTCGTTCGTGGTTGCCAACGGTATTTGCGTGCCGGTCACCGGCTGGCTGATGGGCCGCTATGGCGCGGTGCGGGTTTTCGTATTGTCCATCCTGGGTTTCACGATCACATCCCTGTTGTGCGGCGTGGCGTGGAGTCTGGAGTCGCTGGTGTTTTTCCGTACCCTGCAGGGGGCGGTGTCGGGACCGATCATCCCCGGATCGCAAGCACTGATGCTGTCCATCTTTCCGCACCACCGGCGCACCACCGCTTTGGCGATCTGGTCGGCTACGACGTTGGTGGCGCCGATCTGCGGACCCCTTTTGGGGGGTTATATTTCCGATTCCTGGCATTGGGGCTGGATATTCCTGATCAATGTGCCGGTCGGCCTGATCGTGGCGGCGCTGTGCTGGGGCAATTTGCAGGGCCGCGAAAGCGCCACACGCAAGCTGCCGATCGACTCGATCGGATTGGCGTTGCTGGTGGTGTGGGCAGGCGCGCTGCAGGTGATGCTGGACACCGGCAAGAATGAGGATTGGTTTGAATCCACCCAGATCATCGTCTTGGGGCTTGCCTCCCTGATTGGGTTCGGCGCCTTCCTGCTTTGGGAATGGGCGCAAGAGCATCCGATCATTGACCTATCGTTGTTCCGCAACCGGAATTTCACCCTGGGCACCGTGGTTTTCTGCCTGGGCAATGGCGTGTTCATGGCCAATATGCTGTTGATCCCGCTCTGGCTGCAGACCCAGTTGGGCTATACCGCCACCTGGGCGGGATTGGTGTCGGCGCCCACCGGCGCGGTCGCCATATCGGTGACTCCCTTGGCGGCGCGGCTGATGTCGCGGTTCGATGCCCGCTGGATCGCCACCATCGCCTTCACGGCTTCGACGATATCCTATTGGATGCGGACGCCGTTGACCGCGGAGGCCAGTTTCATGGACATCGCGCTGCCTTTGATGGTGCAGGGCATCTCGGTAGGCACCTTCTTCATCGCCACCATCACCATTTTGCTGGATGGCGTTCCGCCGGAAAAAATCCCGGCCGCTTCCGGCCTGTCAAATTTCGCCCGCATCATCGCCGCCAGTTTCTCGGTTTCGTTGCTCACCACCTTTTGGGACCGGCGGGCCGCCCTGCATCAAAGCCATATGGCCGATCTGACTTCGGGCTTCACACCGGCGCTCAACAACATGCTCTTGTCGCTGCAGAATCTGGGATTTTCCGATTTGGGGGCCAAGGCGGCGGTCGTACGCGGCATGACCGGCCAAGCCTATCTGCTGGCGTCGCTGGATGTGTTCATCTTCTCGGCCTGGGCATGCCTGGTGGCGATTGTCATTGTATGGCTGTGCCGCCGCTGCAAGCCGCACGGCCCAGCAACCTTGACCGAACCCTTGATCGACCCCTAGGCCGATCAGGCTTGCGAAAGGTAACGGGCGGCGATCGCCTTGCGATCAATCTTCAGGTTGGGCCGGAGCATGCCATTGTCCGATGTAAAGGGCTCATCGGCGAAAATCACGTCCACGAACTGAGCCGCTTTCTTGGCCGCGGGCAGAGCGTTGACAAATTTGGTCACCCGCGCCCGCGCCTCTTCGCCCGCGGAGGGCACCAGATCCACCACGCAAGTCAGATGCGAGGCATGCGGTTTGAGGAAGAAGACCGAATGCGCCACATCGGGGCTGTTGTTCAATTCCTGTTCGATGGTTTCGGGATGAACCTTTATGCCGCCCGGTGTGACCAACAATTCCTTCTTGCGCCCCAGCAGATAGAGATTGCCGTCCGTGTCCAGCTTGCCCATGTCGCCGGTGGCGACGCGGCCGGGCCCCAGAAAGGTGCGCTCATTCTCGCCCTCGGCGCATTGGAAATAGCGCAACGTCAGCGAAGCCTCGCGATTGACAATGATCTCGCCGTCGGCGTCAAACGATATGTCGACACCCTTAAGAAGCTTGCCCACCGAACCATATTTCTTCAAGTGCGGCGGACGGTAGGTGATCGAACCCGCTTCCATCATGCCATAGGATTCACACAAGGGCAGTTGCATTCGCGCAAAGAACTTTCCCATGCTGCGCCGGATCGGTGCCATGCCCGTGATCAGAAGACGGATCTCGTTGCCGAACTGTTTATAGAAATCGTGGAACAGGATGCGTGCTAACCCATGCCGCGCGGACGCGAACGGCACCAATGACAGGATGGCGCCCATGGCCGACCATAGAGGCTTTTTCCAACTAGGGTATTTTTCATAGTCCGCAACCAACATCTGATACAGCACCGGTGGCGCGATTAGAATGGTAGGATTGAGAACGGGCATTGCGGCAAATAGCTGAGTGTAATCCGTGAGGATAATATCGAAATCATACCAGAGCGCGGCATAGCACATGTTGCGCTGCTGGAAATTCGACATGGGCAGGAATAGCTGCAACCGGTCCCCGGTCTCCATCCCAACAGTCTCGAAGAAGGAGGGCAGCATGGATTCCACCCCCCTGCGGCTGATCACTAGGCCTTTCAACCCGCCGGCCGAGCCGGAGGAAAATACCAGGCTATGCTGGTCGGCTTCGTCGGGATCACCGGACCGCGGACGATCCAGCGCCCGGATGCCTTCATTGTCCGCATCCAGGAAAGCGACATGGGCCGGCTTTTGCGCAAACAGGCGGGCCTCTCTTTTGGCAATCAGCAGCAATGCGATATTGTATTGGTCCAGCAGGCCTTGATTGACCTTGCCCGCGAAATCGTCGGTGAACGCCACCGAAATGGCGCCCAGTTCAATCAGCGCCAGGTCATAGACCACCCAATGATAGGAATTGGGCGCATAAATGCCGACGCGCGTTCCGGTCTTCACGCCCCAGCTATGCAGGGCATCGCGGACCCGGATAACGTCGTTGTAAAGATCGCAATGGGGATGGCGCTTTGCTTTACCTCGTTCGAATGTATAGATTGCGCTCTTCTTCGCGGGGAGCGCGGGGACTAGGCGGCGAAATTCCATTCAGTCCTCGAAATGGCCACGACGCTGCAATCTTTGAAAATCGGCATAGGTTATATTTCCTAGGTCCCAAGCAAGGCCTGGCAAGCTACTTTAGAGAAATAGGATTGTCATCAGTCAACCGTAGATACGCGGGTGGACTGTCAACTGATATTTACTCAGTTCTTTTTCCCAGTTTCGCGACGAGGAACACTTCGCAGGGCTGACAGCTCCAGAATGCCGGTCCTATGCCAAGTCCCCTCCGGCCGGATAATGACATAGGGATCACTACCGATATTTATGGCGTGGAGGTCCGGCTCTATGTCGGCGACTATTTCAATATACTCATGATCGGAAAATAAAATTCTGCGGCTGTTTTCCCTCACGCGAAAACCGAAACGGCTCCAGAAGGGAACCAGTTTTTCCTGAATATGGCCATAGGCGTGCCGATAGCCCTTCTTCTGGCAAAATTTGAACCCCGCACGGGCCAACTGGATCGCTGCGCGGGATTTTCGGTATTCCTTACGGATTGCCATACGTTCGAATTTTGCAAAATCGGCAAAGAAACGAAGCCGCAGGCAACCGACGGGTTCATCCCCGATATAGGCCAGCAAATGCGTGGCGGATAAGTCGTTGCCGTCATATTCCTCGGCGAATGGGCATTCTTGTTCACCGATATAGACCGAATTCCGGATTGCGGCGACACGCATCAAATCATCAAACGTGCGGGCGACGGTGATGCCGATGTTCTTTTCGCCGGAATTGGGGACGTAGCTGTCATAGAGCGGCGCGTCCGGCCTGCGCCGGAATACCCAGAGATGCGGTCCGATCTCCTTGCCTTCGCCGAATCCCAAGACCAGTAGGAAGTTCCGCCCTTCCGGCGTTACCGGACGAGCGTAGATATCCAGGCCGGCATACTGTTCTGAAGCCAGCTTTTTCATGAACAACGCCATGCCGGCCGCCCCCGAGCCGGGCGCGAATATAGCCCACAAATAAATCGCTTTCGGCCGTTCACCAGGCTTGGCGAGAAACTTGATATTGGGCTCGGTGGCGTTCAAAGCGTCCAATGCGAGAAGCTCCATGCCAACACTGTTCAGGGCTAGCATGGCAACAAACCCCTCAGCTGCCGGCGCTGCTGGATCAAATTTGGACTTGGGTGCCAGTGCCATTATGCAATGGGAATTATGCCGTTGGACTTTTATCACCTCCGAGGTGGGAGCCAGCCCGGGAATGCTCAACCGTGCCCTGGCCATCAAGTCCGCGATCACCTCTTCGCTCGGTTCGAACATCACCAAATGTTCGCCGATGCGCGCGGGTGCGAGTTGATCAAGCTTGTATTTTTCTTGGCGCCCTTTGCGGAGCGATCCATCCAATATCAACCGTTTGTGAGAGTTCGGCATCGGCCTGTTGCGCCCCGTTAATGCTTTTGAAACCATATATGAGGTTTCGGATGGAGATATACATGCCTGCAAGAACAAGCTTTTGGCATGGTGAATGACATGTAGACATATCACCTATTGTTCCGGCGGTTCCTTCTGGCAGCGCATTGAATTTCCCAATAAGGGTCGCGCTTCTCAAAGCGCGAGGTCCTGACCGTACGCAACGTGGACGGGCAAATTAGTGTATATTTCACGCCACATTGTGGACCGACTGGATATTTCGATTTCGGCAGGCCGGAACCCAAAAGGTGCTTTACAGCCTGTTTATAGGTTTTAGTCAACTATTCGCCTATGGATATGCTCAACGCCATAAAAGCGCTTAATCAGCGGGCAGCTCGGGAGAAATGGTACTATTATTGTGACCCATCCCTGGCGTTTTGCGATTCTCTCCATGATCCGCTTATCAAGCTATGGCACACCAAAGCGGACGGTCGCACAATGCCAAGACGATCCGACCTCAGCCCGCGCGACCTTAAGGAATTTTTGCGCAACATTGTTTTGTTCCAACGTGACCAAGTAAATCCCTCTCACTATATTTGGCGCCTTATCGGCACGAAAGTCACAGAAATTACCGGCCATCATACGGGCAAGTCGTTTGAGGAAACTCTTTCGCCAAGCCACGTCGAGCGCTGGGTTAATTGTTACGATTTGGTCTTGGCCGGCAAACAGCCCTTGCGATTCCTTGGCCGCGTCCATCTCACGGGTCGCGAGTATCTTGATGCGGATAATCTGTTTGTCCCTCTGGCAAATGACGATGATGAACCCGCTTTCGTAATGGGATTGTGCCACTACACGCCGCGCCAATCTAATGACGAACAGAGCTGGGAAAACCAGATCGCCTCGATTCCCGGCGCTCTTCTCTAAGCGTCCATTCTTTCCCTCCTTTTTCCGGCATGCGATAACCCGAACGTTATTGGGAGCATTTTCCCGCGCGGACGGCCGTTTGTGGTTGTCCTCGACAGGGCATGGGTCAGGCAATATGTCGGGAATCATAACGGTTGCGGATTTGATCGCCGGGCTGGAGAGCCGGGGCATCCTTTTGTCCCTGAGCGAAGGGGAGCTTCGCTATCGCTCGCCCAAAGCGGCCCTGACGACCGCCGACAAGGACGGCTTGCGCTCCCGCAAGGGTGAAATCCTGGCCTATCTCGAAGCCCGCAACGCAGCCAAAATGCTGCGGGCCGCGCAGGCGCCAAGCGGTCCTTTGACGCCGTCCGTAGCCCAGGAAATGTGGCGTCAATCCGCCGGGGGGCCGCACGAGGGCCGGCCCTTGGCCCTGAATATCGGCATGGTGGGAAAGTTCCCTCACCCCGCGCCTGACGTTGCCGCCGCCATCCGCCAGGTCATCGCCCGATACGACGCGTTGCGGGCCCGATTCCAGGGGCGCGAAGACACGCTGCTGGCCTTCCTCAACCCGGCGGAGTCCTTTGCCGTTGAACAGGAAGATATGCGAGCCTTAAGCCCGGACGCCGCCGGCGAGGCAGCCGACAAATCCGCGCAGGATTTTTGCGCCCAATTGAACCGAATGGAAGGGACATGGCTGACCCGCGCCAAGGTCATCGCGTTGCCCGAAGGCGAAAGCCTGGCGATTCTGTCCTCGGCGCATATGATCGCCGATGCCGGAACCCGCAATATCGTTCTGGATGAGATTGCCGACATTCTGGATCATGGCGCCCCCCGTGCCGCGCCGTCGGCGGACTATAACGACTATTCTCTGGCGGAACGGGAATTTCTCGCCGGTCCCCAAGGCGCGCAGCTGATCGCATTCTGGCGGCGCTGGTATCAGGACCAGCCCATCATGAAGGCGCCGTCCGACGGAACACCGCTTACCTGGGGCAATGGCATTCGCATTGTGCGCAATTTCACCATTCCGGGCCGGGTGGCGGATAGCGTGCGCGCCTTGGCGGAGCAATGGAAAGTCACGCCGTTTCTGATCTTTTTTGCGATCTATTCCATTGCCCTGGCGCGCTGGTCGGGCATGGAGCGTTTTCCCGTCCGCGTGCTGGGCGACAAGCGCACCTCGCTGGAATTGGCCAATACCGTGGGGTTGATGTTTTGCGCGGATGCGGTAGAGGTTCACGCCCCGGCCAAGACAGATTTCGAAAATGTGATGCGCGGCATCCTGGCGGCCTATGACGCCGCTCTATCCTTGCGCATTCCCACCCTGCATTTCTGGGCGCCGCAATGTGTGCGGCCGGGAATCGAGGCCCTGGATTATCCCAATACGATACCGGCCGTGTTCAACTATTATTCCATGGGCACGCTGCGGGAGCGGGCGCAAAAAAAGGCCGGTCCAGACACCACTGCGGCGCTGCCCTGGCCGCCCCAGATCGTCAGCTTGCCGCCGCAAAACTGGCAGCGGCGGTCTTCGCCGCTTTTCCTGCATGTGATGGACATGGGCCATGAGATCGATGTGTCGCTGCAATTCTATCAGGGTGTGATCAGCCCGGCCGATCAGGACGGCTTCACCGCGCAGCTGCTTCAGGTCTTCGCCGAAACGGTTCCCGCTTGAAGGGATTGGTGCCGCGCATTCTGGCACCGAATATTTTCGGGGCGGAGATGCATGACAGCGGACAAAGGGTTACGGTCCATCCCGAGGAAGAGGTTTTTGTCGCCACGGCGGGGGAAAAGCGCCGCCGCGATTTTGCGTTGGGCCGGGCTTGCGCGCGCGCGGCCTTGCGGGATTTGGGCCGCGAAGCCGCCATCGGCATGGCGCGAAGCGGCGCGCCGCTTTGGCCCAAAGGCGTGGTCGGCAGCATCACCCATACGCAAGGCTATGCCGCGGCCCTGGTGGCGGAGGCGCGGCATATTTCCGGCATCGGCGTGGATGTCGAGCGGATCGGCGGGGTAACGCAAGAGTTGTGGCCGCGGCTGTTCGCGCCTGCCGAGCGGGACTATCTGACGGCTTGCAAAGCGGACCAGGCGATGATGGCCACCCTGTTCTTCAGCGCCAAGGAGGCCTGTTACAAGGCCTGGGGGATGAGCGGCGGGCTGCCGTTCCGGGATATCCAGATCACCCTGCAAAACGCCGGCTTTCGCGCCGAGCGGTCCGGCGCGGTGCTCTGCGGCTGTTATTGCGTCCAGGACGATTTGGTGCTGACGGCCGTCTGGTTCTAGATTCGGCCCTCTTCCTCGCTGGGCGCCATCAGGCTTTCCAGACGCCCGCAAAAAGCGGCGAGGGTGGGAAACTCCAGCAGATCGGAAAGCCTCAGTTCTTCTTCACTTCCGGTTTTTGCCTGGATCTCGGCAAGCATCTTCACGCCCAACAGGGAATGACCGCCCAGGGCGAAGAAATTATCGTCGCCCCGAATGGTCTTGACCCCCAAGGCGCGCGCCCAGATGGCGCCGATTTGCTCTTGAAGGGGGCTACTCATATTGCCGTAACGCGAAGTTGCACGCATCCACCCGCGGTTGCAGATAGTCTATGCCCCAGGGCTGCCGCGGCACCGCCGCGGCGTGACAAAGCGGTTGGTTGGATGTGTTTCATGATGATCTTCCCTTCCTACGGCGTTGTGTCGCCTGTTTGTGGGAAGAGGTTATCAGCTTCCGCCCGTAAGGTGGAAGCGTGGTTACATCCGCGAAATGCCTTTGTCAGGCTGCGGCCTTGGGCTCTAGCGGCAATAGGATGGTCACCGTGGTGCCCATGTTGAGGCTGCTTTCCATGGTCAGCGAGCCGCCATGCAATTCCGCCAGCTCCTTGGTCAGGGGCAGACCCAAGCCGGTGCCTTGATGCTTCTGGCTGAGGTCGCTTTCGATCTGCCCGAACGGCTCCAGCACTTTGGGAATATCCTCGGATTTGATGCCGATGCCGGTATCGGACACCGAAATGGCGATATCGGTTCCACGCCGGAAGACGTCGATGTTGATCTCGCCCCCCACCGGCGTGAACTTCAAGGCGTTGGAGAGAAGATTGAGCAGCATCTGATGCAACCGCTTGTCATCGCCCAACAGCAGGTCAATGCCGTCATAAACATGAACGGCGATGCCGATATGGTCGCGCGCCGCTTGGACTTCGACGCAGCGCACGCAGTCGATGATGATCTTGAGAATCTCGATTTTCTCGACGCGCAGTTCCAACTTGCCCGCATCGAGCTTGGACAGATCGAGCAGGTCGTTGATCAGCGACAGGACATGCACGCCGCTTTTGTGGATGATCTGGGCATATTCCAGATAGCGCTCATTTTGCAGCGGTCCGAACATCTGCTTGGACAGCATCTCCGAAAAGCCCAGGATGGCGTTGAGCGGGGTGCGCAGCTCATGGCTGGTAGAGGTGAGGAAATCCTTGCGGGCACGGGCGGTGTTCAACGCTTCCTGTTGCCCTGCCTTTGCCTGCGCCAGCTCCGCATTCAGCGCTTCGATACGCTGCCGATACTCTTCTTCCATCGTCCGCATGGCCGAGACATCGCGGAAGGTGAGCAAGGTGCCGCCGTCGCGGGTACGCCGCACATCCGGCTGATAGTCGTTGGTGCGGGTAGACAAAGGGAAACGCAAGTCCTGGGCCGCATGCGCGCGTCCATCGGTCAGGGCGGGAGGGGCCGCAGCGTCGAGATTGGCCGGCGGCTGGCCTGTGCCCGCGACCGGACTGGTACCGGCGCGCTTGAGGAATTCAGACTCGATGACCACCGGAAAGGCGTCGCGGAAGCTTAGATTGCAGGCGCCCAGCCGGTTGTCGGAGTCAAAATAGGCGACCGGCTCCGGCAGCTGATCGAACAGCTCCGTCAAATTTACACCCGAAGCGAGATATCGCTTTTGGTTCAATCGAATGACTGTCGGCACCAGCGCCTCCGGTTGCTTTCCGAAACGCCCCAAAATCGGTCATGCCCCACATGACCTACAGCCCGCATTCAGGGTGGCGCAGGATGGTTACCCAATCCTTAATCGCTGGATCGGTGAGCGTCCTTATCCACAGCGAAGCGGGAAATTTTCCAGGGAACTTTTGCACGGGGTGCGCAAAATGAAATTGCACCACTTTGCTAGTGGTGCCCTTACCGCCTCCGGCATAGAAGGGCGCGCGCGGCGGGCCAAAATCCGCGTCCTTTCCAACCGATCCTGGGATTGTCGATGCGTCCATCCAATCCCATATCCAATCCCTTGGCGTGGAACTCCCATCGGATAGGGCACGCGCGCCGTGTCACGCAAAGGCGTGAGGGGGCAGTTCGCTGTTGCGGTCTATACCGGGCGGAACGTGCGGGCCGGGAGCGCCAAATTGGCAAGGTAATATTATAGGTCGCTCCGGCTCTCGCCTACGCTTTTTTTGCCGGTTCAGGAACACAATGCCATAGAGCACGTTTATGAGTGCAGGGGGCCTACGCCACAAGGTTGCATGGCGTTGAACTCCTCCAGCAGCCTTATGCGGTCTAAGCGGCTGATCTCTGTCATTTTTTGAATGACGTATTGCTGAATGCTCGGCCAATCGTCGCCATGCAATGCTGCTGCTTCTCTGTACCACTGCTGGATTCTTTCAAGCATGGCTTGCTCCTCTTGATGCTCAGAGTTGGACAGCGGATGACGCACTGCAATCTATCTTAGCCCTTCATAACAGGTCAGTCTTCTGGTGCCCACACGGAGATAGAAGATGACGGAGCATGGGGACATCGCCTTTGAAGGCCATAATTCGCTGCGAATCGAGATCGTTACCAAGCTAGACCAGTTTATGCACGTTATGGCGGTTCGTGCTATCTGCTATATGGAGGATACCCTCTTTCCCGCGGATCAAGCTTTTGATGGCAACGACTTTCAGTGCACCCATATCGTAGTCTATCTCCAAGATGAGCCCATTGGCGCGGTTCGGATTCGCTGGTTCAAGGATTTCGCGAAGATCGAGCGGACGGCCTTCCGTCCCCGCTACCGCGACGTTCACTATCTAAAGGCTCTTGCGGACTTCGTTTTCAGCCATATCGCCCGCAAGGGTTATGCCCGTGCCATCACCCATGCCAGCCCGAAATATGCTCGCCTTTGGCGCATGTTGCTGGGTATGAAGCGGGTGCCCAAACCGGCCGCTACCTATTTCGGCGAGGAATATGTGGAGCTCGTCAAGGATCTCGATGTTCCGGCCAACGCGATCAGGGACGACAGCGCTATCGAAGTTCTGTTCCGGACCGAAGGGGCCTGGGACAGCAACGGACGATATGAAACGGCGCGCTGATGGCTACGCGTCAAATCACCGAAACGGTCACCTGCGCCTATATCGCCGATGTCCTGATACTCCAAAGCGAGATGCTGCGCCGATTGTCTCGCGGAGAAGCCATGGAACTCGCGCAGCTGGGCGCGGTGATGGAAGAAATCGGGACCCTGTATCTGGGTCTATCCGAGGCCATCCAGCATTCGGCCCAGCCCACTTCCCATACGGCTATGTCTGACCCTGCTCCGGCGGGACAGGCATCCCCATGGATAGATGGTGTATGGAGGGCGAAAGAGCCTTACGGGAAATTGTCTCAAAATTGAGTTCTTCCGCGAACACGTCGCGTTCTGCCGAAAATATGTCGGCCAGCCAATCGAACACGATGCGCACCGGACGGGCTTTGAGGCGTTCGGATTGGGCGTGGATGTAGATCGGCAGTTTCACGTGAATGCCCATGCCCACGGGAATAAAATCAGGATCGGCCATCACGAAATTGCCCAATAGGCCGATTCCGGCACCTGCCTTGATCATCAATCCATAGGCAAAAGGATTGTCGCAGTGATGGGCGGTGATGCCGCGCGCCACCGCGCTACGCCAAGGCGCAAAGGTCGGCGTTTGTGAAGCGTAATAGTCGGTGTCGACGAAGCGGTGCCGGGGCAGCGTCTCCCAGGTCGGTACGCCATGCTCGTCGATATAGGAGCGTGCCGCAGTTCCCAACAAGTGCAGAAACCCCACCGGCCGGGATTCCAGATCGGCATCGTTGAGCGGGCCGAATCCCACCATCACGTCGCATTGATTTTCCCGGAAGCTCAAAAGGTTCACCGGGTTACGGATGCGGGCGTGGATTTTGGGATATTGCTGCGCAAATCCCGCCAGGCCGGGAACGATGAAAAAGCCCGTCAGCGCTTCGGTGGCGACGATACGCACCTGACCCTCGGCCTCGCGGGTTTCCGCGCGCAGTTCGTGCGACATGGCGAACAGCATTTGATCGAGCGCCAGCAGTCTGTTGGCAAGCTCGCGCCCCCGGTCGGTGAGCTGGACGCCGCTGTTGGAGGACACCAGAAGCACCGCGCCCATCAGATCCTGCAGGCGCAAAATATCCCGGCTGATGGTTTGCCGGCTCATGCCCAGCTCTTCGCCCGCTCTGTTGTAGGATTTTGCCTTGGCGACCGCGAGAAACACACGCAGCTCCGCCCAGAAGGGACCGCTCAGGATCCTGTGATCGTCCAGCGGTGACTTGTGAAAGTCCTTTTGGCTCTGGTCAAATAGCGGATCCACCGAAATTCCCCCACGCTATGCGCGCCCAACACGCGATGCTAGCGGTTAACGGAAGAACTAAGCAAGCGCCGCAGCAACGAATTCCGCTGTCATATCAAGGGATAGCGGTTCGCTCAGTTTGTGCCAAATAGGCACAGGATGCGTTTACGGCTTCACGCCGTTCCATAGCGCTCAATGATGCGCTTGCGGTCTATCTTCAGATTGGGCCGCAGCATGCCATTCTCGCGCGTGAAGGAATCCTCGGTGAAGATCACGCGGACAAGGGCCGCGGCTTTGCGCATGGTGCCGTGATTGGTCACAAACTGCTTGACGCGCTGCCGGGCGCTTTCATCGGCCGGATTGTTCAGGCTGACCACGCAGCGCAAATCATTGGATCGGTCCATGAATACGATCGAGCTTGCGATTTCCGGGCAGGTGTTGAGCTCTTTCTCAAGCACTTCGGGATGCAGCTTGTGGCCTGACGGCGTGACAATGAGTTCTTTCTTGCGGCCCAGCAGGATGAGCTGCCCCTTCCTGTCGAGCACGCCGATGTCGCCGGTCGCGATCTTGCCCGGTTCGATGAAGGTGCGCTCATTTTCGCCTTCCGCGCACTGGAAATAGCGGGAAGTGACCGGATGTTTTCGGCTCACCAGAATTTCCCCGTCGCTGGTGAAGGACAGGGTCACATCCTTGAGCGGCTTGCCGACCGTGGCATAATCCGTGGAATCGCCGGCCCGGTAGGTCATCACGCCTGCTTCCACCATCCCATAGGCTTCGGAAATCGGCAGGCACATGCGGTGGAAGAAGCGCAGGATGGTAGGCCGAATGGGCGCCATGCCGGTGATCAGCAGCCGCATGCCGGGACCGAATTGGCGGTAGAAATTCGAGAAGGCCAGCCGCGCCAACCGGCGCCGCCAGGAAACGACGGGTATGGGCGCCACGAGCGCCGCAATCATGGACTGCCAGAATCTGGCCCAGGCGCTTTTCTTTAGGAACTCGCCATAGACCATCTGGTAGAAGACAGGCGGCGCCAAGAGAATGGTGGGATTGAGTTCCGACATGGCTTTGAACAGCAGCTCGTGTTCCACCAGGATGATGTCGAAGTCGAATTGCAGGGCCCCGTAACATAGAAAGCGCTGCTGAAAATTCGACATGGGCAGGAACAGCAGCAACCGGTCGGTGGGCGCAACCCCGACCGCCTCCAGAACGGTGGGCAAGGTGGTGCAGACACCCTGACGGCTGATCACCAAACCCTTTAAGCCGCCGGAGGATCCCGAGGAGAAAGCCAGTCCCAGTTGATCGTCATCGGTGCGCGGCGGGCAATTGGGGTATCGGAGCGCGATGCCCGCCTGCGTCTGCGGGTCGTCCATGAAGGCGACATGCGGAAACAGATGGGTAACGCGCTGCGCCAGGTCCTTGGCGGTCAGGAGCAAGCAGACGCCATAGCGGTCGAGCGTATCTTCGTTGATCTGGTCCTTGAAATCGTCGGTGAAGGCGATCGAAATCGCACCGATCTCGATCAGAGCCAGATCGTAAATTAGCCAGTAATAGGAATTGGGTGCGTAAATTCCGACCTTTGCGCCCTGGGTGATGCCCAGCCGGCGCAGCCGGTCGCGGGCTTGGATACAGTCCGAATAAACTTGTCTGTATGTCCGCCGCACGGCCTGGCCATGCTCAATGGTGTGGATGGCACCTTGGCTCTCCCGCAAATTTCTGAGGAGACTGTGAAAGTCCATGATTGTTTCCCCCGGCTGCAGCGGCGTGCGGCGACGCACATGCGCTGCATACTTTCTAGCGCGGCGGAAAAAGCGGCGGTCGCTCAAAGATGGACAGGGGTTGGGCAAAAGAAGGCGGCGGCCCCGACACTTGCCCGACACCTTGTCAGTTTGCGCTTGGCGCCGCGCTTAACGATGCTTAATCGTTAAACCGGATGACGATGTGTCCTGGAATGGCGGTGTTTCAGAATGCCTGCGTTGAAATCACTGTCTACATCTGGAACTTTTATGGCTGCGGGCTGAAATTGTCTGACCTTTCATTGGGCCGATACCGCAAAAGCTTTTGCAATGGCGGCCATAGGCGTAATCGAGGAAGCGATAGCTCTCTGCTCTGTTCCGAGCCAACCTTCAGCAACTTATCTGGAGTGAGGCCCCGATCGTTGGACATTTCCTGTGCCGCGGATATCGCCACTGCCGGGGGACGGGGTGGCTGGTCGCCCAGTCTGGGGCCAGCTAGGCTTTGCTCTCCAACAGAAAAAATATAGGGAGGCGATGCTTTTAGGGCCAATCGGGCGGATGGATAATCGTATCGATACAAGATGGCCAATCCCCAGCGGCCGAGCCGGGGGGAGCCCAGTCCGGCCCAAACGGCCAAAACATAAGAAAACGATGTTTTTTCGTCCAGCCGGACAAAAGTATAGTTTGAATCCGTCCCAGTTATAAACCGGCATTCTTGTCTATAAAATTGTATAATTTAAGTACTTTTCGGTGCGCCCCCGCTTTTCACCAAACTGTTCTTGTATCTATACTTTTGATGCGGGCAGATGTACGCCATTCGCCTCGGTAAAAGCAAGCCATGCAAAGTCTTCCGATCCTTCTCAATAACCTGAAGCGGAAAGGCGTAACACTCAGCCTCTCCGAGGAGAATATTGTCTACAGAGATCCGGCGAGCATCCTGACCCAAAACGATAAGGATCGTCTTCGCGATATTCGTAGTGAACTGAGATTGCATCTGCTCGCAGAAAGGGCCGCCACCACGCCTTTTTCCAACACCGATGATCGCCGGATCGTTCCGTCACCAACTCAAGAATGCTGGTGGAATTGGGTAAAACACGATCCAAACCTGGTCAGCTGTGAGCGGGGGTAGTGCCTCAAATGCGCCTGGACTTCATCGCAGAGAACTTCTGGGACCGGCTTCACCGGTTTGGCGATAGGCTTGCTCTTATAGATGAGCACACGAACCAGACTTGGTCTTATAGGCGGCTGCATGAAGCGATGCTGTCTGGCCGCGACATCATCCGACGTCCGCAGAAAAAGCTGATATTTTTGTTCGCCAATAACGATTCCGGAGCAATCGCCTGTTACTTGAGCGCCTTGGCAGCTGGACACCTCGTCTATCTCGGCAAGGGGAGCGTGGAATGGCACGGTGCCGCTGAACTGCTCGACCGGTACAAGCCGGACTTTCTCCTATGGAAAAGCGCCGAGGAGAATGCGCCGCTTGGTTATTCCGGACAGGGAAAGCTGTTTGACTATCATGTGGCGGAGCGCTTGGATGGCGCTCGGATCGAAGGAATGGAAATCGCCCTTCTTCTATCGACCTCCGGCTCACTTGGAAGCCCCAAAATGGTTCGTCTGTCGGCGAAGAATATATCGGCCGCGGCTGATCAAGTCGCACGGGCGCTTAGACTGGATTCTTCGCACCGGGCCATAACGGCCTTGCCCTTGAATTTCGTCTTTGGGCTGAGCGTCATTCATGGGCACCTTCATGCAGGTGCCTCTTTGGTTTTGACCAACCGTTCCGTGCAGGACCGGGCATTCTGGCGCCTATTGGATCAAACAAAAGCAACTAGCCTGGCCGGGGTCCCTTGGACTTGTACGATGCTGCGATCACTGTCGTTCGACCCCGCGCGTCACAACAGTTTGCGCCACTTATCCCTGTCGGGAGGCCGACTTGAGCCCGCCTTGCTCGCTTGGCTGAAGACCTTGGCAAAGGACGGCCTCGACATATTTTCGATGTACGGACAAACCGAAGCCACCGGACGAATGTGCGTGCTTGCCCCGGAACACTTTGTGACCAAGCCGGAGTCGGTCGGTAAACCGGTCGAAGGCGGTAAAATCCATTGTGACGACGACGGAAACATTGTTTTTCAAGGGCCGAACGTCATGCGCGGTTATGCAGAATGCAGGGACGATTTGACGGACTTTGACGCTCTGCAAGGCAAACTGGCTACGGGCGATTTCGGCTATCTCGATGGCGATGGATTTCTATACGTCGCAGGCCGGACTGCGCGTATTGCAAAACTGTTTGGATCGCGGATCGATCTCGCTGAGATCGAAAGCTTTTTTAACGGAACGGCATCTGTGGCCGCCACCTGTGACGATCACAGTTTGCAGATCTTTGTCGAGGGTGGCAGATTGCCAGAGCTAGATAGGAAAGTAGCGGACCTTGTGCAGCGATTGCATGTGCCGAGCCATTTCGTCGCGGTTCGGATTGTTGGGGAGTTTCCCAGGAGCGAAACGGGAAAAATCCGGTACGCCGCGCTTCAAGAAAATAGGAAGTCTGGGCGGCCGACAGTTGGCTAAATGACCCCTTGGTTCCCTTCCTCCTTGGAGCAGTCCGCCTGGATGCCAGCAAGGAAGAAAGCTAACTGTGCTGGGGTGGGGGCCTCGAACACGGTCCCGGGGCTCAATTCCACACCAAGGTCCTGAGACACACGAAAAAGCATCGTCATCATTTGGATTGAATCGCCCCCCAGCTCAAAAAAATCGCTATCGGGCGAAATGTCTTGCCCCCCAAGAATTTCGGCCCAAAGCGCCAGCAAATAATTTCTATTTTCGTCTGCACATTGCTCGAACACCGTGGATTTCTGCATATTACTCTTCCGCCCATGGTCCGGCGCAAAATTTCCGTTCCTCAAGTGCTTTCCAACACAAAACTGCAAGACGTCGGCACAAACCCAGCGGAAAAGGCAGGAGAACTTAGCCGCCGCCGTCCGTGTCCGATAGCGTAGATTGGTTGAGCATAAGTATACTTACCACAATAGTCAATATAATCGGACAAGACCAGTTCCGGTTGGCCGGACGTTGGATTGGGCCAATCCGAAAAGCAAAAATACCCCAATTTTCCTGCATTCTTATGGGTAGTGTGCCGTGTGGTCCCGGCGCGAAACCGCCCGGCAAATTTCCTGTTGGCGAAATAGTATAGGTATGTCTAGTTTATGCGGGGCTATCTAGAGATCGCATGTTCAAACCATTTATCTGGATAAAGCCAGAGCGGGTCCAATTGCGCGCCTTGACGGCAATTCCCCGGCTGGCGGAGTTCCTACCCGTAACCAAATTGAGCCGGTCGCTGCCTGATTGGTGGCGGGATTTACCGTCAACCTTCGAAACGCCGCTTCCGCCGCCGCCGCCAAACGGGAAACCTCCGCCAACGCCGCTGCGCCCGAAGAGTCAGATGAGTTCCAAGCATTGCTATGCCATGCAGGAGACCTTCAAGAACGGCCTGGGGATTCCGCTTTGGGCGGATCATATCGTCAGTCTCAGTCCGGACGGGCAAGCCAATGCACAGGCGCCGGGCAAGGGCAAACCGGGTACGCAGCATCCTCCATTGCAGTTTGTAGGCATGCTGGCGCCCAGCGCGCTGCATTTCAAGTTTCATTCGCCTTGGTGGCTGGTCGCCGAGAAGCCTATTCATTTCTGGATGTGCCATCCTTTCTATCACCAGCGCGACCCATTCCGCTATCACGCCATGCCCGGCGTTGTGGAATACCGCAATCAACATTCCACAAACGTGAATGTGGTATTGCGCAAGCCCGCAACCCCAACAGATATCGAATTCACGGCTGGAGAAATGATCTGCTACCTCATCCCAATGACGGACATACGCATTGACCTTGTGGTTGAGGAGGTCAGCGAGAATGAAATTGGCCGCGTGAACTACACGCGCAACATCACGGCTCGGCCACTTCTGTTCAACAGAAAATGGAACAAGGCCGGAGCTTGAAAAGGTTTTGTCTGGCTGGGGTAGTCCAGACGCACGATCGAAGTCTTCGATCCGGGAGTATTGATGGAATATGATTGGGCGATGGGGCTCGTAAAGGAGCTCCTCTGGGACAGCATGATGATCGCGGCGCCGCTTTTGATAGCGACCCTGGTTACCGGCGTGCTGATTTCGATTCTGCAGGTCGCGACGCAGATTCAGGAAATGACTCTCAGCTATGTGCCAAAGCTGGCGGTCTCGGGAATAGTCCTCATTCTATTGGGTTCGTGGATGATGCACCGCGTCACTTTCTTTGCGATGAAAATGATTTCCCTGATCCCGAGCATGCATTAATCATGCTGGGCACTGGGCTCACATCGTGGGTTGTCTCCTGCCTGTTGGTGGGGTTTCGCATAGTTCCGGTTTTCGTTTTTGCCCCGCCCTTTTCTCTCACCCGTATTCCGCGGCTGTTTCTTGCGTTGATGGGGTTGGGACTGTCGGTTTGTCTGGTTGCGGCCAATCCGTTGGCGACGCGTCTCGTCGATATGAGCTTGTACGGCATTTTCATCGCGGCTTTCCGGGAAGCTGCCCTGGGCACGATGTTTGTTCTCGTCTTCCAAGTCGTTTTCGGTGCGTTACATCTTGCGGGGCGGACAGTTGACCTGCAGGCGGGATTCGGCTTCGCCTTGCTGATCGATCCCACCTCCCAGGCGCAGCTGCCGCTGGTCGGAACGCTGTTCGCTTATGCGGCGGGCGCGGTGTTTTTTTCCTTGAACGGCCATATCGACCTTTTGCGCCTGATCGGAGCATCATTTGATGCGGTTCCCATAGGAAGCTGGTCGATGCCGTCCTCCCTGACGCGCCTACTGGGTTTTATGTCCATGGTCTTTGTGATGGCGATAGGTGTCGCGGCCGCGTCCATTCTCTCACTGTTCCTGGTGGATATGGTGATCGCGCTTCTTTCCCGCACCGTGCCGCAGATGAACGTTCTCGTGCTGGGTTTTCAGGTTAAATCCATTGTTTTGTTTCTGGTATTGCCTTTGTCGTTCGGAATGGCCGCCGCCTTGTTCCTGCGCTTGATGACCTTCACGCTCGAAGGCGTGCCACGAGTGATCTAGCCATGGCGGAAGGGGAACTCGACAAATCAGAGCAGGCAACACCTTTCAAGCTGCAAAAGGCGCGCGAGAAAGGAACGGTCGCGCGCGGTATGGATCTTGGCTTTCTTGCCGGGGTGACGACATTCCTGGGCTATCTTTGGATTGAAGGCTCAGACACAGCCAACATTATCGCCAGCGCGGCTCAAAGGACGATCATCGGAGCCGCGACATTGGCGGACGCTCCCAACGCGATTTTGTCAGTTGTCGAACCGCTATTCTCCTCGGCATTTCGACCACTTTTTCTGATGGCCGCAATGGTTTTTGCGGTCGTGCTTTTGTTTGAATTGCTGCAGACCGGGATACTGTTCTCCGCCCAGCCCCTGAAACCTGATTTCAGCCGATTGAATCCCGTGACCGGATTAAAGCGGCTTTTCACCGTGCGCATGCTGATCGAGACCGCCAAAAACGTCCTGAAAGTATGCGTCTATGTCACTGTGGCATACTTGGTCATCCGTCATACCGTCGCCTCCGATACGGTGCATGACGCTGGGAGTTTGCTTGCCTCGATCGCCCGGGCCGCGCTTCGCCTGCTTTTGTCCTTTGCTGCGGTGGCGCTGCTGTTTGCCGTGTTGGATCAACTGATCGTGCGCAGGGATTTTCTCAAGAAAATGGCGATGAGCCGGCGCGAGGTCCGGCGGGAAACGCGCGATCGGGAAGGGGATCCGCGCCTCAAGCAAAGACGAAAGCAGCTCCATACGGAGTTCTCAAAAATGAGTCAAAGCCTGCGCAATCTGAAGGGCGCAGACATTGTCATCACCAATCCGGATCATATCGCTATTGCCCTGCGCTATGATCGCCGGACAATGCAGGCGCCCCGTGTCGTTTCCTTGGGGACCAACCGCTTTGCGCAATACATAAAGCGGATGGCGCTGCTTTATGGCATTCCGGTTATGGAAAACCGCGCCCTGGCGCGCGCGCTATACAGCCCCAGCGCCCTGAACAGGCCAATTCCCGAGCATTGCTTCCAACCGGTGGCGGATATTTACAACGACCTGCGGGCGAAGGCGGCGGCAAAAGGCGGAGAACCCTGACATGCTCAAGACTTTCTTTGGAAAACATCGCGACCTTGCGCTTGTGTTGGGCGTGATCGGCATCCTGCTGGTTTTGTTCGTGCCCATCCCGCCGATCGTGATCGATTTTCTTATCGTCTTGAATTTCGCTTTTGGGTTGACCATCCTTTTGCTCACTTTTTACGTCTCGCGTCCGGTTGATTTTTCGACTTTTCCCTCGTTGCTACTGATCGCCACACTGTTCCGGCTGGCGCTGAATGTTTCAGCCACCAGACTTATCCTGACCAACGCCAATGCAGGCGAAGTAATCGGCTCGATTGGCGCATTCGCCGTTCAAGGCAATTATGTCATCGGCCTGGTGGTATTTTTCATTCTCATTGTCGTCCAGTACATCGTGGTGACAGCGGGTGCCCAGCGCGTTTCGGAAGTGGCTGCTCGTTTTGTCTTGGATTCGGTGCCCGGTCACCAGATGAGCATTGATGCCGATCTCAATATGGGGTTGATCGATCAGAATGAAGCCAAGCGCCGTCGTAAGGACCTTGAAAAGGAAGCGGCTTTCTATGGCGCGATGGATGGCGCGAGCAAGTTCGTGAAAGGCGACGCCATCGCCGGTATCGTTATTCTTCTGATCGACATCATTGCCGGTTGGATCGTCGGCGTCGTTCAGATGGGAATGGATTGGAACGAGGCGCTTTCCACTTTCACGCTGCTGACAATTGGCGATGGCATCGTTACCCAGGTTCCCGCTCTGGTCATTTCCGTGGCGACAGGCATCATCGTCACCCGCTCTTCCGCGGACCGCCAGCTCAGCACCGAGGTGTTCAGCCAGCTTTCCTCGGTTCCCAAAATACCGCTTATCGTACTGGCGGCCTTGTTCTTGTTGATGCTTCTTCCGGGAATGCCGAAATGGCCGATGGTATTTATCGCGGCAATTGCCATCGCGGCTTTTTTCACTGCGCGCCGTAGAAAGGCCGCCGAAGAAGCGCAGACTCTTTTCGATACGCTTCCGGCGCAGGACGAAAAAACCGGAGCAGCACGCGGCGTTCCGCCGGTGGAGATTCTGCTGGGCAAAGAGCTTGGCCAGCAATGGCTTTCCATTAAGCCTTTGTTGGCCGAACGCATAACGGCGCTGCGAACGCATCAGGAAAAACAAAGCGGCTTTTCGATTCCACCGGTGCTTTTTCAAGACGGAGCGAATCTGGCTCCCTATGACTATGAAATCTCTTTCTTCGGCGCTCGGCACGGCTTCTCCCAGATATATCCCGAAAAGATGCTCGCGGTCCGGTCATCGGAAGCGAGCGAAACTTTGGCGGGAGTGGAAACAAGGGATCCCGCCTATGGACTTCCTTCGACATGGATCGATCCGGAACTCTCCGAGCGCGCGCGCATGGCCGGGTATACGCTCGTCGATCCGGTTACGGTCCTTATGACTCATCTGGGAGAGATGCTGCGGCGGGACGCTTCACTTTTGCTGTCGCGGGCGGATGTCGTTGCGATGTTGGAGGGCGTACGAAGCCGCCAGCCGGGACTGGTGGAAGAGCTCATTCCGGCGACTATGACCGTGTCGGATGTCCAGCGCATTCTGCAAAATTTGCTGGCGGAGGACGTGTCCATCCGCAACATGGATCAAATTATGGAGGCCCTGGTGGATCTGGGCCGGACGATCAAGGATCATTCCGATCTTACGGAGATGGTTCGTCAGCGCTTATGCCATGGCATTTGCCACAGCCTACGCGGAAACCACGAGTATCTTTCTGTGCTCAGCCTGGACCCCAAAATCGAAGGCCAGGTCACGGAAAATGTCCGGCGCGCCGAGAAAGGAAGCAATTTGGTTCTGGAGCCGCGCCTTGCAGAACAACTGATCCGAAAGCTGATACCGAGCGTGGAAGCCATGATGCGTGAGAGCTTGGCGCCAGTCTTGCTTTGCAGTCCGGAGATAAGGCGCTGTCTCAAAACCTTCACCAAGCGCAGTATGCCCCGGCTTTCGGTGGTGTCGATCAGCGAGGTTCCTCCCACCATAGATCTGCGGTCTTTTTCCGTCGTCAAAATTGATTGAACAATACAAAACTATGCTATCTAATCTTGAAGTATAGATATCGGTGCGATAGCATGGCGATTATGGGAATTGTCGAACTGGGCGGAATAATCCTGACACAAGCAACGCAACGCGTTGAGCTTGCTGCTCAAAATATGGCCAACATGACCACCGCCGGCTACAAGTCCCGGCGTTCGTTTCAAGGTCTGGTTGATAGCGGCCCGTCGCAATTTGCGATCGCACAGCCTGCTTCCCGATCTGACGGGATGTCAGTGGACTTCACCGTCGGCAAGCTGCAGCACACCGGAAATCCCTTTGATCTGGCGATTTCCGGGGATGGCTTTTTCACTATCCGCACCGAAACGGGATTGTTTTACACACGCAGCGGCCAGTTCAACCGCGACACGCAAGGGCGGTTGGTGACGCCCGACGGGGCTGTGTTGCAATCCACCAACGGAGACGTTCAGGTTGAGGGAGATGCAGTCTCTGTTCTTATGGACGGCACCATACAGCAGGGCGGGCAGCCCATCGGTCAGCTTGCGATCGCCACCTTCGATGATCTTCAGATTCTGAACCCCGTCGGATCAGGCTTGTTCTTCGCGCCTGCCGGCACGGCGAGGGATGTGGCCAGCCCGCAGGTCCGTCAGGGAATGCTGGAAGCATCAAATGTTACAACCGCCAATGAAATGATTTCAATGATGGCCGGCCTTCGCAGCGCGGAAACGGGGCAACGCTTGGTTCAAGTGTATGACGATCTTATGGAGCGTGCTCTGACGACATTCGGACAAATGTAACAACAAGACTGGGTTGGGAGATGAATGGGGCTTTCTATATCGGGGCCATAGGCCTCGATGCGCAGCAACGCGCGTTGGAAGTTGTCGCCAATAATGTCGCAAATGTAAACACGGCGGCTTTCAAGCGTTCAACTGTGCAATTCTCAGAATTGGTGGCGCCGCTGCGCGGCGCCGACGATCTGGTGTTGCAGCCTGGCGGTCCTTCTTACCTGCAGGGCGTCACGCTCAGCGGGACACCGCTCGTTTGGTCCCAGGGAGCGATGCAACAGACCGGTCAGCCCATGGACATAGCCATCAACGGCGAGGGTTTTATCGAATTGGCAGGCCCTTCAGGGCGTTCGCTGCTGTGGCGGGGCGGCGCCTTAAAGATCAATAGCGACGGGTATCTTGCCACGGCAAGCGGCGTGCTGCTGCGCGCGATGATCTCGGTGCCGCAAGAGACAACCGCGATCACGATTGGCGCTGATGGCGCGGTCACGGCCATGGTGGGCGATGAGGGTGCCGCCCAGCAAATCGGCCAGATTGACTTGGTGACGGTGAAGACGCCCGACATGCTGGTCGATACGGGCAACGGTTACTTTGAAGCGCAGAGCGAAAGCCAGCTTGCGGTGGTGAAACCGGGCGATGACGGCGCTGGTTTCATCGTGCAAGGCTCTTTGGAGGGTTCCAACGTCCAGCTGGTGGACGAAATGACGAATTTGCTGCTGCTGCAGCGGGCTTTCGGCGCCAACGCCCAGCTTGTTCAGGCTGGCGATCAACTGATGTCCCTTGTCAATCAATTGAGACGATAACGTGATCGCGGATCTTATCCTTCTGGCAGGCTTGAATTTGGCGCCGACCGCCTCGGTCCAGACGCCGCAAGGGCATTGCCTGAAGGCGTTGTCGACGCTGGCCGCGGACTCCGTGCCCATGGCTGCGGACTTTGTGGCGGCCGAATGTTCCGGCAGACCGGCCGCCGCATTCCGCTACGACAGCGCGACCGGCTCCAGCCGCTTGTTGCGTTCTGTTGCGCAAAACGAAATCGTGCCGCGGTTTCCGGAATTCGGCCAGAAAATGGTGCGGCCGGGTCAAGTCCTGAGCATCGTGATCCAGTCCGGGGCCGCCCGCATCGAGCGTAAAGTCGAAGCGCTGCAGGCGGCGCGGCCCGGACAGAAGCTGTTTGTTCGCAGCAGCGATGGCCAGATGCATTCTGTTCGCTATGAGGAGAAACCGTGAGCGGGAGGCTGGTTTGTCTGGTTCTGCTCGGTTGGCTACTCGTCAGCTTGCCGGCGCACGCTGCCGACCTTTACAGAAACGACAATTGGTCGGCGATGGCGTCGGATCGCAATGCGCACAGAGTCGGGGATATCCTGACGATCATCGTCTATGAAAGTGCTGCCGCCCATGACAGCGCCAACAGCAACTCCAAACGGAGCAGCCGCTTTGGCGGCCAAATATCGGCCGACAACACATTCAACCATTCCGCCAATCTCAGCTTGCGCAGCGACTCCGATGATAGCGGCTCAACCGGCCGCAGCGGCGGCATGGTCGCCCAGATCAGCGTAACGGTTGACGAGGTTCTGACCAGCGGCGATCTGCTGGTTTCCGGCAAGCAGGAACTCAATATCAACGGCAACAAGACCAACATACGCATCAAAGGCCGGGTGCGCATGGCCGATATTTCCAACAACGCGGTCCTGTCCAGCCGATTGGCGGACGCCATGATCGACTATGACGGAACCGGTTTCGTCTCCAGCAGCGCCCGCCCGGGCGTGTTGACGCGGATATTCAACTGGCTTGGCCTGTCATGAGATCCTTTCTGAATCTCTGGATGATCGTTCTTGTCGCCCTGACGCCTGCCGCCGCGCAGGGCAGGCCGGGCGCCACCGCGACGCCATCTCCGCAAGACTATTCCCGCGAGCAGGGCGCGGATGTACGCCTCAAGGATATCGGCCGTTTCCTGGGTTGGCGAGACAATGCCCTGATTGGCTATGGTCTCGTCACCGGCTTGACCGGGTCCGGCGATTCCAGCCGCAGCGCCGCGACGAAACAGGCGCTCAGCAATGTCTTGAGCCGGTTGGGCGCAAATATTCCTCCCGATCTGATGCAGAGCCGCAATGTCGCCGCCGTGATGGTGACCGCCAATCTGCCGCCCTCCGCCAATGTCGGCGACCGGATTGACGTGTCCGTAACCTCAATCGGCGATGCCCGCAGCCTGGCGGGAGGCATTTTGCTGATGACGCCGCTGCTCGGTCCGGACCGCAAACCCTATGCCCTCGCGCAAGGCGCGCTGACGATCGGCGGATACAATTTCCGCGATAACATCAATTTGCGGCAAAAGAATTATCCCACGGCCGGAATTATCTCCGGCGGCGCAACGGTCGAAGTACAGATAGAGGCAAATCTGGCGGTGAACGGATGGCTGACTTTCATCTTAAGGGAGCCGGATTTTACCACGGCCCAACGGGTTGCGGATGCGATTAATCAGACCTTGGGGCCCGGTGCCGCCCAAGTGCGTAGCGCGGAGGCCGTACAGATTGCGGCGACCGGCCGCGATGCAAACCGCATGGTGGCGCGGATCGAAAATGTTTCCGTTACACCCGATCAAGCCGCCCGGGTCGTCATCAATGAGCGGTCCGGAACGGTGGTGGCCGGCGGCGGGGTGAAAATCTCAAGCGTTGTTATCGCTCAAGGCGATATCAAAGTATCGGTGACCACGGACAATCAAGCACAGCCATTCTTTTTTGACGGTCTGGCGCTGGATCGGCGCGGTGCCCGCGGCTTGATTGTCACCAACAGCAAACTGGAGGTGTCAGACGCTTCGAATGATGTGGCAGTTCATTTTCCAAACACCACGGTGGCCGATCTGGTGCGAGGTCTGGGCCAGGCCAAGGTGGGCACGCGAGACATGATCGCCATACTCCAGGCGATAAAAACCGCGGGCGCACTGCATGCTGAAATCGTCGTGCAGTAGGAGGGAAAATGGATAGCACCACTGCCACTCTGCTTATCAAGGCGCTTGACGGCCTATCGGCGCGTTCCGTGGCAACGGCGCAGAATATAGCAAATGCCAACACGCCCGGATATCGGCCCTTGCGTGTCTCTTTCGAACAGGTCTTGGCCGACGCTGCGCAACGGGGCGCCGGGGCCGTTCAAGCCGTGTCGCCGCAGATCGACTCGATACCCGCAGGCGCGCGCGATGGAGAATTGCGGCTGGACCTGGAATTGGCGACAGCGAGCGCCACAACGCAACGCTATGGCGGACTGATTGAGGTGCTTGACCGCCAGCTCCGGCTTCAAGCTCTCGCGATCACCGGCAGCAGTGGGAGGAATTGATCATGCAGGCGATGGAAATCAGCCGCACGGCGCTGGATGTGGAATGGCGGCGCCTTGAAATCACCGCGGAGAATCTCGCGAATATCAATTCCGCCCGTAATGGCATCACCCCGGAATATCGCCAGCGCAATCTGGTGTCCGGACCGCGCGCACCTTTCAATTCTTATCTGGGAAATGTCGCACCGGCTGCAAACACTACGTTCGGCATCGATGCGCGTGCGCTTGCCGGCGTCGATATCTACAGCGTACAGGAAAGCGACGCGCCGCCGCGGCTGGTACATGAACCCGGCAATCCGCTCGCGGACGCTCGTGGCATGGTGGCCTATCCCAACATAGACCATGCCGGACAGATGCTTCAGATGGTCAAGACCTCACGGGCTTACGAAGCCAATATCGTTGCGATGAATGCGGCGCATGCCATGTACTTGAAGGCGCTGGACCTAGGGAGACGTTGATGACCGGACCTATACCGATAACCGCCGTTCCATCGGCAGGCATGATCGCTTTGGATCAATTGGCCGCCTCGCAGATTCCGGCGGCGCCATCGACGGGACTCAGCTTTTCGCAGTTTCTGACGAATGAGTCACAGAAAGTCAGCGACGATGTCCTTAATGCGGACAAGCTCGTTCACGATTTCGCGATCAGCGATTCCATACCCATGCATCAAGTCACCTACGCGCTGGAGCAAGCACAGTTGTCGCTGAACCTAATGATGCAGGTGCGTAATCGCCTGGTCGAGGCCTATCAGCAAATGATGAACATGCAGTTGTGATAGGGGCAGTGACCGTGTTTGATCGTTTCAAGGCCGCGTCACCTCGTCAGCAGCTCTGGCTGGCGATAGGCGGAATCTGTGTGCTGGCGGCCTTGCTGTTTCTGCTGTGGTTCGGGTTCATCCGGACCACTTATCAAGCTTTGTTTACGGACCTGAAGACAAACGAAGCCTCGACCATTGTCGCGGAGCTCGACAAGAGGAAAATTCCCTATCGCCTGGCGAATGGCGGGGCAATCATTCTGGTTCCGTCCGAAATGGCCGACAGCGCCCGTCTCGACGTGATGGGGGGCGATTTGCCTCTCAAGGGGACCGTGGGTTTTGAGATATTCAACAAGACCGACATGGGCCTCACGGATTTCGCGCAAAAAATAAACTATCAACGCGCCCTGCAGGGGGAATTGGAACGCACGATCATGACCCTGGATGGCGTCGACACCGCCCGTGTTCATCTATCCATGGGCGAGGACCGGCTGTTTCGGGAAGATCAAAGCCCACCCAAAGCGTCGATTACCATTCGCATGGCGCGGGGCGCGGTTCTTTCAGAGAGTGTCGCGGAGGGCGTGAAGAGGCTTGCAGCGGCAGCGGTTCCCAAGATGAGCCCCTCCGATGTCGTTCTCCTGGACGAGAAGGGGCAGGCCGTGAGTATTTTCGACGCGGCGGTGGCAGCGGACAAGCCCGCCTCTCCGTTCCCCGCGGAAACGCGTGCGGTGGAAGAATTCTATGAGAGCCGCATTCTGCGCATGCTTTCCGAAGCCGGCTTCTCGCGGGATATTTCCGTCAGTGTTTCCGCCGAAATTCCGACGGCGGATGGTTTTTCGGATTGGTCACAGGCAGCCCGCGACTTCCCGCTGCGGGTGACGTTCTCGTCGGCCATCGCTCTTGCGCCAGCAGATCAGCAAAAGTTGCGCGCGCTTGTAGGCAAGGCCACGGGGGTAGCCTTGATGGGCAGCGACACAGTCCTGTTCGATACGGCTCCTATCGTGATGGGAGCCGCGACCGCCAAGCCATGGACGGATGGCGCCGCCAAACAGTCTTCCTCCGTCACGCCCATGTCAGCGGCAGGCGAAGACGATGGCCCTATCGCCTTTGGCTGGCTGCGAGTGGCGATACCGGTGTTGGTGGTGTTGCTGGCGGGATTCCTGTTGATCTGGAAGCTGCGTGGTCCGCGTCGTCTCAGCGCCGAACGTCAAGCGGAGTTTGTCGAACGGATTCGCGCTGCTCTGGAGGAAAGGGAAAGCCGTGCCATTTCCCAATCCTGATGCGGCGGTTCAAGCGATTGTCGCGGAGCTGGCGGCGCTTCACACCGAGGATAGTGCCGCCATTCTAGCAGTGTTGAACGGGCATGAGCGGACAATCATTGAGCAACTCCTGCACACACACATCGGGTCGTTCGAAACCTCCCTCGCTGCCAGCGGCGCAGCATCGCGCTACGATCCTTCGCGACTTTCGCCATGGCTTGTCCAGCGGTTGCAGACGGCCAAAAGCGAGGAAAGCGATATGACGCCCCAGGCGAGGAAAACATTATTGGACTGTGTGACAAAGCTCTACCCGGTGATCCCATGAGCAGCGTCATCAAGCAGGGCAACTTTTCAGGACAATCGGGGGTGAATATGGTGATGGCCCATCCATCCGCCACGCCGATAATTCCCATTGGCAAGCATGACGAAGAGCGCGACGCCTTGTTGCGGCGCATAGCCAAGCTGGAGGAGGAAATACGCCAACGCGAAGCGGCGGCCGGCGAGCTTCGTGCCGCCGTGACGCAGGCTCGCGAAGACGGGATGGAAGAGGGTTATGAGGCCGGCCTTGCCGCAGCGCAGGACCGGCAATCCGAACGGCTGGCCCTTCTGGAGAAATCGATGATTCAGGCCCAAGCCAACTTGGCCGGGAGCCTTGCCTCATTTTCGCGTCTATCGGCGCTGTTGGCGCAGGACTGCGTCGATATTGTTTTAGGGAACGCCAGCGATCGCGTCGATATTATCAGGCGGATCATAGAGGCCCAGGCGGCGAAAATCGATCGTTCCATGCTGGTGGCTATTCGCGTTTCCCGCCTGGATTTCCCCGAAGACCACAAGATTGAATCGTTACGAGAGGAAACCGGGCTGACCTCGATCAACGTGACAGCCGCGGATGATATGCCCTCCGGATCCTGCCTGATGACCTTGCGGCTGGGCAGCATCAGTGTGGGCATTGACCAGCAGTGGCCGGCGCTGAGACGTTTATTGGATGAGTTGGCGTTGCCGGAGGCAATGGAATGACCTTGCATCCGATGCAGCAATGGCTTCGTTCCGCCGATCCGGTATTGCGGACTGGGAGGGTACGAAAGATTCTACCCACGCACATCGAGGCGGACGGTCCCGGCGTGGCGCTGGGAACGCTCTGCGAAATCGAGACGATGCCCGGTGACGATGTCCGCAGTTTCCAGGCTGAAGTTGTGCGGGTCGATCGCGATAGCATCACCCTGACGCCTTTGGAGGACAGCCGGCCGACATTCGGCGGTGCGTTGGTCACCGCCAGCGCCCAATCCAACAATGTCGCAGTCGGCGAACCGTTTCTTGGCCGGGTGGTGGACGCTCTGGGACGCCCCATTGATGGAGCGGGGAGTATACGGGGCGGCCATCTGGTTTCTCTTCGTAGCGGCACGGTGTCGCCGCTCAACCGGAATTCGCCGCAGAACGTGCTCGAAACAGGCATCCGCGCGATAGATAGCGTTCTGACGCTGGGTCGCGGTCAGCGCATCGGAATATTTGCCGCCAGCGGTGTCGGCAAAACCAGCCTGATGACACAGATCGCCCGCCAAGTGACGTCCGACGTTACGATCATCTGCTTGGTGGGAGAGCGTGGCCGCGAAGTGGAGACGATTTGGAATCACCGGCTGGATGAAAAGGCGCGGTCTAAGTCCATTCTTGTGGCTGCAACCTCAGATCAATCCGCATCGCTACGGGTTCGCGCTGGTCATTATGCCCTTGCGCAGGCCGAATACTGGCGCGCGCGCGGCAAGCATGTCCTTTTGCTGCTGGATTCAATCACCCGGTTAGCTATGGCCATGCGGGAAATGGGGCTTGCCGCAGGAGAACCGCCCACGGTCCGCGCTTACACCCCCAGTGTCTTCGCAGCGATTCCAAAAATGGTCGAGAAGTGCGGCGCCTTGAAATCGGGCGGTGCGATTTCCGCGATCATGACCGTGCTGAGCGAAAATGACGAGATCGAAGATCCGGTATGCGAATTGATGAAGTCGTTGTTGGATGGCCATATCGTTCTGTCCCGCTCGCTCGCGGAGCAGGGGCACTTTCCGGCCATCGATATACCACGCAGCATCAGCCGTCAGGCAGAAAATCTGGTGCCTCCGCCGCAACGTCGGCAGGCTCTGCAGATTCTGGAATGGCTGTCCAAGTATGAAGCATCGCGAACCTTGGTTGATACAGGCCTCTATACGAAGGGAAGCAACGAAATCATCGATCGTGCGGTCGAGAGATTTCCCCACATCATCAAATTCCTCAAACAGGACCGCGATTACTGCTCGCCGATCGCTTCAACGAACGCATTGTTGGCCCGCTTGGTTGGGGAGGAAAAGTGATGCGCCGAAAGCAACAGACGGTCCTGTTCAAGAAGATAGCTGACATCAGGCAGCTGCAACGGGTGGCTGCGGAAGCCGGATTGGCGCGTGCGGTTTGTGCGCTTTCGCAAGAAACGCAGGCGTTGAAGATTAGGCAGGACGAAGAAGGAAAGCTCGAGAAGCATTGGAAGGACGCAGTTTCGGGATCGTCGCTGCGACTGGAAACCATGCCGATTTGGGCTCGTGCCGTCGCGCGGCAAAGCGCATTGACGCAACATGCCTCCGCCGCTGTGGACAGTGCATCCCTCGAACGCGATCGCAGCGCCGCTGCGCTTTGTCTGGCGGAGCGCCACAGCGATGTGGCGGCCAAGCAGGCCCAACAGGCATGGAACAGCCATCTGCGGGAGCTGGAGGAAGGCGCCGTCCAGGACGCCGCCGACCGCCATCTTCAGTATGGGGTCAGGCTATGAAGATCGAACCTCACCATCATGCCCTGATCATCTCGCAGGCGCCGCAATCGTCTCATTCTGATAAAAGCGCTGCAAACGCCTTTGACGGTCTTCTCACCGCTCCTGAATCGCCGCCGCCGCAATCGGCTCATTCTGATAAAAGCGCTGCAAACGCCTTTGACGGTCTTCTTACCGCTTCTGAATTTTCGCCGATGCAATCTTCAGACAGGATCGCAGCCGGTATTGTCGCGCCTCAGTCCGCATTTCAGCAGCGCAGCAATGTTTTTGGGTTCGGAGATTTGGGCGTCTTTGGACGCTATGGTGCGCAGGCAGGCCAGGGACCGCAAGTATCCGGAAGTGACGGGGGGGAGGCCCTGCCGGATGATCTCGCAGAATTTCGCCAGCAATCTGCGCTTGATGCGGTGATGGATTGTCCTTCGGCGGCGGCGTCTGGCCGGTGGCGCGCCGGTGATTTGCAAATCTCTGCTCAATCTTTCAAAGCCCCAACATCCTCAACGGTACTGGCCGCGGCCATTGGCGCGGCGTCGGCTCAAGGAGCGCCAGTTTCACCGCAAGGAGATGAAGCCTTTACCGGTGACGATTGCGCGCCGGCGGCGGATGGCGACCCGGGGACAATGCCGGAACGCGGAAGCGACATTTCCGCTGTCTACATATCTGTCTCGGGAGAAGATGGCGCACTGACTGTCGTTGCCCGAAATGGAAACCCACAGGACGACCCTCTGGAGCTGCAGCGTCTGATCGAAAAAACCGCAGCCGAATTCGACATGCAAGTTCAAGAGATCCATTTGAACGGTTCAGCGGCACAATCTTTCAAGTCAATACTAGGAGGCAGCAATGGCAGTCGCACCCGTTAGCCCGTCATCTTCCGCGGCGTTCGGCCTCGATTTTCAGTCCATGTTGAAAATCATTCTGACTCAACTGACATATCAGGATCCTTTAAAGCCGCTGGACAATTTCCAGTTTGTTTCGCAACTAGGGCAGTTCGCTCAGCTCCAACAGAGCCAGTCGCTTAACGATCAAATAACGACCTTGCTAACCGCGCAGGCCGCTTCGCAGGCCGCCGGTCTTCTTGGAAAAACAGTGGATGTGACGCCGCAGAACGGCACGCCCACCTCGGGCCAGGTGACGGCTGTGACTTTCGCCAGTGGCATACCCAGCCTGAAGGTCACCCTCGCTGGGGGGCAGATTCTCACGAATGTTTCACTGGCCGATATTTCTCAAATCCGTCCATAAGGAGAATTAGCGTGTTAGGAGCCATCTACAACAGTCTTAGCGGCATGGGCGCCTTCACCAAGGGGCTTCAGACGATAAGCAACAATGTCTCGAACTTAAATTCTAGCGGCTTCAAGGCTCAGACGGTCAGTTTCGGCGATCTGACGGATGGCGAACGTGGCGGCGCATTGCGCGGTGGGGGCACTGGCGATGGCGGCAACGGCGTCAGGATCAGCGACCCGATTACGGATTTCAGCCAAGGCGATCTACAGCAGACTGGCAACGACCTGGACCTTGGCATTCAGGGTACGGGCTTTCTGACCGTGCTGAATAAGGATGGTGGGGTATTTTACACCCGCACCGGCTCCTTCGCGGTCGATAAGGACGGTTTCATCTCGGACCAGACTTCGGGAAACCGGCTGGCTGTGATCGGCGATACGGGATTGCCGGAGGCGGTGAACCTCAACGACAAACAGACCAACCCTCCGGTGGCCACGACGAAAGTCTCGTTCATCAATAATCTATCCTCATCGGGCACCACCGCAACGGTCTCCAACATGGCGGTGTTCGACGACCAGGGAGGGCAGCAGGTTTGGACGGCGACCTTCACCAAGTCCACGACATCGTCTTCTCCAAATTCTTGGGATGTGGCGGTGGCCGACGCAAGTGGCACCTCGTTGGGCAGCGGCGTTATCAGCTTTATCGGAAGCACCCCCGATCCATCCGCTTCCGAGATCGTCATTCACAATTCACCCACCGGCGCCAGTCCGCTTTCGGTCACGTTAGACTTCTCCGCGGTGACATCTTTCTCCGCCGGCACGGCTTCCACCTTGAGCGCGCAGCCCGGGGATGGCGTGGCGACGGGAACACTGACCAAAGTCGGTCTTGACGATGCCGGTCAGTTGGTCCTGACCTACTCAAACGAGAAGACAACCAAGATGGGTGCCATCGCGCTTGCGGACTTTCAGGATCCGCAGAGTCTCAAGCGTTTGGATCAAGGCCTTTATTCCTCGCTTTCCGGCCAGGGCGCCCGGCTGACGGTCAGCGGTTCGGAAGGTGTGGGGACCATCAAGGGAAAATCCATAGAGGCATCGAATGTCGATCTGTCGAGACAGTTTGGCAGTCTCATCATCATTCAGCGCGGCTTTCAGGCCTGCTCGCAGGTGCTCAGCGTCACCAATGACATGATCCAGCAGCTCTTCTCGATCCGAGGTCAGTAGTGACATGTCGACCAAAGAATGGTTGCCCGGCGATGCTTTCACCACGGAAACGATACGGCCAGCCGTGGCTGGAGTCATCGCGACTTGGTCGAACCGTTGGTTTAGGAATGCCCAGGTTGAGATTGACGGTGTTCGTCCGGCAGGCGTGAAATCGCGAATCGCGCAAAGCCTCTGTGTGCATGGCGCGGCGACGGAGGCCGAGCTTCCGGGGCGCGGCAAACGCGCGCTGCTGGAGGCCGCGCTCAACACCGACCTGTCGGGGTTGACGTTGAGCGCATCCGACCACGAAATCCTGGATGCGTTCGCCAGCGAAGCAATCAAGGACCTCCTTTCCATGTTGGACAGCCTTGGGAATGGCGGTGAGGACGATCAGCAGCTGTCGGTCTCGCTCTCGCTGGCCGGCTCAAGGATGATGGACGTGATCCTTTCCTCTCAAGCGCTTGTTCCAGCCATGAAAGCGGCGATGGGCAGAACGCGCTGGTCGAACCATGCTCCCAAGATGCCCATTGAGGCGTTGAAGCCGGTTAAGCTGACGGTGGAAGGGTTTCTGGGACGCGCCGAAGTGACCCTCGACGATCTCAAGGGTCTTGCGATTGGAGATGTCGTGATGCTGGACAATGCGCTGAAGAGCCCGGTGGAATTGCGATTGCACGCCACCGGACAGCGGATTGGACGCGGCAAACTGACCCGCACAGACGACAAAGTGTCCATTCAACTATAGAGAGATGTCATGTCAAGTGAACCAGTCAGGGTAGCGAACACATCCGGCGATTCCGTAGCCAAAGTGCAAATCGGCGCCGAGTCCGGACGCATAAGCTTGGACCTGATAGCGGGTGTCCAGGTCGCGTTGGATGCGCGTCTTGGGGAATCCAGGATGACCGTCGAGACCCTGATGGGGTTGAAGGCGGGCGCCATCGTAACACTGGAAACGGGGCTGGCCGATCACGTCGATTTGTATCTGAACAGTATCTTGATTGCACGCGGCGAAATCGTTGCGGTGGCGGGAAAGTATGGCGTTCGCATCGTCGAACTCCCGTCCCGTTCATGACGGGTGAGCGAATCGAAAGAATCCGGCAGCCTGGTCCAGGTCCTGCATGGACCCTGGCGGTTTTTCTCCTGATTGGTCTGAGCGATAGCGCGTTGGCTCAGAATTTCGGCCGCGTGGCGGACGACGAGGTATCGATCTGGCGCGTTGCCGCCGCAACGCTGGCGTGCTTGGCTGTCGCTGTCGCGGCAGCCCTGTTTCTAAAGTATCGCTTGAATGGGGGAGGTGCGCAGTTTCTGGCTGGACGCAAGCGCTCCAGACTCGAAATGGTCGAGGTTCTGAGGATCAAGCCGCAAATCGATCTTTGCATTGTTGCGTGCGACGGCGAAGAATTGTTGATGCTGGCTTCGCCGCAAGGCGCGAGTTTGTTGCGCTTTCTGCCGCGCCGCAACGCGCAATCCGTAGCCGATATTGTGCCATGAAGATGTTGCGTTGTGCTTTTTTTTGCCTTGCATTGCTCGGCGGCCCCCTTGTCTCGGTAGGGCTTGGCCAACCCGCTGTCCCAGCGGTCCCGGCGGGCGATTCAGCTTCTCAGAACTCATTGCCGCCACCGGTCAATGTTGAAACGCAACGACCGGCCGCGGCAAGAAAATCCTCCGCTACGCCCAAGCCAGCGCCTGCCGCGGCACGGCCCGATATCCTTGTCACATCCAAGTCTGTGGCGGCGGGAAGATCTGTAGAAGCGGAGATTCTGCCGAGCGACGAAAAAACGGCGGGCGTCGTCCGCATCGCTCTGATCCTCGCCCTCTTGGCGATTCTGCCCGCGATTCTTCTTTGCATGACGTCTTTTGTCCGCATTATCGTCGTGCTTTCGATGATCCGGCATGGATTGGGCATGCCGGAAACCCCTCCCAATCAAGTTTTGGTCAGCCTTGCCATTTTCCTCACCCTGTTTTCCATGATGCCCACTATCTCGGCGATCAATGACCGGGCCTTGCAGCCATTCCTGGCGGGAAAATTGTCTATCAACGAGGCGATAGCGCATGGAACAGATCCGGCGCGCGAGTTCATGCTGCGGCAGGTGCGCGATCAGGACATCAAAGCCGTCTATGATATCGCGCGCAAACCGCTTCCAGACAGCGCGAAAGACGTGGGGCTGATGCAGCTTGTGCCGGCCTTCATGCTCAATGAGTTGCGCGTCTCATTCCGCATAGGATTTGTCATTCTTCTGCCGTTCCTGCTGATAGATCTTGTGGTTTCAAGCATATTGCTGTCGCTGGGCATGTTGATGGTGCCCCCTACGACTCTCTCGCTGCCCATTAAAGTCCTGATGTTTGTCCTTATTGATGGCTGGAGTCTGGTTCTTCAAGGCGTGTTGGGCAGCTTCCGGTAATCGCATGTCCGCTTCTTCCGACCTGAAACAGGAAAAGGATGATGACGCAGAAGCGGCTTTGTGGTTCGCTTATCGGAGTCATGGCTCGACGGCGGCCCGGGAGCAGCTGTTCAGTCATCACGCGGCTTTCGCCCGGGCTATCGCCAGGCGCCATTTCCACGAACGATCCCGCGGAGATATCGACCTACAGGACCTTTATCAATTGGCCTATGCCGGACTCTTGGAGTCGCTGGACAGGTTCGATCCGAAGTTGGGAACGCCATTTCGCGCCTATGCCACCCACCGCATATCCGGCAGTTTGCGAGATGGGATTTTGCGGATGAGCGATGTCCGCGAACAAATGTCGTGGCGCCAGAGAATTCATCGTGAGCGTATGAAGTCCATCGGCGAGAAGGCGGCGGGACAGGAACCGATAGAGCGGCTGACTGAAATCGTTGTGGGATTGGCGCTGGGGTTCATGCTGGAAGGCACGGGGCTATATATGCAGGAGAACGATCAGCCTGGCGATATATATGCCAAGACAAAGACCGCTTATGATAGTCTTGTCTGGAAAGAGATGATCGACCAGTTAAAGAACGAGATGCAGATGCTGCCGAAGCGTGAGCAGGCGATTTTGCAAAGGCATTATCTTGAAGGCGTGGATTTTGAGGATCTGTCAAAACTTTTTGGTGTCAGCAAGGGAAGGGTTTCACAACTTCATCGGTCGGCGTTGCAAATCTTGCGCAAACGTCTGGCCGGCCGAGGTCATTTTCGAATAGGAAATATGGCAAGTTAGGGAGATCACCATGGAGCAACGTTCAACCCAATCGCAGTGTTCTGACGGCCGGATACTGGCATTGATGGAATCCATCCGGTCCAACGCACAGCAAGGCATGCGAGATGTTGAAGCGATCTTGGAAGAATATCCCAAGGATGCACGGCTCCATTTCTTGAAAGGCTCGTTGCTGGCGGGAGAGCAGGACTACAGCGCAGCACGGGTTTGCATGCGGCGCGCTGTCGATCTGGCTCCGGATTATCATGTGGCGCGATTTCAATTGGGCTTTCTGTTGCTCACCTCCGGCGAACCATATGCCGCACAAGAAGCTTGGGGTCCTCTGTACTCGTTGCCTTCCGACCACTATCTGCACATATTCGTAAGAGGTCTCTGTCATCTTATCCGAGACGAATTTTCTGATACCGTGAAATTGTTAGAAAAGGGTGTGACGCTTAACACGGAAAATCCACCCATGAACAAGGATATGCAGCTCATTGTCGAGCATGTTAAACAACTGGACCAAGGCGGCAAAAGTGATGGCGACGTATCCTCTGTTGATTTTCTTCTCCGGCAAGCAGCCTTGAAGCCCCAACGCTAGGCGGCCGCGGTTCCATGGACCCTATCTCCAATGTCGATCAGATTATTCTGCTGTTACGGCAGAAATTGCTCGAACGCACGCGTTCCGCTGCCACGGATAGAGGCAAGGTCCGCCAGCAGGCCAATGCCGAGCCCCCAACGCCGTCTGCCGTGCGGCAGCTCATATCGCTCGAGGGCGTGGACGAGCGCCAGCTGCGCCGCGCTCTGATTCAGAATTTGCTGACGGAGAATTTTGGCTCTTCGCTGCTCAACGATGCGCAGTTTCAACAGATTGTGAGCCGGGTTACCGATGCGATCGAGGAAGATGCAGAGGCATCAAAGTTGATCGCGCAAGTTCTCTCAGGGGCGCGGTCGCTCTGAGCTATTGGCGCCGACCGCCAAAACCCGCCACCATTTGTGCCAAGGTTTCGCCTTGCGGCCCCACCGGCGTGGACATTGCAATATTGATGATTTTTTCAGCCATCTGGGGGCGTCCACGCTGCTGCAGCAGAAGGCTTTTGGCCAGGGCCGCGCCAAAGCAAGCTTTGTCCAGGCGCAGCGCTATCTCGCATTCCCGCGCGCACGCTTCCCATTTTCCTTCAAGGGCGTCCAGGACCGCAATGCCGCCATGGGTTTCGGCGAAGTTGGGATCCAGGGCCATCGCCTTCTCAAACCGAAGGCGTGCCGCTGGGTAATCACGGGCGACAAAATAAGCCCATCCGGCCGCCATCCAAGAGCCGCTATGGGTACCGAACTGTTCGGCACCTTGATCGAGAACTGTGGCCCCGCCTTG
Organism: Rhizomicrobium sp.; assembly: GCA_035251935.1. GTDB lineage: Bacteria > Pseudomonadota > Alphaproteobacteria > Micropepsales > Micropepsaceae > Rhizomicrobium. The sequence continues at coordinate 1,012 of DATFDR010000012.1, read as the reverse complement.
TGGGTCGCCGCAGGATAGCAGTCCTAAACCTTTACCCACCAGGGCTCTGGCGTTGCGGGGGTCTTTTCGCAACACCTCCTCGAATATGGGGAGCGATCCAATGACATCCTGATCATTCATAGCCAGAATGCCGAGAGTGGCTTGCCCATCGCTATTGTCGCCGGCGCGCTTGGCATACTCCAAAGCCAGATCGGCTCTTTCGGCGTCGATCGCCACATTGGCCAAAGCACCCATCAGGGATTGATCGCCGGGATAACGTTCCGCCAGCATTTCGCCGCAAGCCAAAGCCTCATCCAAATTGCCCAGGTGATGGAGCATCTGAATCTTCAGGCTTGGCGCGCGATAAGATGCGGCCAGGCTTTCCTCATCAAGCAGGTCCACGGCCGCCTGCCAGGCGCCGACCATGGCGTTCGCCCAAGCCAGGTTGAACCGTAGAGCGGGATTATCCGTTCCTTGCGCCCGCAGGCCGGTCAAAGTTTCGATGGCTTCTTCATATTTCTTTTGAGAGATCGCGATAAGACCCTGCAGATTGACCAGACTGTCCGGCAAAGGCTTCAGATCCGCGTAACGCTGGATCAGCTGGCTGGACAATTCCTGATCGCCGGCTTCAAAGGCCCGGGCCGCCGCGTCTGCGAGAAGAGTCGTATTGGCGGGATCCTGCGCCAAAAAGCCCAGAATCTGTTCCAGCGTAGGTCCTTGCCGCATGGAGGCTGCGGTATGCATGTCGCTCCGATCCTCGGTCTATGCCGAGAAGGTACCCAGCTGCGCCGGTCTTCGCAATATAGATCACTATACTTTCCAGCGTCTGCCGTTGAAATAATATAGATATATCAATGGCTTATAAAACTGTGACAGATTGGTAAAAATATTCCTAAACGAAAATCTGGATCTTCCGATCAGGGATAGGAGCGGTGCTGGGTTGAGAGCGCCGTGTGATCTGATGGGGGATTGCTATGGTTGCGATTGTTACGGGCAACGGACTGGGTCTGGAGCGCAGTTCGGCATTTGTCTT
>DATFDR010000011.1:0-115158 GCA_035251935.1 Rhizomicrobium sp. | reverse complement strand
TTTCAGCTATCGGGCCGACACCTTAAGCAAGGACCTGAAAGAGTTGTTCCGCGTCGGCCGCTATTCCCTTTGCGTGGGGCTGGTGGTGCTTGCCGCCTGTATCACCAGCGGCCGACTTATTCTGGGCTCGCCCTGGTCTGGCGAGCTTGGCACACTGCTCAACGAGGGATTGGTCATTCTGGGATGGGTGGCGAACTGGCGGCCAATCGAGATTTTTCTGTACGACTGGTGGCCGATCATTCGTCACCGCAATATTCTGAGGCGCCTGGCGCGTGCCGAAATTACAATTGTGCCGCGATAATGGTTAGAGCGCGACGAACTTGACACGTGATCTCGCATAGAGCGACTACCCAAATCCCTCGGCCGAAAAACAGCGCTGGATCGAGCAATCTTCCAATTCGCACTGCGTATCGACTGCCCTAACCGCATTTTCCCCGCAGGGCCGGTAAGTCCTCTGGCTTGGCCATAGCTTTGGCAATATCTTGGTAGTCTTCCTCATTGCGTAAACGGGCGCTATGCATATTGCGGGCGAATGCAGCCTCAACTACCCATGTTTCGAGGCGCCATCCTTCTTCTCTGGTTGCATGCATCGCACCTAGTTTAAACAGAGCATCACTACAATCGTCGAAATCCGGTCCGCACAGCACAACTCTCTCGATCGGGGGACAAGGTCCAAGGGGGTTTCTTTTCTCCTCCATCTGCTTTTGCTCCGCCTTTTCGATGAGCTGCAGAACCAAGCGCGCGGCGCTGGTGTTACCATTCAATGCACTTTGGAACAGCTTTATTACGGTCGCCTCGTTTAGAGGCACCTTGCGCGGAACGCCATCTATGGTCATCGTGACTTGTTGGTTGACTATGTTCGCGAGTGAGTTGATCTTATTCGCGCCTTTCGGACGGCCCTTAGGATTGCCGCTCTTGCCCTTGGCAAACTGCGTACGGATAGGCGGCCGCTTGTATCCAATCTTCTCCATTATGCGGCCTCCTGAGCAAGGACGCGGTTGGGCTCAAGGCCGGTCAGGTTGGACCAGCGCTCCAGGGCGACATCAACATAGCCAGGATCGATATCGCAGCCGGCAAAGCGGCGGCCAGTCCGCTCTGCGGCAATCAGGGTGGTTCCGGATCCCAGGAACGTATCCAGCACCAGCTCGCCGTGACGGGTCACGTCGCAAATGGCGTCACTGACCAAGCCGACCGGCTTTACCGTTGGATGTAGGGCTAAGTCCTCCCGGCGACTACCCCGCATGGAATTGACCGAGGCATAGTCCCAGACGTTCGTCCGGTTGCGACCATGCTTTCCCAGCTCCACCGCGTTGAAATGCGGTGCGCTGCCTACCCGGTACACAAACACTAGCTCGTGGCGAGACCGGTAAAGTGACCCCATCCCAGCATTGGACTTGTTCCAGATGCAGAGATTGAGCAGTTGTCCATAGGTGCCCTCCTCCGCAGCCAGAACCGAGCCCATGTGCCGCCAATCCATGCACACGAAATGCACCGCGCCATCGCGCGGTACCCCTGCCGCTGCCCTTAAGGTCGCCCTCAAAAATCCCTGAAACTCAGCCTCAGACATCTCTCCGGACGCCATGGCGAACTCCCGGTGCCTGCCGCGCGCGTTAGCATGGCCGTTGATCTTCACATTGTACGGCGGGTCCAGAAATGCCGCGTCCGCCTTAACGCCCGGGCCCAGCAGGGCTCGCAGGAAAGCAGGGTCGCGAGAATCGCCACAACCGACGCGATGCGCGCCAAGCTGCCAAATGTCGCCAGGATGGGTTCGCGCCTGTGCCGGTACGGCGGGAATGACCTCGTCGTCCGGATCGACGTTGCCCTGGCTCAGGGTGACGTCGATCTCCCCACTGCTGAAACCGGTGATCTCCAAATTGAAGCCCACTTCCAGGCTTGCCAGGGCCTCCAGCTCGATCTTGAGCAGTTCTCCGTCCCAGCCCGCATTCTGGGCAATCTTATTGTCGGCCAGCCTAAGTGCCCGCTTTTCGGGGTCGCTGAGCCCCTTAAGCTCAATGGCCGGAACTTGCGAAAGACCGAGCTTCTTGGCACCCGCTAGGCGGCCATGGCCCGCGATGAGGACACCGCCCTCGTCGATCAGGAGCGGATTGGTAAAACCGAATGCCCCCATGCTGGCAGCGATCTGCTCGACTTGCTTTTTGGAATGGGTGCGCGCGTTGCGCGGGTCGGGCTTGATAACCCCGATAGGCAGGTACTGAACTTTCAAATCATGCAGATACTGCATGCGGCCTCTTTGAGAAAATCAAAACCGCCGTCCAGATAAAGCGAAAAGGTGGGCGGGAGAACAAGGGAAGCCACTGGCTCACAGGCACGTGCGTAAAAAAGCTGGAGAGCAGCGCCCAGGAACTAGGACTAGCATCGGCCCGCCGTGCGGAGCGCAAGACGCCCCAACACGTACAAACGTTTTCCTGATCACGGTCGTGGTCGCGGGCCCTTTTTTGCGACGCGTGGCGCGCGGACCCGTTTCCCTGATGACCCAGGTCTTTTCCCTGTTCTGGCCAACAAATTCCCTGTTCTTCGGCAGCAGAGAATACGCGCTAACCAACGGAAACTGCAGGTAGAATTCAGGAAAAATACCGCACTTTAGGCCCGGTTTGGGCCAATTTCCCGGTAATTTCCCTGTTAGGCAGGGAATTTCCGTAATTTGCCCAGAAAACAGGGAGAGCTAGGTTCGCGCCCGACTGAATCCACAGCCACCTAGCTTTTCTTGCGCGCTTCGCGCGCTTAGAAAAGCTGGTGTCCCCCGGCTTGTCCGGGGAACCCAGAAAGCATCATCGGGATCCCCTGCCCGTCGCTTACGCTCCGGGCGTTCGCCGCACAAAACGGTCCACTGGACCGTTTTGTAAGCGCGGCTCACGATCCAGCTCGCCTTGTGTTATCCCCGATAAAGGCGCATAGCCCTCCCGCGACTGCTCCAGAAGAAGCGCCAATCCCGACCCGCCTCGCGCGCGCCTGGCCAGACACTTCCCGACTTGATGTTTTCGCGGTCCGGACATTCGTCCGGACGATCACTCGCAAAGGACTCATCATGACTATCGGCACTGTAAAATTCTTCAATTCCTCCAAGGGTTTTGGCTTTATCGCGCCGGAAGGCGGCGCCAAGGATGTGTTCGTTCACGCCACCGCGGTGGAAGCGGCCGGCATGACCTCCTTGTCGGAAGGCCAGAAGCTGTCCTTTGACATCCAGCCCGACGCCAAGGGCGCCAAGGCCGTGAACCTGCAGAACGCCTAAATCCTTCGACAAGCAGGCGGCAGGGGACCAACGTCTTCGCCGCCTGTTTCTTTTCATGCTCCCGCAAAGGACGTCCCATGCTTCAGGACCGGCGCGCATCGCGCCCGACCATCGTGGAAGAGCTGGTTGCCGCGCTGACGCCCCATCCCAAGGGGCTGCGGCGCTGGTCGGTGATGCGCGCCATCCGCAAGAATCGCGAGGCCGTGTCGCGCGAAATTCCGCTCAAGCTGGAAGCCGATGTCGAACGCACCTTTCGCCAGTTCTGCCGCGACGACGGCATGCGCGCCACGGGCACGGCGCTGTTTTACCGCCCCGCCGAAAAGGCCGGCGAAGTCTGGGCGCTCGATGCCCAATATGCCGAGGCCAGCCAAGTCCCGTGCGAAACGCCCTCCCAGGAATAGAGAAAAGCATGGCGCCCAGACCCCCGAACTATTCGCAGGACCGTCTGCAGCGCGAGCGTGCCCAGGCCGCCAAGGTCCGGGAAAAGGCCGAGCGCCGCGCCGAGGAAACCACCCGGCGCAAGGCCGAACAGGCCAAGCCGTCCGAGGACGGCGCAAGTTAGCCGATTTTCCGTGGCGCTCTTGAGCAGCGGCAGGCGCGGATCGCTCCCCGAGCCGCGACGCGCTCCTGTCAATGCAGCTTCAATTTGGGACGGACAATGCGATTGACGCGGCCGACCAGGATCAGCGCCACGCCCTTGAGCCAGCCATGAATGGCGATCAGGTGCATACGATAGAGCGAGACATAGACAAAGCGCGCCAGCCGCCCTTCGATCGCCATGCGGCCGCCGATCAGATTGCCCATCAGCGAGCCCACGGTGGAAAAATGGCTGAGCGACACCAGCGAGCCATGGTCGCGATAGACGAAATGCTGGAGCGGCTTGCCCGCGATCATGGCGGCGATATTGCGAAAGGCGGTCGCCGCCATTTGATGCGCCGCTTGGGCGCGCGGCGGGACGGCGCGGCTTTCGCCCGCGGGCACAAAATACGCGCAATCGCCGATGGCGAAGATGCGCTCGTCCCGGCTGGTTTGCAGCGTGGGTTTCACAACAAGCTGGTTGTTGCCGGTGGTTTCCAGTCCCAGCCCGGCCAGCATATCCGGCCCCTTCACGCCCGCGGCCCATACCCGCAAATCCGCTTTGATCAGCTCGCCGGACTTGGTGATCATGCCTTCGGCGGTCGCCTCGACCACCTGTTCGCCGGTGATCACGCGCACGCCCAGGGCTTCCAATTCCTTGTGCGCGGCATTTGCCAAATCTTCCGGCAGCGCCGGCAGGAGGCGCGGCCCCGCTTCGATCAGCGTCACCTTCAAGCGGCTTTCGTCGAACACTTCCAAGCCATAGTGGCGAAGCTCGGACGCCGCATTGTAAAGCTCCGCCGCCAGTTCGACCCCGGTGGCGCCGCCGCCCACGATATCCACCCGCACTTGCGCGCCGGCGCTGGGATCGGCCTGCAGGGTGCGCGACACCCGCAGGCAATGATTGAGCAGCTGGGACCGGAAACGGTCGGCCTGCAAACGGCTGTCCAGGAAGATGCAATGCTGCTGCACGCCCTTGGTGCCGAAATCATTGCTGACCGAACCCACCGCCAACACCAGATAGTCGTAGCGGATCTGGTGACGGCCCATGATCTCACGGCCGTCTTCGTCCAGAATGGGGGCGATCAGCACATGGCGGTTGCCGCGGTCGATGCCCTCAAGGGTGCCGTAAAAGAAACGATAGCCCCAGGCATGGCCATGGCTGCGATAACCGACCTCGTCGAGATTGGCGTCCAGCGAACCGGCCGCCACCTCATGCAGCAAGGGCTTCCAGATATGGGTGCGGTTTTGCTCCACCAGGATGATGTCGAAAGACGCGCGGCCGAAGCGGGCGCCCAGCCGGGTCGCCAGCTCCAGCCCCGCCGCGCCGCCGCCCGCCACCACGATTTGGGTTTTGCGGGGCTTTTTTGCCGGCTCAATCACCTTGGGGCTCATATGGCGACAGATACCATACCGGCCTCTTTTCCCGATCCGCTTTTTGGGTCAGGGGTCCGCCGCATTTGGGACGGCACCAGCGACAATGACGAAGCCGCCGCCGTGGCGGGCGGCGGCGGGACGGACCCGCGTAAGAGCGGACCCACTCCCAGGCGCGAGGAATTTTGCGGCGCGACGAACTCACGACGCAAAAGGACCGCGCCTTAGGCTTCGACGACGGGCTGGGCGTGCAACCGCCTCTCCGGATTGACGAACACCCAAGCAAAGGCGCAGACAAAGGCCACGCCCGCGGCAATATAAAACGCCGTGGTCCAACCGAATTTGGTGGCGAACCAAGGTGTCGCCGAGGCGGTAACCGCGCCCGCGATCTGTCCCGCCATATTGACCATGCCGGAAATCACCCCGGTATGCGGCCCGCCGTAATCCGCCGACACCGCCCAATAAGTCGCCTGGCCCAGATAGAGCGCGCCCGCGCCGCCCGCCAAAACCAGCACCGCCAAGGTGCTGTTCTGCACCTGAGCACCCACGACCAGGAAGCCGCCGGTCAACAAAAGCGTGAAGGCGCCGTAGAGACTGCGGCCGACATACTGGCCCTTGTGCTTGACCAGCCAGTCGCTGACCACGCCCCCGATCAGGCAGCATGCGGTCATCGAAATGAAAGGCAGCATGGCCAGCAACGCGCTTTTCTTCAGATCGATGCCGCGCGCCTCGACCAGATAGATGAAAAACCAATTCAGGAAGATAAAGGCGACATAGCCGTAAGCGGCATAGGCGATGGCCACGCCCCAGACATCGGTGCTGGTGAAAATACGCAGCCACGGCACCGGCGGCATGGGGCCGTCCATCTTGGCCGGCAACCCCGCCTCGATGTGGGCCAATTCCTGCGGCGTCACGCTGGCATGCTGGGCGGGGGTGTCGCGGGCAAAGAAATACCAGACAGCGCAAACCACAAAGCCAAGCAAGGCCGAGAAGTAAAACACGGCGTGCCAGCCCATTCCCACCATGATGGCGGTGACCAGCGGTTGGGAGATGGCCGCGCCAAAGCCGACGCCGCCGAACACCCAGCCATTGGCCTTGCCGCGCTCATGCGAGGGAAACCAGGCGGCGATGAATTGATTGGATGACGGATAGGCAACCGCTTCCCCCAAACCCAAAATAAAGCGCATGGCGATCAGGACCCACAGCGCCCCGCCCATGGCCGGCGGAATCAACGGCACCACGGCGCTGAAAACACCCCACCAGATCAAACCGTAAGCCAGCGTCTTGCGCGGGCCCAGCTTGCCCACCACCCAGCCGGCCGGAATCTGAAACGCGGCATAGCCCAGGAGGAAGGCGGAGAACACCCAACCCAACTCGACCTTGGTGATGTTGTAGTCCGCGGCCATCGCCAATCCGGCGACGGTGATGTTGGTGCGGTCGATATAGACCACCGCGCTGACAAAGAAGATCAGGATGATCAGCAGATAGCGGATCTTGTTGGACATCGACGCTCCCCTTGCCATGACGGATGTATTTTCGCGGGTAAGGCTCGCCTGGGCCTCACCATTTGAGAACAACAAAGCGTAAACGGGGGCTTTCGTCAAAGGCTTGGCGAGCAACCGCCTCACCCGCGTCACGGACAGTGGCATGTCAGCGGCGGATAGCGGCAATGCGCCCGATCTGGGCGCACTGGAATTGGGCCAGCCGATGCCCCATTATGGCCCCCGCCCCGAACGCCGTGCCGCTGGGGTCAATCCATAAACTTGCAGTTAGGGAAACGCATGTCCAAGAAGCTTGACGGAAAAACCGCGCTGATCACCGGCGCGGCAGCCGGTATCGGCCGCTCCACCGCCCTTTTGTTCGCCGCCGAAGGCGCCCATGTGATCGCCACCGACCGCGATTTGCAGGGGCTGGACGGCCTTAGCGCAGACAAGCATCAGCTGGATGTGACCGATGGCGCCGCCATTGCCGCCCTGGCCAAGAAGGTCGGCAAGGTGGATGTGCTGTTCAATTGCGCCGGTTTTGTCGAGAACGGCTCCATCCTGGACAATGACGACGCCCAATGGGAGAAGTCGTTCAACATCAATGTTTTTGCCATGGCGCGGATGATCAAGGCGTTTCTGCCCGGCATGATCGAACATGGCGGCGGCTCGATCATCAATGTCGCCTCGGTGGTGAGTTCGATCAAGGGCCTTCCCAATCGCTGCATCTATGGCGCCAGCAAGGCGGCGGTGATCGGCCTGACCAAGTCGGTGGCCGCCGATTTTGTCACCAAGGGCATCCGCTGCAACACGGTGTGCCCCGGCACGGTGGATTCGCCCTCGCTGCAGCAGCGCTTGAAGGACACCGGCGATTACCAAGCCGCCCGCAAGGCCTTCATCGCCCGCCAGCCCATGGGGCGGCTGGGCACCTCCGAAGAGATCGCGTCCATCGTTTTGTGGCTGGCGAGCGACGATTCCGCCTTCACCACGGGGCAGAATTTCATCGTGGATGGCGGCATCACCATTTAGGTTTTTTTGAAGGTCACGCGAACTGACGCATTGACCCCAAGACGGGGCGGAGCGAAAACCACGCCCATGCAGGAGCTTTTCCGCCTCGCACGGCACTTGGCGTTTATCGCCCTGGTGGCGCGCGCCTTGATGCCGATGGGCTGGATGCCTGCCGCGCAAGGCCTGACCATTTGCTCAGTGGACAGCCCCCGCCAGCAAATTCCCGCCCAAGACGGCCAAGCCCAGCACGATTTCCAGAAGGACGCCTGCCCGTTTGCCGCCGCGCCGCAACTGGCGTCCACGCCGGATGCGCCGTCGCTGGCTTTGCCGGTCTTCCACGCCTTCGCCGCCGCCACGGACCGCCTCTATGCCGCGTCCGTCGCCGCGCGCTTTAGCCCCGCCTCTCCCCGTGCCCCGCCGCTGAACGCCTGAACGCCTCCAAACCAACCGCGCCAGAACATCGGCGCGGGCGTTCCGTTACAGCTCTTCGGGGACTTCCATGCTCACCTTTTTGCGCTTGCGCGCATCCGCTCTTTTGCGCTTGCGCGCGTCCGCTCTGGCGCTTTGCGCCGCCACCACCGCCCAGGCGCAACCTGCAGGTTCAGCCATCGGCGCCAGCCTGCAACCGGAATATGTGATCGTCAGCGCCGATCGCCAAGCCAGTGATCCCGACAATCCCGATCTGCGCATCAGCGCCGCCAAGGCGCGCGAACAGATCAATGCCGTCAACACCGAGGACATGCTGAAATACGCGCCTTCGCTGCTTGTGCGCAAACGCCACCATGGCGACACCCAGGACCCGGTCGCCACCCGCACCTCCGGCGTCGGCGCTTCGGCGCGCAATCTGATCTTTGTCGATGGGATCATGATCAATTCGCCCATCGGCAACAACAACAGCACCGCCTCGCCCCATTTCGGCGTCGCCGCGCCGCATGATGTCAGCCGCATCGATGTTCTCTATGGGCCCTTCTCGGCCCGCTATGCCGGCAATTCCATCGGCGCCACCATCAACATCACCACCCGCATGCCGGAAAAATTCGAGCTCTATGCCGACGCGACCGGCGCGATCCAGGATTTCGGCCAATATGCCACCGACATGTCGCCCGGCACCTGGCAGTTGGCCGGCGGCGTCGGCGACCGGCTGGGTGCTTTGCGCTGGCGGCTGTCGGTCAATCACCTCGACAGCCATGGCCAGCCGCTGGGTTACGCCACCCTGGCCCGGCCCGCCTCCACCAGTGGCGCGGGTACACCGCTGACTGGCGCTTTTGCCGATTTCAACCGTGGCGGCGCGCCCATTGTGGTGATCGGCGCCACGGGGCTGGAGCATCAGGTACAGGACACCGCGACCGTGAAGCTGGCTTACGATGTCATGGATGGCATGCGGCTGACCTATACCGCCAGCCTTTTCCATCAGGATGACGATTCGGGCGTAGAAAGTTATTTGCGCAACGGCGCGGGCGCGGTGGTCTATGCCGGCAACAGCAATATCGGCGGTTACAATTACAACATCGCCGCCAGCGCCTTTTCCAACAATCTTTACAATGTCCAGCAGACCCAGTTGGCGCAAGGCTTGTCACTGGCGTCGGCGCGCGAGGGCAATTTCGCCTGGGAAATCGTCCTCAGCGACTATGCCTATCTCAATGACAAGCAGCGCACGCCTGTGACGGCGCTTCCGGCCGCGCTTGGCGGCGCGGCCGGAACAGTCAACCGCATGAACGGCACCGGCTGGTACACGCTGGACGCTCATGCGGTGTGGCGCGGCATTGCGGATCACGAAATCTCCTTCGGCGCCCATCGCGACGCGGAAACCTTCGCCCAACAGCGCAACAACCTGACCGATTGGATCGCTGGCGGAACGGGCAGTGCGGTGAATGCCGCCAAGGGCCGCACCGCCACCAACGCGGTCTGGCTACAGGATATCTGGAGCCTGACGCCGGATCTCAAAGCCTCCTTGGGCCTGCGTTATGAAGATTGGCGCGCCTATGACGGCAGCAATTTTTCAGCTGCGCCTGCGCTGAATGTCAGCCAGCCGCGCATTTCCGCAAGCACGCTGTCGCCCAAGGCCGCCATGTCTTGGCAGGTGTCGGAGATTTGGAAAGTGTCAGGCTCCTGGGGCATCGCCTACCGTATGCCGACGGTGACCGAGCTGTATCAGGCCGTCACCACCGGCGCGAGTTTGACCGTGCCCAACCCCCATTTGAAACCCGAACGCGCCAGTGCCTACGAACTGGCTGCTGAGCGGCGCACCAAGAGCGGTTTCTTGCGCGTCTCCCTATTCCAGGAAGACATCGCCAACACGCTTTTGTCTCAGTCGGCGCCGCTGGTGCCAGGCTCCACCACCCTGTTCAGCTTTGTGCAGAATGTCGACCGCACCCGGGCGCGCGGTATCGAACTGGTGGTGGACCAGTATGATGTTTTTATTCCCGGCCTGGAATTGATGGCCAGCCTGACGGCGGTGGAAGCCAAGGTGGTTCGCAACAATGTTTTCTCGGCCGCTATGGACAAGTTCCTGCCGCAAATACCCAAATTGCGCGCGAATGCGGTGGCGACCTATCGCCCGGACGATCAATGGTCCTTCACAGCCGGTGCGCGTTACAGCGACCGCAGTTTCGGCACCATCGATAATAGCGACCCTGTCTCACAGACCTATCAGGGCTTTGCCGGTTACTTGGTGGTGGATGCCCGCATCCGGTACAAATGGGATGAGAATTGGAGCATTTCCGCGGGCGTGGACAATCTCAACAAGGACAAATATTTCCTGTTCCACCCTTTTCCTCAGCGCACCGTGTTGATGGAGATTCACTATGCGCAATAGGTCTTGGCGGAGGATGCTGTCATGAACGGCATCCGGCGCGCGCCTACGCTCCTGCGCGGAAACGGCTGTCCAGCCGCGCAATGATTTCTTCGGGTGCAAAGCCCAAGGCTTCCAGACGGCCCGAACGCGCCAGCAAGGCCAGGCCCGCCAGCGCCGACGCTACCAGAACGACGTCGCATTGACTTTCGCGGTTGTTGGACGGCAACCCGCTGGCATCGGATAAAGCCTTCAACGCCGCGATCAACCGGCCATTGAACAGCCGCTCGGCATCGCCGAGTTTGTTGTCTTGCTTGCTTTCCTGCTTGCCGTCTTGGGACGCGCCCGCCAGCGCCGCCGACGCCGCCGCCATGGTTTCGGCGCCGCGCAGCAAATTCAGCGCCACCGCGCCCGCGTGCGCCAGACCGCCGGCGCCCCGCATGGCGCGCGCCAAGGAGGTCAGATCGTCGGCCGCCAGCGCCAGCAGCAGCTCGTCTTTGTTGCAGAAATAGCCATAAAGCGCCGCCGGCGCGAAGCCAGCTTCCGCGGCCACGCCGCGCAGACTCAGATCGCGCGCACCCTCGCGGGCGGCCACCCGCCGCGCCGCATCCAGAATCGCCGTCCGCGACGCCGCGCGCGACACATCGCGCTGTCGTCGCTCCTTAGGGGGTCGAGCCGCCGCCTCAGCCATGGGCGGCATGATACGTGATTCGCAGCTCATGGAGGCAGTTGCCGCCAAGATTTGCCCGCACGCAAGCGCGGCAAAAGGAATCAGATATTCTAGTTGGGGTGGGCGTTCTTGAAAGCTGCCATCGCGCTGTTGGCCGTGTTGCCCACCCGCTCCTGCGCCTTCCTGCTCATATCCACCTTGTAGCGGGCGCTGGTCTCGATCTTCGGTTCGAAGGACTGTCCTGCCGCAACGGCCTGGGTCTTGGCGGCATCCACTGTTTTCAAAAGACAGTCCTGATAGACAGCGGATTGGGCGATGAAATTGCGCGCCTCGGCCATGGCGGTGCGCATCTGGTCGGCGGTGGCGGCAGCGCCATCCACCGGGATCGGCATGGCCGGCTCAACGCAAAGACTCTGCGCCATGGCCGGACCCGCGCCCAGCAATAGGACGACGATGAGAAGAGCGGAACGCACCTGAAACCCTTTCGACCTGGTCATTGTCGCATACCCTAGGGAACCTGCGCTAGGCGGATGGGCTGCTCAGTTTGGGACAGGTGCGCGCCGCAAATTTGACAACATCGTGTCAAACTCGGGTCTGCTAATAGATAGGCGGGTCAGATAAGGGCGGGATTCGCCGATCGCGCAAGGCTTTTGGGCGCCGGTTGGCTGCAAAACCACCGATCGGCGTAACGGACAAGCAAGCCTAGGATCATCAGGCAAACACTGATGTCGTAAAAGGCGTCCGGCCGGTGCGGACCGGAAATCCGCGCCAAAGCCATCAAGGAATAGCAGAGCCAGAAATAAGCGGCCGCGGCGCCAAGCAGCACGCGGCGAATCTGTTCGGGGATCAGCGGCTTGTCTCCCAGGCGTTTCAGCGGCGCGGCGGTCAGCGCCATCACCAGCACCACGACGCTGGCGAACAGCGTCATCAAGGTCGCGCCGGCCGAAAGCCGGATTACATTGGGCAAAAAAACCGACAACAGATAGACGCCATAACTGGCGCAAAATCCCCAGACCAGTTTGCGGCCCAAACTTTCCGGCGGCGTCAGGCCGGTGAAGACGCGTGCCGCCAAGCGGCAGAGCGGTCCGCCGACCAAGGCGGCAAAGAAAACCAAAGATGCATAACGCCAGGCCAGCTGACTGCCCAACCGGAAACCATTTTCGCTGAAGCCGCGAAACAGGATCGCGCCCATCACCAGCAGTGCCGCCATCAAGGCGATGCCGCTCACCAAAGGACCGAGGCTGAATTTGAAGCGCGCCAACCTGAGATGGCCGAAAAATACCGTGTTAGCCAGCGCAGCCATAATACGGAAATTCCATCCAAGCTCTGAGGATAGGAACGCGCATGGCGCCGAAAAGATGCGGTTAAGGGTGGTACAGGGCCACGGCCAATCCCTTTACCGGTTGGTTCGCTTCCCGGCGTGGCGTGGCGGCCACAAGCCCGGCGACCTCAAATCCGGCCCGTTCGGCAAGGCCGCGCAAATAGGCCTCGCTGTGCCGCCAGCGGCGTTTGGGGCCCAGCTCGAAATCCGGCCCTTCCCCCTCTTCGACGGTGAAGAGAAAATAACCATCAGCCTTCAGGCGGGCATGTGCGGTTTCGAACACGCGCTGCAGATCGCCCAAGTAAACCAGCGTGTCCGCCGCAAGGATCAGATCATAGGACACCCCTGAGGCCGCCAGCGCCGTTTCCAGATCCGCGACGTCCAGACAATCGTAAATGCCGCGGCCCCGCGACTTCTCGATCATGGCGGGCGAGAGGTCCACGCCTTCCAGCCGCGCCGCCAGCGGTTTGAACATCGCCCCAGCCAAGCCGGTGCCACAGCCCAGATCGAGGATCGTAAGGCTCTTTTTAATGGTCGCTCCGGCTCTCGCCGACGCTCCTATGCGCCCCGGCATCACCAGGGCCGCCAGGTCGAACAGAATCTGCGGACCCGCATAGGCCAGCTGCCCGATCATGCGCTGGTCGTAGTCGGCGGAGAATTGATCGAACAGATGCCGCACATAGCCGGGATCGGAACGCGATGCGGTCTTGATGGCCTCGCAAGCCGCGATCATTTCGGAAGGCGGGTCGTCCAAGAGGCACAAACTCTCCAGCGCCTTGTCGGCCTCCCCGGCTTTCAGCCAGGCGGCGGCGATCAATTCGCGCGCGCGCACCAAGCCGGGGTCTAGCCGCAGCGCCCTTTGCAGCTCCGCGATGGCGGCCGGCAGGGCGTCCGCCGCCAGCAAAGCTTCGCCCAACGCCACGATCGCCACGGCGACATCGGGATTCAGCGACACCGCCTCGCGCGCCTCTTCCAAAGCGCCTTGGCAGTCACCGGCGGTCAGAAGCGCCCTGACCAAGGTCAACCGCGCCAGCAGCCCGCCGCGTCCGGCGGCCAATCGCCCGCGCAACGCGCGCGCGGCCTCATCCGCCCGGCCCGAAGCGATCCATGCCTCGGCGGTTTGAATCGGATCGCCGGACTCTTCCAAAAGATCAATCGGCAAGCTGGCAAAGACCGTTGTTGAGGACGATGGTGCCGGGGCGCTCCTTCACCGATGCACGCCAGGAAATCGCGGCCCCGTCCTGCCACATCTCCACCACCAGCGTCTCACCCGGAAATACCGGCTTGGAGAAGCGCACGTCGAATTGCCTAATCCGCTCCGGCTGATACTGCGCCACGGTCGAAAGCAGCGCGCGGCAGGCGGTGCCGTAAGAACATAAGCCATGCAGGATGGGACGCGGGAAGCCGACCATTTTGGCGAAGGCCGGATCGCGGTGCAGCGGATTGCGGTCGCCGGAAAGCGCATACAGAAAAGCCTGATCGGGCCTGGTGTCGCATTCCTGGATCAGATCAGGCGCGCGCGCCGGAATTTCGTGCAGCGGCGGACCGCCATCGGGGCTGCCGCCGAACCCGCCATCGCCGCGCGCGAAAATGGACGACACGATGGTGAAAAGCTTGTCGCCGCTCGCCGCCTCGCGCGTCACCCGCTCCTGAACCAGAACCGCGCCCTTGCCTTCCCCCTTGTCCAAGACGGCCAGCATCCGCTCGTCCGACACCACCTCGCATTTGGACGGCAAAGGCTTGTGGATGGTGATGCGCCGCTCGCCGTCCACCACCAGCGCGAAATTGATGCTGGATTTTTGCGGCATGCGTTGCCGTTCGGGTGGTGCCTCGCCGCGATTGATGACGCTGGCAAAGGTGGGAACCACTTTCAGCCCGTTATTTTCATAGACAAATGGAAGCTCCTTCTCGTCCAGCGGATCGCGCATGAAGCCCACGCCCAAGGCATAGAGCATCACGTCCTTTTCGTCATAACGCGCGGTCAAACCGCTGGCGCCGGACTGCATCATATCGTCATAGTCTATGGGCATGCTTCCTCACCCCGTTTCTTGTCCACCGCGCTAAGCCACCACGATGTGCGGCAAAGGCATGCCAGGTCCTTCCGACAGGATATGCGTCAAAGGAACGCCGTTTTTCTCGATGCAGGCGCGGGCCGTATCGTACCCTTCCTGAACGGCCTGATCGAATTTTTTCCAGTCGCGCAGCTGGATGTCGGGCATAGGCGGTTCGATCAGATAATCGCACTGCTCGCGCACGATGCGGCGCTGGGCTTCCGAGCCCACCGTGCCGGAACGCATCAGAATGGAAATGATCGAGGGGTTGCCCCGCATATTCTGGCCCAGCAGCCACCACCAGGGCCGCTCGCCATAGCGGCTGTCCTGGGCCTGCAGGTCCACCTCGCCGGTGATATCGCAGGCAATGATGGGGCCGGCGCCGTGCGCCTGTTCGCGCATCACATCCACCGGCAGGTTGTTCATCACCCCGCCATCCACCAGCAAATGGCCGTGATGGGTGACGGGCGGCAGGATGCCGGGCAGCGCCACGCTGGCGCGCAGCGCCCGCCACAGTTTGCCGTCGCGGTGGATATGGATGCGCCCGGTGGTGAGATCGGAGGACACCGCGAAATAAGGCAGCGGCAATTCCTCGATGCAGACTTCATCGAAATGCTCGCGCAAACGGGCACTGACTTTCTTGCCGCGCACCAGCGCAATCAGAGGCAGGGTGAAATCCGACAAGGGATTGTCGTCCACGAACACCGCGCGCATGCGGTCGCGCATCTCTTCCAGGCTCCATTCCCGCGCCAAGCCCCCCGCGATGATCGCCCCCATCGAGGTTCCGCCCAACTGATCGAAAGGCACGCCCGCTTCCTTCAAGGCCTTGATAATGCCGATATGCGCGAAACCGCGCGCCCCGCCGCCGGCCAGCACCAGCCCCACCGCCTTGCCGGCAATGAAGCGCGCTATCCGCTCCACATCCGCATGATGTCCGGCGCGCAGATGATGATGGGCGTTGAACAAGCCGCTGCGGACCGAAAAGTGATCCGGCAGCACGGCGCTGGCGCCATCGGGATGCAACAGCAAAAGCTCCGGCGGGCCGGAGGCGCGCGCCTTGAACGCCGGAAGACTCAAGGGCGCCAGCGGTAAAGGCTGATTGGCCCGGGCCAGCAAGAAAATGCGGTCTGCCTGGCGCAGGCACAATTGCGTCCAGGGACTGTCCGGCGCATCGCCGCGATAGAATACGATATCGTGGGACTGCTCGAAGCTGTTGAACCATTCCGCCGTCTGGTCCCCGGCCCCCGCGTCGAGTACCGCCGCCCTGCTGCCCATGCCCGCCAGCGCATTGGCCAGGCGCTGCGCAATGGGAATCTCAGACAATCCGTCTTGCAGCGGCACGATGGCGAAGGTCTTGGGCCGCGATTTGGCGGAGCGGCCGCGATTGGCGTCCTTTAGCCGCTTGATCAGCATCTGCATCAAATTCATCATCACCCGGGGATGGCGGGACACCAGCGCTTCAAAACCGTCCGGGCTGATGCGCAGCAATTCGGTGTCGCGCAGCGCCACCAGTTGGGCGGAATGATTGGTGGAACCGGCGATCAGCGACATCTCGCCCACCGTCTCACCGGCCTGGATATGCGCCACTTGGTGGCGCGCGCCTTGCGCGTCGGAGACGAACACGCCCAGACTGCCGGTCACCACCAAGAACAAAGCCGCGTTGTTTTCGCCGTCCCGTTCGAGCAGGGTGCCCCCGGGCAGGCCGAACCAGTTGGCTTCCGCCAGCAAGTTGCGCAAGGCGGTATCGCCGACATTGTCCAGCAGCGCGAAACCCTTCAGCCGCTCCTGCAGCTGTTCGGGATAGACGGTCTGCTGGCCGATGCGAAAGGAGGACAGGAACGCCATGTGCATCCTTACCCCAAGCTGTTTTAACTCACCATGCGGTCCAACCCGCATCCGCGTTCAGACAGCTGCCCGTCACATAGGACGAAGCCGGCGCCGCCAAAAACACCAAGGGTCCGCCGATCTCTTCGGCCCGCCCGATCCGGTTCAACATGGTGCGTTCCGCCAGGCGTGGTTCCAGCCCCGGCGGCATCTTTCCAGGCTGGGGAAACGGACCTGGCACCAGCGCGTTGACGCGAATCCTCTCAGGACCCAGTTCGGCCGCCAAATGCCGCGTGAGCTGTTCAAGGCCTGCCTTTGCGGGACCATAATGGAAAGGACTTTGCCCCGCGCGGTCATCATATAGCCGCCCATCCGGGGAAACCTGGCCATAGATGGAGGAGATGTTGACCACGCTGGCGTCGCCTGAGGCCGCGACCGCCGCGCGCAAGGCGGGCAGAGCCGCACGCGTGGATTCAAATGCGGTCGTCACGGTCGCGGCATAGGTGGCGGCAAAGTCTTCCGGCGCCAGTTGGGCGAAGGATTTGTTCCCCATTGCCCCGATATTGTTGACCAGCACATCCAGGCGTTTCAAGCGGCCGAAAAAGCCGCGAATCATGGGGACATCATGGGCGTCGAAAGCCGCCGTTTCGACGGAAAAACCCTCATGTGTGAGATCGGCAGCGAAACCATCCAAAGCCGCAGTGTCGCGGCCATTGACGATGACATGGGCCCCGGCCAGGCAGAGGGCGCGTGTCATGGCCGCACCCAGATGGCCGCGGCTGCCGGAAACGAAGGCGATTTTACCGTCCAAACGGAAAAGACTTTGCGCCATGGCGACCGCCTGAAACCCAATAGGCACGGTGCCAGCGCGGGGTAAACAACTGTTTACGACGTTGGCGATCTCCCTGCCCAACGGGAGAGAACATTGCTGCGGCGCAGCATAGACGGCCCCGATCGCCTTATTGGAAACAGCGCTTCGCCACAGTAAAGTTGCAAACACGCTCACAATAGGACACCCAACAGGGGTTTTTCGCCGGCCGTGCCGGCCGCTTACAAAGGGACGCGTTTTCCATGATCAGCAAATTTCTTTTCGCCGCACTGACGGCGAGCTTCCTGCTTGGTGCTGTGCCCGGCGCCTTTGCCGCCGATGCCAAGCTCGAGCCTTCTTCTGCCGTCCGCAAGAATCTGGTGGCGGCGCAAACCGCCAACAACAAGAAGGATTTTCCCGCGGCGCTGGCCGCAATTGAAACTGCCAAGCAGGTGTCGGATCGCACGCCTCATGACAACTATCTGATCAATCGTTTCGCGGCGAGCATTTATGTCGGCTTGAAGGACCTCGACGCTGCAACGCCGGCAGCGGAAGCCGCAGCGGACGCCGATCCTGCCGTCATTCCGGAGGCCGAAAAGGCGGCGATCTATAATCTGGCGATGCAGCTTGCGATGAACGCCAAGCATTTTGACAAAGCCGCCAAATACGGCAAGGCCTTGATGGCGCTTACCCCGCCGCCCAGCAGCACCGATATGTCGTTGATCGCACGGGCAAATTTTTTCAACCAAGATTATCCTGGCGCTATTGAGGTTTCGCAGAAGAACATCGACACCGCGATCACCACGGGCCAAAAGCCGCAGCGCGGCGACTTCCAGGTCCTGATGAGTGCCCAGGCTAAGATGAAAGACGATGCCGGCGCCCAAAAAACGCTGGAGCAGGCGGTTGCCACCTTCAACCAGCCGGAGGACTGGGACCGGATCGTCCCGATTGCTTTCACCACGCCGGGCATGCGCGACATCGACTATATCTATATGGGCAGGCTGATGTTCCAGCTGGGCGGCAAGATCAGACCGGAAGATGCGGCCTTGATCGGCGCCACCGCCAACAAGCTCGGTCTTTTGGGCGACACGCAGCAGGCGGAAAAGGCGGGCGGCACGGGCTTTACGCCGGTCGGCACACGCGCGGACGCCGACAAAAAAACCATTCCGGCCCAGATCGCGGCCGGCGCCAAGGAAAACGGAAACTACAATGTGAAACTGGCGGAAGCGCTGTACGGCTATGGCATGTATCCGCAAGCCATTGCCGCAGCGCAACTGGGCAAAACCAAGGGCGGCGGCGCCGACCCCACAGAGGCCGACATGGTGATCGGAATGTCGCAAGCGGCTACGGGAAAATACTCCGAAGCAGTAACCACCTTCGGCGCCATCCATGCACCCAACCCGGCCATGGCCCGCGTGGTGCGCTTGTGGACCATTTTCGCCAAGTCCAAGGCCAATCCCACCACGGCCGCCAATTGATTTGTTGCTAGAAACGGGGTGCGGCTACACCCGCGCCCCGTTTTTTTGACCCCTTGACCACATCGGTGCGGATACATTTTTGGGGCGGGCATGAATTTGATCATGGGCTTCGCGCCGTTCATTCTGTTCACGGCGCTTTCGCGGCTATCCGTCGATCTAGCCTTATGGGTGGCGTTCGCCGCCGCCTTTGTCGTCACCATCCGCGATTTCGTCGAAAGCCCCAGCCTGCGCCTGCTAGATGCCGGCAGTCTGGCCTTGTTCGCGCTTCTGGCTCTGGGCCGCAGCTTCTTGGATTTGCCCTTGGCCTCAGTGCATTTCATCGCGGCTCTGTCGCTGTTCCTGCTTTTGGGACTGCCGCTGATCCTTAAGCGGCCTTTTTCGGTGGAGTATGCGCGGCTGGACCCGCGGGAAGCCGATTGGCCGCCGGATCAGTTTCTGAAAGTGAACTATCTGGTCTCCGGCGCATGGGCGGCAGCGCTGGCGGCGATGGCGGCCGCCGACGGTGCGGTGACGTTCGAAACCGGCTTGCCGCTCTATGGCAGCATTGCGGTGAGCTTGATCGCTTTGACCGCCGCCGTCACCTTCACCCTGCGCTATCCCGCCCATATCGCCAGGAAGAGCGCTTTGTAGGCGCTGGCAGGGGGCCGCGCGAACCGCTAGGTTGATACCCATTTCAGGGAAAACGTCCATGAACCGAGCCGTGATCGTTTCCACTGCCCGGACCGGCTTGGCCAAGTCGATCCGGGGCGGCTTCAATGAAACCCATGGCGCGGTGATGGCGGGCCATGCCGTCAAGCACGCCATTGCCCGGGCCGGCATCGCAGCGGGGGAGGTCGAGGATATCTATATCGGCTGCGGCTTTCCCGAAGGCGCCACCGGCAACAATATCGCCCGCGAAAGCGCGATCTGGGCGGGATGTCCGGCGTCCACCTCGGGCGTCACCATCAACCGTTATTGCTCGTCCGGCCTCAACGCCATCGCCTGCGCCGCCGGGCAGATCATGACCGGCGGCACCGAGGTCGCGGTGGGCGGCGGTGTCGAATCCATCTCCCTGGTGCAGATGGGCGGCATCAACCTGAAGCATTTCACCGAGGAACATCTGCTTCAGATCAAGCCGGCGCTATGGATGACCATGATCGAGACCGCCGAAATCGTCGCGGAGCGTTATGGCGTCAGCCGGGAGCGGCAGGACCAATATGCGCTGCAAAGCCAGCAACGCACCGCCGCGGCACAAGCGAGCGGGCGCTACAAGGACGAGATCGTCGCGCTGGCCGCCAAAATGAAGAAAGTGGACAAAACCACGGGCGCCGAAAGCATGGCCGAGGTGACGGTGGACCGCGACGAATGCAATCGCCCCGACACGAGTTTGGAAGGACTGACGGCGCTCAAGCCGGTCCATGCCGGCGGCCAGCAAGTGGCACAGGGCAAATACATCACCGCCGGCAACGCCTCGCAATTCGCCGATGGCGCCTCGGCCTGCGTGCTGATGAGCGAAACAACCGCGGCCAAAAAGAACATCAAGCCGCTGGGCATCTTCAAGGGATTCGCCGTGGCGGGGGTGGAACCCGATGAAATGGGCATCGGCCCGGTGCTGGCGGTGCCGCGCCTTTTGTCGCGTCATGGCCTCAAGGTCGAAGACATCGATCTGTGGGAATTGAACGAGGCTTTTGCCAGTCAGACCCTCTATTGCATGGACAAGCTGGGATTGGATCCTGCCAAGACCAATGTGAATGGCGGCGCCATCTCGATCGGCCATCCCTATGGCATGACCGGATCGCGCCTGACCGGGCATTTGCTGCTGGAGGGCAGACGGCGCGGCGCCAAGCTGGGCGTGGTGACCATGTGCATCGGCGGCGGCATGGGCGCCGCCGGCCTGTTCGAGATTTTTCCGGCCTGACATGACTCGGATTGTCAGTTTTCTGTTGGCCGCAATGACGCTTGGCGCTTGCAGCATCTTTCAAACCCAACCGCCGCCGGGGCCGCCGCCACCACCGGATCCCAAAACACAGATGGGCGCCTTGGAAACCCGCATCGCCATATTGGTGGAAGAACAGCGCCGCAAGCTGGAACCCAAGGCCCGCCCTTTGGCGATCGATCCCGAACTTTCCAAAGTCGCGCGCGCGCGGGCCAGCGACATGGCCGCCAAGAACTATCTCGCCCATGCCGCGCCCAATGGCGACACCTCCGCCACCTTGCTGATGAAGCAGGACGAGAAATGGCAAGGCCTTCTGGGTGAAAATCTCGCGGCCCAGCATTACACCAAAGAAAGCGGCGTGGTGGTGGATGACTTCGCCCGGCGCTTTCTCGAAGAATGGCTGAAGAGCCCGCCGCACCGGGAAAACATGATCTTCGCCAACTACGATCATGCCGGGGTGGGCGCGGCGGTGAACGGCGATACCGTCTATGTCGCGCTGCTTTTTTCCACTGACATGGGCCTGAAGCCCCGGGGCGACAATGGGCCGGCCAATGCCGTCACCAAATGGGATAGCCCTGCCGCCGCCAGCGCGCCGCCCCCGCGCCCGGAACCGCGGCGTCTGCGGGGGGCTGCGGGTGTGAACTAGGACCCACTGGCCGCATCCGCACCCGACTCAAGCACCCGACTCACGTATCTGTGCATGACTGCCGGTAGGAATCGCCCTCTGCGGCTCGCAGCTTCAACATTCCTTTACACTATATCTGGCCCCCGGTACCTTCTATAGCGGGTGCGCGGACCATTGATTCGAAATGCGGGCAGAGCTTCCCTGGAATGTTGCTGGCATCCCGCCTGAAGCGCGGGAAGCTGCCCGGGCGGCCGCACGCCGGGAAGGCCTGTCGGTCGGCGAGTGGCTGACGCGCCGCATTTTGCACAGCTTTTCCGCCATGGACGCAGAGATCGCCCCTCCATCCTACGAGCACCGCGCAGCGCTCAGCCAGCCGCTGGACAGCTGGGGCCTGCCCTTATCCGCTGCCAGCCGCCGCGACACCGAAGAGATGATGGCCCGCGTCGGGCGCAGCGAAAGCGAATCAGACGACACCTGGCGGCGTATCGAGGACCAGTTGCGCGGGCTGGGACGCCGCCTGGATTCCAACGAGCGCAGCCACAGCGAAAGCAACCGCGTGCTGTCGCGCACCGCTCATGAAATGAACATCAATGCCCGCGAGCAGGCCCACGCCTTCCAGCAGTTGGGGCAGAATGTGGTATCCCTGAGCCAGCGGCTGGAACGGCTGGAACGCGGCGCCAACAATGAGAGCATCAAAGACGCGATCAGGGCGCTGCATCAGGGCCTGTCGCGGCTGGCGGATCAGATCCGGTCCACCGCCACCAACTCCGCCACACAGGTGGTGCAGCTCACCGGCAATCTGGAGAAATTGGCGGGCCAGCTAGGCGAAGTCCGGGCGGATAGCGAGTATGCCGATCAAGTCTTGGAGGAACGGATCGACAGCACGGGGCGGGCGCTGGACCAGCGCATCGGCGCCATAGAGCGCAGCGTGGAAACACGGCTTGCGGCGGCGGAAAAGACCACGCAGTTCAATACCAATGCGTTGGATCACGCCCTAGAGAAGATCGAGGTCATCACCAATCAGCGCACCAGCGATCAGGCCGAAAGCAAGCAGCGCGCTACCCTGCAGGAAGAAGACATCCGCAAACTGGAAAATTCCATCGCTCAGATGGAATCCCAACTGTCGGACCCTGAGCGTGAGCATCGGCTGGACACCATCGAACGCGCGCTGAGCGGCGTTGTGGCGCGGTTGGAGCAGCCCGGCCTGGACACCGCGATCAAGACTTTATCGCAGCGCCTGGGACTGTTGGAGAACGACCACGCCGCGCTGCTGGCGGAACTGCAAGCCGCGGAATCGCAGGCCAAAGCGCTCGAGCTCGCGCAGCCGCAGGCGCCACAAACCGCGCCCACCCCGCCGCAAGCCGCGTCTGATATTGCCATCGATGCGCCGGCCCGGCCGCAACGGGATGATGTCACGCCCGCGCCGGATACGGAATTCGAATCCGAGCCCCCCCCCGCGTTCGACGATCTCTTCGCGGACAAGCCGGCGGATAGCGATGCGGACATAGGAGAAGAAAATTTCCTGACCAAGGCGCGCCGCTCGGCCCGCGAGGCCCAGCAGGCGGCGGAAGAAGAAGGCCGCGGCCGCCTCAACGATTTCCGCTGGACTCAGAATGCGGTGGAAAATGCCGAAACCAACCGGCCGCGGTATCTGATCCCCCTCATTGTCGCGCTGATTGTCGTGCTGGCGGCCGCTGCCGCTCTGTTTTTCAGCCAGCAAGCCCAGGTGTCCGCGCCGGCGCCGGAAAAGTCCGCCGCCGTCGTCAACCACCCTCCGGTTGCCAGTCCCGAACCGCTGCCGGAACCACAAGCCGTGGACAACCAACACCAAACTTTGCCGCCCGCCGACAGCCAGGCCGACATTGCGTCCGGCGGCGCGGACGATTTCAACACCTTGCGGTCCGAGCCTGCCGCTGCTGATCTGCCGCCGGCCGCTTCTTCTGCATCCTCCGTTGCGGCCGCCGCCAAGCCTGCGCTCGTCGCACCGCCTACGGCTTCTGCTTCAACCTCTTCCACATCTGCTGTGCAGCACAACACAGCCAACATAGTGGCTAAGCCTATTGTTGTTCCGCCCTCCCCGGCCCCGGCAAAACCGGCGCCACCGGCCAAGGCCTCCAGCGCTCCTGCCCCAGCAGACCGCGTGACCGTGTTGGCCAATGCCGGCAATCCCGTCGCACAGACCATCCTGGGCCTACGGGCGTTGGACGGCGGCAACGGCGCGACGGTGAATTTGCCCAATGCCGTCAAGTTCCTCACCCAGGCGGCAGAAAAAGGCCAGGCGGTCGCCCAATATCGGTTGGGCACGCTCTACGAGCGCGGCCAGGGCGTTGCCGCCGATCCCGCCAAAGCGGTGCATTGGTATGGACTGGCCGCCAACCAGGGCAACCGCAAAGCCATGCACAATCTGGCGGTGGCCTTTGCCGGCGGCGCGGTGGGAAAGAAAAACATGACGGAGGCGGCGCGCTGGTTCGCCAAGGCCGCGGCGCTGGGCCTGACGGATTCTCAATTCAATCTGGCGGTACTGTACGAGCGCGGCGACGGCGTGCCGCAAAGCCTGGCGGAAGCGTATAAATGGTACGCCATTGCGGCCGGTGGCGGAGACGGCGAATCCAAGGCGCGCGCCGGCATATTGCAGACACAACTCAGCGAAGCCGACCGGACCGTTGCTGTCAAAGCGGTCGCTGGCTTCCGCGCCGCCCCCCTCAGCCGCAGCGCCAATGTCCCGCCTGAGCCGGCAGATCTGGACACCTAATTCACCCGCGATTTGTGAAGGTTATTTTGGGTTGACCCTGCCAGGCGGGGCGCGCATGTTCGGTTGCAACCTGCCGCACCGTGTTTCAACGGCTTTCTGAGTTGCCCCATGGAGATTTACCTTCCCGTCGCGGAGATGTCGGTCAACTGGCTGTTCATCATCGCGCTGGGCACGGGGGTTGGTTTTCTGTCAGGCATGTTCGGGGTAGGCGGCGGCTTCCTGATGACGCCGCTTCTGGTGTTCACCGGAATCCCTTCGACCGTGGCGGTGGCCACCACCCTGTCGCACGTCACCGCCTCCTCCATGTCGGGGGCATTGGCGCAATGGCGCAAAAACGCCATCGATTTCACCATGGCCGGGGTGATGCTGGGCGGCGGGGTCGCCGGCACGCTGTTTGGGGTATGGCTGTTCGCCCTGATGCGCCGCCAAGGCCAGATGGACCTGATCGTGGGGCTGACCTATGTGCTGCTGCTGGGCAGCATCGGCGTCATCATGCTGCGCGAAAGCCTGGCGGCGCTCAAAACCTATCGCGGCGGCGCCGCCGTCAGCCATCGCCCGGTCAATCGCGGCTGGATTCAGAGCCTGCCTCTCAAGATGCGCTTCCGCCAGTCGCGCCTCTATATCAGCGTGCTGCCGCCCATCGCCATTGGATTCGGCGTCGGCACGCTCAGCGCCATCATGGGGATCGGCGGCGGTTTCATCATCGTTCCCGCTATGATCTATCTGCTGCGCATGCCCACCAAGGTGGTGATGGGCACCTCCTTGGTGCAGATCATCGCGGTCACCGCCATCACCACCGTGCTGCAGGCCACCAGCAATTATGCGGTGGACATCGTGCTGGCCTTGCTTTTGGTATGCGGCGGCGTGATCGGCGCGCAAATGGGCGTGCGGGCCGGCGCCAAGCTGCGCGGCGAGCAGTTGCGGCTGCTGCTGGCCCTTCTGGTGCTGGTGGTGGCCGCCGGGCTGGCCTGGCAACTGGTGGCCCCACCCTTCGATGTCTATTCCCTATCGGAAGGCGCGCCATGAGGTGGGCCCCGGTCTTGCTGTTGCTGATGGCGCTGCCCGCACGCGCCGAGGATTTGGTGTCGGGCATCAGCCAGGACGTCATCCAGATCACGTCCAACTATACCGGCACCGACATCGTGGTGTTTGGCGCCATCGAACGTCCGCAAGGCGCGCAGGGGCGCGATATTGTGGTGGTGGTGCGAGGCCCCGAAGAAACCATGACCGTGCGCCGACGCGACCGGATCGCCGGGATTTGGGTCAATCGCGACGCCGCCCGCTTCGAGGGCCTGCCCGCCTATTATTATCTGGCCTCTACGGGACCGATTCAGCGTATCGCGCCACGAGAGGCGCTGACCCGCTATGGCATCGGCTTGCAAGCCTTAAGGCCCTCCGCGATCGGCAGCCACCACGACCCGGAACCCTTCCGTCAAGCCGCGATCCGCCAGCATCAGCGCATGGGCCTTTATGCCGAAAGTCCCGGCAGCATCGATTTTCTCAGCGAATCCTTGTTCCGCACCCGGGTGCCGGTGCCCGCCAGCGTCACGCGCGGCCAATACAATGTCGAGGTCTATCTGTTCCGCGACGGCGAGGTGGTGAGCGCCCAATCCACACCTCTGTTCGTGGATGCCACGGGGCTGGAGCGGCGGCTGTTCAACATGGCGCAAAATGCGCCGCTGACCTATGGCCTCAGCTGCGTCTTCATGGCGATGCTGCTCGGCTGGATTTCGTCGGTGCTGTTCCGCCGGCAGGAATAACCGGTTCTAGACCGTGACGCGCCGCGCCATCGCATAGACGCGCTTGCTGCCCAGCATATAAGCATGGAACGGCCCGGCGAAAAGCCCTCCGATAGCGGCATCGCCCACATCCAGTCCACCCGTGAAGGCGCCAAAGGAGGGCAATACCAGCCGCAAACCGTCCGACACGAAACACCGGCGGCGCACATTGCGCCCCCATTTGGAAACGCTGGCGCAAGGATGCAAATGTCCCGCGACTTCGCCGGGCTCGAACGCCTTGCGCGGTTCATGCCGGAAGGTCAGCCCGCCCAAGCGCACGGTCTGGGCCACGTCGCCGTTCAGCCAGGCGGGCGGGTGAGGATCATGGTTGCCTGTGATCCAGGTAAAACGCGCCGTTTTTCCCAAACTCTGCAACAATCCGCGTGCATGTACCTCCAAACGGTCGCCCGCATCGCGGTCATGAAAGGAATCGCCCAGCGCAATCACCCGCGCAGGATTGTGGCGGGCGATCGACCGCGTCATCCGCATCAAGGTATTGGCCGTATCATAAGGTGGCAGGAACTGGCGGCCCCGGGCATAGGAGCTGCCTTTTTCGAAATGCAGATCGGCGAAGACCAGGGTGGCATGCGCCGGACTGAAGACCGCGCCGCCTGTGTCCAGCAGCAAAGTCTCGCCATTCACCGTGATCAACGTTTCGCCCGTTTCAGTCCGCACGCATGGCATCCCGTATCAACGCGTCTTCATTCTCACGCAGAATAACCTCGTCCACCTCGCCCGCAACCATCTCGCGGGCAATTTCCAACAAGGCCGGCACCGCCAGCGGCGACACCCTGTCCAGCCGCCGCGTCACGATCCTTTTTTTCACCCGGGCCAGCATGTCGCCCAGCCGGGCGATGTCCAAAAGACCGGTTCCCGCGTCCTGGTAGGTAGCGCGCAACAGCACATGGTCGGGCTCATGCTCTCTGAGAACGTCGTAAATAAGGTCTGAAGAAAATGTCACTTGTCGTCCGGATTTTTCTTTACCGGGAAAACGGCGCTGGATCAGCCCGGCAATGATGGCGCAGTTGCGGAAGCTGCGCTTGTAGAGATTGGATTCGGCCAGCCAGGCATCCAGATCGTCACCCAGCATGTCCTGGTCGAACAAGGCGTCCATGCCGGCGCCGCCCATGTCCTTGGCGGCCCAAACCGCCAAGGCATACTCATTGGCGACAAACCCCATCGGGTGATAGCGGGCGCGCTCCAGGCGGCGGGTGAGCAGCATGCCCAGGGTCTGATGCGCCAGACGGCCTTCAAAAGGATAGCAAACCAGATAGTGACGGTTGCCGCGTGGAAATGTCTCGACCAGCAACTGGCCGGACTTGGGGATCACGCTGCGCCATTCCTGGATTTTCAGCCATTCCTGCACCGCTTGCGGCAAGTGATGCCAATTCTGCGGTGAAGACACCATTTCCCGCACCCGCTGCGCCAGGAATGTGGAAAGCGGAAACTTGCCGCCATTGTAGCTGGGGATCTGGGCCTGGGGATCGCGCGTACGCGTCACATAAGCGCCGGCCTCGCGCAGCCCTTCGAAACACAACACCTCGCCGGAAAAAACGAAGGTATCGCCCACGCGCAATTGCTCGATGAAATACTCTTCCAACGCGCCCAGCTTGCGCCCGCCCGCGCCCGCCGGCCTGCCTTTGCTTTGCAGCCTTATCTCCACCATCGGGTCTTCGACGATCACGCCCGCATTCAGCCGGTAGTCCTGCGCCAGGCGTGGATGGGCCAGGCGCAACCGGCCATCCTCGGTCTTGCGCAAGCGGGCATAGCGATCATAGGCGCGCAGCGCATAGCCGCCGGTGGCCACAAAATCCACCACCGCGTCGAAATCCGCGGGCGCCAGATGGGCGTAAGGCGAAGCGGAGCGCACCTCCTCGAACAACCTGTCCGGCGCAAAAGGCCCGGCACATGCCGTGCCCAGGACATGCTGCGCCAACACGTCCAGGGCGCCCGCTTTCAATCGCTCGCCGTCCAACTCCCCCGCCAGCACCGCATCACGGGCGGCATGGCATTCCAGCACCTCGAAACGGTTGGCCGGCACCAGAAGCGCGGTGCTGGGCTCGTCCAAGCGGTGATTGGCCCGGCCGATGCGCTGCACCAGCCTTGCGGCGCCCTTGGGCGCGCCGATGCAGATCACCTTATCCACCGCACCCCAGTCGATGCCCAGATCCAAGGTCGAGGTGCAGACCACCGCGCGCAAGCTGCCCTTGGCCATGGCCGCTTCCACCTTGCGTCGCTGTTCCTGCGCCAAGGAGCCGTGGTGCAAGGCAATAGGCAGATTGGCGTCGTTGATCGCCCACAATTCCTGAAAGGTGCGTTCCGCCTGGCTGCGGGTATTGACGAACACCAGCGCGGTTTTGGCGGTTTGGATCGCCGCCATCACATCCACCATGGCGTGGCGGGCCAGATGTCCGGCCCATGGCACATAGGAATCGGACGCGCTGATTGCGATCTGCGGCTTGGCGCCGCCCTTGGCCATCACAAGCTGAGACAAAGCCTCGCCGCCGGCCGGTTGCGGCACCAGGAACCGCCGCGACGGCGCGGGCTCCTTCACGGTCGCGGAAAGACCCACCCGGCGATGTTGCGGCGCCAAGCTTTGCAACCGCGCCAGCGCCAAGGCGAGAAGATCGCCGCGTTTGGAATTGTAGAGCGCGTGCAGCTCGTCCAGCACGACCGTCTGCAAATTGCCGAACAGTTGGGCGGCGCGCGGATGCGCCAAAAGCAGGCTCAACTGCTCCGGCGTGGTGAGCAGAATATCCGGCGGGCTATGGCGTTGGCGTTGCCGCCGGGCGGCCGATGTGTCGCCGGTGCGCGTTTCCACCGTGACCGGCAGTGCCATGTCGGTGATCGGCGCTTCCAGATTGCGCGCCACATCCACCGCCAGGGCTTTCAAGGGTGAAATATAGAGCGTGTGCAAGCCCGGTCTTCGCGCGCGTTTCGGCTTGGCCGAGAGCGCGATCAAGCTGGGCAGAAAGCCAGCCAAGGTCTTGCCGCCGCCGGTGGGAGCCACCAGCAAAACGCTTTCGCCCTTTGCCGCATGATCCACCAACGCCAACTGATGGGCGCGCGGCTGCCAACCGCGCGCCGCGAACCAAGCCTGAAATTGCGAGGGCAGCATGGCGGGAACAAATCATGTACATCGTCCGCGCGCAATAGAACGGATGTCGCGAAGGCCGGTGGCTATTTGTCTGCGAGAAGGCGCTTCAATTCGGCTTCCGGCGTGCCGTAGAAACTGCCCGCGATCTGCTCGATCCCGGCACGGTTGACCAGCGTGAGCTGACCGCGCCGCGTGGTCACAAGCCCGCGCCGCTCAAAGCCGTGAATCGCCACGGTGACGCCGGCGCGCCGCACGCCCAGCATCACCGCCAGGAATTCATGGGTCAACGGCACGGCATCCGTCGTCATGCGGTCATGCGCCATCAACAGCCAACGCGCCAGCCTTTGCTCCAGCTTGGCGCGGCCATTGGCCAAGGCGGTATGGGCCGTCTGAATCATGAATCCCTGCGCCGATTTCAGCATCAGCGCGCGCAGCCCTTCGCTTTTGGCGAGCCCCTCGCACAGGGCTTGGGCGGGAATACGGTGTCCGCTGCCGCCGATCTGCATATAGGTGGAATGCTGGGCACGATTGTCGCCCATGATCAAGGGCACGCCCGTTACCCCCTCATAACCGATGACGCCGACTTCGATCCTATGATCCTGCGCATCCACCGCCACAACGGATGCGACACCCAGATCCAAAAAATAGGCATGCGTGATCGGCTTGGTGGGAACCTCGATGATCTGCCGATCCTTCAAGGCAACGGCTTCCAGATGGGGACCCACAAGATCCCAATCCTCGAGACTTATTTTTTGCAGAAGCCGATTGCGAATTCCGGCGCGTGCATGCGCTTCTAACATCTCGTCAGCCCAAACAGGATGCGCGGACGGCCCCCCCATCCGCTACGGCCACTGCGCAGAAACGAGTCGCGCGTCGCGGCCTTGCCGAAAATAGCGGTAAGCCACGGAAATCCTACGTTTTTTTCAGTACCAAACCGTACCTCTGCTACCCGCATTTCAAATGTGCACAGCATTGGTGTTCCTTTCCAATGCCCCCAAATCGCTTTTACTCAGTACACGGACAATTAGGTGAACCGCGGCGAAAATGCGGCACCAAGACACAAACGCATCCTTCAGCAAACGAATGTACGCAGGGCTCGGTTCCCGAGAGCGCGATGCGGGTTCTTTGAAGCCGGATTGCGCTTTAGCCGAAAAAGTCGATCACGGCTTGGCGCGTATGCTTGTCGCCCACCGCCGACATATGATCGCGCCCGGGAACCGTGACGGCGCGGCCTTGGGCGAACATCGCCGCCAGCGGTTCGGGCCTGCCGGCGGTTCCGTCTTCACCGCCATTCACCACCAGAATCGGCCGCCGCAGTTGCGCCAGGGTTTCCAAGGGAAGATGCGGCGACATCGCCCGCATACAGGCCGCCAAGGCGAACCGGTCCTTGCCGGGCTGGTCGGCGAAGGCACGAAACATCTTCGCGCGGGGATCGGTAATGTTGTCTTTATCGGCGGTCAACAGCGCATCCGCCAACGAGGCACGCGCCTGGGGTGCGGTGATACGGTCCTGGAGATAGGTTTCGCCCACCCCTGCGATCGCCAATTTCACCACCCGCTCGGGATGCGCCGCCAGCAAGCGCAAACCGATAAATCCGCCCATGGAATAGCCCAAGATCCTGGCCTGCGGTAGGGCACAAGCATCCATGACAGCGACGATGTCTTGCGCCATGCGGTCATGGCCATAGAGTTTTTCATTGTGCGGCTTGCCGCTATCGCCATGGCCGCGGCAATCCATGGCGACGATGGAAAAACCCGCCGCGGTCAATCCGCCATACCAGCCGGTGGACTTCCAGTTCTGCATCCGGCTGGAGCCGAAACCATGAACCAACACGATGGCGGGGCCTTCGCCCTGCTGCTCATAGGCCAACGTGATGCCATCATCGGCGATTGCAAATTCCGGCATCGTCTCTCCCTAGTGTCCCGATTCTGAAATTCGCATGATCTCTATATCGCCCTCCAGGCGAATTTCAGAATCGAAGGACACTAGCAACTTATCGAATCTCGTGTCGTTTGGTTTCGAAGTTCGCCTCAGAGGCCCATATCGATGATATGGCGAACTTCGAAACCACGACACGAGCGCAAATTCGCAAAGCAAAGCGACCATGTCCATGCCACAATAAGAAATTATTGCCGGGTCGTCGGCGTCGACCCGGGTGGAAGCTTAGGCAGGCTGAGCGTGACATCGGTGAAATCGAGCGCTTCCGCGGAGGGATTTTTCTTGTCCTGCTGCACCAGAGCTTTCAAGAATCGGTCGCCCCATTTGCCGATATCGTTTCGCAACAAGGCGGCATACAGCGCGGCGTGCCGCTTTTTGCGTTCTTCCTTGGGCATCGCCACGGCCAGGGCGATCGCGGCCCCCACCGCATCCGGATCATAGGGATTGACCAGCAAAGCGGCGCGGCATTCATCCGCCGCCCCAGCAAAGCGCGACAAGATCAACACGCCTGGGTCCTCGGGGTCTTGGGCGGCGATATATTCCTTGGCCACCAGATTCATGCCATCGCGCATGGGCGTCACCAGCCCCACCCGCGCAGCCGCAAACAGTCCGGCCAAGGCGGTGCGGTTGTAAGGCCGATTGACATATCGCACCGGAGACCAGCTTGCCTGGCTGTAGGCGCCATTGATGCGCCCCGCGGCGCTGTTCACCGCCGCTTCCATTTCGGAATATTCCTTGATGGCGCTGCGGCTCTTGGGCGTGATTTGCAGATAGGTGATCTTGCCGTGCCATTGCGGATAGGCCGCCAAGAAGCGCTCATAGGCCTCCAAGCGCAAGGTAATGCCTTTGGAATAATCCAGCCGGTCCACCCCGATCATCAAGGCTCCGGGAACGGAACGAACCACCTCCTCTACAAACTTGGTCTTGACCGCGCGCCGCGCCAAACGCGTGAATTCGCGGGTCTCAATTCCCACCGCAAAGGTGCCGATGCGCATAACGCGGCCGCCGCTTCCCAGCCGCAGGGACATATGAGAGGGCGTGCCCAACTCCTTGGCCAGATAGCGCGCGAAATTGGCGGCGTCACCATCGGTCTGAAATCCCACCAAATCGTACCCGCCCAAGGAGGGGATCAAGGTTTCATGATTGGGCATGGCCGTGAGGATTTCCGGCGGCGGCAGCGGAATATGCAGGAAGAAGCCGATACGGTTGTTCAGCCCGCGCGCCCGAAGCGCCTTGGCCAGAGGAATCAAATGATAGTCATGCACCCAGACGATATCGTCGGGCTTGAGCACCTTGGCCAATTCGTCGCCAAAATGTTCATTGACGCGCAGATAGCCGGACAGATCGCGGCGGGAAAACTCCGCCAGATCCAGGCGGTAGTGAAAAATGGGCCACAACACCCGATTGGCGAAGCCGTTGTAATATTCATCGAAATCCTCGGGCTTGAGATCGGTGACGATGTAGCTGTTGCGGCCATGCACAACGGTCCTGGTGCGCGGCTTTGCTTGCACGTCCCCGCTCCATCCCAGCCACACGCAAGGATGCTTGCGCAAGGTGGCTTTGAGCACCACTTCCAGGCCGCCGGGCTGACTGGCCGCGCCGGGAATGGCGACACGGTTGGAAATTATGAAGAGGCGTGCCAATAGCGGTCCTCCCAGCTCTGGCTCAGCCGCATCGCGCTGAGGATGACCCCCGCCATAGAATAAGTCTGGGGAAAATTGCCCCATAGGGCGCCGGTTTGCGGGTGGATATCTTCCGCCAACAGTCCATAGGCGTTGCGCAGCGCCAGTGCGTCCTGATACCGCTCGCGCGCTTCCTCGCGGCGGCCGAGCGCCGCCAGCGCATCAATCAGCCAGAAGCGGCAAACCAGAAATTCGGTTTCCGGCAGGCCGAAATCGTCTTCGGCCGCATAACGCATCACATGGCGGCCGCGCACCAGGTCTTGCTCGATCGCAGCGACGGTGGAAGCAAAGCGCGGGTCGCGGGCGTCAATCAGCCCCAGTTCCGGCAGCAGCAGCACGCTGGCATCCATGTCATCCACGCCTTCGGCGGCGGCAAACGCATTGCGCTTGGGATTCCATACCCGCTGCAGAAGTTCGCCGCCGATCGAATCCGCCAGATCCTGCCAATGACGGGCGCGATCCTGAAGGCCCAGGCGCGCCGCGATCGCCGCGGTGCGGCTCAGGCCCGCCCAGCACATGGCGCCCGAATGGGTATGGATGCGCTTGCGGCCGCGGAATTCCCAGATGCCCGCATCGGGCTCCAGCGCCAGATGGGCGCATTGCCGAGCCAGCTTCTCCAACAAGCGAAACAGGCTTTCGTCGCCGGGATAAGGCAGACGCCTGTCGAAGAACATCGGCGTCGCCGCCAGAATGACGCTACCATAGGCATCGTGCTGCACCTGTTCCACCGCAGCATTGCCGATGCGCACTGGGCCATGGCCTTCAAAGCCCTTGAGGTCCGGCGCGATCCATTCGGTGAGGTCTTCGGAAGGCACGATGCCGTAACACGGCGCCAAAGTTTCCACATTGCCCGCGATGGAGAGGATATAGGCGATATACTGCTCCATCGAGCGGGTGGCGCCGATGGCATTGAGCGCCTTCACCACAAAATAGGCATCCCGGAGCCAGCAATAGCGATAGTCCCAGGTGCGCCCGGAATGCGGCGCCTCCGGCAGCGAGGTGGTGAGGGCCGCGACAATGCCGCCGGTCTCCTCGAAGGTCGTCAGTTTGAGGGTGATGGCGGCGCGTATGCTGGCTTCCTGCCATTCATAGGCGATCGACAGGCGGCGCACCCATTCGCGCCAATGATCGCGGGTGCGTTCATAAAAATCGCGCACCGTGGAGGCGATGTCGCCCATGAAAGGCTCATCCGGTCCGAACACCAGATGCAGCGGCCGCGTCAGGGCGAAAGGCGTCTCATGCTGGATATAGGACAAGGATGCATCGGTGGTCAGCCGGATCAGGGGCGGCTCGCCATAGGTCACATGGCTGGAGCCCGCCACCTTGCGCTTCATCGGAGTGCCGTAAAACTGGGTGGGACGCACCCGGATGGCGATGCGCGGTAAGCCCGCCACCGGTTCGATGATCCGCATCAGTTGCGGCGGACGCAGCAAGCGGTCGAAATTGCCCAGGCGCGGAGCGAAATCGGTGATCTTGACCTGGGCGCCATCGTCAGAGGTCAGCACCGTGATGACGGTGGCGGTGTTGCGCTCATACTGAGATTCGGCCTTGACCTGACGATCCAGCGCCACGTCCGAGAAACCTTTTTCCTCGTCACCCGCGATCAGGCGGCTGAAGACGGGGTCGCTGTCGAAGCGGGGAAAGCACCACCACACCAACCGCCCCGTGCTGTCGATCAGGGCGGCGATGCGGCCATTGCCGATGACGGCGAGATCAACCGGTCCGGTCATCGCAGCTCCGCCTCGGCGAGTCTTGTCAACCATTGCCGCACCGCCCGCGGCGACTCAAAGATATGCTCGGCGCCGGGAAAATGCTGGCCAACGGAAAACCCGCGCCCGCCTAACTGCGGCAGTATGCGAAACACATCCAGATCGGTGGTGTCGTCGCCGCCGAACAGGATGGCGCGCCCGGCAAACGGCTTCTGCTTGGCCAGCGCCGCAACGGCCGTGCCTTTGTCGATGCCCAAGGGACGCGCTTCGATCACCGACTTGCCGTGCAGGATGTGCACCTTTTCGCTTTCAAAAAGCTTGGCGTGCTTTTCCATCGCCGCGTTGAGAACCGGCCGCGCTTCCGGCGCCAGACGGTAGTGCAACGCCAAGGCGCAGCGTTTGTCTTCCAAGAGCAGACCGGGAATGTTCTGCGCCAGGCCGGAAAATACCTCCACCACCTTTTCGGACAAGGGCTGGCTGCGCGACACCGCCCCATCGATGCTGCGAATTTCTCCACCATGCGCGCCAATGGCGGCAGGCCGAAAAGGCGAAAAGAGTTTGTCGATTCCCTCCAGCGAGCGGCCGCTGACAAAAGCCAGCGCGCCGGACAGTCGATCGGTCAGACGCTCCAAGGCGCGCGACAGATCGTGCGGCACCTTAACCCGGTCCGGCGTCCGCGCCAGGTCCAGAAGAGTTCCATCAATGTCCAAAAAAAGGGCCGTGCTTCCACTGACCGGCGGCATCATCCAGGTTTCCCAACAGCTTTCAGCGCCCGTATTTCACAAAGGCAAAATAAAATGGGCTTCGATCAATGGGGTCGAAACGCCCAAGCCGTGCAAGGAGTTCCCGAAAATGCTTCCTAGCTTTTGAAGCGGGACCAGGCGAAAGCCCCGCCTTCCATGCCTGCATCATTGGAAACCAATGTCACATTGGCGGGCAGCTTGATGTTAACGCAGCGCGAATTGCCGCCGCCCAGATAAAGACGGTCATAGGCAAACACCGTCTCCAGCACGCCGACCAATTTCTTAATTCGCCTGTTCCAGTGGCGATCGCCGATCTTGCGGCGGGTTTTGTCGCCCAAGTAAACATCGAAATCATCCTTGCTATGCATCACCAAATGCGCCAGGTCCATGTGCGGCATCAATTCGCCGTCGCGAAACCAGGCCGTGCCAAAACCGGTGCCCAGGGTGCAGACCAGTTCCAGCCCCTTGCCACGGATCGCCGCCAACCCCTGCACATCGGCGTCGTTGAGCACCTTGACCGGCACGCCCAGCGTCTTGCGCAGCACCGCGGCCAGGGGAAAATTTTTCCAATCCTGCGTGCCGAAAGACGGTGTGCTGATCACCTTGCCGTTCTTGATCACGCCGGGAAAACCGATCGTGACATGATCGAAGGCGCCCAAAGTCGTCGCCAGTCCGGTCAAAACTTTGACCATTTGCGCGGGCTTGCGCTGCTCGGGCGTCTTAATTCGTACCCGTTCCACCAGATATTTTCCGCGCGGCGAAATCACCGCCGCCTTCACGCCGGTGCCGCCAACATCAATGCAGAGAATGCGCTTAAGCGTGGCCAAGGTTGGAAGCCTTTCTTTTAATCTTGTCTTTCGTCATCAGGGCCAGCGCCGTGTTGATCAAGGCGACATGCGAAAAGGCTTGTGGAAAATTGCCCACCATGCGCCTTTCCGCAGCGTCATACTCCTCGGCATAGAGGCCCACGTCATTGGCCAGACGGCGCAGCCGGTTGAACAACCGCAGAGCCTGGGCGCGGCGTCCCATCAGGATATAGTTGTCGGCCAGCCAGAAACTGCAAGCCAGAAAGGCCCCTTCGCCGGGCGGCAGACCGTCCACACCGCTGTCATTCTCGTAGCGTTGCACCAGGCCTTTGTGGATCAGCCGTTTTTCGATCTCGCGCACCGTCTTTTTGATCCGCCGGTCGGTTGGCGGAAGGAACCCCACCAGCGGCAAAAGCAGCAAACTGGCATCCAATCGCTGCGAACCATAGGCCTGCACGAAACAGCTGCGTTTTTTGTCCAAACCTTGCTTGCAGATATCGGCATGGATCTTGCGCGCCATTCTTTTCCAATGGGCTTTCTGCCGCGCCGTGGAATCGGGCGCCTTGGAGGCGCGGTCGAACGCCACCCATGTCATCACTTTGGAATGAACGAAATGCTGCGACCGGCCGCGAGTTTCCCAAATTCCCTCATCGGGCCGGCGCCAATTCTTCTCCAGATGCGCCATGAAAACATGGCGCAATTCGGTCCCACGGGGACTGGGCGGCAGGCCGCCGGCCTGCGCCTGGGCCATCACATCCGCCAGTTCGCCATAGATATCGAGCTGCAATTGGATATGGGCGGCATTGCCGATCCGCACGGGCCGGGAATTTTCATAGCCCGGCAAATGCGGCAACTCCAGCTCGTCCAGCCGCTTCTCGCCCATCACATTGTACATGGTCTGAAGTTGTTGCGGCGCCCCGGCGATCACCCGCATCAGCCAATGCTGCCAGACGGTGGCCTCTTCGGTATAGCCCGCATTCAGAAAGGCCAGGAGCGTGAAGGTGGCATCCCGGAGCCAGCAATAGCGATAGTCCCAATTGCGGGTACCCCCGATTTTTTCCGGCAGC
The DNA here is from genome assembly GCA_035251935.1 of Rhizomicrobium sp. Lineage (GTDB taxonomy): Bacteria > Pseudomonadota > Alphaproteobacteria > Micropepsales > Micropepsaceae > Rhizomicrobium. The sequence goes on along the minus strand of DATFDR010000011.1, from coordinate 78,414 downwards.
GAGGTGGTCGCCGCCGCCACAATGCCGCCGGTCGGCGCATAAGACAGACCCTTCAAGGTCAGAAGCGAACGCATGATGACGGTGCGCCATTTGCCCTTCACCTTGCAAACCCCCGACCAGCGCCGCCAATAGCGTTCGGTTTCATCCAGCGCGATGACCGCATCGATGGAAAGCGGCACGGGACGGAAGGATTCGCCATAGGCCAGCACAAAGGGCATGGTCTCACCCTTCCTGAGCCGGAATTCCGCCACCGAATGCATATTTTCCCCCCGCACCTGGGCGGGCGTGCGGAAAGTGAGCAGATGCGGGCCCGCCACCGCCGTCATGGTGCGGCTGTCGCGCCGCGATACCCAAGGAATGGTCACGCCATAGTCGAAGCGGATGGCCAATTCGGTGCGCATATCCACGCGCCCTTCCAGACATTCCACGATGCGCACGATGCAGCAATCCGGCGTATGGGGGGCCATGAAGTCGATCACCTTGGCCTTGCCGGTCGCGGTGGTGAAAAACGTCTCCAGGATCAGGCTATCGCCACGATAGCGCCGGTTGGTGGTGAATTTCTTCGCCGCCGGGGCGATCAGCCAGCGGCCATTGTCTTTGGTGCCCAACAGGGCGGCAAAACAGGCCGCGGAATCAAAACGCGGCACGCAAAACCAGTCGATGGAGCCGTCGCGGCACACGATCGCCGCCGTGCGGCAATCGCCGATCATGGCATAGTCCTCAATACGCGCCATCAGAACCCGTAACCTTGGTCTTCCTCCCCCGCCGCTTCCCTGTCCACCAACCACAACACCTCGCCTTGCGGTTTGATCCCGCCCGCGGGCCCGGTCCCACCGCGCGCCTGGGCCAGGGCATCGCGCTTGCCCGCGCCGCTGACCAGAAACAAGATCAATTCGCTGGATTCCAGCGCAGGATAGGTCAGGGTGATGCGGGGCTCGGAGCGGCCCTGTGGCACCGCGGCTGCCCAACGCTCGCGCTCCTCCAAAACCGCCTGACCCGGCAACAGCGACGCGGTATGACCGTCATCGCCCAGGCCCAGCAAAGTCAGATGAAACAACGGCACCCCCAGCTCCAAGGTGCCGGCGCCATATTGCTGGCGCAGGGTCTCATCATAGCGATCCGCGGCGCTCTGCGGGGTGCCGTCGGTGGGAATGGCCAGCACTTTGCGCGGATTGACAAAGCTAGAGGCCAGCAGCGTCTCGCGCACCATCCGATAATTGGAATCTTTGTGGTCGGGCGGCACGAAACGTTCGTCGCTGAAGAAAAGTTCGGCGCAGTCCCAGTCCAGCGCTTGGCGGGCCAGCAGCTGATAGGTGGCGCGCGGCGTAGACCCTCCGGGCAGCACCAGGCGGAACGGATACTGGGCGACGCGCAGCCGCCCTGCAACGATCTCAGCCGCCCGCGCCGCCAAGGCGCCGGCGTCCTTCACGACTTCCAGCGTGCCGGCGATACCTGTCACTTAATACCCCGCCAGGACCTGCCGTCGCGCGCCAAGAGGTCGTTGGCGGCGCTGGGACCTTCGCTGCCGGCGGCATAGTTGGGGAAATGGCGGGGCGTGGTGCTGGCCCAGCCGGTCAGCACCGGTTCGACCAGGGCCCAAGCCGCTTCCACCTGATCGGCGCGCTGAAACAAGGTCGCGTCACCGATCAGGCAATCATAGATCAACGTCTCATAACCGACGGCGGGCGCCTGCTTGAAATAGTCCTTGTACTTGAACTCCATCGCCACGCTTTCCAGCGCCATGGCGGGACCCGGACGTTTGGCGTTGAAACGCAGGCGGATGCCTTCCTCGGGCTGGATGCGCAGGATCAACCAGTCGGCATCCAGCTCGTCCACCGGGGTTTCGCGAAACAGCGCCAAGGGAGCGCTCTTGAAGCGGATGGCGATTTCGGTATAGCGCTTGGTCAGCCGCTTGCCGGTGCGCAGATAAAAGGGCACCCCCGCCCAGCGCCAATTGTCGATCATCAGCCGCATCGCGGCATAGGTTTCCACAGTGGAATCCGGCGAGACGTTGCTTTCCGCACGATAGGCCTTGGCTTTTTCATCGCCGACAATGCCGCTGTCATACTGGCCGCGCACCACATCGCCCAAGGTGAGCGGGTGGATCGCCTTGAACATTTCCGCCTTTTTGGCGCGAATATCCTCGGCATCGAACGAAACCGGCGGCTCCATCGCCGTCATCGCCACCAGTTGGAAGAGATGGTTGGGAATCATATCGCGCAACGCGCCGGTGGCCTCATAAAACTTGCCGCGCGTCTCCACCCCGATCGATTCCGCCACCGTGATCTGGACATGGTCGATGCGGTCGCGATTCCAGATCGGCTCGAACAAGCCATTGGCGAAGCGCAGCGCCATGATGTTCTGCACCGTTTCCTTGCCCAGGAAGTGATCGATGCGGTAGATCTGCTCTTCCCTCAGCCATTTCAGCAGACAGGCATTGAGGGCGCGTGCCGAAGCCAGGTCGTGACCGAACGGCTTTTCCACGATCAGGCGGCGAAAGCCTTTATCGTCGGGCTTGACCAACTGGGCTTCGCCCAGCTTGGCGGCGATGGTGGCAAAAAAGCGGTCGGCCACCGCCATGTAGAACAGCACATTGCCGGACAGGGAATGCTGCTTGTCCAGCTTCGCCAAGAGATCCTTCAGGCGCTGATAGGTATCGGGCGCCTCGAAGTCGCCGCTGAGGAAGGTCATGCTGCGGGCGACCTGCTGCCACAGCGTTTCGTCTATCGCCTCATTGTTCTTGGCCAAGACCTGGGCCAGAAAATCCTTGAGCTGCTGCGTCCATTCCTCGCTGGTCTTCTTGTTATGGTCCACGCCCACCAGGGCCAGGCCGCCCGGCAGCAGCCGGGTGCGCGCCAGATTGTACAGCGCCGGGACGATCAGCCGCTTGGTCAGGTCGCCATTGGCGCCGAAGATCACAATGGCGCAGGGCGGCGGCGGGGATTTGTGAGACTGCATGCTCATTTGTCCTCATCCTTTGCCTTGTGCGAGGGAACGACGCTTTCGATGTGGCCGCCGAACTCCTTGCGCATGGCGGAGAGCAGCTTTTCCCCGAAGCTATTGTCGATGCGCGAGCGGAAGCGGGCATAGAGCGCCGCCGTGATCACCGGCGCGGCCACCGCCTCGTCCACTGCCGCCTGAATGGTCCAGCGTCCCTCCCCGCTATCGTCCACCTTGCCGCTGAATTCCTCCAGCGTTTCCGATTTGACCAGCGCGATGGCGGTCAGATCCAGCAGCCAGGACGCCACCACGCTGCCGCGCCGCCACACTTCCGCGACATCGGCGACATTGATGTCGAAACGCTCGTCGTCCGGAAGCTTGTCGCTGTTTCGCCCCCGCATGATGTCAAAGCCTTCGGCAAAGGCCTGCATCAATCCATACTCAATGCCGTTATGCACCATCTTGACGAAATGCCCGGAGCCTGCGGGACCCACATGCATGTAACCTTCTGTCACGCGCGGGTCGCACGTTTCGCGATTGGGCGTCTTGGCAATAGCGCCCATGCCAGGCGCCAGGGATTTGAAAATCGGGTCCAGGCGATCCACGGCTTTCTTGTCGCCGCCGATCATCATGCAATAGCCGCGTTCCAAGCCCCACACGCCGCCTGACGTGCCGACATCGAGATAGGCGATGCCGCGTTCGGCCAAGGTCTGGGCGCGGCGGATATCGTCTTTGAAAAAGGCGTTGCCGCCGTCAATGATGCAATCGCCCTGGGACAGCAGGCCGCCCAGCGCCACGACGGTCTCTTCCGTGACCCGGCCTGCCGGCAGCATCACCCAGACGGTGCGCGGCGCGTCCAATTTTTGCACCAGCTCTTCCAGCGAGGCGGCGCCAACGGCCCCTTCCAAGGCCTTCACCGCATCCGCGCTGGCGTCAAAGCCCACAATGCCGTGACCGGCCCGCATCAACCGGCGGCCGATATTGGCCCCCATGCGACCCAGCCCAACAATCCCCAACTGCATGACATCTCCCTAAGGTCTTAAAGCCTGTATGCGCCAGAATATGCCCCGCAGTATGCCTTGGCGGGAGTGTTTCTGGAACGCCGGCTCCGGCCGTTTGCCGGACGCTTGATTTTAGCCGCCCGGACCTGCCAATTACCGTCCCCATGAGACAGGGTCGGTAATGGACGAGGATTTCCGCAAAAGCGCGCTGGCTTACCACCGCTCGCCACGCCCCGGCAAATTGTCGGTGGAGGCGACCAAACGGATGGCGAATCAGCGCGACCTGGCGCTGGCCTATTCCCCGGGCGTCGCCGCCCCTTGCGAGGCCATCGCGGCCGATCCGGGCAAAGCCCGCGAGTATACCGCCCGCGGCAATCTGGTGGCGGTCATCACCAATGGCACCGCGGTGCTGGGGTTGGGCAATATCGGCGCGCTGGCCTCCAAGCCGGTGATGGAGGGCAAGGCCGTCCTGTTCAAAAAATTCGCCGGCATCGACGTGTTCGACCTGGAAGTGGACGAAACCGACATAGACCGTTTCGTGGACATCGTGGCCTCGCTGGAGCCGACCTTCGGCGGCATCAATCTGGAAGACATCAAGGCGCCTGAGTGCTTCGTCATCGAGAAGAAGCTGCGCGAGCGCATGAAGATTCCGGTCTTTCATGACGATCAGCATGGCACCGCCATCGTCTGCGCCGCGGCCATCCGCAACGGCTTGGTGCTGCAGGGCAAGACACTGTCCGATGTGAAGCTGGTCACCAGCGGCGCCGGCGCAGCAGCCTTGGCCTGTGTGGACTTGCTGGTGGCGATGGGCCTGCCGGTGGACAATATCACCCTCACCGACATTAAGGGCGTGGTGCACAAGGATCGCGGCGATTCGATGCCGCCCAACATGGCGCGCTACGCCCGCAAGACGGATGCGCGCACGTTGGGCGACGTCCTGGTCGGTGCCGACGTTTTTCTGGGCCTGTCCGCGCCCAACGTGCTCAAACCGGAATGGCTGCCGCAGATGGCTGCCAGGCCCCTGATCCTGGCGCTGGCCAATCCCGATCCGGAAATTCTGCCGGAGGTGGCCAAGGCGGCGCGGCCCGACGCCATCATCGCCACCGGCCGGTCTGACTATGTCAACCAAGTCAACAATGTCCTGTGCTTTCCCTTTGTGTTCCGAGGCGCGCTGGATGTGGATGCCACCACCATCAACGAGCCGATGAAAGTCGCCGCCGTCGAGGCGATCGCGGCGCTGGCCCGCGCCGAGGCCAGTGACGTGGTCGCCAATGCCTATGGCGGCTCGCTGAGCGGTTTTGGTCCCGAAAGCATCATCCCAAAACCATTCGATCCGCGCTTGATCCTGCATATCGCCCCCGCCGTGGCGCGTGCCGCGATGGACTCGGGGGTAGCACGGCGGCCGATCGCCGATTTCCACGCCTATGAAAACGAGTTGGAGAAATTCGTCTATCGCTCGGGCCAATTGATGCGCCCGGTGTTCGACGTGGCGCGCCAGAATCCGCGGCGCGTGGTCTATGCCGAGGGGGAAGAAGACCGCATTCTGCGCGCGGTTCAGAACGTGGTGGACGAAGGCCTGGCCCAACCCACCTTGATCGGCCGCCGCCAGATCATTCTGGAAAAGACCAAGCGGTTGGGTCTCAGACTGGATTTCACCCAGCAAGTGCGTATCCTGGACCCGCAACAGGATCGCGAATTTTTCGCGCCTTTGACCGAGCGCTATCAGCGGTTGGTGGAACGGCGCGGGGTGCAGCCGGACTCGGCGGCGCGCTGGCTGGCCACCCGTCATGGCATCGCCGCCGCCATGCTGCTGGAAGCCGGCGAAGCGGATGCCGCGCTCTGCGGCGGCTTGGGCGACTGGACCCGCCAGCTCAGCAACATCCTGCCCATCATTCCGCGCCAGCCCGGCGTCAGCCGTCTCTATTCTCTGGCGGCCTTGATCCTGCCCAATGGCGCGCTGTTCTTCTGCGACACCCATGTCAATGTCGATCCAAGCGCCGAACAGATCGCGGAAATGACTCAGTTGGCGGCCAAGACGGTGCGTCGCTTCGGTCTGGCGCCCAAAGCGGCGCTCTTGTCCCATTCCAGCTTCGGCACGTCCCACTCCCCCAGCGCCATAAAGATGCGCAAGGCGCTGGAATTGCTGCGCGCCGCAAGCTGCGATTTCGAGATCGACGGGGAAATGCATGCCGACGCGGCGCTCAGCGAAAGCCTGCGCTCCCGCATCGTGTCCAACAGCACCCTGACCGGCTCAGCCAATCTCTTGGTGATGCCCACCTTGGATGCCGCCAACATCGCGTTGACACTTTTGTCGGCGGCCACCGAGGGCCTGCTGGTGGGGCCGCTCTTGTTGGGCGTCTCCAAGCCGGTGCATGTGATGGTGCCGTCGGTCACCGCGCGCGGCATCGTGAACATGACCGCGCTCGCGGTAGCGCAGGCCTCCGCATCATCCACGCAAGACAAATAAAGCCGGCGACGCGCCTTCGCGGTCAGCCGCGCACCCACCATGCCGGCCCAATTGCCGGCGTCACCGGCCGGGTGCTCCGCGATAACGGCGATAGACGAACGCCGGGTCGCTGGCGCCGGATTCCCGCTCGGCGAGCTGGACCAGAAGGTCGTGATCACGCGACAGGCCGCAAGCCGGATCGGTGTTGGCCGCGTCACCCGTGATGGCAAAAGCCTGGCAACGGCAGCCGCCCCAATCGATTTCCTTGCGGTCGCAAGAGCGGCACGGCTCGGGCATCCAGTCCAGGCCGCGAAACCGTTTAAAGGCCTCGGAGTTGCGCCAGATATCTGCCAAGCCGCGTTGACGCACATTGTCGAACGTCATGCCGGCAATGCTTTCCGCCGCGTGACAGGGCAAAACCTTTCCGGTCGGCGAAATATTGAGAAAGCGCCGTCCCCAACCGCCCATGCAGGATTTCGGACGGCGGGCATAATAATCGGGGACCACATAGTCGATAACGATGACACCCTTCAGCCGATCGCGCGCCGTCATGACCGCTTCGGTCATGGCCGTAAGCTGACTGCGGCTGGGCATCAGAGCGGCGCGGTTCTTCAGCGCCCAGCCATAATATTGCACATTGGCGATCTCGACCCGATGCGCCCCTATGGCCACTGCCATATCGAGCATGTCTTCGAGGTGATCCGCGTTCTGGCGATGCACCACAAAATTGGCTGTCAACGGCAAGCCCGCTGCTCTGACCATGGTGGCGGCCGCGAGCTTTTTTTCCTGCGCGCCTTTATAGCCGCCGATCCGCTCGCCAAGTTCAGCTCCGGAATCTTGAAAACTCAGCTGGACATGCTCCAGCCCCGCGGCAATCAGCGCCTCGAGCCGCGCCGCGTCCAGCCCGACGCCGGATGTAATCAGATTGGTATAAAGCCCCGCGGCCGTCGCACCTGCGACCAGCTCTTCAAGGTCGCGGCGCAGGGTGGGCTCGCCGCCGGAAAAATGCACCTGCATGCAACCGATCTCTGCGGCTTCGGCAATGGCGCGCAACCAATCCGCCGTCCGCATTTCTCCCGCCGCCCGCTCCAGCGCCAATGGGTTGGAACAATAGGGGCATTGCAACGGGCATCGGTGCGTCAGTTCCGCCAGCAACGCCATCGGGGGATTTGGCGCTGTCATGCGGTCATGACGCCCTTGTCGGCAAGATCCTGCACCAGGGACGTTACGTCCTTCGCGATCGCGCCGGGGGGCGCATCGGGAAAGGCGGCGGCAAGATCGGCAATCACCGCATCAAGGGTCGCGGCGCCATCGCAGCGCGCTATGATGGCATAGGAGATTTCATCCAGCACAAAGGCGCGCTCCGGCGCCTGAATCGTCCATTGAGCGCGCGTCTTGTCATAGCGCAGGCGCATATGCGCCGACAGGCGCGGCACCGAGAACCGTTCGACCAAAAGGCGGGTCATCGGCGGTCCTTGGGCAAGAATGCGCCAGGCGGAATAAGCCCCGGCGTGACATAGGCATGGTTGAGCGCGTCCAGCTGCGCCCACAGAACATCCGTCTTGAAGCAGAGCGCCGCCAGGCACTGCTCCTGTTTCTCGCGGCTGTCGGCACGCTCCAGGACATAGGCCAGGCCATAGGCGACGTCCTGCGGCGCTTGCACCAGCCGGGTGCGGAAATAGGCCAACGTCCGGTCATTGGCGAAGGGATAATGCTCCAACAACGCCGCGATCCGCGTTTTGTGCAGTCCGGGCGCGAACATCTCGGTCAGCGATGAGGCCACCGCTTCCAGCAACGTCTTCTCACGCACAAAACGGATATAGGCCTCGCAGGCAAACCGCGTTGCGGGGAGCACGCCGGCGCAGCTTGCGACATAGTCGCGGTCCAGCCCCACGCCTTCGGCCAGCATCAGCCAGCGTTCGATGCCGCCCTCCCCCGGGGAGGCGCCGTCATGGTCGGCAATGCGGCCGATCCATTCCCGACGCAGCGCGATATCGTCGGTCCGCCCGATCAGGCTGGCATCCTTCAGCGGAATGGACTTTTGATAGTAGAAGCGGTTCAGCACCCAGGCCTGCATCTGACCTTGGTCCAAGACGCCTTGATGCAGTTTGACGTGAAAGGGATGCTTGTCGTGATAACGCGCCGCGCCAATGGCGCGCAGCCGTTCTTCGAATTCGTCCCGGGACCAAGGCCTATCCGCGGCGGGTGCGCTCATAGGAAAATCTCCATGCCGTCATCGGCAATGCGCCAACCCGCCGCGGCCGCCACCTCCCGCTCGGGCGCATCGTCCGCAAAAAGCGGGTTGGTGTTGTTGATGTGGATGAAAAACTTCTGCTGGATCTCAAGCGGGGCGAAGGCGGCAATGGCCGCGTCGCAACTGATATGGCCCATGCGCTGGCCGCTTTTGCGGCCCACACCCGCCGCAATCATTTCATTGTCGCGCCACAGCGTCCCGTCAAACAACACCAGCGCCGCGCCGCGCAGGCGTTCCGCCAGGTCCTGCGTTATCGCGGCGCAGGCAGGAATGTAAAAAAAGGACTTGTCCTGGCCGTCCGAAATCTCCAGCCCCAGCGTGTCGCCTTCCGCCGTTCCGAAGTCCGGCGCGGCTTTGTCTTCCAGCCACAGAGCGATCTTTCCGGGTACCGCGAAAGCCTTGATGGTCACGCCCAGCGGCGCGCCGGACTTGTCGTCAAGGGCGATATCACGGTCCAGCGGCAAGTCGCGCCGCTCCACGAATTCGCCGCTCAGCACATCGAACACGCTGTTGCGCGCCAACACGCCTAGCACGCGTGCGTGAGCGTAGAGAGCCAATGGCTGACTCTCGCGCAGGTTCAGCAAACCCGCGACATGATCCACATCGGCATTGGTCAGGACCACGGCCGCGATGGGACTGGCGCGCAGCGGCGCGCCGGCAGCGGGGTGAAGCTGCGGATTGTCGCGGATTTGCTGGCGCAGATCGGGCGAAGCATTCAGCAAAACCCAACGCCTGCCGTCCACGCTCACGGCAATGGAAGACTGTGTGCGATGGCGCAGCTTTCCCGACCAGGCCCGCCGCGCAACGGCGTCGTTGCCGTTCCATTGCGGAAAACCGCCGCCGGCGGCGGCACCGAGAATGAGAATCTTCACATCGCACCCCAAAAGGAACAGGCCGCCGGCATGCTACCGGCGGCCTGTCAACTTCATTGCGCGTTAGATATCGGCGCAGGCATAGCAGTTGATTTCCATGCCAACGGCGATCTCGATCACGCGCGGAGTGGTCCAGGACATGTTGCCTCCTAGGTGCTAACAACACCGGAAAGCTTACAGGCGCACCATGATCTCGCAAGAGCGCGATGCATGCGAACGTCATTTCGGGAAAAATTCCTGCGCCTGATGCCTCGCAAAATCGGCGGCCGGGAAAAATTCCCGCCCGCATCAGCGCAAGTCGGCAAGCCCCCGGCCAATGGCGATGCGGATCAGGTCCGCGGTATGGCTGACGCCGAGTTTTTCCTTGATGCGGCTTAGCGTATTGGCGACGGTTTTATAGGCGATGCCCAGCGTATCCCCAATCTGGGTGAGGCTGTTGCCGGCCGCCAGCAGACGCAAAATCTCCAGGTCCCGTTGGGTCAAAGGCCGCAAATAGGCATTTTCTCCGATATCCTGGGCGGCAATTTCACTGGCAATATCGCGCTCAATGGCCGTGCCGCCCGCCAGAACACTTTGCACCGCCGCCAGCAATTCCTCGGGTGTCGCGTTTTTGCTGACAAAACCGCGCGCGCCCGCTTCCATGGCGCGGTTGGCGTAGATGGCCTCGGTGTGCAGCGAGAACACCAGCACCGCCACCTTCTGCCGGACCTTCAGGAGACGGCGCAGCAGCTCCAGGCCGCCCAGGCCCGGAAGGTTGAGGTCGAGAATAATCAGATCGAACGGGCCGGCGCCCACCCGTTCCAATGCGTCCTCGCCATTGGCGGTTTCGTCCAATTCCAGATCGGGAATCGCCGCCAGCAGGCGGCGAATGCCCGACCGCACGATGGCATGATCGTCAACCACCAGCACCCGCTTCATGCGTCTTCCAGCTCCCGCAATTTGGGCAAATGCGCATGCACCCTCACGCCGCGGCCCGGCAGATTTTCCATGGTGAACCGGCCCTTGAGGGCGCGCACCCGGTCCTCCATGCCCGCAAGACCCATATTGCCCAGGCCCCCGCCCGATTGCTTGAGACCGCCGCCATCGTCCTCGACGCATACCGCCACGCCACCCGCCTCATCCGCAATAGCGATACGGATCGTTTGCGGAGCGCCATGACGCACCGCATTGCTTAAGCTTTCCTGCACAATGCGATACAGTGCCTCTTCGCTGCGCCGATCGAGGGTCAGGCCGGGCGCGATGGCGCGCTCAAAGCGGATGGCGGGATAGCGGCGCGACCAAAAAAGAATCAAATCCGCAATCGCGGCTTCAAGTCCGAACTCCAAATCATTGGCCGGCCGCAGCTGCCGCAGAATATCCCGCACATGCTGCTGGGCATGCAGCACGGCGTCACGGATCATGACGCCTAGCTCGCGTGTCTGCGGATCGGCGGATTTGGCGGCTGTGTTGGCGTCCACCTGGATGGCGAACAGATAAGTCCCCACTTCGTCATGCAGGTCGCGGGCAATACCGGCGCGCTCTTCTTCCTGGATGCTCTGGATCTGCCGCTCCAGGCGCTGATTGCTGTCCGAGAAAGCCTCCAGCCGCTCCGCCATATGGTTGAAGCCATGCGCCAAGGCCGCAAGCTCGGGAGCCCCCTTGGTATCAAGCCGCGCGCTATAGCGGCCCTGCGCCACCTCCAGCAGTCCAGCCTGGAACCGGCGCAAAAACCCGAATGCATAGGCAAAAGCCAGTGACACCACCGCCATGGTGGCGCCGCAAAACACCAGCATTGTCAGGAAGGCATTGCGGGCATTGTTCCAAACCTCCGCGATCTCGCTCAACGGATCGCTGGTCAGGACCACCACACAAGGATAGCCCGGCAGGTTGAGGGGAATCCGGGACATCAACGGCAGCGGCGTCATCAGCCGCTCGAACCAGGCCGGGGCGGGGTTTTTCAGAGGGGCTATCTGCGATTGCACGATCACCTTGCCCTTTTCATTGACCAGCGCGGCGCGCACATGGCGCTGTCCCTCGAAGCTGGCCACGACCTGGCGCAATGTCACGGTATGTTCGACATTGCCCTGCAGCGTATCGCGGATCGACCGCTCCGCGCCCCGGAAGGCGGTATGGACCTCAAGCTCCGCCACGGAGCGGGCATGCAGCACCAAAAGGGCGCCGCCGCAGAATAGCGCCAGCACAAGCAACACAGCGATCGAGCCCAGAACGCGGAACTGAAGCGACATAAGGACCTGCGGTAAGACAGTCCACTATACAGCCTTGACGGTCCAGGGCCCAGAAAAAGGGGCTTTCGGGAAGAATTCCCAGGCCCGGACCGGAAAAAGCCGGGACCTTTGCGATGGCGTCCTCGACGGCCTTTGCCAATCGCCCATCACTGGACCCGCGCCAGGCCCTGGTCCATATCTTCCCTATAAGAAACAGCGCGTGGGGATTGCGGGTGACCACCAAAGTGACGTCGGCGGCGCGGCTGCGCGCCATATTTGCCGGCTCCATCGGCAATCTGGTGGAATGGTATGACTGGTATGCCTATTCCGCCGCCGCGCTTTATTTTGCGCCGGTGTTTTTCCCCAAAGGCGATCAGACGGCGCAATTGCTGCAAACCGCGGGAATTTTCGCGGTCGGATTCTTTGCCCGTCCCGTCGGCGCCTGGATCATGGGCCGCTATTCCGACCGCTTCGGCCGCAAGCGCGCAATGGTCGCGTCGGTTGCTTTGATGTGTCTGGGCTCTCTGGTGATCGCCTTCACCCCGGGCGCGGCCCAGATCGGCGTGGCGGCCCCCGCGATCCTGCTGCTTGCCCGCATCCTGCAGGGACTGTCGCTGGGCGGCGAGTATGGCGTCAGCGCCACCTATATGAGCGAGGTGGCGGGCAAGACCCATCGCGGCTTCTGGTCCAGCTTCAACTATGTCACCCTGATCGGCGGGCAATTGACGGCTTTGCTAGTGTTGATCCTGCTGCAACACGCCATCGGCGCGGAGGCCATGGGTGCGTGGGGCTGGCGCGTGCCGTTTGTGATCGGCGCTATCCTGGCCGTGGCCGCCTTTTACCTGCGCGGACGGATGGAGGAATCGCAATCCTTCGTCCAGGCCAAAGCCTCAGGCGTGGAATTGGGCAGCACCCGCATGCTGCTGCGGCGATATCCCCGTGAGACCCTCACGGTGCTGGGCCTGACAGCGGGTGGCTCGCTCACCTTCTATATCTACACCACCTACATGCAGAAATTCCTGACCAACACTGCGGGTTTCACCCGCGACCAGGCCACCGAATTGAGCGCCGCCACCCTGGTTTGCTTCATGCTGGCGCAGCCGCTGATCGGTTGGATTTCCGACAAGGTGGGACGCAAACCGCTGCTGATCATGGCCTTTGGCGGCGGCGCGCTGATCACCTGGCCGGTCATGAATACGGTCGCCCAAGGCGGGTCTGCTGTTGGCGTCTTCTTCATCCTGCTTGGCGCCATGCTGGTGCAGGCTGGCTATACCGCAATCAATGCCGTCGTGAAGGCTGAGCTTTATCCCTCCCACATCCGCACCCTGGGCGTGGCGTTGCCTTACGCCCTGGCCAACGCCACCTTTGGCGGCACGGCGGAGTATGTCGCGCTGTGGTTCAAGTCGGCGGGAATAGAAAGCGGCTTTTACATCTATTCCTCGGTGATCATGGCGGTTGGCTTTCTGGTGGTTTTGGCCATGCCCGACACACGGCAAACCAGCCAAATCCAAGAGGATTGAAGCCTCCAACGCCGGTTCGCACCAGAACATGTGCGCTTATCCCATGGCATACAAAACTGTTACAAAATTGACGACTTTCCGCAACGTGCATAAGCCCACTGTATGGCGCGATTCAACAGGCCAGGAGGGCATATGCGCCGCTATCTCATTTCCACTTCCGTCATAGCATTGACAGCCACCATTTTTGCCGGGGCTTCCGCCGCGGTCGCCGAACCGCAGTTGAAAACCATTCTGGAACTTCCCGGCGAGAGCACCGACCTCACCAAGATCAAGAAAAAGGAAACGGGGGGCGCTGGCATCAACCGCAACGGCTTTTTCTCGGACATCTTTTATGACACCAAGACGGGTGATTGGTATGCGCTCTCGGACCGCGGACCGGGCGGTGGGTTGTTGTCCTATGAGACGCGGGTTCAGAAGTTTACCGTCACCCACAATGCCGATGGTTCCATAAGCGATTATCGAATCGTCAAAACCATTCCCTTCCGCTACGGAAGCGAACCGTTCAACGGGCTCAATCCCAGCCTGCTGAACGGCGACAATTCCAAGCTGGGCAGCAGCTTCGATCCGGAAGGCCTTGTCGTTGGCCAGGGTGGACATATGTTTGTGGCGGATGAGTATGGCCCCAGCCTTTATGAGTTCACTTCAAGCGGCCAATTCATCCGCGCCTTTGCGCCACCGGCCAATCTTGTTCCCCGTGAAGCGGACACAGACATCAATTATGTCGATGGCCGCCCCACCATTGTGACGGGACGGCAGGACAATCGAGGTTATGAAGGCCTGGCGATCAACAAGTCGCGGACCAAGCTGTACGCGATTATGCAGGACCCCCTGGTGAATGAGGGCACCTCCAACGACGGCCGCCGCAGCACCAATGTCCGTATCGTTGAATATGATATCGCGACCGGCTTGAGCGAACGGCAGTTCGTCTATCAGCTCGACACAATTGCGCAAATCAATGCCCGGGACCCCAGCGCAGCCCCCTTTACCGCAACCAATCAGGGCCGCAGTATCGGCGCCAGCGGCATCTACGCTCTCAGCAATACCGAGTTCCTGATTATTGAACGCGACAATCGCAGCCGCGGAGTCGATGAACCTTCGGGCATAAGCCCCAAGCCTTTGCACAAGCGCATCTACAAGATCGACATCACGGGTGCCACCGACGTTTCCGGCATAAGTTTGGCCGGAACCAACGGGAGCACCCTGCCGGACGCCTCCGTGATCACGCCGGTCTCAAAGACCCTATTTCTCGATATGCTGACGGCGATCAACGGAGCCAATCACTGGGTCCCGGAAAAGATCGAGGGGTTTGCCCCGGGCCCTGTATTGCCGGACGGAAAGCAATTGTATCTTGGTGGAAGCGACAATGACTACAGCATCACGCAGACGGGCGGTCAGTTTGAAGTCTGCATCGCCACGGACGCGAACGGCCAATTGACCGGCTCGACGCAGGTGGCAATCGATGCCGGTTGCCCCACTGGCTACACCCTCATTCCTGCCCTGCTGATGTCGTTCAAAGGCCAATAAACAATCCGCTAGCGCGCAATCCGGAAAATCGATTCCGATTTTCCGGATTGCGCTTTTGGGCTAAGACTCAATATCAGCCAGTGCAGGATTTTCACAACGATGCCGTAACCCGATGCCTGCATTGGGGCCATTTGCGCCCCATTTTTCATTTTATGACATCGCTGGCCCGCGCCAGCGTTTTGCCCGCCAGGTGGGACTGTTCCTGGAAATATCTCACGAAGCGCTGAGGCTCCCGCGCCTGATAGGGGCGCAGATTTTCCGCCCAGCGATAGCTGATGGATTCATAGAGCAGTTCGGCGGTCACGCTATGGGGGCCGCCGGCAACAGCCACGCTGTATGTCACCGTATCCTGGCCGCCGACAAAGCCGGGGTCCTGGCGGGCCGCGCCTATCACAGCGATTTGCGGATCGGCGGTGTTCTTGTCGAAGCCACGCGGCAAGAGGCGATTGTCTTTGAGATAGTGGTTGCCAGAGACCAAACCGGTGGTCACCCGCCCCTTGCTGTCGCCCATGATGGATTCATAAATTTGTACCTGGCCGGGATCGGTGATCCGGTCGTGATGCGGTTCGAATTTTGAGGCGTCTTCGTCATTGTCGTTGCCGACGATGGAGCCGTCTCGCTTGAGCGCCCCGGATTCGAAGACGACCCTGCCCTGGGTATCGCGCACCACGACATGCAACCAAACACGGCGGGCGGGATAGCCCGTTGGCAATTTGTGACCCGCCTTGTTTGTCACCCGGACGTCAAAGGCAAGTCTGCCGCTGGTGAGACGGGCATTGCTGACGGATACGGACGCAGTCTGCTGCGAGAGAAATTTTTCTGAGTGCTGCGCCGAAGCTTCCAGCTCTTCTGGCGTGGCGATGACGCCGAGTTCGCGGGCATAATCCTTCAGAATGCGTAGCATGAAGGCATTCCCGCCGACGAAGGTGTGGCGCATCACCCCGTCACGCGGCTGGGCATGCACGGACGTGATGGGCGACTGGTCGGGCGCCCGGGTCATGTGGCAGGACTGGCAGGAGTCCGTTTTGGAATAGGCGCTGTGCTGCCATTCCTGGAACGGCATCTGCTCCGGCAAAGTGCCCGCAGGCTTGCCCTCCTCGTCCAGCGCCTCTGTGAGCAGGGTGTGGCAGGTGGCACAGAGTTCCGATGCCTTGATGTGATCGCCCCGCGCCGGCAAGAAAGAGCTCGAAGAATGCATGATACGCTGGCGGCCTTTGTCAGGAGTGTCATAGGGGCCGAACACTTCACGCTCTTCCAGTTTTTTTACCGTGTCGATGAGAAAGCCGCCATCCAGACTGGAAGCCTTGCCCAGATTACCGGGCTGAATCTGATGGCAGAGGGTGCACCCAACACCGTCAGCCGCCAAGGCCGCTTTGACATCCTTGGCATCTTCCAATTCGCCTTCGGGTTCCTCCATCGCCGAGCCGTCGCTGACGCCAGCGAGATATTTTAGCACTTGGCCGCGCAGGCCCTCGGCGCGGGCCTGAAACCGCTGCATCGGCATATGGCATGTGGCGCATTTGTCCTCGATGGCGGCAGCGGCGGCGGGATGATCCATGGTTTCGCGGCGGATCGAGGCTTGCCAATAAGGATCACGCGCCGAGTTCGCCATGATCGAGGCACGCCATTCATAGCCGATGGAAATGTCCTCTCCGTTCGGCGCGCGCATTTGGCTGTGGCAGGCGATGCAGTGGGTGGACGTCGTGAAGAGGAGATGCGTGATCGGGAGCGTGAATTGATCGCCTGGTTCCCGCGCAAGGACGGCATGAGTCGCAAGGCCCACGGCAAGCAGCATCACCAACGATCCGCACAGCAGGAAAAGCTTTGCGTGTTTGCGGATCACTTTCATGTGCAGGAAAAATCCGAACGGCAATGTGAGTTAGCAATAGGCGCGATCTTGCGTCAACGGACACATAAGTTCTAATTCGCGCGAGCGCGGGAGACGCGATTGTTCGGACCGTCGAAAGTATTTTCGATTTTGTTTCTGATAAGCGTTTGCAGCTTGCCCAGCCTGGCTGCGCCTGCGTCGCAATCGCTGCCGGATGGCCGCGCCCTGTTCAAGGAAAATTGCGCCGCCTGTCATGGCGCGGACGGGCGCGGCGACCGCAAAATTTCGGAGGTGGGTTTTCCAAACGAAATGCCGGACTTTCAAGACTGCAGCTTCGCCAACCGCGAAGCCGATGGGGACTGGTCTTCCATTGTCCACAAGGGCGGGCCGCGCCGCGCTTTTTCCCGCACCATGCCGGCTTTCGATCAGGCGCTGAACGACGATGAAATCACTGCAATCCTCGCGCATTTGCGCACCTTCTGCCAAAAATCAGGCTGGCCCCGCGGCGAATTCAACTTGCCGCTGGCATTGTTCACGGAAAAAGCCTTTCCCGAGGATGAGGTGCTAAACCGCACCACCTTCAACACCAGCGGCGCACAGGCGATTACCTCTACCTCGATTTACGAGAAGCGGTTTGGAGCGCGTGGACAGTTGGAGGTGAGCCTGCCCTTCTCCAGCATCGATAGCGGCGCGGGCGTCAAAACCGGCATCGGCGATATCGGCGTGGCCTGGAAACAGAATCTGCTGGCCGATGTGGACGGCGGGACCATCTTCAGCATATTGGGCGAAGTGGTGCTGCCGACGGGCAGCGCGGCGCGAGGGTTGGGCAAAGGCACCTTCAATTTTGAACCCCATCTCCTGTTCGCCCAATCGCTGCCGGCCGATTTTTTCCTGCAAGGCGACATTTTCGGCGAGTTTCCTGCCGGTAAGGGATTGTCCAAGGAGGCCCATGCCCGTTTGTCGTTGGGCAGGACATTTGCGGAGGAAGACGGGTGGGGACGGTCTTGGTCGCCGCAGATTGAACTTCTGACCTGGCATGAGTTCGCGCCGGGAGCGCAGGTGGATTGGGACATTGTCCCGCAAGTGCAAGTCAGTCTTTCAAAACGCCAGCACATATTGGCCAGCGCGGGCGTGCGCCTCCCGCTTAACAACAGCTCTGAGCGCAAGCCCATGTTCGTCTTTTATATTCTCTGGGACTGGTACGACGCCGGCTTTCTTGAAGGCTGGCGTTGACGTACGCATCGGTACTTGCAGCGCCGCTGCAGGCTCAGCCTTTATCGAATTCGACATGCATGTGGACCGGGAACGGCGTGTCTCCCGAATCGATTTGGCCTGCGGCGCCGGCGGCACGGCGAAGCCCCTGCTTGACGAGCAACGGTTTCAGCATCGCCGGAATCACGGCCTGGTTGATGTGCGCGCCAAAGCAGGTATGAAGCCCGTCACCCCACAGGATGTAATTGTCACGCGGCCGGCCCGGGCGAAAACACGTCGGTGAATCGATCTTCAGCGGGTCGAACATCGCAGACAGATTCACGGCCATGACCATATCGCCCCTTTTGACCGCCACCCGGCGAAAGCGATGGGCCGCAACCTGCGTATCCATAGCGGCGCGGCGATAGATCAGCGGATTGACCGGATTGAAACGCAAGGCCTCAAGGCAATATTGTGCAACCAGGACATCGTCACCGGCGCGGGCCGCGGCTTGCGCGCCGGCAAGCGCCCGGGGCCGATCCAAAAGCTGGTCCAACGCCTGCACCGCGGCCTTCGAGAGCGTCGGCACACAGCCAATCATCAACCCGATCAGATTGTTCCGGATCCCCAGATCGTCCATGCCCGGCGCATTGGCGCGCTGCAGGTTCAGGCATCGGTTGAGTACGTCGTCGGCCGCGGTGGGGCTGGATTTTCGGGCGGCGATCGCGCCGTCGAGATAAGAACGGCATTTCGCGGCGGCATCCATCGCTTTGGCGTCCAGCGACGGATCCGCTTTGAGATCGATGAACAGATACCAGAACATCAGCGTCGTCCAGTCGATCAATTCCTGCTCCGACGGACCGGGCACACCAAAATAATTGCCCACAATGCCGGATGGCACGCGCAGGGTAAGGTCCTGCGGCACATCGATCCTGTTCGTTCTGGCTTTCACCAACTCCGCCGCGCGCGTATCGGCATAGGGCTTGAGGAGGCCGGCTACGTCTTCGCGCCGCATCGCAAGGCGCATGTTCGATGTATCGCGCGTGTAGGTTGGTGTGTTCTGCATGCCAAGGAAGAAGTTCGAGCCGCCGGTTATTTTCTCCATGCGCGGGCCATACACGACCTCGAATTCACCGTCGCGCGATAAAACATCCTTGACGTCGTCAAAACGGGTGACCAGAACCGTGCCGCTATTCTCATAGGCGGTGATGAATGTGACCGGAAGCGCCAGGTTGGGAATGAAGGCGCGCAGGAAACTGAATATCAGACGCTGACCTTCGGGACTGCCGAGATTGGCGCGCAGCCGCGTCGCGACCGTGCCACCCGAGCCGAACAGACTGCGGACGCCGATCCAGACGATCCTGACCGGCGCCCAAAGCCCCGAAAGGACGATCAGAAACCGCGCCCAGATCGCTATGAACAGAGAAATGATCGCGGACATAGCAGCCTCACGTCGGATCTATGGTTCCCATGCCGATCATGCGCAGGGCGGTCATGCTCGGCAGAAAGAAATAATCGCCGCCTCGCATCTCCACAAACTGCGGGATACCGGCGGCGATGAACGGCGTGTCCTGGCTTTTCGGATCGACGGGAACGATGAACTTTGAATCGCCCCTGCGATTGCCAACGATCGGACACGTATCGCTGCCGGCATTGGAATCGAGCCCGTAATTGATCCATTGCTGCTGTACGAATTCGAATTGACGCTCGATACTCGCGCACATGACCATGAAGATGATGCCGTGGTCGCCATCATCGTCTTCCACGGTCTTGCCATAAGGCTGTCCGCGACGAAGAATGCGCCGGCGATTGTTGAGCGCGGACGATGTTCCCGTAAGGCTGTCGCGTGTGTTGGTGCGCCGCATATGCGCCGCGACCGGGCATTTCGCGCCATGCGGATCGTCGCCATAGGTGAAATTCGTATAGGCCCAGTCCGGCCCTGAGTTACCGGCATTCTTCGCATTGAATGCCTTCCATTCGGCTATCGTTGACGCGACCGCAACCGGTACGCCGTCCTCCCAGCGTCCAGCCATCTTGGCTTTCAGAATCATGCAGGCGTCCGCGACCGGCACATTGTTGGCCCTGGCGTAAACCTGCGCCGCACGGTCGAAATAATCCTTGAAGCTCTTAATGTTCTCATGAAGCTTGCGAAAGACCATGAAGGTGCCATTACGCATGATCTCATTCGGCGCCGCCATGTCTGCTACCTCCTGTGCCTCATCGGGATAGCCCAGAAGGAACTCGCCGGTGGCAAGCGGCGCCCAGCGGTCCAGATCGGACCGGCCGGCGACAGTGGGAAGCAGCTTGCCGTTGCCGATCGACATCATTTGGTCGGCATGCGGATCGCCGAACTGACCGTCAAATACCGGGTTGCTGATGCCGTCAATAAAGCCGAAATGTTCGCGCGGCACGGGCTTATAGGTCGCCTTGTTTTTTTCCATCTGGACGTTGCCGTCCGGCGCCAGAAGCGCACAAGCATCCTGCCAGGCGGCATTGTTCTTGCCGTGTCCCCTTAAGATCTGGAGCCCGTATTCGGCGCAGCGTTCTTCAAGATACTCCGTTTCTCGATCCAGTCCGGGCAGCGGATTGCCCGCGCCATCAATACCGCTATTGAGACCGATGATGATGTGCGCCTGACCCGTCCGCCACACCGGATCCCAATGCTGGACGGCATCGCCGTCTTTGTCACTGGCGATCTTGTCGTCGCCCAATATGGCGGCGCGCTTCCTCATGCCGTCGATGAATTCCGGCGGCAAGCGCGCCAATGTTCGCGTCGGCAGTTCCAGCGCCAGAAACCCGCTGAATGTAAAACCGATATTGATGGCGATGTCCGGCTTGGTGGTCTGGATTTTCTGTGCAAAGGCCTTGCTGGAAGCCCAACGCAGAGCCGTTGTGACCTTGGAACGGTATTCCAGCACGAATTGGCGCCCCTTGCGGGCGTCCGTGACACGCAGCAGAAGAAATCGCGCCGCGGGATAGCCGCTGACGAATTCCTGCAGGATATTGCCCTGGATATCGGCAAGGTCGAGTTCTCTGTCCATCGTCTTGGCCTTGCCTATCGGATCGTTCCAGGCGCCTGGGTGGGCGCCTGCATATTGTCGACCTGCATCGCGTTCAAGAACGCACCCATCTCGTCGAACAGTTCCTGCTGCGACTTGCCTTGTAGCTCGGCGACTTTGGGAATGAGCCGGCGCTGCAGATAGAGCCCCTTGAGGATCGAAGGCAGATCGGAATTCGGCGCCATGGGGAAGGGCTTGAGACCGGCCTTGATCACCCTGCGGTAGGCGATGTAGATACCCGCGCCGAGCCCTGCCAACACCACCAACAGAATCTCCAACCAGCGCCAAATGCCCGTCTCAACAGTCAGTTGCGCTAGGCCGAGCAACCACCAGAGCCCATAACCAACAGCCGCCGCGACAACCGCCGCTGTAACACCGAGCAAGCCAAGCGATAGAGTGGGCAACGGCAGAGCGATTCCGAGCGGCCAATAGTCGTTGAACGGCATGGTGGTTTCGAGCCGATACGACATCACATAGTCGGCAAAGCTGTCGGCATCCCTGACCTTGGCCGTATACTGGAAACAATTCTCGAAGACCGGATCGAGATCGCTGTGCATCTTGGTCCATACCTCGCGCAGCCAGTCGCGGAGTTCTGTGTCCATACCTTGTGGTGCATCAATATCAGCAATGAAGAAGAGATATGGGCCAGGCAACATATCCATCGGTTTTGGCACCAGCGGGTCCTCGCCCTTGATCGTAACGGCGAGCGCATCTTCCGGCATACGACCGTTGAAGACTACATCGTCGAGCACGACGATGCGTGCAAAATGCGTTTTGGTGCAGCGCGCGAAGGGACTGTTGCAGGGCGCCCTGTCGGTCGCGGGCGATTGATGGGCGGTCGGCAGGACCGCCAGCGCGTGGCGCACGAGCTGGACATGGGAGTGCTTTTGCCCGTTATGGTCGACCACATTCGCACTGTTGATCGGAAACAGCGCCGTCAGGAAACAATGGCCACCGTCGAATGTCGGCATGATGTCATTTCCTTGCTGCGATTGGGGGCGTGCAGACAACGAACGGCAGACGGTTCTCATCGGCGGTCCAGGTGTCCAGGCTGGCGATCGGCGCATAGCCCGGCGAACCCAGACTGCTCTGCACCGCGACCAGGAATTTGCGGTATTCCGCCGCGAAGGCAGCCGGTGTCATGCCCGGAGCGCTGCGCACAGCCGCCAACTTCTTGAGCTCCGCCAGCACGTTGAGCGCCGCCTTGATGTCGCGCTGCGCCGAGCCCGGCGTCGCGTTATAATAGTAGTTCGTGTGGAACTGGTTATGGACGATGTAGGACTTGAACGATGTAATCGGGATGGAGTTTGGATATTTCAGGCTTGTGTACCAGAACAGATCCAGCCCGGTCGGGATGCCGTCGGCGAAGGCATCGATATATTGGTCCCAGGTTCCGTTGAAATTGCTGCAGAAGAGCATGTAGTCATACTGTAAAGCGGGCTTGCCCTTGTCGCCTGCCGGCCATTGCTCCCGCCGGATCAGGACCCAGCGCGCAAAATGGATCAGGCTGAGATTGAGCAGCCCGCCCAGCGTCTTCGGAAGCGCGCGTGACAACATGAATATGAGATTCTGGAACCACGTCGCCCACGAATGCATCGGCGTGATGACGTTCATGCCATAAGCTTTGCCCGCGATATTCGACATCGAACCGCCCCATCAAAATTGCAGACTACTGCGAACTATTAAAGTATCAAAAACCCATATCGACACATAAAACAACCGACGCTAATTTCGTTGTGCATCAAGCATCGCGCAAGCCTCAGCGACGGTCGTCTTGTCCGCTGATTCCGCGTCTATGTCCGCAAGCATCCTCGGAAACTGCGGATCTTGCCGCAGCAGGGCCCGCCCAATCTTCAGAAGACCGTCGATTTCCCGATCGCTATTGGTCCAGCTGGTCTTAATATTGTGGAACTTGCGCCGGCAAGATTCTTCCCGAATCGCGTCAAAATCGACGTTGAGCAAATAGATATGCTTTTGGAGCTCATCCAGGTTTGCCGCCATATCGGGAAAGTTGGCGCGTCTCTCGGAGGCTTTCGCGGATAGCTGATTGCTGAGCACTTCCATCAATCTGGCAGCGTTGCCTGCCGCGGTCCTGTCGATCCCGCTCGATATCGTGCTCAGCAGCATTGGCAAGATGCCGGGGGTGGCTTGTTCCCGGTTAAGCGTTGACGTTTCAAACGCACGGGCATTGACCACGACAAAGACGATTTTCTTGATATTGCCTGCTTCCAGATCGTCCAGAAAAGCGGGAGATGGCGCGACCGTCGTCAGGATACGCAACGGCTCTCCAAGACCGAGGTTGTCGGCGATACCGCCGTCCAGAAGATGGACATAGTCTTTGGAATGTGGCCCGCCTTTGCCTTGGGCATAGGCGAGCCCAGCCCGCCCCCGCATGGCGCGCTCGGGATTGTCATACCAGTCCGTTGCGGCATCGGCTCGAACCCAGAGAGGAGGCCAGCTGCGTGGCTGGGCGGGACAGGGCGAGTGGTTCTTGAGCGTTACGGCAGACAAAGCAACGGGAAAGGCCGCGGACGCCGCAACGCCCACCGCCAGCGGCAGGGCCGAAAGATCGCTGCAGAGCAGGTCAAAATTGGTCTGGGTCAGGGCAAACGGGATACCCTCGACCATATCGGCTGCATTCAAAATCAGATAGGGCCGCCGGCCCGCTTGCAACAGGCTGCCAAAACTTTCGTGGTTGATGAAGAGGGTCTTCTCGAAATATTCGATCAGAAGATCGATCCGCTCAACCGCGGGCGTGGATATCCTGGCCAATCCCACGGGGTTGAGCCCCGAAGCCAAAAGCGCGCCGATGCCATCCTTGCGCAAAAATTTGGTTTCAAGCTCATCGATACGATCGCTGCCATGAAGCGCGAAATAGGCCGCCGTCACACTGCCGCCGGATACGGAGGAGATGATATCGACCTCATCGGACAGCCGGCCGCCCCGCTTCAGCTTGATATCCTTCAGGCCTTTCAAGACCGAAAGTTCCAAAGTCGCGGCGCGCGTACCGCCACCGGATGCCGCCACGATAACCAGCGTATCGTCCAAGACTCCGCCCTTCAGATTCGACCAGCGATAGCCGCTGCTATCGATCTTCTGCGCCGGAACATTGCGTATGGGATAGGCACAGCCGCTCAACATCAGAGCCAGGCTGATGCAGGTTGATAAAATTGCCCGTTTACCCGGACGGCCGGCATGATGCTTTTTGCTGGGCGTCATCACTTGGGCTCCGAGGGGACGACGGGTGCAAGCGCCAAGTCGCAATCCTTATTCGCGTCATTTGTTGTCACACTGCCGCGAAAGTCGATTCGATCATCCCCGTTGACGGTCTCAAAGACATTCTCGCCATACTCCACCGCGAAGGTGCAGGGGCTCGTTTTGGGTAAGGTCGGCGTATAGTTTCCATTGACATACACCTTCCGCCGCCTGGGGAAGGTTACGGTTACGGTGCCTGTTTTGCTCACAACATGTTCCTTTAAGCCTGCAATCGGCACATCGAGCAAAGCAAACCAAATTCCCCAAATCCCGTTTTGGGAAAGATGCCACCCAACATTTCGGGACGAACTGGTCTGCCGAAGAATTCTAGTAAAGCAAAAGCAACCAGGCAATTAGCCGGCGGCTGACAAATTGTCTGCTCACTCAATTCCTTAGTTTGTTCCATGGCGGGAGGCGAGCGTGTGGGAACCAAACAGCCGGCTTCAAATGTCGCTTTAATGGACCGATACGGCGATCGGGTCGGCAGGCTGCCGATCGGAGCCGCCGAGTTGACGCAGTGCTTGACCTCTGCAAAGCCTTCGCTGATGACCAGCTGCTTCGTGATCTTCGGCGCCGCCGTGAGGCCGGACGGCGAGCCCAGTGGCACCCTGCGCCGGCGGGTCGAGGGCGCGGTCGCCGCGGCGCGCGGCCTGAACGGGGTGCGCTTTCTCTGCTCCGGCGGCCTGTCCGCAGGCGGGCATGTCGAAGCCGACGTCATGCGCCGCCTGTTGCTGGCTCACGGATTTCCCGACGCTGTCATCCTGCTCGAGCGCGAGGGCCGGGACACCCTGCATCAGGTCCGGCTCTGTGACACACTTCTGCGCGGCCTGGCCGATGTCGATGCGGTGATCCCCTGCACCAGCCGCTATCACATCCCACGTTGCGCGATTTTGCTGCGCGCCTTGGGCTGGCCCGTGCGCGTCGTGCCCATGCCGAGTGACCTGGGCCTTTTGCCCTGGCGCAAGCTTCTATGGTATTATTGCAAGGAAGTCATCGCGCTGCCTTATGACCTGGTGCTGTTGCTGATCGGGCCTCGCGGCGAACACTAAGGAGGGGGCGCGTGAACAAGTGGATGGTGATACTCGCGAGCCTGGTCGCCGCGGCGATTCTTGTGGCAGGTTTCGTTTGGTGGCAAACCGGTCCTTCGGGTAGCGGCACATCCGCCGAGAATGTGTTGGAACAGCGCACCCGTCAGGCCGAGGCCTATTGCCTTGCCAACACCGACCAGACGCGCGGCGGCAAGGTTAGCGCCAGTGGCGAACATCCGGCCTCGGGGGTTGGGGTCGCTGCCGAAGTCGCCTCGCATGCGGTCAATAAGCGCGGCGCGGGCGAGCGGGTGCCACAGAACCAGGTCGTCGACGAGAACGACAAAATCCGAGCCTGCATGGAGAAATATGCCAAAGAGCATTGGAGCCCGTGATGAAACGGCCAAGCGCAAGCGCCCTTCTGGTCTTGCTGCTGGCCCCCGCGGCGCAGGCGCAAAACCTCACCACCCAGCAGTCCCTTGATCTCGCAGTCAAGATCAAGACCAAGGTCAACGATTTGGCCTATGCGCAATGCCTGGCCAGCACCGATGAGAGCCGGCAAAGCGCAATCTCGCTGAACATCGCCGGATTGATCAAAAGCCTGACCGGCAGTCTTAGCCTCAACGATCGCAAGCGCGTCATCCGGGGCGCAATCGACGCACCGGCGGCGATCCGCCCGACGATGGACGCGCATATTCGCGATTGCCTGCAGCGCCGCACGCCGCTGATCGAACAAGACC
The DNA here is from genome assembly GCA_035251935.1 of Rhizomicrobium sp. GTDB lineage: Bacteria > Pseudomonadota > Alphaproteobacteria > Micropepsales > Micropepsaceae > Rhizomicrobium. The sequence continues at coordinate 52,555 of DATFDR010000011.1, read as the reverse complement.
TCTTAAACTTGGCCCAACAGCTGCAGCAGCCTATAGCTGCCGCGGCCGGGGTGCCGAGTGTCGTCGACCTGCACTTCACGTATCGCCGCCAAGCGAGTTTGGATCCCAAGCGCTATAGCGAGAATGTTCGTCTCAACCTCCGCGAAGGTGCGGTCGTTATAAACAGGAATTTGGCGCCGCAGTCAGAAGCCGATGGCAGCCCGTGGTTCGAACATGTGTATCATCCATACCCGAGCGGCCGGGTGGAGGGCACCATCACCGCCACGCCACTCAATAGCCGGCTGACGGCGGACCAGACCCCCAGGGCGCAAATTTGTCTTGACCGGCCGACACCCTTGCCACGCCAAAAAGTCGAGCACGACTATTTCGACTGCGTGGAGGGCGGCGCATGCAAGGGCACGTCGCGCTCCACCGGCTGGCTGCGCCCGTGCGTCAAGTCGGCCAGCTTGTGGCAGGATATCTCCCCCATCTCCCCGGCATGGGCGCAGGAAACATCCGTTCGCCGTTGGGTGACTCCCTCCCTCGATACCCTCGCCGCCCGCGTTCCCGACGGCGTGGGCTGGAGCTACTTCAAGCTGCGGACGGATTTTCTGCGGCGGCCGGAAATCCGCGCCGTCGAGGTTGGCTTGACCGTGAACGGAACGCCTGTCGAGGAAGATGGGCTTTCGCCCCGGGAGCGCCCGGTTCCCAACGATCCGACGGTGGCGTTCAACTACTTGTTTGCCCTACAGACCCTAAACTTTCATGGAGCCGAAGCCGGCTGCGACCGGGTGAGCGTCACCCTGACTCCCCGCCTGACCGACGGCTCGCGCGGCTCGCCCCACCGCTTCGATCTCTTATATGCCGCCCTGCGCGATCAGCCGTCTCGCACGGAGCAGGCAGGCGATGCGCGGCTGCAATGGAGTGCCAGCGTGATCCGGCCGATCCGGGAATGGCGCCACTGGGCGATCGTGCAAAGCTACCGATTCCGCTATGGCGACGAGACCAGCCACCAAGCGGCTGCGGCTGCAGCCGACCGGGACAGGCACTGGCTCGACGGCGCGGGGCTGGTCTATCGGGAGGCGGCCGTACGCGGCGTGGTTCGCCCACCGCGCACCATCCAAAACGGCAGCGGCGCCTATGGCTTGGCGGTGGGGCTGCTGCAGCCTAGTGGCCAAATCCGCTTCACCTTTTCCGAAGGCGAGGCGCGCCGGCTTGGCGATTGGATGATGGCTCGCCGCGCCGGCTCCGCCATGGCGGCCCGTGTGATCGCCCCTCAACCCTACCCCTACCAAGCGCCCAGCGGCGCTGTGACCCCACCGGGCGTTTGCGGCCGTACCTGAGCCGTGTGACGGCATGGGCGAAAGCTTGTACGCGCCAATGCATTGTCACTACCCAGACTTTTAAAGAGGCCGGCGCAACTTCAACGGCTATCCGTTTGCTACCCAGAACGATTCTGAGAGCCAGTATTCCAGCCAACCCGTTGGAAAATTTGGTGGGTGATGTAGGGATCGAACCTACGACCCGCTGATTAAGAGTCAGCTGCTCTACCAACTGAGCTAATCACCCACGCGGCCCGCCCAGATCCGAAAATCCGGTCGGGGAGCGGCCTCATAGCAGAGGGCACCCCCCCTGTCCACAAACGATCCGCAGCCGCCTGTGGGCGAATTTCCCAATGAAAACCGAGGGGTGCGGAGCGGTTTGCGAAGCAAGCGAAATGGTCCTGTGGACCATTTCGAGCGACGAACGCCGCGAGCTTGGGCGAGCGGCCGGTACGACGTCGCCGTCCCGGCCTCGCGGCGCGCCTGGATGCGCGCCGCGTCCATACGCTGGCGCTATGGACCGTTCGTCGCTCTCGCAGGTCCACTGGACCTGCTCATCCGCCACGCTACCACGCGGCGGACCGCTCCTCACCCCAAGCTGCGACGGATGGGGGTAATTAGAGAATGCCGCCCGAATGGCGGGGAATCTCCACCTGGCGGTGGATATGCACGCTCATCAGAAGGCCAAATCCCAGCATCACCGTCAGCATGGCCGAGCCGCCATAAGAGAGCAGCGGCATGGGGATGCCCACCACCGGAATCAGGCCCATCACCATCAGACCGTTGATCATGATGTAGAAGAAAAAGTTCAGGATCACCCCCATCGCCAGCAGCCGGCTGAACTGGCTGCGGGCGCTCATCGCCGTTTGCACGCCATAGAAAATCACCACGCCGAACAGCACCAGCAGCGCCAGCGCGCCGACAAAACCAAATTCCTCGCAAAAGCTGGTCCAGATGAAGTCGGTTTGTTTTTCGGGAAGGAAATTCAGCCGGCTCTGGGTGCCTTCGGTGAAACCCTTGCCCGCCACCCCGCCCGAACCGATGGCGATCTTGGCCTGGGTGATGTTCCAACCCTTGCCCAGGGCATCGGAGCCGGGATCCAGGAAGGTCTCCACCCGCGCCTTTTGATAGTCATGCAGCACAAAGCGCCACGCCAAGGGCACCGCCGCCACCATCGCGGCAAAAGTGGGGCCGATCCACCACCAGGACAGTCCCGCCAAGAACAACAGCGAACAGCCGTCCGCGACAATAATCAGCGTGGTGCCCAGATTGGGCTGCAGCACCACAAACAAGGCGGGAATGCCGATCATGGCCAGGCCGATGGCCAGCGGGATCGGCTTGGACACTTCCTCCACGCTCTTGCCGTGGAGAAAACGTGCCAGCGCCAGCACCAAGGCGATCTTCATCAATTCGGAAGGCTGCAGATCGACCGGCCCCAGCGAGATCCAGCGCTGCGCCCCCAGACCCACACGGCCCACCAATTCCACCACCACCAACAGCAGCAGCGCGACCGCATAGGCGGGATAGGCCAGGCTCATCCACACCCGGATATCAATCACCGCGGCGGCCAGCATCACCAAGAGGCCCAAGGTGAAATTTGCGATCTGCCTGAGCGCCCAGGGATGGAAATTCGCCCCAGCCACCGAATAGAGCATGGCGATGCCGGCGATGGCGATCATGCAGATGATCATCACCAAGCCCCAATTCACTTCCATCAGCTTGTCGGTGAGCGACAAGGTGCGTTTGGCGGCGGCATAAGGGCGAAGCGCCATCAGCCCCCCGTCTTTGCGCTGCTAGGTGCATGGATGTCCGCCTGCTTGCCGGGACCTGCCGCGCTGGCGGAATTGCTGACGGGATAGGCGGTGGGCAGTTTGAGCAAGTCGCGTTCCAACGCCAGCCGCATCGCATCGCGCGCCGCCTTCACCTGGGGATGGCCATCGGACCCATGCTCCACCACACAGACAATGGCATATTTGGGATCGATCACTGGCCCATAGCCGATGAACAGGCCGTGATCGCGAAGCTTCCAGTCCAGGCTGGCATTCTTGGAAAGGCCGCGCAGGCGTTCTTCGCGTGTATAGACGCGCACCTGCGCCGTGCCGGTCTTGCCCGCCATTTCCAAGCCTGGAACGGGAATACGCTCTGGATAGGCCGTGCCGCCCGGCTCATTGACCGTCTTGTTCATGCCCAGCCGCACGATTTCCAGGGCGGAATCGGAAAAATCCAGCTTGGCGAATTCGGCCCTGGGCATCACGCGCCCACCCACCGAATGCACCAATCGCGGGGAAACCGCCTTGCCGCTGGCGATGCGCGCCGCCTGCTGGCACAGCTGCAGGGGCGTGACGGTGATATAGCCCTGTCCGATTCCCACGCTCAGCGTGTCGCCCTGCTGCCAGGCGGACTTGTAGGTCTTCTGCTTCCAGGCGCGGCTGGGGACCAGACCGCTGCGTTCGCCAGGCAGTTCGATTCCCGTTGGCGCGCCCAGGCCCAGTTTGCGCGCCGCTTCCTCGATTCGGTCGATGCCGAGACGCCGCGAGGTTTCATAAAAGAAGACGTCACAACTGCGCTGGATGGCGGCCACCACATCCACCGTACCGTGGCCTTGGCGCCGCCAGCAATGGAAGGCATGACCGCCGAAATTGTACACGCCGGAACAGCTGACATGATAATCCGGGGTTGCGATGCCCGCCTCGATCGCCGCCAGCGCCACCGCGGTCTTGAAGGTGGAGCCCGGCGGATAGGTGCCGCCCATGAACTTGTTGAGCAAGGGCTTGTGATCGTTGGTGGTGAGATCGCGCCATTGCGCGCCCGTAAGGCCGACATTGAACAGATTGGGATCAAAGCCAGGGGTCGAGGACATCGCAAGGACATCGCCATTGTTGACATCCATCACCACCAAGGCCGCGCTTTGGCCTTCCAGCGCCTTATCCGCCAGCCCCTGCACCTCACGGTCCAAGGTGAGATAAACATCTTCTCCCGCTTTGCCGGGATCCTGGCCCAGCTCGCGGATGACGCGGCCATAGGCATTAACCTCGACGCGGGAGGCGCCCGCCCTGCCCCGGATTTCTTTTTCAAATTGCTTTTCGACGCCGCGCTTGCCGATCCGCATGCCCGGCAGATTCATCAATGGATCTTGGTCATGCTCCAGATCCTTTGGCGACACCGAAGCGACATAGCCCAACACATGCGCCAGTTCTTTTCCGAAGGGATAGTCGCGCGCCTCGCCGACATCGCATTGCACCCCGGGCAGATAAGGCAGGTGCAGATTGACGCGGGAAAATTCCTCCCAGCTGATATTTTCCGCCACCGGCACCGGCACGAACTTCTTGTTGATGGCAAGATCGTGCAATACTTTCTTTCGTTGCTGGTCTGTCAGCAAAATCACCTTGCCGATGGCGTCCAGCGCCTTTTCCACGCCATCGGGGGCCTGCTCGCGGACCAGAAGCACCCGGTAATTGCGCCGGCTATTGGCCAATTCCGCGCCATAGCGGTCCATGATGCGGCCGCGCGGGGGCACGATCAGCCGTTCGGAAACGCGATTGTCCTCGGCTTCCAGCAAATACTGATCGCCATCGCGAATCTGAAGTTGATAGAGCCGTCCGGCCAGCACCGCGAACACCGCCGTCATCCCTGCGCCCATGCCCACGGAGCGGCGGGTGAAGGTGGCGTAACGGCTTTTGTCCTTCTTATCGAACAGCGGCATCAGACATCGCCTCGCGCCGCGCCGACCAGATTGTGGTGCAACCAGCTCACCGCCAGGGTGGTGGGGGCATAGAATAACACCGTCATCGCCAGTTCCCCGATCAAAGGGGTCAAGGGGGGCAGGCTGGTGCCGGAGAGAAAATTCAACGCCGCCACGGTGCCATAAGCCACCGCGCAGGCAAAGACGGACGCCGCGGCAAAGCCCAATACGGCGGCCAGGCCCGAAAGGCTCGCAAAGCTGTCACGCTGGCGCGCCACCAAGGCATAGGCCAGCACAAAAGCCAACGTCCAGATTCCGGGCGGTCCGCCGGACAAAATATCTTCGGCAAATCCGATGGTGAAAGCGACCGAGGGCGTCATCAAATCGGGCCGCACCAGGCACCAGAAATAAACCGGCACCAAGGCCAGGAGCGGCGGCGGCACCAAGCCGCCTAACAGCGAAACCGGAATGCCCGTGATCAACACACAGAGCAATCCACAGAGTAAGGGAACGAGCGCGACCAGAAAGCGGAAGCGGGGAATGTGACCGGCGCGTTCAAGCTTGGCCATGGCTAGCGGTCCGCATCTTGTTCGGGCGCGGCGCCCACGGCCGCTGTGCCACGCTGCGGCGACGCCAGGATCACCGGTTTGGGCGTTTGCGCCGCTGCGGCAGGCGCGGCGGAAACGGGGGCAGCCTGTTGCGCGGCATGTGGCGCAGCCAGTGGACTAGGCTGCGGCGCGGGAGACGGCGGCACATGCGGTTTGAGCCCGGCGGCCTCCGCCGGCAATTCCGCGGTGGTGGGCAAGGCTTCCGGCAACCGAGAGAAATTCAGAATTTCCACGTCCTGGCTGGCGGCGGCATCGGCCAGCAACGCCACCCGCCATTTGCCTCCGCCATCCGCCATCACCGTGCCGATGGGAAGGCCGGCGGGCAGCAAGCCGCCATCGCCGGAGCTGGTCACTTGATCGCCGGCCTGCAGCGTCACGGTGCGCGACACCATCGCCAGGGCCGGCATGGCGGTGTTATCGCCGGTCATGATGGCCTGCACATGGCCCGTCTTGCCCGAAGATGAGGTGATAGTGACGGGAATGCGGCTGTTCAAGTCGGTCAGCAGGATCACCCAACTGGTGCGGCGGCCAGTGATATAGACGCGCCCGATCATGCCGCGAGCATCCATCACCGCCTGGCCCGGAGAGACACGGTTGTCGCGCCCGGCATCCAGAACCATGGTCTGCAGGAAGGGACGGCTGGCCCGCCCGATGACGCGCGACAAAACGCGGTTCATCTGTGGATCGGGCACCGCATGCAGCAAGGTTTGATAGCGCGACACCCGCCCCTGCAGCACGATGGCGACATTGCGCCATTGCTTGAGGCGCGCATTCTCTTCCTTCAGTTTCAAATTCTGCTGATAGACCGAGAAGATTTCGCCAATAGAGCCGATCCAGCGGTCGAAGCCCGCCACCGGCGTCCGCACCGTTTCCAGAACCGGCGCCATCAGATCGGTGGCATGGGTGCGAGCCCTATCGAACAGCGTACCTTGCGCCCTGCCCAACAGCACCAAGACGACCGCCAGCGCAATAACGATGACCAGCGGCAGCTGGATATTGCTTTTGCGAGCGATCTTCCAGGCGTTGGCCATTATGCGACGCGGCCCCTATTCCCGCATATCTTAAAAAGCAGTGGACAAGACGTGGCGCATGCTTTTGGAGTTTTCCAGAACCCGCCCCGTCCCCAGCGCGACGCAGGATAAGGGATCATCGGCGATGGAAACCGGCAGACCGGTTTCATCGCGCAACACTTGGTCCAGATTGGCGAGCAGCGAACCGCCGCCGGTCAGAACGATGCCTTTGTCCACGATGTCGGCGGCCAGTTCCGGCGGAGTGGCTTCCAGCGCCACTTTCACCGCTTCGACAATGGCACCCACCGGTTCGGCCAGGGCCTCGGCGATATGACGCTGGGTAATGGTGATTTCCTTCGGAACGCCATTGAGCAGATCGCGGCCCTTGATCTCCATGGTGACGCCATTGCCATCCATCGGCAAGGCGGCGGAGCCGATTTCCTTCTTGATGCGCTCGGAAGACGCTTCGCCGATCAGCAGATTCTGATGACGGCGGATATAGGCGATGATCGCCTCGTCCATCTTGTCGCCGCCGACGCGAACGCTGCGCGAATAGACGATGCCGCCCAGAGACAGCACCGCGACTTCGGTGGTGCCGCCGCCGATATCCACCACCATCGAGCCGGTGGGTTCGCTGACGGGAAGGCCGGCGCCGATCGCGGCGGCCATCGGCTCTTCAATCAGGAAGACGCGGCGCGCGCCCGCCGACAGCGCCGACTCCTGAATGGCACGGCGCTCCACCGCGGTCGAGCCCGAGGGCACGCAGACGATGATCATGGGATTGGCGAAGGAACGCCGGTTGTGCACCTTGCGGATGAAGTGCTTGATCATCTCCTCCGCCACTTCGAAATCGGCGATGACGCCGTCGCGCATCGGGCGAATGGCCTCGATGTTGCCGGGGGTGCGCCCCAGCATCATCTTGGCGTCGTTGCCGACCGCGCGCACGGCCTTCTTGCCGCCCCGGGTGGTGAAGGTGGCGACCACGCTGGGTTCGTTGAGAACGATGCCGCGGCCCTTGACATAGACCAGCGTGTTCGCGGTCCCCAGGTCGATGGCCATGTCGCTGGAGAGTGCGCCGAGAAGACTGCCGAACATGCTGAATGTACCCCTAACCTGGAAAGCCAAAACAAAATCAGCGCCGTCTTCTAAAAACCGCCCCGGAGCGCTTTGGCGGGGCGGCAGCCTGTCATGCCTTCGGCGTCATCTTGCGACGGTCAACGCTTCAGGCTCCTGCTTTTGCCGTTTTACCAGCAACTTGTTTAACGCATTCACATAGGCATAAGCGGCTGCCACCAGGGTGTCGGTGTCCGAGGCCTTGCCGGTGACGGTGCGGCCATTTTCCTGGAGCCGGACGCTGACCTGGGCCTGGGCGTCGGTACCCTCGGTAACGGCGTTGATTTGGAAGAGCTGCAGGGTGGCCGTATGGGGGTAGGCCTCGCGGATGGCCATGAAAATGGCGTCCACCGGGCCGTCGCCGGAGGTGGTCACACTCTTGACCGTCCCCGCAGCGTCCAGGGTCAGGGAGGCCACCGGGACGATCCCGGTGCCCGATTCCACCCGGAGCGCCTTGATCGAGATGGTGTCGTGGCCGCGCATGATCTCGTCGTCCACCAGGGCGGCGATGTCCTCATCGAAGACATGCTTTTTCTTGTCGGCCAGGTCCTTGAAACGCTTGAAGGCATCTTCGAAAGCCTCGCTTTCCAGCGTGTAGCCCATGCTTTCCAGCTTGTCGCGGAAAGCATGGCGCCCCGACAATTTGCCCAGCATCAGGGAGGTGGCGTTCACGCCCACATCCTCGGGCCGCATGATCTCGTACGTCTCCACATGCTTGAGCATGCCGTCCTGATGGATGCCCGATTCATGGGCGAAGGCATTCTTGCCGACGATGGCCTTGTTGTACTGCACCGGAAAACCGGTGACGTTGGAGACCAGCTTGGAGGCGCGGTTGAGCAAACTGGCATTGATAGCGGTGGAAAAGGGCATGATGTCCTTTCTCACTTTCAACGCCATCACGATTTCTTCCAGCGCGGCATTGCCGGCGCGCTCGCCGATGCCGTTGATGGTGCATTCCACCTGACGCGCACCCGCCAGCACGCCCGCCAGCGAATTGGCCACCGCCAACCCCAGATCGTTGTGGCAATGGGTGGAGAAGATCACCTTGTCGGCATTGGGCACGCGCGCGCGCAACATGGTGATAATGTCGAAGAATTCCTGCGGCGTGGAATAGCCCACCGTATCGGGCACATTGATCACCGTGGCGCCGCTGTGAATCGCCACTTCCACGCATTTGCACAGGAAATCCGGCACCGTCCTTGTGGCGTCTTCCGCCGACCATTCCACCTCCGAGGTGAAATTGCGGGCGCGGGTGACGCTGGCGCCCACCGCCTCTAAAACCGCATTTTCGCCCATATTCAGCTTGTGCTTCATATGGACCGGGCTGGTGGAAATGAAGGTATGGATGCGCGGACGATACGCCCCTTTCAAGGCCTCGCCGGCGCGGTCGATGTCCTTGAACCCGGCGCGCGACAGGCCGCAGACCGAGGCGCGTTTGACGATCTTGGAAATTTCCTGCACCGCCTTGAAATCGCCTGCGCTCGAGATGGGAAAACCCGCTTCGATGACATCGACGCCCATCTCATCCAGCAATTCGGCGATCTGGAGTTTTTCTTCATGCGTCATCGCCGCGCCGGGCGATTGCTCGCCGTCGCGCAAGGTGGTGTCGAAGATTTGAATCGGTGTTGTTTCGGTGTTGGCAATGGCCATGACAAATATCCTTCTGTTCGTCGCATGCTGCGACTTCCATTCTCCCGTTGCGTTGATCCCCTAAACACCCGACGCGCGAACCATTCGCGCATCGTCAGCGCCTAGGGGCGGCTAAGAAGAAGAAGTGCGCGCGAAGAACCGAGGGAAGGACGGGGTTGAATGTTGGCGCGCGCGAAACCGGCCGCGGAAAATCCGCCCCATTCGATTTCGATATGCACGCCTTCCGTCATTGACCTATCGCCGTTCCGCCCGTAGATGCGGTGCCTTAACGCTGTAACCAACGGATAAATCACCGTTTTTTTTCAGCATTGGCCCCGGTTTTACGCCGATTTTGCCCTGTGGCGCAATAGCGACAGGGGTATGGCTGAAAAAACTTCCGCTTTGGCACAACCCTGAATTAACAGTGTAAACAAAGTGTTGCCGTTCCGGGGCTGGAAGCATCTGAAAAATGGTTTTCGCCGCTTGCGGATTTTGGCAGCAAGTCCGTCCGGCCGCAGTCCCTTTGTGCCCATCTTTGTGACCGGCAAAGTGGGTTGCCAGGGCGCGCGAACCCGCCTATCCGGGCGGGCGAACAATCGCAATCCACCCTTGACCTCTTCGAGGCCCCGCCGGACATGAGGATCCTGCCGCCCGTCTCGATCGAAGCACGCCGCCTGCTGCCCAGCCGTTGGGATCTGCTGGCGGCGGCGTTGGTGCTGGGCTTCATCGTCGCCTTCGCCGATGCCAGCCGCTTGCTGATTCAACCGCTATCCACGGTCAGCGGCAACAGTCTCAGCCTGGATCCGGCGCTATTGCCCGGTTACGCACTGCGCACCGGGCTTCGCATGCTGCTGGCTATGGGCGTGTCCTTGGTCTTTACCCTCAGTTATGCCACCTGGGCGGCCAAGAATCCGCGCGCCGGCCTGCTGTTGGTGCCCTTGCTCGATATCCTCCAGTCGGTCCCGATCCTGGGCTTTTTGTCGGTGACGGTGGTCTGGTTCCTGTCCCTGTCGCCGGGGCGGGTGTTCGGGGCGGAGTTGGCCTGCGTCTTTGCCATCTTCACCAGCCAGGCCTGGAACATGGCCTTCAGCTTCTATCAGTCGCTGCGCACCGTGCCTGAAGACCTGACCGAAGCAGGGCGCATGTTCGGCCTGTCGGCCTGGGCGCGCTTCTGGCGCATCGAAGCGCCCTTCGCCACCCCGCCGCTGATCTGGAACATGATGGTCTCCATGTCGGGCGGTTGGTTCTTCGTCACCGTCTCCGAGGCCATCAGCGTGGGCAAGACCACCATAGCGCTGCCGGGTATCGGCTCCTATATCGCGGTCGCCATCGCCCAAAAGGACCTCACCGCGATCTTCTATGCGATCTTCGCCATGCTGGTGGTGATCCTGATCTATGATCAACTATTGTTCCGCCCGCTGGTGGCCTGGGCGGACCGCTTCCGGGTCAGCGAAGAGCAGCTGGAGGATCCACCGCAGAGCTGGATGCTCACCATGCTGCGCCGTTCGCGGCTGATCGATTGGATGACCGCGCCCTTCGACCACATGATGCGCTGGAGCTATCATTTCCAGCCGCCCTCCTTTGGGATGCGGGCGGCGTTGCGCGATCATGACGACCGGCTGGCGAACATCCTTTGGTATGTGATCTTGGCGGCGTTGGGCTTTTATGCCGCTTTGCGCATCTATGCCTTTGCCTACGCCAATCTGACTTGGGGCGATCTTTTGACCGCCATCGGGTTGGGTTTTCTCACCATGCTGCGGGTTGTGGTCTTGATCGCCATCGCCAGCGCGATCTGGACGCCCATCGGCGTCTATGTGGGCTTGCGTCCGCGCCTGACCCGAATCGTGCAGCCGGTGGCGCAGTTCCTGGCGGCTTTTCCCAACAATCTGCTGTTTCCCTTGGCGGTATCGCTGATCGTCTTGTGGCAGCTCAATCCCGACATTTGGCTGTCGCCGCTGCTGGTTTTGGGCACCCAATGGTACATCCTGTTCAATGTGATCGGCGGCGCCAGCACCATCCCGCGCGAGTTGATGGATGCCGGCGACAATTTCGGCGTCAAAGGCTGGTTGTGGTGGAAAAAGATCGCCCTTCCGGCCGTGTTTCCGCACTATTTGACCGGCGCGATCACCGCTTCGGGCGGCGCCTGGAACGCCAGTGTGCTGGCGGAGGTCGCCAATTGGGGCAATACCACGCTGAGGGCCCATGGCCTGGGCGCCTATATTTCGGACGCCACCCAAAGGGGCGATTTCCATCATGTCGTGCTGGGGATCGCGGTCATGGCCTTTTTTGTGGTGGTGATAAACCGCCTCTTTTGGCAGCCGCTTTATTGGTATGCCGAACGCAAGTACCGTTTGACCTGAGCCTAGTGTCGTGGTTTCGAAGTTCGCAGTATATTGATATCGGGCTCTGAGCGAACTTCGAAACCAAACGACACTAGAATCAATAAATTGCTAGTGTCCTTCGATTCCGAAATTCGCCTGGAGCTTGATATGGAGATCACACGAATTTCGGAATCGGGACACTAGCAATGACCACCAATCTGCTGGAAGTCCACAATGTCAGGCGGTCTTTTCCGCGCAGCGGCGGCGAAGAATTGCTGGTGCTGGACGATGTCAATCTGACGCTAAAGGAAGGCGAGATTGTCGGCTTGCTCGGCCGTTCGGGATCGGGCAAATCCACCTTGCTGCGCCTGATCGCAGGCTTGGCGCGGCCGCAAGGCGGCAGCCTCACTTACATGGGCGCACCCATCGCGGGCCCGGCCCAGGGCGTGGCCATGGTGTTTCAGGGCTTTGCACTGTTTCCTTGGATGACGGTCTTGGAGAATGTGGAGCTGGGACTGGAAGCCTTGGGCTTGCCGGAAGCTGAGATCCGCAGCCGCGCCTTGGCCGCCATCGACCTGATCGGACTGGACGGGTATGAGAGCGCCTATCCGCGCGAATTGTCGGGCGGCATGCGCCAGCGCGTCGGTTTTGCCCGCGCCGTGGTGGTGCATCCCAATATTCTTCTGATGGACGAGCCTTTCAGCGCGCTGGACGTGCTGACGGCGGAAAATCTGCGTACCGATCTGATCGAACTTTGGGGCAACCGCAAGCTGCCTATCAAAGGCATCATTCTGGTTACCCATAACATCGAGGAAGCGGTGTTGATGTGCGACCGGGTGCTGTTGTTCTCCTCCAATCCCGCCAAGGTCAGCGCCGACATTGCCATCGATCTGCCGCAGCCGCGCGATCGCACCTCGCCCCAATTTGAGGATTATGTCGATCGTATCTATGTCGAAATGACCGCCCGGCGGGTGGAACGCCTGCGCGCCCAGACCGCCGCCGGACCCAGCATTGAAATGCCCCTTACCCATGTCTCGCCCAACCAGATTTCCGGTTTGATCGAGGCCTTGTCCGCGCCGCCTTATAATGGCAAGGCCGACTTGCCGGACATCGCCTATGAACAGGAATTGGAGGTGGACGAGCTGTTTCCCGTGGCGGAAGCCATGCAGCTGCTGCGGCTGGCCGAGGTGGAGGGCGGCGACATCAAGCTCACCCACATGGGCAAGCGTTTCGCCGATGGGGAGTTGAATGAGCGCAAGGAGATTTTCTCGCGCGCCCTGATAAGCAATGTGCCGTTGGCCGCCCATATTCGTAAAGTGTTGGACGAACGCGCCAGCCATTCGGCACCCAAGACCCGATTCCTGGACGAATTGGAAGACCATATGGCCGAGGATACAGCCGAAGAAACGCTGAAGGCGGTGGTATCGTGGGCCCGCTTTGCCGAGCTGTTCTCATACAACGACGACGCGGCGTCGTTCAGTCTAGAAAACCCGACTTGATTTAATTTTTTGGCGCGCAGCATTTTGGCCGCTGGCCAGGAGCGTCGCGCGGAGCGTACGAAAGTACGTGAGCACGCGCGACGCCGCCAGCGGACAAAAGGCTAGCGCCTAAGCCGACAGCGCCGTCCGCCGCCGTACCGCCCGTTCCGCCGGCAAGATCAAGCGCGCGGTCGTGCCCTTGTGCAGCACGCTTTCGATTTCCAGCGCGCCGCCATGGCATTCGATCAGCGATTTGACCAACGCCAGGCCCAGCCCGGTGCCCTCGGCATTGCGGGCAAAGGGCGACGCCACTTGGCGGAAAGGCTCCAGCGCGATGGGAATCTGGTCTGGCGCCATGCCGATGCCGGTATCGCGCACCGCCAGCACGACACTGCCGTCTTGTCTCTGGTGGCCTGAAATATCCACTTTGCCGCCGCCGGGGGTGAATTTGATGGCGTTGGAACACAGATTGAGCAGCGCCTGCTTGAAGCGCAGCCGGTCCACCAGAACATTGGGCAGGCCCGGCGCCATCTCGGCCGTCAGACGCAAACCGCCTTCACGCGCCTTGCCGCGTGTCAGCCGCAGACATTCTGCGACAATGTCGGCGGGCGCGATTTCCTCGTCCACAAGCTCAAACTTTCCGGCGGCGGCCTTGGACAGATCCAAAATGTCGTTGATCAGCGCCAGCAGATGCTTGCCCGCGCCGTTCACATCATTGGCATATTCGCGATAGCGCGGATGGCCCAGAGGTCCCAGCATTTCGTTGCCCAACACATCCGAGAAACCGATGATGGCGTTCAGCGGCGTGCGCAGTTCATGGCTCATCAGCGCCAAAAAATCGCTCTTGGCGGCGTTGGCACGGGTTTCCGCATACAAGGCCTTGCACAATTGGGCTTCGCGGGCTTGCAGCAGCTTGACCTTGCCTTGCAGCAAGGCTTCGCCGGTGCCCACGCCCAGATAACGCCCGCGCTTGGTCACCACAAAACATTCGATCAAGGCATCGGGATTTTCCACCAACAAGGTGGTGCCTAAGTCCGCCAGTCTGACGTCGCAATCCACCATCAGGGGCGCGCGATTGGCCAGCCTGAGAACGGACTTGCGGGCAAACAGTTCGGGCACATAGGGCTTGGCATAGCGGCCGAAAAACATGAAACGGTTGATCAGGCCCAGCACCGTTTCGCTTCTGCTGTCCAAGATTGCCACCGCCGGCACCGCCGGATTGGCGGTGAACCAATCAAACACTTCCCCGCAGGTGGTGCGCTCGCATAAGGCCGGCGTGGGTACCGCCAGCGTCCCAGCCGTCAGATCGTCTCCAGCAATTGTCATGAGTTCCCCCGGTGCTGCCGGAAAGGTACGGTCGGGCCGTGTGCAGGTGGTTAATCGCGGTCCGGCCAACCGGGAAATTTTGTGAAGTTACCGTGACAGGTAAACAACCGGTTTCACCGCGCCCGCGCAGGCCTTGGCGCGCATCCGCGCTTCATCGGTGGTGGCGGCGCGCGCCAGCGCCACGCCCATGCGGCGCTTCACAAAGGATTGCGGCTTGCCGAACAGGCGCAGTTCGCTGCCGGGAATTTTCAGCGCCTCTTCCACGCCGTCGAAGGAGAGCGCACCGGCTTCCACCCCGCCATAGATCACCGCCGAGGCGCCCGGCGATGCCATTTCGGTATTGACCGACAAGCCCAGAATGGCGCGGGCATGCAAAGCAAATTCCGATTGCAATTGCGACACCAAGGTGACCAGGCCGGTGTCATGCGGCCGCGGCGAGACTTCCGAAAACCAGACCTCATCACCCTTGACGAACAATTCGACGCCGAAAATTCCCAAGCCGCCCAATGCGCCGGTGACGGCGGCAGCCATATGGCGGGATTTTTTGCGCGCCGCGTCGCTCATGGCTTGCGGCTGCCAGCTTTCCACATAATCGCCATCCTTTTGGACATGGCCGATGGGTTCGCAGAAATGCGCGCCGTCACTGGCGCGCACCGTCAGCTGGGTGATCTCAAAATCGAAGCTTATTTCGCCTTCCACGATCACCCGGGCCTCACGCACCCGCCCCGCGCTGAGGGCCTTTTGCCAAGCGGGCGCCACATCGTCGGCGGATTTCAGCCGCGACTGGCCCTTGCCGGAGGAGGACATCACCGGCTTCACAAAACAGGGAAAGCCGATCCTTGCCACTGCTGCCTGCAATTCCGCCAGGGACGTCGCAAAGGCATAGGGCGAGGTCGGCAATTTCAATTCTTCCGCCGCCAAGACACGGATGCGTTCACGGTTCATGGTGATATGGGCGGCGCGCGCGGTAGGGATGACGGTGCAAAGCCCGTCCGCTTCGATCCGCACCAGTTCGTCGGTGGCCAGCGCCTCGATCTCCGGCACCAGGACATGCGGGCGTTCCTGTTCCACCAGGGCGCGCAATGCCCTGGCGTCGGTCATGTCGATCACATGCGAGCGATGCGCCACCTGATGCGCGGGGGCGTCCGCATAGCGGTCTACCGCGATGGTCTCGACACCAAGCCGTTGCAGTTCGATGACGACTTCCTTGCCCAGCTCGCCCGAACCCAGCAGCATCACACGGGTCGCGGCGGGCGAGAGCGGCGTGCCCAGCGTCATAGGCCATACACTTTGGCAAAGGCGTCGATCAGAATCTGGCGGTCGACGGGCTGGCCCACCACTTTGACGGCGTCCTCCCGCATGACGACATCGGGAGACGCCTTTTCCACCCAGATATGCGAGGTGGGGATCGCCCAACGGGAATCATCCAACGTACCGGCGGCGATAAAGACCAGCGCATTGGATGCCAGATTGTGGTGGAACATGCGCACCCCGCAGATAGCGCAACGCTGGATGTCCAGCTCGCGCCCGGAAGCCGCGCGCTTGCGATAGGCATGGGTTTCGCCGGTAAACGAGAAGGTCTCGTTGCTAGCGATCAGCATGATGACATTGGTTGCGCCGGTCATCTTCTTGCAGTCGGTGCAATGACAGGCATTGATCGCCAGCGGCCGCGCCTCCAGCGTCCAGCGCACCGCGCCGCAGAGGCAACTGCCGGTATAGGGCGGATTGGGGATAGGTGGGCGTTCAGTCATGGGGCTCCCCTTTTCCGCGCGCCGCATTTTGGCCGCTGGCCAGGAGCGTCGCGCGGAGCGTACGAAAGGAAAGTACGTGAGCACGCGCGACGCCGCCAGCGGTCAAAAGGCCAGCGCGTTAGTTCTTGGCGACGTCCACCAGCTTGTTTTTGGCAATCCACGGCATCATGGCACGCAACTTCGCCCCGACCTCTTCGATCTGGTGGGCGTCGCCCAGGGCACGGGTGGCCTTGAACGAAGACTGTCCGGCCTTGTTTTCCAAGACCCAATCGCGGGCAAACCGGCCCTGCTGGATATCCGCCAGAACGCGCTTCATCTCGGCTTTGGTTTCGGCGGTGATGATGCGCGGGCCAGTGACATATTCGCCATATTCCGCCGTGTTGGAGATGGAATAGTTCATGTTGGCAATGCCGCCTTCATAGATCAGGTCCACGATCAACTTCACTTCATGCAGGCATTCGAAATAGGCCATTTCCGGCGCATAACCGGCCTCGACCAGGGTTTCGAACCCGCCGCGGATCAACTCGACCAAGCCGCCACACAGCACAACCTGCTCGCCGAACAGATCGGTTTCGCATTCTTCCTTGAAGTTGGTCTCGATAATGCCGGCGCGGCCGCCGCCGATGGCGCTAGCGTAAGACAGGCCCAGGTCATGGGCATTGCCGGATGCATCCTGATGCACCGCGATCAGGGTCGGCACGCCGCCGCCCTTCAAATATTCGCCGCGCACGGTATGGCCGGGGCCCTTGGGCGCCACCATCAGCACATCCATGTCGGGGCGCGGCTCGATCAGCTTGAAATGGACATTGAAGCCATGGGCAAACATGAGCGCCGCGCCCTGCTTCATGTTGTTCTTCAGCTCGTCCTTCCAGATGTCAGCCTGCAGTTCGTCGGGTGTGGCCATCATCATCACGTCTGCCCATTTGGCGGCGTCCACCACGTTCATCACCTTGAAGCCTGCCGCTTCCGCCTTTTTGGCCGACGCGCCGGGGCGCACCGCGATCACCAGATCCTTGACGCCGCTGTCGCGCATGTTCTGGGCATGGGCATGGCCCTGGGAGCCGAAGCCGATCACGGCGACCTTCTTGTTCTTGATCAGATTGAGATCGGCATCCCGATCGTAATAGACACGCATTCTACTTTCCTTTTTCTTCAACAGGTTTGGAATGATGGCGATGAGTTGCTCTGTCAATTTCTTTCAGGACCATCGAGGCAGGAATCCCGCGCTTCACCATATAATCAAAGATGTAGCCACGCGGCGCGCCCTCCCTAAGGAGCTGATCAATCCGGAACTGCATTTCCTTGATTGAATGGATACGTCTGCGAGGTTGCTCTCGTCTTTGAACATCTTGCATACCCACTCGAAGAGCTTCCAAATCCTGCTTGATAGCTATCAAGTCTTTCTGCTCATTCGATACTTCTGCAGCTTTCGGGGCTTGGTTTGCTTCCAAGAAAGTAGCAAGTATGGCGCGGGAGGGGTCTTTGATTGTCTCTTTAAGAGCGGCAGTTATGCCTGCCTTAAGCTCTTCGCCCCAATTCGGCTGATTTTTGTCGTATTCGATAACGCGGAGATGACGCAGATCAAAAGGTACATCATCGATATTGTCGGTTACTAATACAACAGGCTTTTTGATCGCGTGAGCTAGCCCCAGCTCATAGAAGACGTTCGCATTTTTAGTGCTTAGATCTGCCAGAATAATATCTGCGCTTTTTGTAAGTTCCCACACATCGTGAATTATTGTCCCAGGACGATAAATATCATCGCCCCTAACCGCATCAATTCCAGCAGCCTCGATCGCCGGCATATATAGTTCGTCATAGCATTCATCAAACCAGGAACCGAACGGACTAATAACAAAGCAGGTCTTGGCTACGGCTTTTTTTGCCTTCTTTTTTGAG
Organism: Rhizomicrobium sp.; assembly: GCA_035251935.1. Lineage (GTDB taxonomy): Bacteria > Pseudomonadota > Alphaproteobacteria > Micropepsales > Micropepsaceae > Rhizomicrobium. The sequence continues at coordinate 34,437 of DATFDR010000011.1, read as the reverse complement.
GAACGAGCTTTCCTTTTTCTATTCGGTTTAGCCATCGCTCAGTCTTTCACATGGCTTCCGGGCCGCGGCTGATCGCAGCGACCCCGGTGCGGGAGACATCCACCAGCCCCAAAGGCCGCATCAGGTCCACGAATGAGTCGATCTTGGCGGGGGCCCCGGTGATTTCGAAGACAAAGCTGGAATGGGTGGTGTCGACGGGGCGGGCCCGGAAGGCATCGGCCATGCGCAAAGCTTCCACGCGCTTGTCACCGGTGCCCGCCACCTTGATCAGCGCCATTTCGCGCTCGATACCCGCCTTGGCCCCATTCCTGGCATCTGTCCAGTTGGTGACCCTGTGGGTGGGTACCAGGCGGCGCAACTGCGCCTCGATCTGTTCGATCACCTGCAAAGTGCCGCTGGTGACGATGGTGATGCGACTGGTGCGGGCCATGGGATCGACCTCGGCCACCGTCAGGCTTTCGATATTGTAGCCGCGCCCGGAAAACAGCCCGACCACGCGCGCCAACACGCCGGCCTCATTGTCCACCAGCACCGTCAAAGTGTGGCGCTCGATATCGTTCGCCGGTTTTGCTTTGGGGTCCGCCATCACACCAACATCTTTCCGGCGTCGCTGATCTCGCCGCCGTCATCGGGCGACAACAGCATTTCGTTATGGGCCCCGCCGGACGGGATCATGGGGTAGCAATTTTCCGCCGGATCGACGCGGCAGTCGAACAGCACCGGCTTCTTGACCGCGATCATTTCCTGGATCTTGCCATCCAGTTCCGACGGTTTCGTCGCGCGCAGGCCGACACAGCCAAAGGCTTCCGCCATCTTGACGAAATCCGGCAGCGCCTCGGAATAGGAATGCGAATAGCGCCCGCCATGCAGGATTTCCTGCCACTGGCGCACCATGCCCATATATTCGTTGTTCAGAATGAAAATCTTGATCGGCAGGTCGTACTGCATCGCGGTGGACATTTCCTGCATGGTCATCTGCACCGACGCCTCGCCCGCGATATCGATCACCAACGCATCCGGATGGGCCATCTGCACGCCGATGGCGGCCGGCAGGCCATAGCCCATGGTACCCAGCCCGCCACTGGTCATCCAATGGTGGGGCTCCTGGAAATGGAAGCGCTGCGCCGCCCACATCTGGTGCTGACCGACTTCGGTGGTGACATAGACATCCTTGCGATGCTTGGTCAGTTCATACAGCCGGTCAATGGCATATTGCGGTTTGATGATCGTGTCCGAATTCTTGTAGGACAGCGATTTCTTGGCGCGCCATTGCTCGATCTGCTTCCACCAGTCCTTCAACGCGTCGGTCTGGACCTTGTGCTTTTGGGTTTTCCAGAAGCGGATCATCTCGCGTAGCGCCTTGGCCGCATCGGCCACGATCCCCAGATCGACGCGCACGATCTTGTTGATCTGCGAGGCGTCGATATCCAGATGGATCTTCTTGGACTTGGGCGAGAAGGCGCTCACCTTGCCGGTCACGCGGTCGTCGAACCGCGCCCCCAGACAGATCATTAGGTCGCAATCATGCATGGCGTGATTGGCTTCCCAGGTGCCGTGCATGCCCACCAGGCCCATCCATTCGGGGCGCGAGGCCGGGAAGGCCCCCAACCCCATCAGGGTCGAAGTAATGGGAAAGCCGGTCAAATCCACCAGCTCGCGCAGCAGCTTTGAAGCTTCCGGCCCGGAATTGACGATACCGCCGCCGGTGTAGAAGACGGGCTTTTTCGCCGCCGCCATCATTTCCACCGCCTTCACGATGGCTGACAGGTCGGGATCGGTCTTGGGCCGATAGGTGCGGTGATGGATCGATTGCGGACCATGATAAGCGCCGTTCTGGAACTGGATGTCCTTGGGAATATCCACCACCACCGGACCCGGGCGGCCGGTGGTGGCGATCTCAAAGGCTTCGTGCAGCACGCGGCTGAGTTCGTTCACGTCCTTCACCAGCCAATTGTGCTTGGTGCAGGGCCGCGTGATGCCGACCGTGTCGCATTCCTGGAAGGCGTCGGTACCGATCAGATGGGTGGGCACCTGGCCCGTCAGCACGACCAGGGGAATGGAATCCATCAAGGCATCGGTCAGGCCGGTCACCGCATTGGTGGCGCCGGGACCGGACGTCACCAGCACCACGCCAGGCTTGCCGGTGGAGCGGGCATAACCTTCGGCGGCATGGGTCGCGCCCTGTTCGTGGCGCACCAGCACATGGGTGATGCCTTCGACTTTGAACAGCGCGTCATAGATCGGCAGCACCGCGCCGCCGGGATAGCCGAAGATATGGGTGACGCCCTGATCCTTGAGGGCGCGAATGACCATCTGGGCGCCAGTCATGGTTTCGGCGGCGGCAGTTGAGCCCGCCCCTCCCATCGTCAATGTGTCGTCCTTATCCATCGTCCGTCCTTCGAAAACCCAATGCTCGCAATTGCACCAAAGATAAAGGGGCGTTTCCGCCCCTTGTCCGCATGACCGCTATGTCCGCAAAGGATCAGCTTCGCGGCAATAGCGGCCCAACTCCTACGAGCGTCCAGTTCATGGCGCGGGAACCTAAAGATGCTGCGATGCGGCGTCAAGCAATTTCATGCAGAAATATGCCTGAATTGTGTAATTAAATTGCTAACAAATGGGTCAAACCAGATATAATGTGGCATCCGGTGGCGGAACCACGTCATCTGGCGTTTGGCAAATTGCCGCGTTCCGGTGACAGCGGCATCCAGGGCTTCGGCCCGGGTTAAGGTCCCTGTTGCCAGGGCTTGGAGCGGGCGCAACCCCAGCAGTTTTGCGGCCGGCAAGGCCGGGTCCAAGCCTTCCAGGCTCCGCGCTTCCGCCAACCCGCCCTCGTCCAACATCGCCTCGAAACGCTCGGCGATCCGCGCCCGCAGCGCGGGCCGGGGCGGATCCAGGACGAAAGCGGCGATCCTTTTGTCCTTCAGCACCGGTTCGGCAGGCGCGCTCTGCCATTCGGCCAAAGGCCGTCCCGTGGCTTCGAACACTTCAAAAGCGCGCAACACGCGCTGCGGATCGGAGGAGCGCAGACGCGACGCCGTCAAAGGATCGCGATCGGTGAGCTTGGCGTGCAGGGCTTCCACGCCGATATCATCCAGCAGCGCCCGCGCCGCGTCGCGGATTTCCGGCGGCGTCGGCGGCACATCGGCCAAGCCGTCGGTTAGGGCCATGAAATAAAGCCCGGTGCCGCCGGCAAAGATCGGGATACGATTCATCGCTCTTGCTTGGGCCAATGCTTTGATGGCGTCCGCGCGCCAGCTTCCAACAGAATACGCTGCCCTAGCCCCGACATGGCCATACAGCAGATGCGGCGCACGCGCCTTGTCCTGCGCGCTGGGCTGGGCAGTGAGAATGGGCGCTTCGCGGTAGACCTGCATGGAATCGGCATTGATCACCACGCCGCCAATGTCCTGCGCCAAAGCCAGCGCCGCAGCCGACTTGCCGCTCGCGGTGGGCCCTGCAATAAGGACGGCGTCAAATTCCATGCGGGCAGAATGTTTGTTCTGAATGTCATCGGCAAGAGCGCGCAGCCGGCTTTGTTCGCTGGATTAGCCACGGGCGCTGCGAAAATCCTTTCCCCTGGCCATGCCTTCGACCTGCCGGTTTGCGGCGATGTCCTGACGCAAGCGCGCGCGCTGGCCAGCGGCCTGGCGTTGGATATCAATCTGATCGCCACGGACAGACGCCGCAAAAAACTGCTGCTGGCCGATATGGATTCCACCATCATCAATGTCGAATGCCTGGACGAACTGGCCGACATGGCCGGGCTGAAGCCGCAGATCGCCGCCATCACCGAACGTGCCATGCGGGGAGAATTGGAATTCGAGGCGGCGCTGCAGGAACGCGTCGGCATGCTCAAGGGGCTGTCGCTCGATGCGCTGGAACGCACCTATGCCGAACGGGTGCGGCTCAATCCCGGTGCCAAGTCGCTGCTGGCCACCATGCGTGCCAACGGCGCCCATACCATGTTGGTGAGTGGCGGCTTCGGCTATTTCACCCGCCGGGTGGCGCAAGATGCCGGCTTTGATGCCGAACGCGGCAACATTCTGCTGGACGACGGCGCACGGCTGACCGGCGAGGTTGCCATGCCCATCCTGGGCCGCGAGGCCAAATTGCAAGCCTTGGAAGACGCCGCCGCAAGGCTGAAGATCACCTTCGCGCAAACCCTGGCGGTGGGCGACGGCGCCAACGATCTGGCCATGATCGGGCGCGCCGGACTTGGCGTGGCCTATCACGCCAAGCCGATTGTGGCCGAGGCAGCGGGCGCGGCCATCAACCACAACGACCTGACGGCGCTGCTGTACCTGCAGGGTTATGACGACAGTGAAATCGTGCGGACCGATTGAACTCTACCTGTCATCCCCGGCGAACGACGCATCAACGATGCGTCGTGAGGGAAGGGGACCCAGGTGGATGGATCACGCCCGGTCTGTCCACCTGGGTTCCCTTCCCCTCGCATCGCTTGCGCGATGCTCGGCCGGGAATGACAGAGGGGTTGGACAGGCGTGAAATGCGCGAAAGCGTTCCGGCACGCGTGCCAGCGAAGGCAGAGGAGTTAGTTCAATCTGAGCCCTAGATACTGAAGATCGCCGCCCCGATTGACCAGCATCAGCGCAACCTTCTTGCCGGCTTTGGCATCGGCGTCCACGCGCTTGACGACATCCTCGGGCGTCTTCACCGCCACCCCGCCCACTTCCACGATCACATCGCCCGCGCGCAGATTTTTTTCCGCACTGGGGCTGCCGGGCTCGACAACCGTCACCGCCACGCCTTGCACAGCGTTACCGATCTTGAATTTGCTGCGCGTGGGCGCATCCAGCGCGCCCAAGCTAAGGCCCAGCTGCGCCAAGGGCGATTGCTTCTTGCCAGGCTTGGGCGGAGGCAGCGGCTTGGCCGGCTTGTCCATCCTGGCGTCGTCGGCCAGCTTCTGGACCGTGATCTTCCTGCTTTGCTTTTTGCCCTTGCGCAGCAGATCCAAGCTCACGGTCTTGCCGATGGGCGTGTCGGCCACGATACGCGGCAAGGCGCGGTCGTCATTCACCGCCTTGCCGTCAAAGGCGGTGATCAAATCGCCATTGACGAGTCCGGCGCGCGCCGCAGGCCCGCCCTTGGTGACATCGGCCACCAGCGCGCCTTGAGAGGTGGGCAGGCCCAGACCTTCGGCGATCTCCGGCGTCACTTGTTGGATGCGCACCCCGATCCAGCCGCGCCGCGCCACACCGAACTGGCGCAATTGCCCCACCACCTCGCGCGCCAGATTGGCGGGAATGGCAAAACCGATACCGACGCTGCCGCCGGACGGCGAAAAGATCGCCGAATTGATACCCACCACATTGCCGTCCATGTCGAACAGCGGCCCGCCGGAATTGCCGCGATTGATCGGCGCATCGGTCTGGATGAAATCGTCATAAGGCCCGGCATTGATATTGCGATTGCGCGCCGAGACGATGCCGGCGGTGACGGTGGAGCCGATGCCGAAGGGATCGCCAATGGCGATCACCCAATCGCCAACCCGCGCCTTATCGCTGTCGCCGAAATGCGTGGCGGGCAAAGGCTTGCGCGGCGCGACTTTCAGCAAGGCAATGTCGGTCTTGACGTCACGGCCCACCACTCGGGCCGGCAACTGCGTGCCGTCCTGCAGCGCCACGGTGATCTGTTCGCTGTCCTCGATGACATGATTGTTGGTGACGATGTATCCGGCCGGATCGATGATAAAGCCCGAGCCCAGCGAGGTGACATGACGCGGGGTGTTGGATTTGGGTCCCAGGAAGTTTTTGAACAGATCCTCCAGCGGCGATCCCGGCGGCAGCTGCGGCATGGCGTTTTGCGGCGGCGCCTTCAAAGTCTGGCTGGTGGAGATATTGACCACCGTGGGCAGCAGCTTGTTCGCCAGATCGGCGAAGGAATCAGGCGCAGGCCGCGCCCAAGCGGGCGTGGCGATGACAAACGCCAAAAGGACAAGCAGAACACGCATGGTCGTTCCCGGAACGGTCAGGAGGAGGAATCGGTCGCCAGTTTAGGCAGGGAAAAAGGGAACAAATAGGCAAAAACCCGATTTCGGCATGGTTTTTTCGCACACCGGCCGGCGACTAGGATTCTGCCAGGGCGGGGGCTATACCCCGGCCCATGAGCGTCGCCCGCGAAGAGATTTTGCAAGCCCTGGATCAGGTGACGGACCCGGTCAGCGGCCGCACCGTGGTACAGCAGGATATGATCCAAGGTCTGGTGGTCAAGGATGGCCATGTCGGCTTTGTGCTGGAGGTTCCCCCCGGCCGCGGCCCGCAATCCGAACCCTTGCGCAAGATTTGCGAGGCCATGGTGCTGGGGGTGAAGGGCGTCAAATCCGTCACCGCCGTTTTGACCGCTCATGACGATCACCCGGCGCACCGTCATGAACATGCCCCCAAGCCTGCGGTCGCCCGTCAAGCTCCGCCTCCTCCCGCCGGCATTCCAGGCGTCAAAAACATTATCGCGGTGGCCAGCGGCAAGGGTGGGGTGGGCAAATCCACTGTCGCGGTCAATCTGGCGCTGTCGCTGTCCAGACTGGGCCTAAAGGTGGGCCTGCTGGACGCCGATATTTACGGCCCATCCCTGCCGCGCCTGCTGGGCATCACGGAAAAACCGGAAAGCACCGGCAAGACTCTGCTGCCCATCGCGCGGCACGGCCTCAAGACCATGAGCATCGGTTTCCTGGTCAAGGAAGACGAAGCCATGATCTGGCGCGGTCCCATGGTGCAAAGCGCGCTGACACAGATGCTCAACGACGTCGCTTGGGCAACCCCTGGGGCGCCACTGGATGTGCTGGTGCTGGACATGCCGCCGGGTACGGGTGACGCGCAGCTCACCATCGCGCAACGCGTGCCGCTCAAGGGCGCGGTCATCGTCTCCACCCCGCAGGACATCGCCCTGATCGATGCCAAGAAAGGCATCGCCATGTTCAAGAAGACTCAGGTGCCGATCCTGGGCGTGGTGGAGAATATGTCCATGTTCACCTGCCCCGATTGCGGAGCGAGGCACGCGATTTTCGGTCACGGCGGAGCGCGGGAGACCGCAGAAAAATTGGGCGCGCCCTTCCTGGGCGAAATTCCCCTGGTGCCGCGCATCCGCGAAACCTCCGACTCCGGCAATCCGGTCAGCGTGTCGGCCCCCGATGGACCCGAAGCCAAAGCCTTTCTGGATTTGGCAAAAAAAGTCGCGGCGGCGCTGGAAACCGCCTCAAAGCCCGCGCCTCAGATCATTATGGAATGATCGTTATCGCGTAAGCGTCACATAACTATAGCGCAGGCCATCCAGCGTGACGCGGTCCTCGCGCGCAGTTTCGCGCCAGCCGGTGCGATCCAGCTCGAACCGCGCATCGCCCTCGAAATCCTTGTGCACCTCGGTCAATTCGATCCGCGACGCTAACGGCAAGGCGCGTTGATAAATTTCCGCGCCGCCGATCACCATGACAGTACCGGAAGTGCCAGCCGCCGCCTGGTCCAGCGATGACGCAGTAACCGCGCCTTCAGCCTGCCAGTCCTTTTGCCGGGTCAGCACCACATTGATCCGGCCAGGCAGCGGCTTTTTGGGCAGCGAATCCCAGGTCCTGCGGCCCATCACAATCGTATAACCCATGGTCAGCGCCTTGAAGCGCTTCAAATCGTCGGAAATATGCCAGGGGATCGCGCCGTTCTTGCCGATGACGCCGTTGCGCGCGATGGCCACCACCAAAACGATCTCGCTCATGGGCACAGGCTTTTAAGGCCTTCGCCCTCCAAACGGTAGGTCAACCAATCTTCAACCGGCGCCGCGCCCAGGCTTTTGTAGAAGGCGATGGACGGCGCGTTCCAATCCAGCACCTGCCATTCCAGAAAACCGTTCTGCGCGCGCGCTTTTTCCGCCAGATGGGCCAGCAGTCTGCGGCCCAGGCCCTGGCTGCGAAATTTTGGCCTCACATACAGGTCTTCCACAAACAGACCGCGCCGGGCGCCAAAGCTTTTATAGGTCCAAAACCAGGTGGCGATACCGCAAGGCGCCTCACCCAAAAATCCTACCGCGCAATAGCAGGCATCTCCCAGCATATCGCGGCGAACCCGGTCTTCGTCCAAGACAAAATTTTCCAGCAATTTTTCATAAGCCGCCAAGTCCTTGAGCAGCGACACGACAATGGCGGCATCTTCCTGCGTGGCGGCGCGGATGGAAAAATCGCTCATTCGCCGACCATAAGACCATGCGGAACCAATGGGAACCCAATCGGTTGACGCTGGTTACTATTGGGTAGTTTGCTTAGGTCGTTTGATGCGCCGATTTTTGATTGCCACGGGTATAGTCCTTTTGGCTCTTGGGCCTGTCACGGCCCAGCCGCCTTCCAATCGAGTCGGCAAGGCCAGCGTGGCGCCCGAAGTGCAGGACCGAGCGCAAGCCGAATTGCGCCGTCAGGCTGAGCCCCAACAGAACAACCGCATGGAGCGCGCTCGCGGCGAGCGGGAGGTTCTGCGCGGCAACGCACCCCAGTCTCAAAGCGGCAATTCCCAAGGCGACAATCGCAGGGCGGACCGCGGCGGCGGTGAGCAGCGCCGGGAGGGATGGCAACGGGACCGCGGACGGGACGGCAATTGGCGGCCCCATGACAGACGCGACTGGGAAAGACGCGCCAGCGACAGACGGGACTGGAATCGGGATGGCCGCACCTCTTATCGCACGCCCTATGGCGGGCCGCGCCGCGACTTCAGCGGCTTCCGCGATTTTCACCGCAGCTATTATGCGCAGCGCCGCTTCCGCGCGCCCTATTACCGCCGCCCCGCGGGCTGGTACGAGCATCGCTGGACGTTTGGTGAATTCCTGCCCACGGCCTTTTGGGTGCGGGACTATTGGCTTGAGGATTTCTCGGTCTATGACCTGCCACCCCCGCCTTATGGCGCCATTTGGGTTCGGGTAGGTCCCGACGCCCTGTTGATAGATCGAGATTCCGGCGAAATCATCACGGTAGCCTACCGCGTCTTCTATTGATTTGCGCCCACGCGGCATTCTGCCCCTTACGCCGCGCCCCGCGCCTGCTATAAGCGGCTACCGGTCCGTGCGAGGTCCACGAGCAAGGACGCGCGCTTGCGCGCAATGTCTCACGCGGCATACTCAGGGTACGGAAATACCATATGTCCAACGTCACGGTGATCGGCGCCCAATGGGGCGACGAAGGCAAAGGCAAGATCATCGACTGGCTGTCCAACCGCGCCGACATGGTGGTGCGGTTCCAGGGCGGCAACAATGCCGGTCACACCATCGTGGTGGGCGACAAAACCTACAAGCTGTCGCTGCTGCCTTCGGGCGTGGTCCAGGGCAAGCGCTCCATCATCGGCAATGGCGTGGTGGTGGATCCTTGGTCGCTGCTGGAGGAAATCGCACGCGTCGGCGCCGCCGGCTTGACGGTCACGCCGGATATTCTGGTGCTGGCGGAGAATGCGGTGCTGGTTCTGCCACTGCACCGCGAATTGGACGCGCTGCGCGAGGAAGCTGCCTCCCAGAAACTGGGCACCACCAAGCGCGGCATCGGTCCGGCTTATGAAGACAAGGTCGGCCGCCGCGCCCTTCGCGCCATTGACCTGAAAGACCCCGCCTCGCTGTCCGGCAAGATCGATCGGCTTTTGGCGCACCACAATGTGTTGCGCAAAGGTTTTGGCGCGGCGGAAGTGGACGCGGGCGCGCTGCTGAAATCCTTGAATGAGATCGCGCCCAAGATCGCGCCCTTCCTGGGTTCGTCCTGGCGCGCGCTGGATGCCGCGCGCAAGGCGGGCAAGCGGGTATTGTTCGAAGGCGCACAGGCCGTGCTGCTGGACATCGATCACGGCACCTATCCCTTTGTCACCTCGTCCAACACCGTAGCGGGCCAGGCGGCGGCGGGCGCGGGCGTTTCCCCGCGCGCCATCGGCACCGTGCTGGGCATTGTCAAAAGCTACACCACCCGCGTCGGTGAAGGGCCCTTCCCCACCGAACTCAAGGACGCTACCGGCGAAAGGCTGGGCGAGCGCGGCCACGAGTTCGGCACCGTCACGGGCAGAAAACGCCGCTGCGGCTGGTTCGACGCCGTTCTGGTGCGCCAGACCTGCGTCACCGGCGGCGTGGACGGCATCGCCCTGACCAAGCTGGATGTGCTGGACGGGTTCGAGCAGATTAAAGTGTGTGTCGGCTATCGGCTGGATGGCGAGACGCTGGATTACCTGCCCGCCGACGCCAATCAGCAGGCGCGGCTGACGCCCGTCTATGAGACGCTGCAAGGCTGGAGCGAGACCACCGCCGGCGCCAGAAGCTGGGCCCAGCTTCCCGCCAATGCCATCAAATATGTCCGCAGGGTGGAAGAATTGATCGGCGCGCCGGTGGTGTTGCTCTCCACCAGCCCCGACCGTGACGACACCATCATGGTGCAGGATCCTTTTGTGGATCGGTGAGAAGCGGCCCGCGGTCGCCTAGCGACAGCGTAGTGGCGACGGTGAGCAGGTACGGTGGATCTGCGAAAGCGACGAACGCGCCGAGCACGAGCGAAGCGCAGGGGGAGGAAAACCTGAGTACGCTCGGACACCGCTGCCACTGGTCATTCTGGGCAGCGCGCGTCCTGATGGCGAAACCCGCATCGTTTTCTTCCTCTCCCCTTGAGGGAGAGGAAGAAAAATCATTGGGTTAGCGGAGCGATAGCGACGCTCAACCCATTGATTTTTCAGGTGAGGGGTGAGTGGGTGCATGAACGCACCCCTCACCCGCAAAATCTAAGCACTTAGCTCCGCATGTGCTTCGCTAAGTGCGAGATTTTGCGCCCTCTCCCTCAAGGGGAGAGGGATTGGTGAGCGGACTCGCCGACATGCGGCTCTATCCGGGCGTGTGATTTAGCGGTCCTAAGCCCGAACCCAGCCCCGGCGCGGTCCGGATCGCTTCCTGCACATAGGCATGCGCCCGGGCGACCGCGTCCTTCAGCGGCATCTTCTGCGCCAGCCCGCAGGCAATCGCCGTGGCCAAGGTGCAGCCGGTGCCGTGGGTATGTGGCGTATCCTGACGCGGCGCTTCAAAAGGAATGAACTCTCCGCCGCTCCACAGCACATCGCACAGGATCTCTCCTTCGCCATGCCCACCCTTGAACAACACATGCTCGGTGCGCAGCATCTTAAGCACCATCGCGGCATTGCGCAGCCGGTGTTCGCTTTTGGGGTAGATACCGGTCAAGACCTCGGCTTCCGGGAAATTCGGCGTCACCAGGGCGGCGCGCGGCATCAGCCGCTTCTTGAGAATCCCGATGCCTTCCTCGTCCAACAAGGCCGCGCCGCTGGAGGAGAGCAGAACCGTATCCAGCACCAGGGGAATGTCGATCCCTTCCAGCGCATCGGCCACGGCGCGCGCGATGGCGCCATTGCCCAGCATGCCGATCTTGACGGCGTCGGCGCCGATATCCTGAAGGGCTGCGGAAATCTGCGCCGCCACGATTTGCGGCGGCAGGAGATGGACAGACTTTACACCGGTCGTGTCTTGAACCGTGACGGCGGTAACCGCGGTCTGAGCATAAACGCCGAAAGCCTGCGCGGTCTTGAGATCGGCCTGGAGTCCAGCCCCACCGGAAGAGTCGGACCCGGCGATAACCAGAATACGGGGCGTCACTAGGCCGCGACCTCTTCAATGGCCGAAGCAATCTGGCGCACCACGGCGCGCACCAGTTTTTCATCCTCGCCTTCCGCCATCACGCGGATCAAGGGTTCGGTGCCCGACTTGCGCACCAACACACGGCCCGTAGCGCCCAGCGTGGCATGGGCGGATTCGATGCTGGACTTGACCTTCACATCGTCCAGCGGCGAGCCTTTTTTGAAGCGCACATTTTCCAGGATCTGCGGCAAAGGTTCATAGAGATGCGCCGCCTGGGAGGCGGGCTTTCCTTCCTGCGCCAACACCGCCAGCACCTGCAACGCTGCGATCAGCCCGTCGCCGGTGGTGGAAAAATCCGACAGAATGATATGGCCGGACTGTTCGCCGCCGACATTGAAGCCGCCTTTGGCCATCTCCTCCAGCACATAACGGTCGCCCACCGGCGAGCGCGCCAACGATAGCCCCAAAGTCTTGAGATAGCGGTCCAAGCCGGCATTGGACATCACCGTGCCCACCACGCCGCCGCCCTTAAGCTGTTCGTTTTTCGACCAGCTCTTGGCGATCAGCGCCAGGATCTGATCGCCGTCGATGATCTGACCCTTTTCGTCGGCCATCACCACCCGGTCGGCGTCGCCATCCAGCGCGATGCCGAAATCGGCGCGCACCTCGCGCACCCGCGCGCACATGGCTTGGGGCGCGGTCGAGCCGCATTCGAAATTGATGTTGGTGCCGTCCGGCGACACGCCCAGGGTGACGATGTCGGCGCCCAGCTCCCACAACACTTCCGGCGCCACTTTGTAGGCGGCGCCATTGGCGCAATCGATCACGATGCGCAGGCCTTCCAGACGCAGGTTGCGCGGGAAGGTGCGCTTGGCGAATTCGATATAGCGCGCCTGGCTGTCGTCGATGCGCTTGGCGCGGCCGATTTTGGCGCTGGGGGCAAGCCCCTGCTCCAGACCCGCCGCCATCAGCGCCTCGATTTCCATTTCGACCTCGTCGGACAATTTCTGTCCGTCGGGCCCGAAGAATTTGATGCCATTGTCTTCAAAAGGATTGTGCGAGGCGGTGATCATCACCCCCAGATCGGCGCGCAGGGAGCGGGTCAGCATGGCCACCGCGGGTGTGGGCAACGGGCCGAACTGGAACACGTCCATGCCCACGGCGGTGAAGCCGGAGACCAGCGCGCTTTCGATCATATAGCCCGACAGGCGGGTATCCTTGCCGATCACCACCCGGTGGCGATGATCGCCGCGGGTGAAAATGCGCCCGGCCGCCATGCCTGCCTTCAGCGCCACTTCCGGCGTCAGCTTGGCGGTGTTGGTGCGGCCTCGAATGCCGTCAGTGCCGAAATATTTGCGGGTCATGGGCGGGCAATCCTGATGATGGATGAGTTTTACCACAAAGAGATTGCGGGAGGTTAACAACACTTTCCCAGATTTTTCAGGACCTTAAGACCATCCCGCAAAGGGGCTGGCGCATGGGTGCGGATATAATCGGCGCCATGGCTGGCGGCCTGGAGTTCGGCGACCAGGCTGGCTGCCCCCGCCTCCACGGGCGGGCGGCCTACCAGCTTGCGCAAAAAGCCCTTGCGGGAGACCGAAACCAGCAGCGGCAAGCCATAGCGAGCTTTGAGCTCTGGCAGACGGCGCAGGATGATCCAGGAATTTTCCGGATCGCTACCCAAAAATTGGCCCATGCCCGGGTCCAGGATCAGTTGGCCCCGCGCGATGCCCGCTTTTTCCAGGCCCGTGATGCGGGCATCGAAAAAGGCCGTCACCCGGTCGAAGATCTCCGCCGATGGTACCTGGGTACGGACAGCAACACCGCGTTCCTGCACCATGTGCATCACGATCAGCTTAGCGCGCGATGCGGCCAGTTCGGGATAAAGCGCCGCGTCGGGAAAACCGTGAATGTCGTTGAGATAGCCGACACCCTGCGCCAGAGCCCAACGCTGCACCGGCAAAGAAAAACTGTCGATGGAGAGCGCAAGTCCCCTTGCCTTCAAGACTGGAACGACGGATGCCAAGCGCGCGATCTCCGTTTCCGCATCCACAGGCGCGGCATCGGGATTGGACGAGGCCGCGCCGACATCAATAATATCCGCGTCGTCCTTCGTCAGCGCATCCGCATGCGCCAGCGCCGCATCCGGCGCCAGATACTTGCCGCCGTCGGAAAAGGAATCGGCGGTGATGTTGAGAATGCCGAGAATTTTCATGAGCGGGGAAAGAGCCCTAGCTGCGCCAGGCCGGGTCAAGCCCAGCCATGGAGAGGTTTATGAACGATACATTTGGCGCGAGGGATTTTGGCCATCCGAGCAGGAGGCCGCGCGGAGCGTACCCAGCGTACGTGAGCACAGCCGACGCACTCAGGGCCAAAAGACCCGCGCCTACCGTGGCTGCGGTTCGGGCGAGATTATCGGACCAGGCCCGGCAGGACGGGGTTTTCCCGCAACGGGGACGGAGGTACCTTCGCCGCGGGCCGGCAGCACCGGATCCTCGTAAGGGGTGCGCACGGGGGGAATGCCCTTAAGCAGCGCGATGATCTCGTCACCGGTCAGGGTTTCATATTCCAAAAGACCGCGCGCCAGCACATTCAAGTCGGCATGACGGCTGGTGAGGATGTCCTTCGCCCGGTTGTAGCTCTCATCGATGATGCGATGGATTTCGCTGTCGATCTTCTGCGCCGTGGCTTCGGAGATATTCTGGGTGCGCGACACGCTATGGCCCAGGAACACTTCTTCCTGATTTTCGGCATAGGCGATCGGGCCCAAACTGTCGGACATGCCGAAGCGGGTCACCATGGCGCGGGCCATGCGGGTGGCTTGTTCGATGTCGCTTTGCGCACCGGTCGTGACCTTCTCATGACCAAAGACGATTTCCTCGGCCAGGCGTCCGCCAAAGGCCACGGCCAGATCGGCCAGCATCTTCTGGCGCGTCAGGGAAAGCTGGTCGCGTTCGGGCAGGCGCATCACCATGCCCAGCGCGCGGCCACGCGGAATGATAGTCGCCTTGTGAATGGGGTCGGAACCTTCGACGCTGATGGCGACAATGGCATGACCGGCTTCATGGAAGGCGGTGAGTTTCTTTTCCTCGTCGCTCATGGCCATGGAGCGGCGCTCGGCGCCCATCATCACCTTGTCCTTGGCGTCTTCCAGCTCGCTCATGGTGACGACGCGCTTGCCGCGCCGCGCCGCCAGCAGCGCGCCTTCATTGACCAGATTGGCCAGATCGGCGCCGGAAAAACCAGGCGTACCGCGCGCAATGGTGCGCGGATCGACATCGGGCGCCAGCGGCACTTTGCGCAAATGCACGCGCAGAATCTTTTCGCGGCCCGCCAGGTCCGGATTGGGCACCACCACATGGCGGTCGAAGCGGCCGGGGCGCAAGAGCGCGGGGTCCAGCACGTCGGGCCGGTTGGTGGCGGCGATCAGGATCACGCTTTCATTGGCTTCAAAGCCGTCCATCTCGACCAAAAGCTGGTTGAGGGTCTGTTCGCGCTCGTCATTGCCGCCGCCCAACCCGGCGCCGCGATGGCGGCCGACCGCGTCGATTTCGTCAATGAAGACGATGCAGGGCGAATTCTTCTTGGCCTGTTCGAACATGTCGCGCACGCGGCTGGCGCCGACGCCCACAAACATCTCGACAAAGTCCGAACCCGAAATGGTGAAGAAGGGCACATTGGCCTCGCCCGCAATGGCGCGCGCCAGCAAGGTCTTGCCGGTGCCCGGCGGGCCGACCAATAACACGCCCTTGGGAATACGTCCGCCCAGGCGCTGGAATTTCTGCGGGTCACGCAGGAAGTCGACGATTTCCTTCAGATCGTCCTTGGCTTCGTCCACGCCCGCAACGTCTTCGAACGTCACGCGGCCCTGGCGCTCGGTGAGTAGCTTGGCGCGCGATTTGCCGAAGCCCATCGCCTTGCCGCCGCCCGATTGCATCTGACGCAGGAAGAACACCCACACGCCGAAGATCAGCAGCATGGGGAACCAGTTGATGAAGATGGTGAGCAGTGTCGGCATGCCGCTATCGGCAGGCGACACGGTGGTGTCCACTTTGTGCGCCTTCAAGATCGGCCACAGAGTGTCGTCGTTGTTGGGCACGGTGGTGCTGAAGGGCTTACCGCTGGTCATCTCGCCCTGCACGGTGTCACCCTTGAAGGTAACCTTCTTGACCTGGTTCTGAACCACCAGCTCGGTGAATTGGGAATAGGTCAGCGCCGACGCCTGCGTGCGCGGACCCGTGCCCTGGAACATATTGAACAGGAACACCAGCAAGAGCGCGATGACGATCCAGAGCGCGAGATTTCTCAGATTGTTCAAGAGCCGTCCTTCTTTCCATCACCGGGGAAGCCGAAATCCCGCCCCTATTAGATAGGGTGGTTTTAGCGTATTGCCAGCCAGCAAAACGTTAAGAGTTTTGGGGCTCTACCGCAACACAGCAACCGAAGCTTTCATCCCCTGGAGACGGCGGAACTCCCGGTTTTCCTTGGACTTTCCGGCGTCACCGCCAAATCGAACGGGGCAAAATCTTTCTTGGCCCGGCCCAGCGGGCGGATATGACAAGCATGAAGGGTGGCGCCGCCCGAAAGTTTTGCCTGGGCGATCCGGTCAAAAAGCCGCTCCAAAGACTCAAATCTGGGCCTATAGGTCTGCCGTCCCACCGCCATCAAAACCGACGCCAACGCCCGCAGCCCCACTTCGCGCGGCGCCGCCGCCAAAGCGGCGGAGTCGAGCAGGACACCACCCGCGACGCCTTCCCAAGGTTTGGCGGCCCGAAGCAGCACGGCCTGGGTGACAATCTCCAAACTGTCCCGCGCCCGCGCCAGATGCGCCGCGGCTGCCGCCAAGCGCGGCGATGACAGGCCTGCCTGCGCCAAAACAGCCTGGGCTTTGCGCATCTTCACACGGTCGAAGCTGTCGTCCTGGTTCATCGGGTCTTCCAGCCAGGCCTGGCCTTGGGCTTTGAGATAGGCGCGCAAGTCCTCGCGGCGCAACCCCAATAGCGGACGCGTCACGCCAAGCTGCGGAAAATCGGGCGACGGCCAGGGCGCATGCGCGCGCATGCCCGCAAGGCCGTCGAGTCCGCTGCCGCGCGCCAGGCGCTGCAAAAAAGTCTCCGCCTGGTCGTCCTGGTTGTGACCGACGAACAGGGTGGCGATGCCGCGCTTGGCCAGCCACGCACCCATCAGACGGTAGCGCGCCTCCCGCGCCGCGGCTTCGAGACCGGTTTTGGGTTTCTTGCCGCGCCATGTCAGCACATGCGCCTTCAGGCCGGCTTTCCTGGCCCAGGCCGCCACTTGCTTGGCGTCCTTGGCAGAAGAAGCGCGCAGGCCGTGATCCACCGTCAGCACGATGGGCGGTACAAGCTTGCTCGCCTGGGCGAACCCCCGCAGCAAAAGCATCAGCGCCAGGGAATCGCCGCCGCCGGAAACCGCGACCGCGCCCAGCGGGCCCGCATGCTCCGCCATGGCCATGGCGAAGGCCAGCTCCAATTTATTTGGCGCAGGCCGTTTTGCGGAGATTGGCGGCGCTGGCGAGGGTTTGCGGCGAGCCATTGGGATATCTGGACCTGATAAGGGCAAGCGTGGTGCAGCCTTCCGATTTCTGACCCAGCGACATAAAGGACTGCGCCAGCTTGAGCATAGCGTCCGGAGCGCGCGGCGACTTGGGGTATTTTTTGATCACTTCCGCAAAGGCGCGCTGCGCCGAGGCATAGTCCTGACGGATGAAGCTGATATTGCCGATCCAGTAGATCGCCTGGGGTGAAAGATCGGCATCATTGGGATTGGCGTCGGCATAGGCGCGGAAGGCCGCCGACGCCTCGGAATATTGCAGCCGCCCCATCAGATTGATGCCTTGATCGTACAGGGCCGGATCAGCACCCGCCGCCTGGCCCGGCGGCGGGTCCGCCGGCAGCGTGCCTAAGGTGCCGGGCGGGCGGCCGCGCACGGCCCCGCCATTGTCGGGCGGCGGCGCATTGCCGGTGGCATCGATCGTGCTTCCGCCCAGCGGCGGCAAGGCAGCGCCGGGGCGCATGCCGCTTGGCGGCGGTGCATAAGGCGCCGCACTGGCCGACGCCGTACCCGCCGCGGCACAATTGATGGAGTCGCCCGCGCCCAATTGTTGCGCCGACAGGGTACAGAGCTGATAGGCGAAATCCCGCTCCATCTTGCTGATCTTGTCGTTCTGCAGGCGGATCTGATGTCCCAGCTCCTCATTGGTGCCGGTGGCCTGGCTGAGGCTTTGGGTCAGCCCGCGTACCTTGTCTTCCAACGCGCGGATGCGGCTGTCCTGTTGCTGGGTTCGGGTGGTCAAATCTTCAATGCCGCTGTCCTGCGCTGCTTCGCGCGCCCTCTCCTCATCGCTGGGACCGAACAGCTGGGCGCCGGCGGGCAAGGGCGTCCACGCCAAACCGAGAGCAAAAGCCAAGATCGAAACGCGCTGGAGAGTCATGGGCGACCTTTTATGAAGCCTTGAAAGCAAAAAGGGGCGCGGGACATCGCCCACGCCCCTTCCTGTCGGGTACACCGATTACGAATTCGCACCGGCGGTGACGAGGGTGGTGCCGCGGCGATTCTGCGCCCAACAGGACTCGTTGGACTCGGTGCAGATCGGGCGTTCCTTGCCGTAGGAAACGGTTTCGACCCGGGCGGTGGAAACGCCTTGGCTGACCAGATATTCCTTCACGGCATTGGCGCGGCGCGCGCCCAAGGCCAGGTTATACTCACGGGTGCCGCGCTCATCGCAATGACCCTCGACGGTGACGCGCACCGCCGGATATTTGGCCAACCAGGCGGACTGACGGCCCAACACGGTCTTATCGGCTTCCTCGATATTGTACGAGTCGTAAGCGAAATGGACGGTGTCGCCGACATTGACCCGGAAATCCTCGGCGCTGCCCGGAAGAACGCTGGAGGTGACGGGCGCGGCGGCGGCGGCGGGCGGCGGCGGCGGGGCCGGCGGCGGTGCGGTGGTCGCAGCTTCCTGCTTGTGCGTGCAGGCGCCTAGAATCAGAACCGCCGACAGGCACACAAATTTCAGAGGACGGGGAAATGGCATCATATTGGAATCTCCTGGCAGCGAAGGCCGCCGGTGCGGGCGGCGCCGACGCTTAAGAATAAAAACGCACCTAAATCGACAAACGCATTAAGGGGCAAAAAGAACCAAAGAATACGTTCGAAATTAGGCCGATTCTAGGAAAAGAGCCCTACTGGATCAAGGGAGACCAGGCCGGATCGGATGCTGAACCGGGGGTTAACACCCGCCGCTCATTTCTGCCCGTCACGTCCACCGACCAGATCTGAGAGCCGCGGCTGGCCGATTCGCGGGAGTACATCAGGACCCGGCCATTGGGCGCCCAAGTGGGGCCTTCATCATGACCGCCGCTGGAGAGCATGCGCTCTGCCGAACCGTCGGTGCGCATCACCCCGATGGTGAAACGCGCACCCTGCTGCTTGGTGAAGGCCAGAAGATCGCCGCGCGGGCTCCAGACCGGCGTGCCATTGTTACCGCCGCCGAAACTGAGCCGGCGCTGGCCCGAACCGTCCACATTCATGACATAAATCTGTTGACTGCCGCCGCGATCGGACTCGAAGGCGATCTGTTTTCCGTCCGGCGAAAAGCTGGGCGCGGTATCGATGCCCGGATCGCTGGTCAGCCGCTGGATGGCGCGATTGCGCAAATCCATGATGTAGATATCGGAATTGCCCGCCGTCTCAAGCGTCAAGGCCACGCGGTTGCCATCCGGCGAGAAGCGGGGCGAGAAGGTCATATTGGGGAAATTGCCCAGCACCTCCTGCTTGCCGGTTTCGATGTCGAACAGATAGACCCTGGGCTTGCCCGCGATATAGGACATATAGGCGATCATCTGCGCCGTTGGGTTGAAGCGCGGCGTCAACACCATATAACTGCCATTGGTGAGGAAGATCGGATTGAAGCCGTCCTCATCCATGATGGCCAGCCGCTTGACGCGCTTTTGCGCCGGACCGGTCTCGGAAATAAAGACGATCCGGGTGTCGAAATACCCCTTCTCCCCGGTGATGCGCTCATAGATGGCGTCGGAGACCATATGCGCGATGCGCCGCCAGTTTTCCGGGGTGGTGAAGAATTGCAGCCCCAGCATCTGGCTTGCGCCATAAACGTCCCACAGGCGGAAATCCACGCGCAAGCGGCCGTCCGGCTGCTGCGTCACTTGGCCCGTCACCAAGCCTTGGGCGGTGATGGTGCGCCAACTGGCAAAATTCGGCACGGTGTTGATGTTGGTGATGCGTTCGACAAAGCCTTTCTGATCCAGGGGGCGAAACAGGCCCGAGCGTTCCAGATCGGCCCGGATCACGCCGGCGACATTGGCGCCGGTCTGGGCATCGCCGATAAAATCGGGAATGGCGATGGGCAAGGGCTGGGCATTGCCCTGGGTCACATCCACTTGCAAAGCGGCCATGGCAGGCGCGGAAAAAAGTGCGGGCACGGCCAAAACCGCCAACGCGGCCAACACAAGCAAAAATCTTTTCATGCTGTTCTCCGGACGAATACTCAGGCGCTTACAACATGGCTCCAACATGGCAGCCGGCTTATCGTTCCATCATCTGGCGCGGGTCAAAACGCAAGGGACTGATTTCCCGCCATTGACCGTAACGCTCCGGCGGCAGGCGGTAAGGCGCGCATTGATAGATGGCGCGCCGGGCCGCCTCGGCTGCCGCCTTGGTGAAGCCATTGCCGGAGGTAAGGTCATCGGACGTCGCGGTAAGCGGCCGGCCGTCCGGGCTCAGCGTCAGATCGAAATTCACCACCAGGTCATTGGCATTGGGCGCCCCCACCGGCGGGCTCCAACAGCGGTAGATCTGGCTGCGCAGCGAGTCCGCCAAATCGGCGGTCATCAGATTGCTGTTGCCCACGCCCGGAATGGCGCGCGGCGCCGCCTTGGCGTTTTTCACCGGCTTTTCCGGCGCCGTCAGCTTGTTGAGGAGGTCGTCGAAATTGGGTTTTGGGGGTTCGACCGGCTTGGGCTTTTCCTTGGCGATGTCGAATTTGGGCACCGGCGGAATGGGCGCGGGCTCGACCTCCTGCAGCTGCGGTTCGGGCGGCGGCTCAATAACCGGCTCTGGTCTTTCCATCTTTTCGGGCTCCGGCGCCTGGGTCGCCACATTGGTTTGATCGGCGATGGTGACCAGTTCGACCGGCACGATGTGGCTGTCTTGCGGTGTCTCGAGATTGCGATGGAAGGTGAACAGCGCGGCGGCGAAGATCAGGCCATGAAACAAGACCGATCCCACCACGCCATAGCGCGGCCCCCGCGCCGTGGTGGGACGCAGGCGCCGGGCAGCGGCGACCGCCGCCATCTTGCTACGGGTTGGGCTTTGGCTTGACGACATCTGTCACCAGCCCGATATGGGTGAAGCCGGATGCGGCCAAAAGGCCCATCACTTCCATCACCTTGCCGTAATTGGCTTGGGTATCGCCGCGCACAAAGATGCGCTGGTCATAACCATTGGCGGCGATGGCGGTGAGCTTTTCCACCAGCGCCGCCTGGGGC
Organism: Rhizomicrobium sp.; assembly: GCA_035251935.1. Classification (GTDB taxonomy): domain Bacteria; phylum Pseudomonadota; class Alphaproteobacteria; order Micropepsales; family Micropepsaceae; genus Rhizomicrobium. The sequence goes on along the minus strand of DATFDR010000011.1, from coordinate 13,309 downwards.
ACTTGTTCCTTTTGCAGGAAGATGACGCCATCGCGCCGGACCGTGATGGAGAGCGGCTCGCGGTCCTGACCCAAGGCCGGGGCCCGGGTCTTGGGCAAATCCACCGGCACGCCCACGGTCAAAAGCGGCGCCGTCACCATGAAGACGATCAACAGCACCAGCATCACGTCCACAAAGGGCGTGACATTGATCTCGGCCATGGCGCGGCGGCGCATCCGTCCCCGCCCGCGCGCACTGGTATGTTGAATACCAGCAGCCATCAGCGGGCCTTTTCATCGAGCTGGCGCGACAGGATGGCGGAGAATTCATCCGCGAAAGCGTCCAGCGAATTCACATAGCGCCCGATCTCCGCGACGAACCGATTGTAGAAGATCACCGCCGGGATCGCCGCCAAAAGCCCCATGGCGGTGGCGAACAAGGCTTCGGCGATGCCGGGCGCCACCACCGCCAAGGTGGTGTCATGGCGCGCGGCGATGGCCGAGAAGCTGTTCATGATGCCCCACACCGTGCCGAACAGGCCGACAAAGGGGGAAACCGAACCGATGGTGGCCAACATCCCCAATTGGCGTTCGATGCCGTCGGTCTCGCGCAGGATGGTGACACTCATGGCTTTTTCGATGCGGTCCTTGACCCCGGGCAGCATGGCTTCACGCAAACCGCCCGAGCCCTCAAAGGCGCGGCGCCATTCGCGCAAACCGGCGATGAACATGGCGGCCAAGGGATGGTCGTTGCGGGCGGAGAATTGTTGATACAGTTCGTCCAGCGACTGACCGGACCAGAACAGTTTTTCGAACTTGCGCGCCTTCTTTTTCAAATGCGACAGCGCCACCAGCTTGTTGAAGATGATGGTCCAGGACCAGAGCGAGGCCGCCAAGAGCAGCGCCATCACCGCCTGCACCACGATGTCGGCGCGCCGGAGCATGGAGACCACGGAAAAACTGTCCGCGGCGCCGCCGGCGGCGGCCTCGGCGGTGCCCGGCAAGGGCGCCAAATTCTGGGTCTGGGCCGCTGGTCCTGTGGGGGCCGCGATCGGTCCCCTTTGCACGCCTTGGGCAAAAGCTTGTGAAAGCGGCGCAAACAGCAACGCGGCAAGAATCACTAGGGCGGCGGCGAGGGGCTTGTTCATGGAAAAACCTTTTGGCGCCAACGCGCTACAAGCTCATGGCGCGCGATCTTGGCCGAAGTTTGACGAATAAGTTTCAAGTTTCATCCGCGACACAAAAAGGCGCAAGAGTCTCAAGGACGTTTTTGGGCAGCCGGCGCGGCTTACCCCTTAACGTGGTGATGCAGGCTTCGATCCGCGCCTCCACCAACAGCATCGCGCCGTGCCGCACGCGCTGAAGCACCTTCAGCCGGGCGCCCGACACCTCGGTCAGAACCGAATGCACCGCGATCTGATCGTCCAACCGCGCGGGACGCAAATATTCCACCGCGATGCGCCGGATGGTCCAGGCGGTGGGCTCCTCATCGTCCAGCCGGGCGCGGGAGATGCCGGCCAGACGAAAAAACTCGGTGCGCCCCCGCTCCATATAGCGCAGGTAATTGGCGTGATAGACAAAGCCGGAAAGGTCCGTGTCTTCGTAATAAACAGCGATGGGCAGGATATGAGTCCTGCCGTCAAAGCTGCCCAGGCCTTTGAGTTGACCTTTGGGCTCAGTCATCGCTGTCGCTCGCAAACAGGCCGGTCTGCACCGGCGATTGCGGCGGCGGCGCCAGCCCCAGATGACCATAGGCCGCACCCGCCAGAACGCGGCCTCTGGGCGTGCGCTGCACGAAACCCTGCTGCATCAAATAAGGCTCGACGATTTCCTCGATGGCATCGCGCGCTTCGCCCAGGGCGGCGGCGAGGGTTTCAATCCCCACCGGGCCGCCCCCGAACGTCTCCGCGATCAGGCTGAGATAGCGGCGGTCAAAACCGTCCAACCCGCGCGCGTCCACTTCCAGCCGGGTCAAAGCCGCATCGGCGATCTTGGCATCGACCCGCGCCTCTTTGGCCACGGCGGCAAAATCGCGCACCCGCTTGAGCAGCCGGCCCGCGATGCGCGGGGTGCCGCGCGAGCGCGCAGCGATCTCGCGCGCCCCGTCCTGCGTCAGGGCGAAACCCAGAACCTTGGCGCCGCGCTCCACAATCGCCAGCAATTCGTCCGGGCTGTAAAAATTCAGCCGCACCGGAATGCCGAAGCGGTCGCGCAGGGGCGTGGTGATCAGGCCCGAGCGGGTGGTGGCGCCGACCAGCGTAAAGGGCGCCAATTGGATCTTCACCGAACGCGCCGAAGGTCCCTCGCCGATCACCAGATCCAGCTCATAATCCTCCATGGCGGGATAAAGAATTTCCTCCACCGCTGGACTGAGGCGATGGATCTCGTCAATGAAGAGAACATCGCGCGGCTCCAGATTGGTGAGGATGGCGGCCAGATCGCCCGCCTTGGCCAGAACCGGGCCGGAGGTGGAGCGGAAATTCACCCCCAGCTCGCGCGCCACGATCTGGGCCAGGGTGGTTTTGCCCAGGCCCGGCGGGCCGTAAAACAGCACATGATCCAGCGCTTCGCCGCGCGCCTTGGCGGCGTCGATAAAGACCGACAGATTCTCCCGCGCCTGTTGCTGGCCGACGAAATCGGCCAGGCGCTTGGGGCGAAGCGAGGCTTCCAGCGTGTCGTCTTGGCTGCGTTCGGGCGTGACGAGGCGATCTGTCTTGGCGTTGGTCATGAATCAACCAAGAAATTTCTTGATTTGCGCAGCGACCGCGCGGACATCCTTGGCGGGCAACTTGCCGATCCTGCGAAGAATCCGCATCCCATCGACCGTGGCAATCTTCGCCGGCCGCACCAGGGAGGGCGCCGGCAGTCCCGTCACGGTCAGGTCGCTGACCAGGATATCGCTGTCCCAGCGGCGGTTTCCCGCGCTGGTGATCATGGCCAGCCAAACAAGGCCCTGCTGGCGCTCCAGGCCTGGCGCGCTGATCACAATCGCGGGCCGGCGCTTTTCTGCCAGGCGGTCGGCATAGGGAAACGGCACAACCACAACGTCATAAGGCGCGAACATGTCAGAGCTTGCCGAACGCCCGCTCATCGGCTTCGCCTCCCCATTCGGTGAAGGTGGCAAAGGGGTCATCGCCTTGGCCTTCAGCTTTTTCGATGATCACGCCCTTGGGCGTGATGCGATAGGCCAGCCGGTCACCCGCCTTCAGTCCCAGCCGGGCCCGCACTACGCGGGGAATGACCGTCTGCGCCTTGGTCGTGACTTTGGAATAGGCCGTCGTCATGTCTGCCTCATGTCTTACGGTAAGAAGTAAGACATCTTACCACCACCCTCAACCCCGCGCCATGCCTTTCAGGGCTTCCCGAATGAGGGCGCCGGTTTCGCTATGCTCGCCCAGGGCTTGCGCGGCGCGCGCCACCGCCTCGGCGGCGCGCACATCGGAATAACCCAGATGCACCAAGGCCGACACCGCATCGCCTTCCGGCCCGCGCGGCGCACGGACCAGGGCCACGCCCGCGCCCTCCTCCTCGCCATGCACCATCATGGACGGCACTTTGTCCTTGAGTTCGGTGGCGATGCGCAAAGCCAATTTGGGGCCCACGCCGGGGCTGCGCCCGATCATCGCCTTGTCGCCCAAAGCCAGGGCGCGGCTCAACGCGCGCGGCGAAAGCGTGGACAGCACGGCCAGCGCCACCTTGCTGCCGACATTCTGCACCGTCTGCAACAGGCGGAACCAGTCGCGTTCCTCGGCGGACGCAAAACCATACAGCTTGATCGCGTCCTGACTCACTTTCATCTCGACCAATAGTGAAGCATGGCCACCCACCGCCAGCCGCGACAGGGTCGAGGACGGACAGCCGACCAGATAGCCGACGCCATTCACATCCAGAATGACGCCTTCATCACTAATGGAATCGACGATGCCGGTCAGCTTGCCGATCATGACGCCACCATACGAGCGCGGGTGGTGGACAAATGCGCATGGGCGATGGCGCAGGCCAAAGCATCGGCGGCATCGGCTTGGGTCACGCCGCAGGCGGGCAATAGGCGCTTGACCATGAACTGCACCTGTTCCTTGCCGGCATGGCCCGCGCCAACCACGCACTTCTTGATATGGTTGGGAGCATATTCGGCGATCTCCAGTCCCGCTTGCGCCGCCGCCAACAGCGCCACGGCACGGGCATGGCCGAGCTTGAGCGCGGCTTGCGGATCGCGCGCCACAAAGGCCTGTTCCACCGCGATGGACGCAGGCGTGTGTGTTTGGATGATCAGGCCAAGCTCCCGGTGCAGCGTCATCAGCCGCGCACCCAACCCGTTGGCGGTCTTGGTGGCGATCACCCCGTGAGCAACATGGGTCAGCCGCGAGCCCGACACATCGATCACCCCCCAGCCCATCTGGGCCAGGCCTGGGTCCAGGCCAAGGATACGAATCGTCAGGCTCATGGCCTGTTTGTACCCCTTATGTTCGAGGTTTTCCTACTGGGTGGTGAGCGGTTTTTGCGCGAAATCCAGCATGGCCATGGCGATTTCCCGTTCACCCATGATCACTTTGCTGGCGCCATAGGACAGCAGATGGTCCACCTCAGCATCGAAATGGGCCCGCGCGATGATGGGCAGGCTGGGATTGGCGCGGCGCGCCTGCTGCACGATCTGGCCCGCCTCAAAGGCTTCCGGAATGGCCACGAACAACAATTTGGCCTCGGCCAGATTGGCGGCCGCCAGCACATCGTCCTTGGCAGCATTGCCCCTGATATGTTCGATTGCAGGATCGCCCACCGCGTCCTCCTCCAGCACCAGCAGGGGCAGGCTGGTCTTGATGCCGTCGGCGATCAGCCGCCCCACCCGGCCATAGCCCACCAGCACCGCATGGCCGGTGAGTTTGGTCTTTTCCGGCGCGGGACGCGGCATGTCGGGCGTGGGCGCGACCTGCGCTGCGGCCTCGCGCCCCGCCGCCAGGGCGAACAGAAGCGGGTTGAGGAAGATCGACAGAATAGAGGCGCCCAGGATCAAGCCACGCGCCTCACCCGGCAGCAGGCCTAAGCCGATGCTGAGATCGGCTAGGATGAAGGAGAATTCGCCGATCTGCGCCAGACTGACCGCGATGGTGAGCGCGCTGGGGGCCCGCACCCCGAACAGCCGCAGCAACAGATAAGTGGCGCCGCCGCCCGCCACCACAATGGCGAAGGCCAGCGCCAGCGCCACGGGCTGCTGCACAATCACGCGCGGATCGAACAACATGCCCACCGAGACAAAGAACAGCACGGCGAAGGCGTCGCGCAGCGGCAAGGATTCCTCGGCCGCGCGCTGGGACAATTGCGACCCCGCCAGGATCATGCCGGCGAAGAAGGCGCCCAGCGCAATGGACACCCCAAACAGAAAAGAGGCGACAAAGGCCACACCCAGCGCCACCGACAACACCGCCAGGCGGAACAATTCGCGGCTGCCGGTATGGGCGATGTAATGCAGCACGGCGGGGATCACGCGCCGGCCCACCACCAGCATCAGTCCGGCGAACAGCGCCAGCTTGCCGAAGGTCAGGCCCAGACTCTTCGCCAGCACCACCATATTCATGTCGGTGCCTTTCAGCACCGAAGCGATGGGCGGTAACAACACCAACACCACCACGGTGAGCAGGTCCTGCACCACCAGCCAGCCGATGGCGATGCGCCCGCGCCCGGTGTCGGTGAGGCGGCGGTCCTGCAGCGCGCGCATCACCACCACGGTGGAGGCCACCGACAGGCACAGGCCGAACACCAAACCCTGGGCCAGCGGCCAGCCGAAGGCCATGCTGGCGCCCACCCCCAACGTGGTGACGATCGCCATCTGCAGAATGGCGCCGGGGATCACGGTGCCGCGGACCTGCATCAGGTCGCCGGGCTTGAAGTGCAGGCCGACGCCGAACATCAGCAGCACCACGCCGATATCGGCCAATTGCTGGGTCAGATGCTGATCGAGCACCACCCCGGGACTGAAGGGACCGACCACCACCCCGGCCAGGAGGTAACCCACCAGCGGCGGCAATTTCAGCCGCTGGGCAACCGTGCCCAACACAAAGGCCAAGCCCAGGCCGATCACCAAGACGCCAATCAGGGGAGACATATGTTCCATGTCCGCCACTATGGCGGCAGAAATGTCTGCCCGCTAGCGGTGCCATGAGGTCCGAACCTCAGTGGCATTTCCAACTACGTTGTCATGGCCCGCAAATGCGGGCCACCCAGATGACGCCGACTCCATTGCCGCAATGGATTGCGCGGCAACTGGGTGGCCCACACGGAGTTTACACTCCGGCCGCGCTGCGCGCGGACCGGGGTGGTGGGCCATGACAAGTGGTGGACATGGTCGGCAATCGAGCCAGAACTTTAGAAGCGAAACCCGCCGGGTTTCTTGAAATTGCCCTCGGCAAGGGTGAGTGGATAACGGCGGGAGGAAACCCAACCGTCTTCATCCAGGAACAGCGCGCCACCCGGATCCTTGAACAGGGGATGGACCTTGCCCCGGTAATTCACCCAGCCGGCGATCTCCGGCCCGGCTTCAAATTTGAGGCGCGCGATGGTCCTGATCCGGAAACCATTGCGCCGGACGGAGATGGTGACAGGTGGATTGACTCGCCGCATCACATCTCCCTTCGCTCGCCTATCCGGCCAACTTCGCCATTAAAGCATCGGACAATTCGTAATTGCCATAAACATTCTGCACGTCATCGTGATCGTCCAGAACCTCGATCAGCTTCATCAAAGTCTCGCCCGCCTCATCCGCCACCACCACCAGATTCTGCGGCCGCCAGACGATGGCCGCCGAAGCCGGCGCGCCCAATCTGGCTTCCAGCGCATCGCGCACGGTGGCGAAGTCTTCCATGCCGGTGAGGAACTCATGCCCATCCGCGGTTGAGACGCATTCGTTGGCGCCGCAGTCCAGCGCCGCCTCCAGCATCGCATCCTCGCTGCCCTTGGCGGGGGGATAGCCGATCACCCCGACATGATCGAACATGAAACTGACGGACCCGGTTTCGCCCATCACGCCACCATATTTGGAAAAAGCGGCGCGGACATCGGCGGATGTGCGGTTGCGGTTGTCGGTCATGGCCTCCACGATCAACGCCACGCCGCCGGGGCCACGACCCTCATAGCGAATCTCGTCGTAATTCTCGGCATCGCCGCCCGCCGCCTTGGAAATGGCGCGCTGGATATTGTCCTTGGGCATGGACTCCGCCTTGGCGGCGATGATGGCGGTGCGCAGGCGCGGATTGTGCGCCGGATCGGGCAGGCCGGACTTGGCCGCCACCGTGATCTCGCGGCTGAGCTTGGCAAAGAGCTTGGAGCGCTCCTTGTCCTGCTTGCCCTTGCGGAACATGATGTTCTTGAACTGACTGTGACCGGCCATTGTCGCCCTTCCTGCTGGGCGTCAGATACAGGTCCTGGCCCACTTGTTTCAAGTGGCCCCTCTTTCCAAGTCCGGGGGCCGCGCGCAGGATAACCGGGATTTGAACCCGTCTATTTTCAGGAACCCACCATGACCCAGCTCGGCACCGATCCTTTGACGCTGAGCCATGTGGCCATCAGCCTGATCGCTATTGTCACCGGCTTGATCGTCTTGGGCCAGATGCTGGCGAGCCGCCTCTCGCCGGCATGGACCGGAACATTTCTGACCACCAGCGTGCTGACCAGCGTCACCGGTTTTGTCTTCTTCGCCCCGCCAAGCTTCACCCCGGCGCAAGCAACCGGCATCGTCGCGCTTCTGGTGCTGGGACCCACCTTGTATGCGCTGTACGGCAAGCATCTGGCCGAGCGCTGGCGCGTCTTCTATGTGGTCGGCGCGGTGATCTCGCTGTATCTGAATGTGTTCGTGCTGATCGTCCAACTCTTCTTGAAAGTGCCGCAACCTGCCATCACCGGCGGGCCGGTATTTGGCGCGGTCCAAGGCGCGGCTTTGCTGGCTTTCATGGTTGCCGGCTTTTTTGCGGTGAAGCGTTTTTATCCGCCAAGAATGTGATGGGAGGAGTCTGACATGAAACGTCTTGCGTTCGCGCTGATGCTGGCGGCCTTTCCGGCCCAGGCGCAGGACCTGCCCTTCGCCAAGGAACGCCTGGCGTGGAACAAACCGCAGGCGCCGTTCCACGTCATCGGCAATCTTTATTATGTCGGCATGGCCGGCGTCAGCGCCTTTCTGATCGTCACGCCGCAGGGCCATATCCTGACCGACGGCGGCTTGCCGGAAAGTGTCGAGGCCATCGAAAAGAACATCCAAGCCTTGGGCTTCAAGCTCACCGACGTGAAAATTCTTTTGAACAGCCACGCCCATTTCGATCATTCCGGGGGGCTGGCCAAGCTGAAGGCCGATACCGGGGCGAAGTTCATTGCCAGCGCCGCCGACCAGCCTTTCCTGGAAAGCGGTCATATCACCTTCGGTCCCTCGGCCAAGATCGACACCGCCCCGGTCAAGCTGGACCGCGCCGTCAAGAACGGCGAGACGGTGCAATGGGGCGGCGTCACCCTCACCGCCAATGTCCTGCCCGGTCACACGCCCGGCTGCACCGCATGGACCATGCCGCTCACGGACGGCGGCAAGACTTACAACGTGATGTTTCACTGCTCCATCAGCGTGGGGGACAACGAACTGGTGGGCAACAAAGCCTTTCCCAATATCGTGGAGAGCTATCGCGCGAGCTTTGCGCGGCTGAAAAAAATGCAGGCCGATATTTTCCTGGCGCCGCATGGCGGTCAGTTCGATATGAAGGAAAAACTGGCCAAAGCGAAAGCGGGCGGCCCCAATCCGTTTGTCGATCCTTCCGAATTGCCGCGTTTCGTCGCCAAGGCCGAACGGGATTTCGACAAGGAATTGGCCAGCCAGCAGGCCGCCGCCAAGCCCTGAATCGCCTCCACCCTTCCCATACCTCGCGATTCAAGGTATATACCTCGGACTACGAGGTATCTGATGACCCATGATACGTCCGGCTTCATGGCCGGAGTGCCGGAATTGATGATCCTGCGCTTGCTCAAGGATCAAGAGATGTATGGCTACGAGATCGTCCAGGCGATAGCGGCGCGTACTTGGCAGGTGGTCACACCCGGCGAAGGTGTGGTCTATCCCGTGCTGCATGCGCTGGAGAAAGACGGCGCGCTGAAGTCCCGCCGCAAGACGGTGAATGGGCGCAGCCGCGTTTATTATGGTCTGACCGCGCGCGGCGCCAAAAAACTGGCCACGCTGACCAACCACTGGACGACGCTCAACCACGCGGTACAGGCGGTGCTGCATGCGGTTTGAAACATTGCGCGAAGATTTGCTGAAAGGTGGCATTGCGCCCCGTCATGTGCGGCGCTATCTGGCCGAGCTGTCCGAACATCTGGACGACCTGACGGCGCAGCAACGTGAAGCGGGCTATGACGCCGAAGACGCCGCGATCCGCGCCCGCGCCAAGCTGGGCAGCGACACCGAACTGGCCGGCGCCATGCTGGAGCAGAAACAATTCCGTTCTCTGGCCTCCCGCGCGCCCTGGGCGGTGTTCGGCCTGCTGCCGCCGGTGGTGGGAATCGTGGCCGCCTTTGCCCTGATCGCGCCCCTGGCCTTGATCGCACGCATGGCCCGCATGATAGCGCCCGGCGGCATCAATGCAGCCTTATGGTTCCAGCAGCTTGCTTCGGCGGTGACAATGGCGGGCAACCTGGCCTTGCCGCCACTGCTGGCAGCGGCGTTCGTCATGCTGGCGGCACGCCAGCGTATGGCTAAGACCTGGCCGCTGCTGGCGGCTGTCCTTTTGGCACTGCTGGACCTTCAGTTTCGCGCACAATTTCCGCCGCCCGGCCATCGCGGCGGTACGCTTTCCATCGGCGCGGCGCTTTGGCTTTTTCATCCGGACAGCCTGCTTCACGCATGGCCTTTGGCGCCGGTGCAAACGGCTCTGACCTTGCTGCCGCTCCTGTGGCTGATCCGTGCACGGCTGAGACAGAAAGCATTGTCGTGAAAGCCTGGACAGGGCTGGCGCTGTGCCTGCTGACGAACGGCGCCTTAGCGCAAGACATCGAACAGGTGACGGTGTACGGCAGCACCATGGCCGGCTTCTGGAAAATCGAACGGCCGAAAAGCATTGAGGTGACGTTTTTTCACGGCGTGAAATGGGGGCCCATCAGCGCCTGGCTCTGCCGCATCGAACAGGCAAAGGCCGAGGCTACGGTTCATTGTCTTGGGGGCCCTGTCCTGCAGAACGGCACGGCCACGCTGTCGGATGGAAAAATCCACCTCGCCTGGGGATTTATGGTGGCGCGGTTGGTGGTGGACGGAATTTTTGAAACCCCTAAGCACTATACGGGCACGTTCGCCGTCAAGCTGGCCGGGATCAGCCACGAGAATCCCGCACCCGTGGGCGGCACCAAGATCGTGCCTTCCCCGCAGGCGCCCGATCCGGACGGCAAAGCGGCGCTGCTGCGCACGATCCTGACCGAAGGCCTGTCGGGCGTGCCATTCGATGCCAATGCCATCAAAAAGAATGCAGGCTCGCTGGCCGACACATTGAAAGCGGTACTGCCCGGGCCGGTCCTGCAAGTAACCTGGATAGGACGGGAGCCGCGATACAATAAGGGCGGCAAGGAGCTTAACGCCATAAGCGTCTATGCGGTGGAATTCGAAGGCGGGGAGCGTATCTGCGGTCTGCATCAGCGGGGCGACGGAACACTCGATGCTTTCCAGTGCGTCTGAACGGCTGACAGTCCCGCGCACGATCGGCGACCGTGCCGGCGGGGCGGCGCTGGCGCTTCTGGTGCAAGCAAGTTTCGTGATGATGATCCTGTTGTCGTCGCGGCGCCCCGCGCCACCGCCCAATCCGGCGCGCGAAACCATCTTGCTGTTGCACCCCCAGCCGAGAGTCATACCGCAAACCATCGATGCGCGCGGCGCGGGAGCCCCTCGCATCGCGCCGGTGCAAATCCCGGTCCTGCCGAACCTCACATCGCCGATGTTGGCGCCGCCGGTGCTGGCGCCGCCGTCCGGTATCGCCGGTTTCGGGCGCTCGCTGTTCGGCTGCGCTCCGGAACGCTATGCCGACCTGCCGCCGGACGAAAAGGCGCATTGTCCCAAGCCGGGCGAAGGCCTGGCGATCAATCCGCCGCCCGATTTGCTGAACTCTCCCAAGTCCCACGCAAAATACGAAGCCCTGTGGCGGGAACAATGGGCCGAAGATCACTGGGTGCCCGCAGCCTGTCCGCCCGGCGACAGGCCGGATGCCGTGGCGCATTGCCTGCTGGAACAGTCCATCGCCGAGAACCGGCGGCGGCAGGCCGCCCGGCAAAAAATTGCCGACGACAAGGCGCGCGCGCTTCAGGAGCCAAAACGTCCCCTGCCACGCATCGGGGTGCAGCGAAACTAGAGCGTTGCTTCACGCGACTCTCAACTGTCATCCCCGGCGAGATATTGCGTGAAGCTGAACGCAACGCGCTCTAAATCTCCGGCACCGTTTGCTTCAGCCGTCCACCCACACGCACCGGCTCGATGCGCGCCGCAAGGCCGTTGGCGCCGGTTTGCACGAACACGCCGCACAGGGTGGCCGGCCCAGTGGCGGGCGAAAAACGCTGCGACGAGATTTTTCGCGTGAAGCGCTGCAAGGGTTCGGCCTTGTCCATGCCGATGACGGAATCATAATCGGCACAGGCCCCGGCATCGGTCTGGTACGCGGTGCCGCCCGGAAAGATTTGCGCGTCGCCGGTGGGCACGTGCTGATGCGTGCCCACCACCAGGCTGGCGCGGCCATCGCAGAAATGGCCCATCGCCATTTTCTCCGAGGTCGCCTCGGCATGAATGTCCACCACAATCACGTCGGCGCCCTCGCCCAGTGGACAGGCCGATAGTTCGCGGTCCACCGCGGCGAAAGGATCGTCCAGCGCGTCCATGAACACCCGCCCCATCACATTGACCAACAGCAGGCTGCCGTTCGGCGTCTGATACAGATTGGCGCCGTGCCCCGGCGTGCCTTTGGGGTAATTGGCGGGACGCAGGATGCGGTCCTCGTTGTCGATATAAGTGAGGATTTCCTTCTGGTCGGCCCAGTGATTGCCGGTGGAGATGGCATCGATGCCGATGCTGAAAAATTCCTCGGCCACGGCGCGGGTCAACCCGAAGCCGCCGGCGGCATTTTCGCCATTGGCGATGACAAAATCCAGCTTCAGGCTTTCGCGCAGACGCGGCAGTTCGGCATAGACCACGTCGCGGCCCGGCTTGCCGATAATATCGCCCAGAAAAAGAATGTTCATCGAAAACGCCTGAGGCCTTGTTCGGTGAGAATGGCGTCGAGCGTCCTATCATGCGCCTGATGCGGAATCGAGGACATCTCCTGACCGGCATAGGCGATGCCGATGGCGGGAACCGTTAACCGTTCCAGGGTGCGGTCGTAAAAGCCGCCGCCAGTGCCCAGCCGGTGGCCTTCGGCATCGAAGGCCAAAAGCGGCACCAGCAAAATATTGGGAACGGCGCGGGGCCAACTGTCCAACGGTTCGTGAATGCCGAAAGTCCCCGGCGCCAGCACTTCGCCGTCCGGCACGCGATGAAATTCCAGCGGCAGGCCTTTGCCGGCCACCCGGGGATAGGCGATGTGGCAACCCAGCTCGACCAGCCGTTCCAGCAACAAAGCGGGATCGGCCTCATCGGGTAACGCGTGATAGCCACCGACGATAGTACCGGGCGCCAGGCCTAAGTCTTCGGCGTAAGGCGTGATGGCCAGCGCGAAGCCGGAATGCGCCAACGCTTTTCGCTTTTCGCGACAGACCCGCCTCAAAACCTTCTTGTCCACGTCTATCTTCATGGCTGCCGACCTACGGTTTAGCTTTCTCGACAGGAATGGTAATGAACATGCTTTCCAGACCGTCCTCGTCGCGCAGAAAGTAATCAAGCTCCAACGGCGCTCCCGGCTCATGGCAACGATTATCATCGCTGTGCATGTCGAATGTGGACCTGAATACCAACTCATACTTCCGCAGAACTGCGGCACCCTTTACGACATAGACGGACCAATAGAGAATGTCGCTATCCCAGGACGGCTCGGGTGGAATTTGCGCGATAGCGGAAATGGCCAGCGCATACTTGTTGGGCGATTCCGCACGCATTCCTTTTTCAGAGAACGAGTTGTTAAAAACAATGCAGATACCATCCATATCATTGCCAAACAGGTCACTGACTTTGACCGCTGCGTGAGTGCCTTTCTTCTGCTTGACAATTTCAATGCCCCGCGACCAAAGCGCGGCGCGCGCTTTGGACTTGGGCCGCTCCTCCAATCGAACGAGCAGGATACAGCTACCCACACCAATCGCGATCACTACGAAAACGCTGATGCAACCGATACGCAGCACGC
>DATFDR010000010.1:0-24349 GCA_035251935.1 Rhizomicrobium sp. | reverse complement strand
GCTCCGGTAATCTGTCCGCGCTCGGCCATCTTGCTCAAAGCCGCCGCATCAACGGTGGACGGTAATTTGGAGGTGACTGTCTCCACCGCGGATAAAACCGCGACTTTCGGCTGGGCAATTCCAATGACATGGGCCAAGTCGATTGCGTTTTGGCATATATCGCGCTTTTCCATCAAATCGGGCGTAATGTTGATTGCGGCGTCGGTGATCAGGAGCGGCCGGGAATAGGCCGGCACATCGAACAAATAGACGTGGCTTATGCGCCTGCCCGTTCCAAGTCCGGTCTTTGGCGCCACCACTTCATGCATCAGCTCATCGGTATGCAGGCTGCCTTTCATTAAGGCTTCTACCTCACCGGAAGCCACAAGCCGCACCACCTCCGCCGCGGCGGCATGACTATGCGGGACATTCACCAAGCGGCAGGCGCTGATATCCAGATGATGGGTTTCGGCGACCGCGCGGATCTTTTTTTCCGGTCCCACCAACACGGCAGTTATCAGACCATGCTGCGCCGCCTCAATGGCCGCCGTCAGCGAGGCACCATCGCAAGGATGCACAACTGCCGTCAGGGCCGGCCGAATACCGGCACAGCGCTGGATAAGCTGATCATGCCCCAGGTGGGCCAAGGAAGAATCAGCGCTTTGGCTTTCACGATCCATGCAGCAACCATCGTGAAGCCGCCCGAGGCGGCTTCACCCTGATCCGCCTCAGGCTGAAACGCGCAGCCGGTCTATGACCCGGGTTACCCCAGGCACCGACCAGGCCGCACGTTCCACAGCGTCGCGTTCTTCCCAATCATGCACCGTTCCATCCAGGGCAACCGAACGGCCATCCTCGACTGAGACCTGAATCCGTTCCGATACAATTTCGGCGCTACGCCGCAAGGCATTTTCGATCTTGCGCTTGACATCTCGCGGTTCGACCTTGTGCTTCAGTTTGATGGAATTCAAGACGCCATGGATGCCCGAAAGCCGGCGGACCAGATTTTCGGCGGTCCAGCGCTGGTGCTGCCAGTCCACCTCGCCGCTGAGGTTGACCCAACCGTCCTGGACCTTGACCATCACGGAATTGTGGGGGGCCACGGCGCTCCACTTGAGTATGGTAAGGGCGCGGTGGGCAATTTCATCATCGCTGGTCTTCTTGTCTTCGGGAAAACGCACCTTGATGCCTTCGGCCAGGGCGTGCACGCCTTTGACCCGCTTCACGGCTTTCTCGGCCGCCAGCTTTTCGGCATAACTGCCGACATGTCCGCTGAGCGAAACCACGCCATCTTCGACGGCGACACCGATATGGGCCGCATCGACCGCGGGCTCAAACTCCAACTCATCGATGATATTCTGGCGCAAGATATTGTCGTTCATGGGTTTCTCCTCTTGGCTGTGTAAGTTCATTCCAGGCGAACCAGCTTTCCCTAAAACATGTCTCATCTCGGGCGCCCAGCCTTTGCGCCAGATCAATCCTTGGCGAAATAGACTACCAATGCGTTGATCTGATCAGGCTCAAGCATCCGGGCGTGAGGATTCATCGCATCGCTTAACCGTGCCAATTTCGCAAACCTCATCATTGCTTTTCCGCACAAGATGGTTTTGCCGGCAACACCGAGAGCGCACTGGCCTCGGGATAGGTCGCAATCAGCTGACGGAGCGCAGAGGTGAGCTCGGCCGCGTGTTTCACGTCGCCCCAGCGAACCGCTGCCCGGATGTCGTCCACCAGCATATGACGAATGCACTCCAACCCGTGATGCTGATGCAGAAGATATTGGCCCAAGATTGCGGCCGCCACCTCCGGCACATGCTCATGCTCGGCAATGGCGGCGATCTCAGCCTCCGTAAGTCCGCAAAACGCAATGCAATCTTCGAAGGAAATCATCTAGCAGCCGCTCTGTGCCTGAATTGAACCACCGGAAATCTGGCAAATGCCAAGTCCGTTCGAATTGATCTCTCTCAAGGGCAGATTGGCCTTTTTCCTCATACTTGACGTGCTCTTTCCGAGGCGCCTCTTGGATATTTCTCATCATCCGCAGGTCACTGACTCTCTGCACCAATGGCAGTCCGGCTATGGGGTCATTCAGCACGCACCCGAAACCTGCAAGCGCATTGAAAGTCTGGTTGATCGGTTGAGCCGCGGCAGACAACTGTCTCACCGCGCAATTTTCGAGAAATTGGCTGCCGCCGACCGGCTCGCCAGCGCCGCCATGTGGCTGGTCGTGCATATGACATATGCGCGCAAAGTCGATTTTTCCGGCCGCGCACTGGAGAGTGACGACTTCAAGGCCACCCCGGAGGGCCATACCGGTGGATCACTTAATATGGTTCCGGCTTATGTCGGCTATCTTCTGGCCAATGCGCTGACCGGCAAAACCCGCTCCTGGATCATGGGCCAAGGTCACTGCGTCGCGGCGATTGACGCCGTTAATGTGCTTACGGGTAACCTCCTGCCCGAGCAGGCGGCACGGTATGGATGCTCCGCCGAGGGCCTGACTCAACTTGTGCAGGATTTCTATTCTTATGCCGTTGGGCCGGACGGCCGCCCTTCCGCGCCGCTTGGAAGCCACGTCAATGCGTACACCGCGGGCGGCATATCGGAGGGCGGATATCTGGGCTTTGCCGAAACCGGGTATGTGCATATGCCGCTCAAAGGCGAGAGCCTGGTCGCCTTTCTTAGCGATGGCGCATTCGAAGAGCAACGCGGTGGGGATTGGTCGCCGCGCTGGTGGCGGGCCTCCGACTGCGGCCTGGTCACGCCGATAATGATCTTGAACGGCAGACGCATTGAGGAGCGCTCCGAAATCGAACAGGAAGGTGGGGCAGCCTGGCTACGCCAGCATCTGCTCGTGAGCGGCTTCGATCCCATGGAGATCGATGGACGCGATCCGGCCGCCATTGCCTGGGCAATATTGGAAACAGAAGACCGGCTGACAGCGGCAGCCACCCGCATCGAGCAAGGTGCGGCCAGCTATCCTGCACCCTTACCCTATGTCATCGCCAAGACTGTGAAAGGGTATGGTTTCCCAGGCGCCGGCACGAACCGGGCGCATAATCTGCCACTCCAGCACAACCCCCATGAAGATGACCAAGCTCGGGCGGAATTCAACCATGGCGCGGCCAAGCTCTTTGTGCCGCCGGCCGCGCTGAACAACGCCGTCAATCTGCTGCGAACCCATGAGGCGCAAAGACGTGTGCTGGAACGCGACCATCCGCTTGCCCGCCGCGACGTGGCAAAGCTCACGCTACCGCAACCGGAATGGCCCGCCTCCGGCAGCGAAATCTCGCCGATGGACGCGTTGGATGCCTATTTCGTGCGCCTTGCCGCGGCCAATCCGCACCTGCGCACGCGGGTCGGCAATCCTGACGAACTCAAGAGCAACCATATGGGCCGCACGCTTGCCGCCCTCAAACACCGCGTCAATCGGCCGGAAGCCGGTATCGAGGAGGCGGTGGACGGCGCGGTAATCACCGCGCTCAATGAGGAAGCCGTGATAGGTGCCGCGCTGGGCAACAAGGGTGGCCTTAATCTGGCCGTCAGCTATGAAGCCTTCGCCGTCAAGATGCTGGGAGCCCTGCGCCAGGAAATCATTTTTGCCCGCCATCAGAAGGAAGCCGGACGGCCGCCGGGGTGGTTGGGTATTCCCCTGATCGTCAGTTCCCATACCTGGGAGAATGGCAAGAACGAACAGTCGCATCAGGATCCGACCATCGCGGAGGCGCTGCTGGGCGAGATGTCGGACATGGCAAGAGTCTTTTTCCCCGCCGATGCCAACAGCGCGGTGGAAGCGCTGCGCCAAATCTATTCCGATCGCGGCGTCATCGGCTGCGTCGTGGCGCCCAAGCGAGCTGTAGCCAATCTATTGTCGCCGGCACAGGCCCAGGAAGCCTCGCGCCGCGGCGCCGTCACCGTCTCGGCGCCGGAAAATGCCAGCATGCAATTCGTGACGATTGGTGCCTATCAGTTGACGGAAGCCATCCGCGCCCAGGCCAGGCTGGCCGCCAAAGGTGTTGCGGCGCAAATTACCGCTATCGTGGAGCCGGGCCGGCTGCGCGAGCCGCGCGACGCATATGAAGCCCAGTTCGTGCTTTCGGATCGGGAACTGCGGTCCCTGTTTCCGGCCGAACTTCCGCGTGTTCTTATTTCGCATACGCGTCCCGAACCCATGACTGGTATCCTGCGCCGAATCGATAATGGGCCGCTCTATTTGCGGGCACTCGGCTACCGAAATCGCGGCGGCACATTGGACGTCAATGGCATGCTCTTTGCCAATGGCTGCACCTGGGCACATCTGGTCCAAGCCGCCGCCGCCATGCTTCATCATAAGCGCGAGACTTTCCTCACATCCGAGGAATGCGCCGCGCTCGATGGGTGTGGCACCCCAGACATCCTGTTTCGTTGATTCCGAACGAATTGGCGATTGAGACAGATCAAGGCATGCCCTCACAGGCACCTTAATCTCCGTCATAAGGAGGTGGCCATGTCCCAATTCTCGCTCAGGCTGGTTGCGTGGATCGTCGTCATCACGCTGTTGCTCGTTGGCGCCTTCCTACAGGTGATATCCGCCAGAGGGGCCACCTTGGCGGGGCACCCAAGCATTGCCGCCGGCGCGCCATCCACACCCCCGCCCTTTCGCCGGTTTTGATATGTTGAAACTTACCTTCCTGGGTGGAGCGGGGACCGTTACCGGCTCCAAATACCTGTTGGAGAAAGATGGCCACCGCATCCTGATCGATTGCGGACTATTCCAGGGCTATAAGGCTCTGCGGTTGCGGAACTGGGCCGGGCTGCCGATCAATCCCGCAAGCATCTCCGCCGTCGTCCTCACCCACGCTCATCTGGACCATTCCGGCTATCTTCCGCTGCTGGTCAAAAAGGGGTTTTCCGGTCCGGTCTTCTGCACCCAAGCGACCGCTTCCCTGTGCGGAATTCTGCTTCCGGACAGCGGCCATCTCCAGGAACAGGACGCCGAATTTGCCAACCGTCACCGCTTTTCAAAACATCATCCGGCACTTCCGCTCTATACCGAGAAGGATGCGCGCAAAGCGCTGAAGCACCTGCGCCCTCATGGTTTCGACCAAACAGAGCCGCTGCCGGGCGGTGCGCATATCACCTTCTTACGCGCCGGCCACATTCTAGGCGCGGCCACGGTTGTTGTTGAGTGGGACGGATGCCATATCGCCTTTTCCGGCGACATCGGCCGCTATGACGATCCGCTGATGCCGGATCCCGTCGCACCCGATAGGGTCGATTACCTCCTAATAGAATCGACCTATGGCGACCGCCGGCATGATCGCACCGATCCGCAGGATGTGCTCGCGGATATCATCGCCAAAACAATCCATCGAGGGGGAACCGTTATCATACCGGCATTCGCGGTCGGACGAGCTCAGAGATTGCTCTATCATATTGGTCAGCTGAAACGCTCGGGGCGCCTATCCAAACTCGTTCCCGTCTTTCTAGACAGTCCCATGGCCATCGACGCCACAGACATCTTCCTGCATCACCGTTCGGATCACCGGTTGGATCCTGCGCAACTCCAGTCGATCGATGGCGACGTCCAATATGTGCACACCGGTCAGGATTCCAAGGCGCTCACCGCCAACCGGATGCCCAAGGTCATCATTTCCGCGAGCGGCATGGCCACGGGTGGGCGCGTTCTTCACCATCTGGAGCATTACGCACCCGATGCGAGGAACAGTATTGTCTTTGCCGGTTTTCAGGCTGGCGGAACCCGGGGAGCGGCCTTGGTGGCCGGCGCAACCTCGATAAAAATGCACGGACAGTATATTCCCGTGCGGGCGTCGGTTCATAACCTGTCCATGTTGTCCGCGCATGCGGACCAGGATGAATTGTTGCGCTGGGCCGGCACACTGAAAGCCGCGCCAAAGCAGACATTCGTTATCCACGGCGAACCCGCCGCGGCCGACATGTTGCGCCATTCGTTGGAGGAGAAGCTGAACTGGTCGTGTCTGGTGCCCGACCATTTACAGCAGGTCATTCTTTCATGAATGGCGACTTCCATCTGCTGAAGCCGCGCCGGCTCGGGATAGACACCCATTCCGAAGCCGTCGCGCTGTTGCGGAAGGACAGCATCATTTCCAAGGCCGAGGGGCTTTCCTCGCGCAATCGCATTTTTTTGTCCTGCGGCGCCCGGCAGGCCATTGCGACCTTGTATCAAACGGAAACCAGCTTTCTTGGGCGCGATGAAATCGGTCTCTCAGACGCAACCTGGCAGATACTGGAGCCGCTCCCGGGCACGATGGTCAGGGTTCAACATCCACCCATGGTGCCGTCATTGGGGCTGGTGCGCGGCCGGATATTCGGCCTCAAGCTGTCGGACCTGGAATTCCGCGAGATTATCGCTGACATCGTGGCCGGCCGCTATTCCGAAATCGAAATTGCGGCTTTCATTACCGCCTGTGCCGCCAATCCGCTGTCGGAATCGGAAATTTGCGGTCTCACCGACGCTATGGTGATCAATGGCGAGCGCCTATGCTGGGGATCAGAGGTCGTCGCGGACAAGCATTCGGTGGGCGGCTTGCCCGGAAACCGCACCACCCCGATCGTGGTGGCGATATGCGCGGCGCTCGGTCTTGTCATTCCCAAAACCTCCTCGCGGGCCATCACATCCCCCGCCGGAACGGCGGATACGATGGAGGTCATGGCTCCGGTCGTCTTGGACGAAAAGACACTAAGGGCGGTGGTCGAACGCGAAGGCGGCTGTGTGGCCTGGGGCGGTGCCGTCGCGCTCAGTCCGGCCGATGATATCCTGATCCGTATTGAGCGCGCCCTCGACCTCGACAGCGAAGGCCAAATGATAGCGTCGATCCTGTCCAAAAAAATTGCCGCCGGCGCGACGCACTTGGTGGTGGACCTCCCGGTCGGGCCCACAGCCAAGGTCCGGACGGCAGAAGCCGCGAACAAGCTGGAACAGGGACTTTTGACGGTTGCGCAACGTTTCGGGCTGCGCGTTCGTGTCGTCCGTGGCGACGGCAGCCAGCCCATCGGTAGGGGCATCGGCCCCGCCCTTGAAGCCAGGGACGTCTTGGCCGTACTGCGATGCCGGCCGGATGCACCGCCGGATTTGAGGGTTCGGGCGCTGGAATTGGCGGGCGCCCTCTTGGAACTGACTGGACAGGCGCCTGGAGGAACGGGCACGACAATGGCCGGGGCAGCACTCGACGATGGCCGCGCCTGGGCCAAGTTTCAGGCGATCTGCGAAGCCCAGGGCGGCTTGCGCCCATTGCCGACTTCGACTCACCGAAAGGTGGTCAGGGCCGGCAGCGCCGGACGTGTCACTGCCATGGACAACCGGCGCATTGGCCGCCTGGCGAAGCTGGCCGGAGCGCCCGAGGACAAGGCTGCGGGACTCCAACTGCATGTGCGGATTGGTGATCGCGTCCAGGCGGGGGAACCGCTCTGCACCGTGCATGCCGAGTCGGAGGGAGAGCTTGCTTATGCCATGGCCTATGCCAGCGCCAACCCTGACATATTCCGGATGACGGAATGAACCCTTTGATCGTTCCCCTTCCAAAGAACGAAGTTTTGGGAAATCGGCTGGCCGACTTGCTCTGCGGAACTTGCGGAGTCTTGGAAACGCGCCAGTTTCCGGATGGCGAAACTTATCTGCGGTTCGCCGACGATCTCAAAGACCGCGATGTTGTTCTGGTCTGCACTCTGGACCGGCCGGACGCCAAGTTGGCGCCGTTGCTATTTGCAGCCGAGGCCGCCCGCGATCTCGGCGCGCGGCGGGTCGGTCTGGTCGCCCCATATCTGTGCTACATGCGGCAAGACAGTCGCTTCCATGCGGGTGAAGCCATCACCTCCCGCAGCTTCGCGAAGCTGGTATCGCGCGCTTTCGATTGGCTGGTCACGGTGGATCCCCACCTGCATCGCTACGGATCCTTGGCTGAAATCTATTCCATTCCGGCCAAATCCCTTCATGCCGGTCCCGCCATCGCCAATTGGGTTACACAAAACGTTGCGAAGCCCTATCTGATTGGTCCGGATGCGGAGAGCCGACAATGGGTTGAAGCGGTTGCGGCTGCCTGCGGGGCGCCATGGACCGTGGCTCAGAAGACCAGGCAGGGCGACAATATGGTCCACGAACAGCCCCTCGCCGCAGCCATCCCCGAAAACGCCACGCCGGTCTTGCTGGACGACATCGTCTCAAGCGGAGCCACCCTGTTGGAGACGCTGCGCCTCCTGAAATGCCCCAATGGCCAGTCTCCTATCGCCATAGCGATACATGGCCTCTGCGACGCCCATACCGAGACCGCACTCAAGGCAGCGGGTGCCAGACTGGTTACCACCAACAGCGTGCCAAACCCGGCGGCCCAGATCGACATAGTCCCCGTTATTGCCAAGGGTGCCGTGGAATTTCTGGCGCCGTCAGCCTGAAGCCACGAGACCACCGAACAAACCGCGACCGGATAACCGCACTTGACCACGATCAAGCCCTGCGGTGGTTTGCGCCTCGCGAGCCCCGTGGGAATCTGGACGATTTGCGCCCGATCAATGTTTCCGCTGAGCGGCCAAGGCAGCCTGATAAAAATAGGAGGCTGCCATGAGCTATAGATCGATACTCGCCCATGCCCATGCGGGCCATGACAATAGCAACATCTTTGCCGTCAGCGGCCAACTGGGCGAAATGTTCGGCGCCCAGATTATCGGTATCTCGGGCGCGCAGCTGACCCGGCCTTTCTCGGAGATACCGGTCGCGGATACCATGCAGTATGAGCGGGAGGCGGCGGAAAAGGCTCTCAAGCGGGTCGAACAAGACTTCCGCCTCGCCTTGCGCGCCAGCAATAGCAAATTGTCTTGGCGCTCCACATGCGATTTTTGGCCGGTGGTTGAGTTTCTGGCGCAGGAAGCCCGCGCTGCCGATCTGATCGTGACTTCGCCCGAGGCCGGCACTTTCCTGGAGCGCTTGGATGAACTCCACCTAGGCCCCTTGGTGTTGAAAGCCGGGCGTCCGATATTGATTGTCCCGAGGGAGCATCGCCAACTGAAACTTGATCGAGTCGTGGTGGCCTGGAAGGATACCCGCGAGGCTCGCAGGGCCGTTGCGGATGCGCTGCCGCTGCTGCAAAAGGCGCAGAGCGTATCAGTCATCGAAGTATGTTCGCCAGGAACAGTCAAGGAGGCTCACCAGCGTACTGCTGACGTGGCCCAGTGGTTGAAAACCCATGGCATCACAGCCCATGGAATAGCAGAAACCAGCAAATCGACGGATATTGAAGGTTTAAGAGCAGTGCTTCACAAAGGTTGCGACCTGTTGGTGGCAGGCGCCTATGGCCATACAAGGCTCCGCGAATGGACCTTTGGCGGGGTCACCATGGACCTTCTGCTGCCGGGCAACCATTGCACGATTATATCCCACTGATTTGCGATTCCAGTCACTCTCAGATCGCTGAAATGGCTGCAATCTGATGGAACAGGTCAATTGCCTCGATCGAATCGTTAGGCAGGCTCTTGGAACGAACGAGGAGAAAACAGATCAACTGAAACATAGGACCCACTGGGGTCTTTTTGGAAAAGGGTTCAATGGGCGATACGCCTGAGGAGAATGGAACCGAGGGCGATACTCAACATCCACAACACCGCAGCGCGTCGGTTTCCTTCCAATGCGATAAATTTCTCGGGCTTCTGGTTGAGCCGAAGGACTAGCAACCTGTCCATAGGATTGAGCCCGTGTTCGACAATGCTCTCTGCGAGCTTCACCAGCTTGGTGCGCGGCTCCTTGACGACCTTCTGCAATGCGTCCTACTGCCCTTCGGCATGTGGGATGCGCGGATTGTCGTGATCGAGGGCCAAGTCCTCGATGTCCAGTTTGATATCGCCCATGTAATCCCCGCCCCTGAGGGCGCGAGGGTATGGGCGGACAAATCGTCAGTAAAGCTGAGGTCGGCCGAGCTTTGCGGTGCCCTGGCCAGGCTTAGGACCAAGGTCCCGTTGTCAAGTATATAAATACGAATAAATTCCTCAAAATCAACAGCTTAGGTGTCCAGTGATACTTCTGATCGAGCAATTAGGCCGCCTTCACAGTTCGCGCCTGAATTTCAACTCCCAACTTCTTTCGCACAACGCCAAAAATTGCAGCCAGATTGTCCATGCTGGGGTTGCCTCGCTCTGACAACATCCGGTGGAGACTCTTGCTGGGCGTCTTGGTCTCAACCGCGAGCGCTTCGAAACCTACCGAGGCGTTTATAAGGTCACGCAAGATTAGGCGGGCCGCGTGCGGATCGCCATTCAAGAACAGCGTCGCCGCCTCATCAAGAAGCGCTTTGGCGAAAGCAGGGTCGCGTGCCACGCGCGCGCTCACTGTTTCCTTGAAATCCCGTGTCAGTGCCATCTTGCTACCTCTTGCCTTTGGACCCGGATTTTGCCCCCGCCGCCTTCCGAGCCCTGTATTCGGCGAACAAATTCTTCGCCCGTTCAATGTCCGTTTGCTGGCGCTTCTTGGTGCCGCCAACCAGCAGGATAATTAGGGCCTCGCCATCCTTACCCAGATAAAGCCGGTAACCTGGCCCCCAATTGATCCGGTATTCCCCGATCAGCCCAATCCATTTAACATTCGAGGTATTGCCCATTTCCAATCGCAGTGTCGCAGTTGCGACCTTAGCGGCGGCCTGCGCGTCGAGATCGTCAAACCACGCCTTAAATGGGCTGGACCCATCCTCACGGATATATTCAATAACCTTGATTACCATTATATAGTAACCTATACGTTACCGTCAAGACCAACCGATTCTGTACCGGATTAAACTACGACGCCGGCGTTGGGCTGCGCGGCAGGAACCTCCCGTCTAGCAGCTCGTAGCTTGTCTAGATGATCTGCCCACCACGACATCATCTTCACCCGTTCGTTCCAAAACAGTCCGCGCGCGTATGCGCGACGTACGGCATTTTTGTCGATATGGGCGAGCTGCCGCTCTATCGCATCCGAACTCCATTTACCAGATTCATTCAGCAGCGTTGATGCGGTGGCGCGGAAGCCGTGCGATGTCATTTCCGTGTCCGAATAACCCATGCGGCGCAAAGCTAGGTTCATAGTATTTTCTGAGATTGGACGGTCGATCTTTGCAAGACCCGGCAATACAAATTCGGCATGCCCTGTGATTTTCTGCAAGTCGAGCAATATAGCCTCAGCCTGTGTGGGCAATGGAATTTGATGCTCCCTACGCATCTTTGTCCGCTCAGCCGGAATCGTCCAAACATGTTTTTCAATGTCGAATTCCGGCCACTTGGACAATCGCAATTCGCCCGGGCGCGGAAAAAGCAGTGCCATCAATTTGAGCGCTGCGATGGTCGTCGGTTGACCGTCGAAATCGTAAATAGAACGAAGAAGTCCGCCGAGCTTCTTCGGATTCGTAATCGCCGCCCGAGAGGTAACCTTTGGTGGGACTATGGCTCCACGCAGAACCGGAGTTGGGTCAATTTCTGCACGAGAAGTGGCTACCGCGTACCGAAATACAGCCCCAATTGTAGCCCGCAGTCGTCGCGCGCTCTCGAAACAACCTCGCTCCTCCACGTCCTGCAGGACGGTCAGCACATCTTTGGGTTTTATGGTGGTCATCGCCATGTGACCAAGCGATGGGTATGCGAAATCTAGGAGCCATTTTTTCTTGATCATCGTGGGAGTAGCCAGGCCCTCCTTGCGCCTTTTTTCGATGTATTCGAGAGCAATTTCTTTGAAGGTTGGCGCCTCGGCGAGCGATTCTTCGTCCGGCGCAAGAGACCAATTCTTGGCCGGATCGAGACCGTCTCGTAGCATTTTTCGCGCCCGCGCGCGCTGTAGCCTGGCCTCGCCAAGGCCGACCTCGGGGTAGGGTCCGAGCGCAAGTTGGCGCTGCTTTCCGTCAAACCTGTAAGCCAAATTCCACAACTTTGATCCAGACTTTTGGACCCAAAGTTGGAGCCCATCGCCATCGTAGAGTTTGAGCCGCTCGGGCCCTGACTTGGCTGCCCGGCAGGCTGCATCCGTTAATGCCATTCGTCTCTCCATTCGCGGAGAGGCCCGAAACCACGCTTCTGAGCCGTACCATCAAGGCCCTTTTAGAGGGCTTGAATACCATCAGAATACCATCGGACTTATCGGGTACCCCAGAGCACCGGCGGACGCCGCCGAACGCAAAGACCTTATTTCTTGGGGTTTATGGTTCTACCGAACATCAGCGGATGCTATCGGTAGAACAACTGGTGCCCAGAAGAGGACTCGCAAATCTGGTCTAACAACTTGATATATCATGAGATTTTTTTGGCGTCTTACGCAAACACCAACACCGATAACAACAGCCTGTCCGGACGCCCGCGAACCGTGGCGGAAATCGGACAAATCGACATTTCAGGTCTAAAATTATTTTGCTTTTCGAACAAGGACGAGCGGTGATCGGCTCCCAGCTTCCGCTTACCCGCCAAGCTTGGTTGGCTCGACATGCTCTATGTCGATCCCGACGCGAACTGGAGGCCGAGAGCCTCTCAGCGAATCAGGTTTGTGGATAGAGCTTGGGGCAGACAGCCTCCAGAGCAGGAAATCGCAGGGAAACAGGAGACTTCGGCGTTTCCGAAGCCAGGAGCCTGGAATAAATCCTTATCTGTTCAATTGCCTTCCGGTGCCGGGGTTCTCGGAGACCGCTTTCCCGCCATCTGAGAAAGCTACGCACAACTGGGGGAGCGATGCGCCGATGCAGGTCCGCTGACACCAAAAATCCGACGCTTGGTGAAAGTCGCCTTAGCGGCCAGCTCGGCCTCGGAAGGCGCGGTACATTCGCAAGTGCGACGCGGCATGGCCGAAGGGCTGACGCCAGAAGAAATTGCGCATGTCGCGTTGCTCGCCATCCCCACGTTGGGCCTGCCAGGCGCGTTGCGCACTTTGACCTGGATCGACGATATCGTGAAAGAGCAGCCGAAACCCAAAAAGAAGAAAGGGGGCAGACGAAAGTGAGCAGCGCTAATAAAACCCTAGAAGCTTGAAACCGGCCACCATCAAAACACATCCTAGCGCTTTTAGTATGCCGGCCGGGCTCAGACGGCTCGTTCCCAAGCTTGTTCCGATCAGGGCGCCCGTCAAGACAGCTCCTAAATATATCGGCAATTCGAGCGGCAGAGCATGAAGCGAGGAAAGGTTGCCCAGCAAGCCTGCGGCTGAAACGAACCATATGAACAGCGCGGAAACACCCGAGGCTACGCGCACCGGCGACCAGCCCAACACCAAAAGCAGCGGCGACAGAAATATTCCTCCGCCAGTTCCTGTCAGACCAGAGAGAAACCCAATCACCGCGCCACATGCGACAGCCGGAAAGATTGGCGGGTCGCGCACATCTGGCGCTGGCGAAAACATCCTAGGAAAGAGGAAACGAGCCGCCGCAACAAAGAGGATGATACCGACCAAGGGACGCCAGAGGTGGTTCGGCAAAGATAGCATACCGCCGGCGAAACCCATCGGAATCGCGCTAACCAGGAATGGCCATAGGGTCCGCCAGCGAAAAAGACCGACACGCAAAAACCGCCAGGTCGTAAAACTGGAGACGACGATGTTCAATACAAGAGCGGTCGGCCGCATGACGGCCGGCGCAACTCCAAACAAGCCCATAAGCGCCAGATAACCGGAGGCGCCTGCGTGTCCCACGGTAGTATATAGCGCGGACACCAATAGCATAAAAACGGCGAGGAAGCCGTCTACGATGGTCACGAATTTTCCAACCGAAGAACGTCAACTGCGGCACCAGGCGGCATCATCGGCGCATCGGGCGCAAGCCGAATAAGCGCGTTCGCGGAAGCGTAAACAGAAATCAACGAAGAATCCTGGTCCTCAAATGCCCTCACCATCAACTGCCCGCCGTCATTTGAATCCACACGGGCCCGCAGATAATGCTCCCGTGGCCCGTTGGCAGGCACCCCCTCACTAAGGCGTGCGCGGCAGAACGCTACGCATTCCTGCGGGTCACGCCCCAGCATTGCCTCCAATAGCGGCTGAAGAAACAGCTTGGCGCAAACCAGCGCCGAGGCAGGATTGCCGGGGAGCCCAAGAATTACGCCATAAGGCGTTCTGCCGAACCATGTCGGTTTACCAGGACGAACCGCGACCATTCCCACGATGAGATCAAGCCCCAAACGCATTAGCGCGGGACGGGCATGATCATGATCGCCCACCGAGGCGCCACCAATCAGCACAAGCAGGTCACAGCCCCGCAGGCCTCGCTCCGCCGCGCGAGCAATGAAGCCGACGTCGTCTTTTTCGACTGGAAGCC
This sequence comes from Rhizomicrobium sp., assembly GCA_035251935.1. Classification (GTDB taxonomy): domain Bacteria; phylum Pseudomonadota; class Alphaproteobacteria; order Micropepsales; family Micropepsaceae; genus Rhizomicrobium. The sequence goes on along the minus strand of DATFDR010000010.1, from coordinate 10,109 downwards.
GATCCGGGACGCCGCCCCACGATTGCACTAGACCGGCAATGCCGTAGGTGGCGGAGTCGAAAATCTGGTAGGGTCCCGGCATCTCGCCCGGCGCGGCCAATTCGTTGCCACTACTGAGGATTACCACACGCGGTGCGCGCACCATCATCAACTCTGCGGCGCCCGTCGCCGCCGCCAGAGAGAGGCCTACACCGTCCATCTTGCGACCCGGTTGCAACAGAATTTTGCCGGTAGAAAAATCGCCGCCGCGCGGACGGATATTCTTTCCCGGCTGGACAGCCGGCACCGTCACCGTGTTCCCATCACGGCTAACATCTTCTTGGATCACGACGGTATCAGCACCGTTCGGCATGGCCGCGCCCGTGGAGATTCGGATGGCGCTCCCGGATTCACAGCGGCCTTCAAAGCCGCGTCCGGCGGCCGATTCTCCCGTCACGCGCAAGAAGCCGGGTGTGTCGGCGCTGCGAACGGCATAACCATCCATCGCCGAAACCGCGAATGGCGGCTGGTCGCGATCTGCAATCACCGCGTCCGACAAAACCCGGTTCAGTGCGGCGCTCAAAGGCACGCGCTCCGCCACCAGCACACTCACGGCAGCAAGCATCGCAGCGCGCGCTTCATTAACACCCATCAGGCGAGCTATTTTGGGGCCGGATGCACTATCCCTGGGTGACACGGTTTTCCTTGGTCTTCTAACGCGCGCGATAGTCGCCAGACGCGCCGCCGCTTTTTTCCAGCAGGGTTATACTGTCGATCACCATGGCGCGATCGGACGCCTTGAGCATGTCGTAGACGGTGAGACAGGCGATGGCGACCGCCGTCAATGCTTCCATCTCCACGCCGGTCTGTCCCGCCGTTTTCGCTCGCGCCGTCACCATCAATGCGCCGGCGGTCTCATCGGCGTAGATATCCACCGTTACACTACTGAGCGCGATCTGGTGGCAGAGCGGGATCAATTCCGCGGTGCGCTTGGCAGCCATGATGCCGGCGAATTCGGCAGCGGCCCGTACGCTGCCCTTTTTGGAATCCCCGGCCAGCGCCTCTCTCAGCGTTTCCGCCGACATCCGCACACGCCCTTGGGCCAGCGCCTCGCGCATGGTCGCCTGCTTGCCCCCAACATCAACCATCCGCGCCTGGCCGCTATGATCCAAATGGGTGAGTTCGCCCGCCATTTATGTCTCCGTGAAGCGAGCAATTAATTCTGCCAGATTGCAGGGACGATGGCGGTTGTCGAGCTGCCAGCGAATGACGCGGTCCCAACCGTCCTTGCAACCGCCGTTGGAACCCGGCAGGGAGAAGACCAACTTACCTTTCACCAACCCAGCGCAGGCTCGGCTTTGCATGGTGGAAAGGCCCACAGTTTGAAAACTGGTCATATGCCAGATCGTTTCAAATCCCTCGATGGCTTTGTCGAAAAGAGGACGCACGGCTTCCGGGGTCACATCGCGGCCTGTGAGTCCTGTGCCGCCTGTTGAGATAACCACGTCTACACCGGGATCAACGCTCCACGCCAAAATTCTCTGCTGGATGCTGGTGACCTCATCCTTGACGACTACGCGATCCACCAGCATATGGCCGTCTCGCGTGATGCGATCCGCGAGCAACTTACCCGAGGTATCACTTTCTTCGTCTCGCGTATCAGAGACAGTCAGTACCGCTATGCGCAATCCGCGAAACACTAGCTTGCTGTCAATGCGTCCGCCACCCGGCGGCTCCAGATCTGCGTTCACACAATCTCCTTTTCCAACGCTATCCGCCGTGCGCAGTCTTCGGGGCGGGACTCAATCCAACGCCTACCTTGCGGGCCGTGTTCTTGTTTCCACAGCGGCGCATCCGTCTTGAGGTAATCCATTAATATGCGCACCGCCTCAAAGGCGTTTCCACGGTGGGTCGCGAGTGCTGCCACCAGGACAATCGCATCGCCCGGCGCAATGACACCCACGCGATGCACCACCAGCAGATCGGGGCACTCCCAGCGCACGCTCACATCTTCGGCAAGACGCGTAATCTCTTTGACCGTGAAGCCGGGATACTGATCTATGCGCAACTCCCGAACAGGAGTCCCATCCGTCGCAGCACGGCACACGCCGACGAAGCTCACCAGCGCGCCTGCATCGGCGCGCCCCGCGGCAAACGCCGCGACTCGCGCTTGCGGGTCGAACGCTTCCAAAACGATGTCTATTTGCAGCTTAGCCTCCACTCATGGGCGGTAGGAAAGCGATCTCGTCGCCATCGGCGAGAAGGAGCGAGTGATCGTGCGTCACAGACTGATTAACAATGAGTCGCGTAGTCGTGGTCGCCATCATTCGTCCCAGAACCGGGTTTTCGGACGACAGCCACCGGACCAGATCTGACAGCGTCCGCACCTGGCGCGGAGGGTCTACGTCCCCAATGCTGGCAGGAGCTACATCGCCGAGCTTGCCGAGGAATACTAGTTTTAACATTCAACCCCCCGTCATGGACATATGGCGGCCTAGCGCCGGTGCCGCACCGCGGACCGGCAGCAGAAAATCGTGCGATTTGGGTTTTGCGGCCACGGCACGGTCAATCGCTTCGTGAACAGCGCCGTCGCCCGCGCCGCCGCGCAACGGCGCCCGCAGATCGACCGCCGCCTCCTGTCCCAGACACATGAAGAGCGTGCCGGTGCAGGTGACCCGCATGCGCCGGCAGGTATCGCAGAAATTGTGCGTGAGAGGCGTAATGAAGCCCAGCCTGCCCCCGGTTTCGGCCACGCGCACATAGCGCGCTGGTCCGCCGGTGCGCTCCGGCAACTCGGTCAGCGTCCAATAGGATTCCATGTCCCGCCGCACCTCGGCCAGCGACAGGAACTGGTCGGTACGGTCCTCATCCACCTCGCCCAGCGGCATGGTTTCGATGAAGGTGATATCCATGTCGCCGGCATGCGCCCACTGAACCAGGTGCGACAGCTCGGCTGCATTGTCGCGTTTCAGGGCGACGGTGTTGATCTTGACCTTCAGGCCCGCATCCTGCGCTGCGGCAATGCCATCCAACACCTGGGGCAGCCTGTCGCCGCGCGCTATGCGTGCGAAATTCGCGCGATCCAGACTGTCCAGCGAAACGTTGATCCGCCGCACCCCGGCCGCGGCCAGGCCGGCGGCATACTCGCGCAGTCGCACGCCATTGGTCGTCAAGGTCAGTTCCTGGAGCGCGCCGCTGTCCAGGTGACGCGAAAGACTGTTCACCAGTTTCATGATGCCGCGGCGCATCAGCGGTTCACCACCGGTCAGGCGCAAATGGGTCACGCCCTTTTCGATAAAGAGGGCGCAGAGCCGGTCGATCTCCTCCAGGCTGAGAAGGTCGGCCTTGGGCAGAAAGCGCATATCCTCGGCCATGCAGTAGGTGCAGCGGAGGTTGCAGCGATCCGTCACCGAGACGCGCAGATAATCCACTACCCGGCCAAACGGGTCTATCATAGGCCTGTTGCGGACCGTATCCGGCACGGCGAGCTTCATGGAAACACCATGTGGGCAACGGTCCTGACGTTTCCCCCGACGGAGGCGCGGTCAATCCAGGCCTGCGCCAGCGCCATATCGGACCGGGAATTGATATTAAAGAAAGGATCGCCGCCGGGACCGCCGTCCGAGTCCGAGAAATCCACGGCGCACGTCGCAAGGTGGGCCAGCGCGCCGTGCAGGCTGCGAACGCCCGAGTCAAAAGCCGCCTGAATTTTTGGCAGCGCCGAAACCTTCCACAAGGCGCAGGTCGGGTGTGCGGCGCCGCCATGAAGCGCCACGGCGCAATCGCGGTCCGGTTCCAGGGCCCGGTGCAGGCGCATGACCAGATCGGACGGCAGAAATGGCGTGTCACAGGAAAAGGTTGCAACCAGCTCAAGCTTGCGTTCGCCCGCCCAGGTCAGGATGGACAGCAGCGCCGGCAACGGACCGCCATGGGCCACGGCATCCGGGATAACGGCAAGATCGAGCCCCGGACGGCCGGCGCCGCTGGCGGCGAGCATCGATACCTGGCTGGCAACCTGCGTCGCAACGCGCTGAACCATCGGGATTCCGCCCAGCCGCGCCATCGCCTTGTCATGGCCATAGCGCCGCGAGGCGCCCCCGACGAGGATGACGCCCAGAACCGGGGGATGCCCGGCGGCTTCTAGCGGGTCATGGACCATGTGATCATCTCACCCAGGCACGCGCCCGCGGGCGACTGAGAATTCCGAATACAACCCATGAGCTTGACCCAGGCTTCTTCATCGGCCCGGTTTGTGAAGGCATGCACAGCCTTGAGGGCGACGCCACAGGGATCGTCGGACGTGGCGAGTGCTTTTTCGTCAAGCCTGGCGACCAGGTTCGCGTTGCCGGATTCCAGCAGCAAGCCGTAAATCTCTTCCCGATCATGCAACTGGCCCAGAATTTCTCCCAATGTCGTCATGCCGCCCTCGTTCCTTCCGTTGACTGCCGCGACAGGTCGATTCCCTCGATCTGGGCCTCACCGATGAGGCGCTCGATATAGTCGGCAACATCGCGACGCCATGCTTTCTCGGCCAGGTAGCAGGAGATCTGCTCCTGCACATAGCCGAAGGGCAGCGTCTCTCCGGTAGCGCGCGCGTCCAGCCTGAGGACGTGAACCCCATAGCGGGACGTTACCGGTTGGGGGGAAATTTGCCCTTCCGCCAGGAGCCGCAGGGCCGCTTCAAATTCCGGCACGGTTTCCCCGCGCGCAATCTGTCCGAGCCGGCCGCCGTTGGCGCGGGAGTCACATTCCGACTGCGACCGCGCGATTGTCTCGAAGCGGTCCGGGGCGGCGGACAATTCCCCGATGATGGCCACGGCCTTCGCCGTGGCGGCGGCATAGGCGACGGCATCGTGCGGATGAGCCAGGAACAGGATGTGCGAGGCTTCGTAGAGGTCCGGGCTGCGGAAGCGGGCCGGATCGGCCTCGTAAAAGGTGCGGCATTCCACTTCGTCAGGCTCGTTGACGGGGATACGGGCTTCCACAAGGGCGCGTATCTTCGCCTCGTCGTCCAGCTCGCGCTTGCCGGGCGATACAAGCTCTGCCTCGGCGACAACGCCCTCGCGCTGGGCCTCCTCCAGCAACAGCGTGCGGATGATAATGGCGCGCGCTGCCGCCTGGTAGGCCATGGCGGGGTTTCGGGAAGGATGGTGCTGGGCTTCCGCCGCGATCATGTGCGGCGGCAACGGGACGCCATTGAGACGGATGGGGGTGCGGCTCGTCATGTCAGGCCTTTCTCGGCTTTCTGGTTCTGACGATCTGGTATCCGCGCCGGCCAAGGTACCAGATCGGCGCGCTCAACACATGAACCAGGCGGGTAAAGGGAAAGATCAGGAAAATCGTCATGCCCAGGACAAGGTGCGTCTTGAAGATCGGCGACACATGCGCGACGAACTCGGCCGCGCCGGGCCGCAGCGTGACGATATGCTGGGCCCAGTTCATCAGGGCGACCATTTCCTCGCCATCCAGATGGTTGAGCGACACGAAGATGGTACCCAACCCCAGCAGCAACTGGACCAGGAGGATCACCAGAACCGCGATGTCGGCATTCGACGATGTCCGGCGGATGCGCGGGTCGATCAGGCGGCGATGGAGTAGCAGCAGCAACCCAGCAAGACACAGGATGCCGGCTACGCCCCCCACGATGATGGCGACGAGCTGCTTGGCGGTATGGGAAATGCCTAAAGCGTCGAAGACCGCGACAGGCGTCAGAAGACCGCCGGTATGACCGACCAGGATCACCAGAATTCCGACATGGAACAGGTTGCTGCCCCAGGTAAGCTGGCGGCGGCGCAGGAGCTGGCTGGACTGGCTGCGCCAGCCATACTGCTCGCGGTCGAAGCGGATCAGGCTGCCGACCAGGAAGACCGACAGGCAGATATAAGGATAGACGCCGAAGAGAAAACTATTGATCGCCTGGCTCATGCTCCGGCCTCCGTCATGGCTTGGGCGCCGGGCTTTTCCACCGGGGCCGTCATGCGCGACAGGATGTCGTTGGCCTTGGGGCATCCGTCCGTAGCTGCGTCGCCGGGGCCAAAACGGACTTCGGCTTCCTCCCAGACCCGGTCCAGCGCGGCCAGATCGGTTGGATCGTCGAACGGCGCTTGGCGCAACGCCTCCAGCACCTCCTGGCTGGGAGCCACCTGCGACAGGGCGACCAGGGCTTCCAGCACGGCGCCATAGGCGCTGTCGCGTTTGCGCAGGCGCTCCCCCAATGCGGCGAGAATATGCGCCGGTTCGGCCAGGTTGCTCCGGGCCTCGACGGCGGAAAGCGTCGAAAGAAATTCCAGGAACAGGGGGATGTAATCGGGCAGTTCCTGCCCTGCCAGGTCCAGGCCGGCCTGCTGATAACGTTCCAGCAGCGAGACCATGGCCTGCCCGCGGTCGCGCGACTCGCCATGAACATGCTCGAACATATGCAGCGACAGCGACCGCGTCCGATCGAAGAGATCGACATAGCGCGATTGCGCCTCAAGCAGGTCGGCGGCGGCGAGATCCTCGATCAGCATACCCACCGCAGCGCGGTGATGGGCGGATAACAATTGTTCTGCATGCAGGGCTGCCAGCATCTGCCCGGCATGACGTTGAACATCGGCGGTCGGATAGGACAGAACCGCACTGAGAACCTTGTAGGTGGCGATCATGCTCAGTTCCCCGCAGGTTCCGGGACTTTGTGCTTGCCCGGAATGTTGAAGATGTTGGCGTTGCTGGTGCCGTCGGAACAGCCATTGCCGAAGGTGAAGCCGCAGCTTCCCCGCAGATCGAGAGCGTCTTCCGAATGCTCCCGGTGGGCGGTGGGTATGACGAAGCGATCTTCGTAATTTGCGATCGCCATGGTGCGGTACATGTCGTCGATCTGCGCCGTGCTGAGGCCGACGCGCGCCGCAACACCTTCGTCAATCACGCCGTCCACGGTCTTGGACCGCATATAGGCGCGCATCGCCATCATGCGCTCCAGCGCCAGGATCACGGGCTCTTCCTTGCCGGCCGTCAGCATGTTGGCAAGATACTTCACGGGGATGCGCAGCGAGCGGACATCCGGCATGTCGCCTTCCAGGTCGATCTGGCCTTTTTCGGCCGCCGACTGGATGGGCGAAAGCGGCGGGACGTACCAGACCATCGGCAGGGTGCGATATTCCGGATGCAACGGGAATGCCACCTTCCAGTCCATCGCCATCTTCCAGACCGGCGACTTCCTGGCCGCCTCCATCCAGGAATGGGCGATGCCGTCGGCCGCGGCCTGGGCCTGCACCTTGGGATCGAAGGGATCGAGGAAGACGGAAAGCTGCGCTTCATACAGGTCAGCCTCGTCGGGCGTGGCCGCGGCTTCGGCGATGCGGTCGGCATCATAGAGGATGACGCCCAGATAGCGGATGCGGCCGACGCAGGTCTCCGAACAGACCGTCGGCTGCCCGACCTCAAGCCGCGGATAGCACATGATGCACTTTTCGGACTTGCCGGATTGCCAGTTGTAATAGACCTTCTTGTAGGGGCAGCCGGAAACGCACATGCGCCAGCCACGGCACTTGTCCTGGTCGATCAGGACGATACCGTCCTCCTCGCGTTTGTAGATCGCGCCCGATGGGCATACCGCGACACAGGCCGGGTTGAGGCAATGCTCGCACAGGCGCGGCAGATACATCATGAAGGTGTTTTCGAACTGCCCGTAGATTTCCTTCTGGATGCCCTCGAAATTCGCGTCCTTGGAGCGCTTGGAGAACTCTCCGCCCAGGATTTCCTCCCAATTGGGCCCGCCTTCGATCTTCTCCATGCGCTGGCCGGTGATCAGCGAACGCGGGCGCGCTGTCGGCATGGTCCGGCTGTCGGGTGCGGTGTGCAGATGCTGATAGTCGAAGGTGAAGGGCTCGTAATAGTCGTCGATCTGCGGCAAATCGGGATTGGCGAAGATGTTCGCCAGGATCCGCCATTTGGCGCCCATGCGGGGCTGCAGCTTTCCGTTCCGCTTGCGGAGCCAGCCGCCGTTCCAGCGCTTCTGATTCTCCCACTCTTTGGGATAGCCCACACCGGGCTTGGTCTCGACATTGTTGAACCAGGCATATTCAACGCCTTCGCGCGAGGTCCAGACATTCTTGCAGGTCACCGAGCAGGTATGGCACCCGATGCATTTGTCGAGGTTCAGCACCATCGCAATTTGTGCGCGCACTTTCACGATACGGTCTCCTTCTCGCGCTGTGGCGCTGCTTCTTCCATCCAATCCACCTTGGCCTGCTTGCGTACAATTACGAATTCGTCGCGGTTGGAGCCGACGGTTCCATAATAATTGAAGCCGTAGCTCTGGTGCGCATAGCCGCCGATCATGTGCGTGGGCTTGAGCACGGTGCGGGTGACCGAATTGTGGATGCCGCCGCGCTGACCCGTGACCTCGGAGCCCGGCACGTTCACGATCTTTTCCTGGGCGTGGTACATCATGACCATGCCCTCGGGCACGCGCTGTGAGACGACGGCGCGGGCAACCAATGCGCCGTTCAGATTGTAGGCCTCGATCCAGTCATTGTCCTCGATGCCGACCTTGGCGGCGTCAACCTCGCTCATCCATACAATCGGACCGCCGCGCGAGAGCGTCAGCATGAGCAGATTGTCGGTATAGGTCGAATGGATGCCCCATTTCTGGTGGGGCGTGATGAAATTCAGGACGATCTGCTTGTTGCCGTTTTCCTTGGTGTCGATGATCGGCTTGATCGTCTTGGTGTCGATCGGCGGCCGGTAGACCACAAGCTGTTCGCCGAAGGCGCGCATCCAGGGATGATCCTGGAACAGCTGCTGGCGGCCCGTCAGGGTGCGCCACGGGATCAGTTCGTGCACATTGGTGTAACCCGCATTGTAGCAGACCTTTTCCGACTCGATGCCCGACCAGGTGGGTGACGAGATGATCTTGCGCGGCTGCGCCTGGATGTCGCGAAAGCGGATTTTCTCGTCTTCCTTCGCTTCGGCCAGGTGCTGGTGGTCGCGGCCGGTGAATTCGCCCAGCGCACGCCATGCCTTCATGGCGACCTCGCCATTGGTTTCCGGGGCCAGGGACAGGATCACTTCGGTCGCATCGATATCCGTGTCGATTCGCGGCAACCCCTTGGACGCGCCCTCCTCGGTGACGATGCCATTGAGCTTGCCCAGCAGTTCCACCTCGGGCTCGGTTTTCCAAGCGATGCCCTTGCCGCCATTGCCGACCGACGACATCAGGGGTCCGAGGGAAGTGAAGCGCTTATAGACATTGGGATAGTCGCGCTCGATGACCGAGATCGAGGCCATCGTCTTGCCCGGGATCGGCGCAACCTGCCCTTTCGACCACTCCTTCACATCGAAGGGCTGGGCGAGTTCGCCCGGAGTATCGTGATGCATGGGCGTGAGAACAATATCCCTCTCCTTGCCCAGAACTTCCGGCGCGACCTCGGAAAAGCGCCTGGCAAGTCCCTTGTAGATCTCCCAGTCGCTGCGGCTCTCCCAGACCGGGTCAACCGCCGCGCTGAGCGGGTGAATGAAGGGGTGCATGTCGGAGGTGTTGAGGTCGTTCTTCTCATACCAGGTGGCTGTCGGCAGAACGATGTCGGAATAAACGCAAGTCGTGGACATGCGGAAATCCAGCGTCACCACCAGGTCGAGTTTTCCTTCCGGCGCCTCGTCATGCCAGACGACCTCGTCCGGCTTGCATTCGCCGGCCTGTCCCAAATCCTTGCCTTGCACCCCATGCGTGGTCCCCAGCAGGTGCTTGAGGAAATACTCATGCCCCTTGCCGCTCGATCCCAGAATGTTGGAACGCCAGATAAATAGATTGCGCGGCCAGTTGGCGGGATTGTCGGGGTCGTCGCAGGACAATTTGAGGCGCCCAGCGGCGATTTCATCCCGCGCGAAGTCCTTCGGATCCTTGCCGGCCGCTTCCGCGGCCTTCACGACATCCAGCGGATTGGTCCGCAGTTGCGGGGCCGAGGGCAGCCAGCCCATGCGCTCGGCGCGCACGTTGAAATCGATCAGGCTGCCCGCCCACTCTTTTTTGTCCGCCAATGGCGACAGAATTTCCTCGACGCCCAGGGTCTCGTAACGCCATTGGTCGGAATGGGCGTACCAGTAGGACGTCGCATTCATGTGCCGCGGCGGGCGCGCCCAATCCAGCGCGA
>DATFDR010000009.1:0-7561 GCA_035251935.1 Rhizomicrobium sp. | reverse complement strand
GGTCAATAACCGAAGCGGGTAGTGCGATCCCAACAACATGATCCGGACCGCGCGTTGCATGGCCTGGAAATACTCAGCCCGGTCGCGCACCCCGCTGCGCGCCACGCGGTCATAGACCAGTGTGGCATAGCGGAAGCCGGTGAAGGCGGTGATCACCGGAAATAGCTCAAAACGGTTGGAAACCGAGATAAAGGAATTCACGACGCGGCGCGACATAAGACGGTAGCTTGACGCGGCGACCGGCAAATCCGCCTTCGTCATCGAACGGTGCAGCGAAAAGAAAAGCCGCGCCGCCCTCTGATAGAGGCCGCGCAGGGCGAGGCGGTCCCGCCGCAGGCCGTAAACGATCTCGGCCCCCAATTGAAATTCGTCGACCATTTGTGGAATGAGCTGGGGAGGATCATAAGCCGCATCCATCGTAATTACGATGTCTCCGATCGCCTGATCGATACCAGCGAGAATATCGATCTCGCGGCGAATAGGCGCCGCCAGGCAATAGAGCTGAATATTTTTCACGCTCTTTTGCATCTGCTCGATCTTCTCGACCGTGCCGTCACGCGACCCGTTATCCACGATCAGGATTTCATAGTCCTTAAACCTCGGTTCCAAGGCGCTGCCGGTCTGCCGGATGAAATCTTCAATGTAAGAGGATGCGTCGCGGACCGTCGTCACGACGGAAACAAGAAGGTCGCTCTTGCGGGGGCTGTTAGTATTCACGGATATGATCCTCCACAGCGGATAGCACGTCGTAGATATTGTCTATTTTAGAGCCCAGTACCCACGCCAGCCGCGGTTCGTCGCGATGCCATTCAAACAGGATAGGCCGGCCGTCATCGACTTCATTCTTAACCAAGACCGTCTTAATCTCAAACAATGAGTCCTTGTATTGCGCGTCCGCCAAATGCGGCATGTAACGCTGAGCGTCACACAACATAGGGCGGAACCGCGTTTGCGGCGTTAGCTCGCGCAGAATCAGATGCGGGTCTCGCGGCTCATCCGCGCTTTCAGTCCAGTTGGCATGAGGCGTGTATCGGACATGGGATAAGGTAGACAGTTTGCGATCGGGAAACGGCATGAACGAGAAAAACGGCCCGTCCATAACCGTGACGGAAAGGCCGGCTAGGGAAGGCGGCAATTCCACCAGCGCCATTTCCGCGATCTCGTGCTTAAGCGCGTGGGTGGTGCGAGGAAGTCCAGGGATCGCGTTGAGACTGGAATAGGTGCAATTAAACACATACTGCGCCGCATAGTTGCGCGATCCGTTCAGTGTCAGTTCGAATTGTCCCTGGCGCACACGATCAACCCTGGTAACGGCGGTATTGCAGGCGACATGAACGCCGGCACGGCCGAGACGCTCCTCCATGAGTTTTCGAAGGATAGCGGCGTCAAACGCGTACTCTTCCACGACATAGGCGCACTCAATGAGTTGCGGCGAAAATAAGCGTTGTATCTGGTCGGACGCGACACGAACGGGCGCCTCGATCTGCCGACAAAAATATTCGAACTGCCGGGCGGATATTTTGGAATTCCGGCGGGCGATCGCATAGACTTTGGTAAAGCTTGCATCGATACTTGGCTTACAGTCCCGTAGGAACCGCGGCAGGTTTACCCTACTGCGATAGGCGGTAGAGAAGCTTCTCGGATAGTGATACCCGCCATGCAATCGGGCCTGGTTGTTATAAGACGATCGGGTGAGGAGTTGCGCCTCTTTCTCGAACACGGCGACATGCGCGCCCAATTGGGCCAGGAGCACCGCTATGGAGCAGCCATAGAACCCACCGCCGATGACGGCGATCGCTGCGCCCGCCTCCATCATCCGGAAACGGGCGGGGCGTAATCGCCACGAACGGTCTTGAACAACAGTTTCAAGATTTCCAAGTTCGCCCGCATGCCTTTTATCTTACTTGGGATCTGTCCGGTCTTGGGATAGCGGCGCGTCACGGGAATTTCGCAAACCCGAAAGCCTAGCCTTGGCGCCATCAGTGAAAGATAGAAATGAAGATTGTAAGTGTCAAAAACTTCGCGGAAGGGCTGCACGCGCTTATCGAGAAGAAAATTCCTAGACAAGGCGCGAAAGCCGTTGGTCGTGTCGGTATAGTGGAACCGCGCGGCAAGGCTCAACACCGGCGCATGCAGCAATCGCACCGCAAGCTTGCGTGAGAAAGGCGTGTTTTCTTCCACGCCGCCGGGGCGATAGCGCGAACCTTGAATATAGTCCCAGCCCGCCTCCAGCCGCGCGACGAATTCGGGAATAGCTTCAACGCCATCCTTGTTGTTGCCGTCAATGATGATCAACCCATCGTAACCGTCCAGCAGCGCGTATGCGAAAAACATGCGCAATTGCGCGCTGAGCTTGCCGGGACCACGCTTGGTCAGCAAAGCGCGCACACCGTTTTCCGCAAGCAGCTCAAATGCAAGACTTCCGTCAGTACTCCCGCCATCCGCGATGACGACGTCAATTTTGCGGTCAATTCCCAGGCTTTTTATCGTTCGCAGTTGAGCCTGGATGCGGCCATTTTCATTTAAGACAGGAATACCCAGCGCGTAGCGTCCGCGTTTTTGAAAGATTTCATGCACATCGAAGGCAGGAATCTGCCATGTCGGAGCTTGGGCGGCCGAAAAAGGGATGGCTTCGTTGCTCATGTCAAACCATAAAGTTCGATAACGCGGGAGAGCGTATCGCGGATGGTCCGGGGAGGATCATCCGTGGCGCGCATTTCCACCGAAATTGGTTTATCCCAACCGATAGTACGAAGCGCCGAAGCCAGGGCGCGATGATCGACCTCAGGCCTTGCAAAATCCTTAAGAAAAGGCTCGCTGATATGGAAATGGGCGAGAATATCCGCGCAGGATTCGATGGCGCGCGCGCCATCCTCGCCGGCAAGATGCATACAGGCCGCGTCGAGATGCAGCCGGAAGCCCGGCGAGGCGACGGCGCGGACGAGGGCCGCCGCCGCCTCGCTGTCGGTCACAAAATTGCAGCCATATTGGGTGGGATTGGCCTCAAGACAAAGGCAGACGCCTCGTCTGGCATAGGCCTCGCCAATACCGGCGAAAAACTCCGCCGCCATGGCAAAGGCTTCTTTGTCCGAAAGGCTGCCACGATCGCGATTTTTGGGGGATCCGAAGACAAAAGCCCGCGCCCCAAGGGCAACACCGAAGTCCGCAACCATATCTAGCTGACGCGCAAGATCGCAGCGAATTTGATCATCGCCGAACAGGTTTAGAGCGGGCAATCCAAAGAGAAGCGATTGCAGCGAAGAACAGATAAGGCCTTCACCCTCGATGTGCGCCCTGAACGCTTGCGCGGCTTCGACCGTCGCAGCGTTCCAATCCGGTACAATCCGCGTTGGAGCGATTTCGATAACGCCAATTCCGAATTCCCGGAGCAGCGCGTAGACGTCCTGATCGTCCTGCGCCCGCCAGGCGATATTGGAAATCGCCAGCTTCATTGCGACGCCGAGGCTTCATCGATGAAACGCGCCATGGCGCTGAGAATCTCCTCGCGGCCCATCAGATAACCATCCCGGCCGCCGTAAAGTTCGGCGTGGCGCGACCGGATGGCATAGCGGGCCGGCTTTTCCGCCGGTTTTCCAATCGTCGTCGCGGGAAAGAAGCGGGACCGGATCGCTTCGGTTGGGAGGGGTTCGGTGGCAAAAACGACCAGATCAATTCCCGCCGCCATGGTGCGGTTCACGTCGGCCCACAACCGGCCCAAGTCGTACCATTGAAATTCGCTCTGCGGATCGATATTGCCGACGGAATTGTCGTTCAACATGTCGAACAGCGCGTTCTTTTTTAGTCCGGGACCAAACAATGCGGGAAGCCGGATGACATGACTATTGGTAAACCTGGCGCGCACCGCATCTTCGAGCGCCAGACGATTGGAGCCGTAGGTGTGGTTGGGCAGGCTATGGCAATCAAAGCTCTCGTCAATGCCAGAAAGCGCCGGGAAGACATCGATGGTTGATATCAATATCACACGCTGGGCGTCGACCGTGCCCAAGAGTTCGCTGAGACGGCGAACGATGGCCGTGTCTTCATCGGGATGAAGATTACTCCACCACTTCTTGGCGTGGGGTGCGGCGCAGACAAGCAAGTCGAATGATTTGCCGCGAATATCTTCGATGTTGGAGGAATTGAAAAATGCGTTAAAAGGATGGGCCCGCGCCAAATTGCTTCCGACAAAGCCCGTATGACCGATTAGGCAAGATTGCATAGACATCGCAAATACAGTCGCAATTCGATTATCATCGGGTTTGTCGATTCGAGGAGCCGTATCCCATTATGATTGATTCCTCAGGGCATTCAAGCCAGCCAGCCGCATCGGACGCCGTCCCGCTTGCGGCGAAATTCATTGTGTTAATCGTCATTATCGCCGCCGCGGCGGCGCTTCTTTTTTCCGCCCCAACCAACGGGGACTTCTGGTGGTTCGATGCGTCAAGCCATGCCATGAATGGTGCCTTCATTCACGATCTTGTCGCCGCAGCGCCGTTGCGCAATCCGATGGATTGGGCGGTCAACTATTATCTGCAGTATCCCGCGATCTCGATCGGTCTCTATCCGCCGCTGTTTCCCGTGTCGGAAGCCTTGGTGTTTTCGGTGCTGGGCGTGTCGCATTTCGCCGCCCAGGTGACGGTCGCCATCTTTACCGGCTTTCTGGCCTTGGCGATCTACAATCTGGCGCGCCTGCGCCTTTCCTGGGTCGCCGCCACCGGCGCCGTGCTTATGTTTCTCGGCTTGCCAGGGATCGCCTTTTGGGGCCGGCAGGTGATGCTCGAGGTGCCGGCGATGTGTTTCGCCGCCTGGTCGATGTTCCTGCTTGTCCGCTATATCGAGCGCGGCCGCGCGCCATGGCTCTATGCCAGCGCCTTTGCATTGGTTCTGGCGCTCTATACCAAACAGACCTTTGCGTTCTTGGCGCCGGCCGCTGCGGTCGCCTTGCTATGGACTTGCGGTTGGCGCGTGATCTTGCGGCGCGAAATCTGGATTGCGATCTTCGCATCCGCGGTTCTGCTCCTGCCACTCGCGGCGATGACGTTGAAGTTCGGTATGATGAATGCAAGTTTGGCTGCGGGCGTGAATGCCTCCGCCCCCGGCCGCTTCTCGCTTCCATCCCTGTTATGGTACGCCGCCGACTTGCCGACCGCGGCCGGTTGGCCAGTGGTTTTTTTGGCAGCGGTTTTTCTGATATTTTGGGGCGGCGCGCAATTGCGTCACCGTGATCCATTGATATCGGCCATGGCCGCATCGTTCCTGGTGGGCTATGTTTTTTTCACCATGATCGCGCTTAAGGATGGGCGCTATACCCTGCATTTTCTGGTGCCGCTTGTCATAGCGGCTTGCTTTGCGATCCATCGTGCGTTGCCGCAGCGTTGGAGCACGCCGCTGACCGTGGCATTGGGAGCGGGTCTTTTTGTCTTCACTCTGGCGACCCAGAGCGTTCCGCGTGTTGCCGGATTTCGCGAGGCTGCCATCCTTGTCGCGGACCAAACGCCCCCCGATACGACCGTTCTCTTTTACGGCCAGCGTTCCGGAGCCTTTGTCTTTAACTTGCGCGCACTGGGATCACGTCGCGATATACGGGTGCTAAGGGCTGAGAAACTTTTCGTGCATTACCGGCAGGGACGGACTGCTGGGGTTACCGATTTGGGTGCGGACGCGGCCGAGATCAAGGCGATATTTCCCCGCTACCGTATCGCCTACGCGGTTTACGATCCGCGATTTTGGGATGACTTACCCTCCATTCAGACCATGAACCAGGTTCTGAGCGGCTCCGATTTTACCGCACTCAAGACGATTACCATCCAGGCCAATGTCGCGCACAACGATCGCG
The DNA here is from genome assembly GCA_035251935.1 of Rhizomicrobium sp. Classification (GTDB taxonomy): domain Bacteria; phylum Pseudomonadota; class Alphaproteobacteria; order Micropepsales; family Micropepsaceae; genus Rhizomicrobium. The sequence goes on along the minus strand of DATFDR010000009.1, from coordinate 1,725 downwards.
AGCTTCGCGTCGCACGTTTCGATGGAAAGTTGCAAGCGCGCGCCGAGCCGTTGCGGATGGATATGCCATTGATCAACGGACGATTCTCGGAAAAAGGCAAATAAACCCGTGTCGCATTCTACCGCCAAGGACCCAAGCCCTGTGCCGGAACCATGCCGCTTTTCGGCCAAGCTCCTGGTTCCGGGTTTTAATTTTGCTGTCACCGCTGGTGGACCTATCGCGACGTTTCTTTTTCCTAGTCTCGCGCCGTCCACTCAAAGCCCCTTGGCCTTAGCCTCCTGCCACAGCGCTTCCATCTCTTCCAGGCTGGCGTCGCCCGGTCTGACACCACGGGCTGCAAGCACCGTCTCGATATGGCGGAAGCGGCGGGTGAACTTGGCGTTGGCCTCGCGCAGCGCGGCCTCGGGGTCGACCTTGAGATGCCGCGCCAGATTGGCGACCACGAACAACAGGTCGCCGATCTCCTCGGCGCGCGCCTCCTGGGTGGGCGCGTCCAGCACCTCGCGGGCTTCCTCGGCCAGCTTGTCCAGCACCAGCTTGGGATCGTTCCAGTCGAAACCAACGGTAGAGGCGCGGCGCTGAAGTTTCTCGGCCCGGGTCAAGGCGGGCAGGGCGCTGGCGACATCGTCCAGCAACCCGGTCTGGCCCGACGCGGTACGTTCGCTTTCCTTGAGCTTTTCCCAGAAATCCTTCTGGGCCGCGGCCGTGGCACTCATCAAATTCTTGGCCTCTTCATCGCCGAAGACATGGGGATGGCGGCGGATCATCTTGGCGGTGACGGCTTCGACCACGGTGCCGAAATCGAACAGGCCTTGCTCTTCCGCCATGCGGGCATGAAACACCACCTGGAACAAAAGATCGCCCAGCTCGCCGGGCAGAGCCTTCATATCCTTGTCGGCGATGGCGCTGGCCACCTCATAGGCTTCCTCGATGGTGTAAGGCGCGATAGTGTCGAAGGTCTGCACCTTGTCCCAGGGACAGCCGGTGCGCAGGCGTTTCATCACCTCCAGCAGCACGGCAATGTCGCGGGAGGGCTTCAGGTCCGTATCAGTCATGTCCGGATAGGAAAGGGTGAGGCCCTGTCTGACAAGCACCATTGCCCGGCTTTATGTGCTGGTACTGGGCTCAACCCTGGGGATAAGGGGCGTTGGGCATGATGATTTCTCGTCCTCATTATCCCGGCCGCGAGAACCGCCGCGCACTGGGGCAGGTGATCCAGCCGGGCGTTCTGGCCTTTACTTTCGATATCGTGTTGCCGACTTAGCTTTCCGTCCGCAAATCAATGCTTCCGTAGCCTGGCGGTTTCCTGATCCAACGCGGCGCTGACGCTGTTTGCATCCGTTACCGCTTGGCGGATCTTGTCCTGGATCATTTTCATGGCGGTGTTGGCGCGCTCGGTGATCTGTTTTAACTCGCCATTGGCCTTGTCCTGAATGGTTTTCACATCGCCATTGGCCTTGTCGATATAGGCGCGCATGCAGCCATTGTAGGTGGCCATATCGCTGTTGAATTGCTTGATTTTGGAATTGTAAGAGCGCACCGCCTCGGAATCGTTCTGGGTGATCATTTCGACACGCTGGATATGGTCGGTTGGCGGCTTGACCATGTTCACTTGCGGCTTCTTGCATGAAGGATCGGGATAATTGGCGCCATCGGGCAGGGCTTGCAGCATGGGCGCCTGTGCCCAGGCCGCAGAAGCAAAGCCCCAAAGAAAAGCCGCCAAAG
>DATFDR010000008.1:0-21960 GCA_035251935.1 Rhizomicrobium sp. | reverse complement strand
CACCGCGCGGTCGTAATAGCCGATATGGGGATAGCTCATTCCCAGCTCCAACCCCTTGTTGATCTGGTCCAGCGCCGCCTGATGCTGGCCCTGCTTGATCAGCATCGAACCCAGATTGACGTAAGGATCGCCCAGCGCGGGATCCAGGGTGATCGCCTGGTGGAAATCGGCCCGTGCCTGTTCGGTCCTGCCCAGCCTGTCCAGGATCACACCGCGATTGTCATAGGTGGCGGCGCGGTTCTTGCGGGTCAGCGTTTCGTGTCTCAGCGCCCCATCGCAGACCCCCACGCCTTGTCCCGGATTGGCGCCCGATTTGGCGTACAGGAAACAGTCATACGCCAAGCCGCTGCCCACCGAGACCATCACCTGGCCTTGGGCCATGGCGGTTGCGCCCAACAAAAGGCCGGCACCGAAAAGCAGGACATGAACCTTCATCCCAGACTCTGGAAGAAAAGTTGCCAGCTTATATTACACCCTTTTTTTGCCCTGTGATGCGCGCCATTCCCATTTTTGTGTTGCTGCCGGCGATGGAACTTTATTTGACCAAGCAAAACATACGCTTCGAGAGTGAGGTTAATATAATTTCATAACTCTGGCATGGGTTTGACGGCCCTTTTGCCGGTCCCCTGCCCGCAAATCACACTTCGACAGACTCAGGATGAGAGCCGAAACGGTCCTCATCCCGAGCTTGCCGACGCCTGCGTTCAGTCCGGCAGTCCGAACACATACAGCACATGACCGGTGGAAGGCCGGCGCACTTCTTTCAGGAGCGCGTTGGGCTTCTGCTGCGGACTGCCGCCGCCCAGACCGCTGGTTATCGCGATATACTGCTTGCCGTCTAGGCTGAAGGACACCGGATGGCCTTGCACCGTGTTGCCCAGCCGGGTCTGCCACAGAATCTTGCCGGTCTTGACATCGATCCCCTTCAGATTGCGGTCGAAGTCGCCGACAAAGGCCACGCCGCCCGCGGTGGACAAGACCGCGCTGAGGAACGGCGAGCGCTGCTCCCAGGACCATACTTCCGTCATGTCACGGGTGCGATAGGCGGCCAACTTGCCCATCATCTGTTTGGAGCCGGGCGTGAAATAGAACTTCTGCGTCGCCGCGTTGCCGCCGCCGCCCAACTTCATCTCCACATCCTGACCCTGGATCATCACACAGCTTTGGCTGAGCGGAATGATCAGCAGATCGTCGGGCTGATAATAGCTGGTGGCCTGCCAGTCATGGCCACCTTCCGGACCCGGACAGGAGGAGAGCCATTGTTTGGTCTTCTGCTCGATGATGTCCTTGCGATAGGTCAGTTCCCCCGTTTTATAGTTGATCTTGGAGAAGACGTTCTGGAATATCGTCTCCTTGGCCGCCAGGAACTTGCCGGTGGCGCGGTCCAGCTTCCACAGGATGCCGGCCTTGCCGATGGTCAGAAGCACTTTCCGATTGCCGTGGTCGATCAGCACCCGTTCGAACGCTTCGTCCAGATCCAGCGTCTCGCCGGGGACGTGCTGAAAATACCATTTCAGCTTGCCGTCATCGGGATTGAGCGCCAGCGTCGAGGAGGTATAAAGCACAGAAGCGCCGAAGGTCTTGCGGCTGGCGCGGAACCACGGCTTGGGCTGGGCCACGCCCCAATAGGTCGTGTTCAGGCCTGGGTCGTAAGTGCCCGCGATCCAGATATCGCCGCCGCCGCGGAACAGGTTGGGCAGTCCGTTCCAGGTATCGCCGCCAGGCTGACCTTCCAGGGCGGTGGTGAAAAACTTCCATTCGCGCTTGCCGGTATCGGCGTCAAAGGCGCTGATATAGCAATTATTCTCCGAATAATTGTCGCAACGGGTAAGACCCGTCAGCACCTTGCCGCGCATCACCATCACGCCGCCGGTGTTGGAATTGTTGGTGCTTCCCAACGCTTCTTGCCACACCATCTTGCCGGTGCGCGCGTCCAAGGCATTAAGCTTGGCGTCGGTGGTGGCGACATAGACTTTGTCTTTATAGACGGCCAGGCTGCGCGTGGCGCCATAGGCGGTGCGCGACACCGGCCCGATGCGGTGTTCCCAGATCAGTTCGCCGGTGCGCGCATCCAGCGCCTGCACCGTGTTGGAGGTGTTGGACAGGAACATGGTCCCGGCATGGATGATGGGCGTGCCCTGGTTGGCGCCGCCCTCATTCATGTTCCAGGCCCATTTGAGCTGGAGGTTTTTGACGTTGGCGGGAGTGATCTGGGTGAGCGGGCTATAACTCCAGCCTTGATAATTGCGGCGATACATCAGCCATTCGCCGTCCGGCGGATTCTTGAGCATCTCGTCGGTGACGTCGATATAGTTTTTCACCGTGCCCTTTACCGTCAGGCCTTGGGGCGGCGCGGCGGCCGTTGACGTATTGGCCGCTGGCGTGCTGGCCGTTGCCGGCTGGGTCACCACCGGCGCGGCGATCGCTTCCGGCAGGACCTTACCATCGGCGATGGAGGACACCTTTACGTCGGTATTTTTGCTGAAGGGCGTGGTCCCCGCCTTGGCGCCGTTGGCGTACAGAAGATAGGCGGTGATGTTGGTATATTGCTCTTCGCTCAGGCCCCCCGCCCGGCCCACGGGCATGGATATGGCGATGAAATTGTAAAGCTCCTTGGTGGAGCGGTTGCCGAAGGACGTCATAAAGCCGGGGCCGCCCACGGCGGGCGCATCGCCCCCGCCCACCAGATTGGCGCGGTGACAGCCGGCGCAATTGGCGACATAGGCGCTGTGGCCGGCTTGGGCCTGCGCCATGGTGTAAACGCCGGCGCCTTGCGCAAAGGCATAGGCGCCGCCCAAAGCTACAATCGCGGTCACGCCGCTCAAGAATTTTGCCGTGCGGTTCATGTTAGTTGCTTCCTGCCGGTTCCAGCCAACCCTGCAAATGGCCGTCGGGCGCCTTTTCGCTATCGATGCGGATATAAAGACTCTGCTGGTTCAAGGCCGCGAGCTGCGCGGATGTCAGCTTGATGGACCCTTCCACCGAGCCTTGCGTGGCGGGCGTGACGGTCAAGGTACCGCCAATGGCATCGCCCAGCACGCCTTTCGCCAGTCCGATACGGAATGACGCGGCGGTGGCGGGCGAACTGAGATTGGAGAAAGTGCCGCGCACGCTCAGGGTGCGCCCTTCCAGGGTCGCAGTGACCTGCCCCTCGCTCTCGATCACGATGGCGCGGCTGGTGGCGTTAAACGGCGCGGGATCGAGTTGCGCCTCGAAATTGGCCGCCCAGGCAGGAGCGGCCCAGAGAAGCGCGGCGGCGGCGCAGATCAAAATAGCTTTGTGGCGGGACATGCGCCTGTTCCTCCTGGCGTTGCAGCGGGTCAAAACCGGCCTGGATCGAGTGCCCAGATACCACTCCCCGACTGACTTTGCGCTGACGTTTGGGCACGGGGTAAGGTTAAGTCAAGTAGGTCAAGGCGCATCATGCTGCCCAGAATCTTGTTGCATCGCAGCAGACGAGAGAAAAGGGAAATTGTCGCCGGGGTCCGCACATTTACGGTTCCAGGCAAGCCTGACGCGCCTAGAAGGTAAGGATCATCCCGTCATAGGCCGGTTCAACGCCGGGCGGCAGCTCGCGTCGGAGCATCTCATAGTCCATGTCGACATGCATGTTGGTGAGAAGCGCATGTTTGGGCTTCACGCGCGCGATCCATCCCAAGGTACGTTCCAGATGGGCGTGGCTGGGGTGCGGTGTGTGGCGCAAGGCATCCACGATCCAGCATTCTACCCCCACTAAGGCATCAAAGGCATCGTCATCCAAGCCATCGACATCCGGCGAATAGGCCACCGGGCCGAAACGATAACCCAGGCTGCGGATGCGGCCGTGGCTCTGGCCAAAGGCGCGCACCGGCACGGCCCCGCCAGGACCGCCAACCGAAAAATCCGTGAAAGGCTCGGGGATTTCGTGCGCGATCAGAATGGGCGGATATTCGCTGCCCGCCGGCGTCTCAAAACAATAATTGAATTTCTTGCGCACGCCCAGGAGCCCCGCCCGGTCGCTGAACAAATCAAGCTTGCGCTTCATGTTCATGGTCACCACGCGCAAGTCGTCGATGCCGTGCAGCTGGTCGGCATGATCATGGGTGATCAAAACCGCGTCCAGCTTGCCGACATGCGCCGCCAAGAGTTGCTCGCGCATGTCGGGCGAGGTATCCACCAGCAGGCGCGTTTCCCCCCCCGCCTCCTTGCGCGTTACCAGGATGGAACAGCGGCTGCGCCGATTTTTGGGATGAGCCGGATCGCAGGTGCCCCAAAACGGCGCCCCCTCGCCCAGCCGCGGCACACCACCGGACGAGCCGCACCCCAAAATGCGAACCTGAAGGCTCATGAAGGTCGCTGCGCTTTGGAGAACAGGCCGAAGAAATTCTCCGTCGTAGCCTGCGCCAAATCTTGCGGCGTGACGCTTTTGATATCCGCCAGCATTTTGGCGGTGTGCACCACAAAGGCGGGCTCGTTTGTTTTGCCCCGATGCGGCACGGGGCTGAGGAACGGCGCGTCGGTCTCCACCAGCAGCCGTTCCAGCGGCACGGTCTTGATGACATCGCGCAACAAGGCGGAATTCTTGAAGGTGGCGATGCCCGACACCGAAATATAAAGCCCCAGCTCCAGCGCGGCGTCCGCTAGTTTTTGCGTGCCGGTGAAGCAATGGATCAGGCCGGTGAAGGCGCCCTTGCCCATTTCCGCGCGCAAAATTTCGATCGTGTCGTCATCGGCATCGCGGGTGTGCACGATCACCGGCAAGCCGGTTTGCCGCGCCGCTGCGATATGACTGCGAAAATTGGCTTGCTGGGGCTCGCGCGGGGAATGTTCGTAATAATAATCCAGCCCGGTTTCGCCGATCCCCACCACCTTGGGATGGGACGCCTCGCGGATCAGGGCGGCTTCATCGTCCAACAATTCTTTTTCGGATTCATGCGGGTGCACGCCCACGCTGCACCAGACATTGGGGAATTTTTCCGCCACCGCCTTCACGCCGGGAAAGCGCTTCAATTCCGTGCCGATGGTGAGACACACACCGACTCCGGCTGCCTCCGCGCGCCCCACCACGGCATCCACCTGGCCGGCATAATCGGGAAAATCGAGATGGCAATGACTGTCCACCCAAACGGCACCGGGCCTCACAGCACGCCTTCCTGCGCCACCTGGGCGAGATCGCGCGCGGTGCTGAGCACCGTCTGGCGCGGTTCCAGATGCAGACCGGCAGCACGGGCAAAGCCCTGCTCGATCCGTGCCTGCAACGCCACCCAACGGTCCAATCCGGGCGCGCCCTGACGGGCTTTGGCGCGAATACGGTCCGAGAGCGCTTCCACCAAAAAGCCGCCGAACAATTCCAGCCCGTCGCGCATGCGAAAGAGTTTTTCGCCCAAAGACAAAAGCGCCAACAGATCGGGCTGGCGGGCATTCTCGATCAAGCGGTCGGCTTCCTGCGCCAAGGCGGCGCCCTCGCCCGTCGCCAAGGTCAGCGCGGCGCCGATGCTGCCGCCCGAAAGCCGCGCCAAGGACGCGCGCTCCGATGGACTCAGATCGCGCAAATGCCGCGCCAGGCCTTTTTCCAAAACCGCCTCCTCCAGAGGGCGTAAATCCAGCCTTTGGCAGCGCGAGCGAATGGTGGGAAGCAGCCGCCCCGGCATGTTGGAAAGCAAAAGCAACATGGCGTCCGCGGGCGGCTCTTCCAGCATCTTCAGCAGGGCGTTGGCGGCATTGTCGTTCATGTCGTCGGCGGTATCGACGATTCCCACCCGCCAGCCGCCCGCGCCGCTGGTCATGCCGAAGAAATCCGCCAGCCGGCGAATTTCGTCCACCGACAGCACGGTCATCAGCTTGCCGGTCTTGGGGTTCAGCGCGCGCTTGAGCACCAACAGGCCCGGATGGGATTGCGCACCCACTTGCCGGGACGCGGCGTGATCGTGAGACACAGACAAATCTTCAGGCCCTTGCGCGGTCGCGCCATAGGCCAAGAGATAGCGTGCTATGCGGTAGGCCAGCGTCGCCTTGCCAATCCCTGGCGGGCCGGTGATCAGCCAGGCGCTGGGGGCGCGGCCGGCGCGCAGCGCCCGCGCCGCGCGCCCCAGCACGGCATCCTGACCCCACAGCTCGAATGTCTCGCGGGGATGGGAAAATCCCTCGATACGGTCGCTGTCGCTGGCTTCTGAAGGACGCTTGGCCATGGGGCGGTTATAAATCGAAACGGCGGCAGACGGCGGTGAAAATCGCCCCGGCCACTTCATCCTCGGTTCCGCCGGCATCGACCACCCGGCAGCGCCCCGGATCGCGCCGGGCGATATCCAGAAAGGCTTGGCGCAGTTTTTCGTGGAAATCCGTGCCGAATTTCTCAAAGCGGTTTTCCGCGCCCGCCTTGGTATCGGGCCGCGCCATGGCGCGCGCCAAACCCAAGCGCACATCCAAATCCAGGATCAAGGTCAAGTCGGGCGCGAAATCATCCAGCACCGCGCTGTCGATCCGCCGGATGGTTTCGCGCGGCACCCCGCGCCCCACGCCCTGATAGGCAAAGGTGGAATCGTTGAACCGGTCACAAATCACCCAACGGCCCGACATCAAGGCGGGCCCGATGGTGCGCGCCACATGATCGGCCCGCGCCGCATACGCCAGCAAGGTTTCGGTGATGGCGTCCCAGCGGCCGGGATCGCCTTCCACCATCAGCTTGCGGATTTCTTCCGCGCCGGGGGAACCGCCCGGTTCGCGGGTGGTCAGGACAGAAATGCCTTTTTCCGTCAGCGCCGCAGACAGCCGGCGGATCTGAGTGGACTTGCCGGTCCCTTCTCCACCCTCCAAGGTGATGAACCGGCCCGCCACAACCGTCATCTTCCGATCTTATGCTTCATGGAATTCCACAAGCGGCCAAAGAAACCCAACTCGTTTACCGATTGCGTGGCAAAGACCGGAACATTGAAAGAAGGGAATTCCGGGGCCGTCACCACCAGCACGCCAACCTTCTGGCCCAAGTGAATGGGGGCTTTCAGGCCGGGATCGGGTTTGACCATGGTTTTCAATCCGCTGCGGGAGTCCACCTGCAGGGTCAGGTTGAGCGGCTTTCTCGCCGTCACCGGCACCGCCGGCAGGGTGCCATCGGCCACCGGCACATTGCCGACGATTTGGTTGGCCGCCAGAACCGGATAGGAGCGGAATTCCCGAAAGGCCAATTCCATGATCCGGGTGGCTTCCTCCGCGCGCCGGATATTGGGAAAATAGTCATTCTTATATTGGGGATAGCGCAGTCCGTTTATAACTAGGATTAACCGCTGCGCGCCGCGTTTGGCCGATACCGCGATGCCATAACCCGCCAAATCCGTATGCCCGGTCTTAAGACCATCGGCACCGGGCAAGGTGTCCAGCACCAGGTTGCGGTTGGGCTGGCTGATGCCGTGCCAGGTAAAGGCCTTTTCGGCAAAATACCGATAATATTGCGGATAGACGTTGATCAGATGGCGCGACAGCTTGGCCAAATCATGGGCCGACATCAGCTGTCCCGGCGGGTCCGGCAGGCCATCGGGATTGACGAAATGCGACTGCGCCAGGCCAAGCTCCTTGGCGCGCTTGTTCATCGTCGCGACAAAGCCTTCCACCGTGCCGCTCAGGGCTTCGGCCACCACGATGCAGAAGTCATTGCCCGATTGGATGACGATGCCGCGCACCAGATCCTCGACCGGAATACGTGCGCCCAATTCGGCGAAGGATCTGGAGCCCGGCGTGCGCCAGGCCCGTTCGGAAACGGGGAAGGTGTCGCTCATCTTGACGCGCCCGTCCTTGAGCCGCTGGAACAGCAATTCGATGCTCATCAGCTTGCTCATCGACGCCGGCGCCATGGGCGTCATGCCGTCCTTCTGCCACAGCACCTGCCCGGTCTGGGCATCCATCAGCAAGCCATGCTCGGCATTGGTTTGGATCGCCGCCTGCGCGGGCCAAGAAAAGGCGGCCAGGAAACTCAAACACAGGCAAAAGCGGCGGAACATGAGGTCTCCGAAAAACTATTGGTCCACGACGATATGGGCGTCGTTGGCGCCCGCGCCGGTGATGCGGGCCAGCGTGGCATCGGCATCCCGAACCGAGCCCAGAGGGCCGCTGCGCACTCTATAGAGGGTCTGCCCACCCCGTTGAAGGGTGGAAATTCTTAAGTCGCCCCCCACCTTGTCGAGCAGGGCCTGGGCATTCTCCTTGCGGGAAAATGCGCCCAATTGCACATAGAGACGCGTCACCGTTGGAACCGGAACGCGCGTCACCTGCCCCGTGGGCTGGTTTTCGGCGAACAGTTCGGCCGGAATGGGCGCAGGCGTGGGCAGGGTCGCTACCCGGGCAGGCGGCGCCACCGCTGCGCCGGGCAGGATGTCCAAGGCGGCGCTATCCACCTTGCCGCTGGGCGCGGCCGGCAGGGCATTGGCAATGGCGGGCGGCGTCTCGGACGGCGGCGGCGCGCCATTGAGATCGGCGCGGGCGACATAGGTCACGCGGACGCGCGCGGTGCCGCTCTGCACCACGTCCAGAAGTTCCGCCGCGCGCCTGGAAAGATCGATGATGCGGCCGCGCGAAAAGGGGCCCCGGTCGTTGATCCGCACAATCAGGGATTTGCCATTGGCCAGATTGGTGACCCGGACATTGACCGGCATGGGCAGGGTTTTGTGGGCGGCGGTCAGCTGGTCGCCGCTATAGATTTCGCCATTGGCCGTCTTGCGCCCATAAAAATTGGGCCCGTACCAGGAAGCGATGCCGGTTTCATCGTAGTCCGGCTGCTCGCGCGGATAGTACCAGACGCTCTCCACCTGATAGGGCTGGCCGACTTTGTAGACGCCCGCATTGGGGGGGACGGTGACGGAATTGTCCGGCACGGCAGGTCTAGGCGGCGGCGTGCTGCTGCAGGAGGCTGCCAGCAAGGCGGCCGTGGCGGCGAGAATGGGCTTGGCGGAAAACCGCATCGAATCGGGTCCAGAGTGCCTCCCGACGCTAGCGGGAGCGGGCCGCCCGCTCAACGCGATTGCTCAAATCCGCCGGATGTTGCGTACCCCGCCATGGTTGGATATGCGGGTATCTCCGGATGGGTGGCCGAGTGGTTTAAGGCAGCGGTCTTGAAAACCGCCGGACCTGCAAGGGTCCCGTGAGTTCGAATCTCACCCCATCCGCCAAAACTGTGAATATGAGAGTTCGACCAATCGGCGACAGCCGGCCCTTCGCTTACGCTCCGGGCGTTCATCGCTCAAAACGGTCCACCGGACCGTTTTGTTTGCTACGCAAACCGCTCTTCACGGGCGCGAGTGAGGGCTACGGACAATATCGCGATATTCTCGCCGACCTAGGCCCGCAAATTTCTGCGACGGCCCATGCCGATGAGTCCGGCAAAACCCGCACCGAAAAGAGCAAGGGTCATGGGTTCAGGAACGGCACGAATGGGCGTGGCATCAACGATAAGCTTCGGCGTATTGACGCCGCCAAGGTATTTGGATCCTGCGAAATAAAGAAAGGGATTGGAGTCGTTTGTCCGCATGAAGGATATGCCATAATTCGCGGCGCTGCCGTCTACCCAATCCTGAACCAGGCTTGTGATATCGAAATTCTCAATAGTACCGTGCTGGCCGGGGTGAACGCCTACACTGAGGATGTTCTTGGTGACTATGGGCACCGGGTTGAAGGTCGGGGGGGAATTGTATGTCGCCGTACTCGCGCTCCAGGCAGACGTGTTTTGAAAAACGCCGAAAATGGCCGTAGGTTTCGTGTTCATTAAATGGTGCAATGCAAGCGATGCGCTATTTATAGTATGGCCGCTGAGACTGCTCACGTCGAATTGGATCAGCGCGTAGTTCGGCGACGCGTCAGAAAAATTCACGGTGAGAAACCCTATGTTCAACCCTCCCGGCTGTGGAGTATTGCCGAGCGATCCGGCTATCGCTAAAAAAGCATCCTGGGACGAAGTCAGAGTAATGGGCGCCGCATTCGCGGTGCCGGCCGTGAGCAGTACGGAAATTGCGCCCGCGGCCAATGCGGACGAAAGACGCGCGAATCCAATGGTCATTCTGTGCCCCTCATAAATACCGAAAAAATCAATCGACAATATGCCCCTACGGCCAGCGTGCAGCGACAAGCCCCAATGTATTCGTGCTGGTCACGCCCTCATTGCCCGTCAGCGAAGCAGAACATGTGCCAAATCTGGGCACAAGCAATTTCAACCGACTAAGTCATACACAAGGGCTCAGGTGTAAACAGCGATTACATTTCAGAAATGACAAATTGTCGAGATGCTTCGCGCGCTTGTCCGCCGTCACATCTACGATCCACAGCGCTTTGCCTAGTCGGCCAGGAACGTCATGCAACATCATTGAAAATACCGGGACAGGGGCACAATTCTCCCAACAACGCAGTCAAAGAAGACCGCATCTCCGTCCGCAAGGCCGACTTGGGCCCAGCGCGGCAGTATCCCCGTCGCCGCATTCGATCCGTCCGGCCTCATCCAACCTGGTGTGCGGCAACTTTCACTGCGTTATCTGAAAAACTGTGCCACATCCTTGGTAGCCCGCGACCACTTTGCCGCTGGGGCAGGATGCTGTCCCACCGAATTCCGTCGTTCCAATGAGTTTCCCATCGCTATTGATGAGACCGGCGGTGGGATGAGCGCCTCCCGCTCCGCCGTCAAATAGATGGATCGTGCTGAGAATGCCTGTTTGCGGACCGGTCAACGGGATTTTGAAAACCGTACCGCAACCCTCTCCACACGATCCCGAGCCTCCCAAAACCGTCGTTCCATAAATGGCGTTGGCCGGAACGCCGCCGGGAAGTTGTTTTGGTACATGAACCAAGCCGGCCGTGGGACCGGCGCCAAGGGGGCTATTAACCCCGAAAGCGTGTAAAATTTTCATCTTCCAAGGTAGGCCTGGAGCGGTGGGCTTCTTTAAACGAAACACCGTTCCGCATCCCGTACCGCCGCAGCCAGTGCCCCCGCCCGCTGTCGTCGTGCCATACAACGCCCCCCCTACGGCTATCAGCTTGCCCAACGGCATTGCCCCGCCAGTCCCTCCGGTAAAGGAATATAAGGTCGTTTTGACGCCGTCCGGTGTGATCGCAAAAACAGTGCCGCAGCCGCCGCTGGTGCCCGGTACATTGCATGTGCCTGTACCGCCGAATACCGTAACGCCATAGAAGACGTTGTTCCATTTCAGAAGACCGCTAGATACGACCGCGCCGTCCGCGCCGCCATTGAACCGATAAAGGACTTCTTCCGCCCACACGCCGCCGTCTGTGGCAGGCGGCGTAAGTTTGACGACCGTGCCGCAACCGTCAGCGCCTGCCAGATAGCCTTTGCAGCCTGCGATGCCACCGGCCACCGTCGTTCCATAAAAGCTTGGAGACAGCTTTGTCAGGCCAGCCGAAGGGCCCCAACCGTCACCCGCCCCGCCAAATGCGTGAATGGGGACCTCTTTCCAACCGCTTTTCGGGGCAATGAGGGGCTTTATTTTGTATATGCGTCCCGCATTTCCAGAAAGCGTGTCGTCAAAGGTCGCGCCTACAATCGAGGTTTTGAAGGCAATCAGGTCGCCATAAGGACGCGTGCCGTCATTCGCGAATTTGTGCAGCACGGATGCGTCCCACTCAGTGCTTGGCGCCACGGGCGCAAGTAGCTGGAATACCGTTCCCGCGCCATTGCCGCCAAAGGTCGTTGTGCCATAAAGCGCGCCGGCGACGTTTGAAATAGCCGCTACAGGGTTGGCGCCCAGGCTATCGCCCTGGAAACGGTAAATGGTTTGGAGAGATTCCGCTGTGGCGGCATGAGGCGCCAACAGAACCGCGCATGCTGCAAGCGCGGCCAAATGCAAGTGTGCAAAACAGGATCGCATAATTCCCCCGGTGATAATTTTCCGGAGCTTGGAGTTTCTGCATGATCCTATTGTGACGTGAAGGTTTCAGTTTTAAGCGAAACAATGTGACGCTTTATCATTCTTCTCGCGGTGGATACTGTAGCGGACACCCCAAGGGCTCATGGATCGGGCGCCTTCAAACGCTATTTTGGGATAAAGTCATATCCGGGATGCGCTGAAGCCCTTTCTTGCAAAGGATGCGGTGGTCCCCTGAGAGCGGCAGACGTGCCGCTCCGGCCCCGTCCGTCCCGAACCATCCCCTTTTGCCCCCTATTCCCCCCCAAAAGGCCCGGGGGGCGAGGCATAAAAACGCGGTAGGGGCTCAAAAAATCGGACGGCGAGATAGCGCATGGCGGTTTTCTGCGCTTAGGCTCCGACCCATGGCTGACATACCTCCGCAACCCTGGGTGCATCTGCTTGAGCCTGAATGGCAGGCTTGGCGGGAGTGGCAATACATCGTGGGCAACAATCCCGATCCCGGCCTTGAACTAAGGCTGCGCAAGATGGGCCTGTGGCCTCCGCCGGGCGGCAGGCGCGACAGGCAACCGAACTGAGACGCATCGCCCCGTCGGCCGACGCACGTTGTATGGCCTAAAGCGGTAACCGCCACATTCACGCGCCTTCTTCGGGCACCCCCCGGTGAACCAGCGCCAATGCCGCCGCAACCAAACAGCCGGCCAGGATTCCCAAGGTCAAGCTCTCGATCATGGTGAGCGCAAAGGTCGTGCCCAGCACCAAGGCGCTGCGCCAATCGCGCCACAAACGCACGAACTCCGCTTTTTCGACCATATACCAGCAGACCACAACCAGAACCCCGGCAAGCGCGGCCAGCGGCACAAAACGCGCCAAGGGCGCGGCCACCAACAAGAATAACAGCAGAAAAACCGCATGCATGATGCCCGAAACCGGGCTTGCGGCGCCGGCCCGCACATTGGTCGCGGTACGCGCGATGGTGCCGGTCACGCTGATGCCCCCGAAACAGGCGGACGCCATGTTCGCAACGCCCTGGGCGACAAGTTCCATATTGGAGCGGTGTTTTCGCTGGGTCATGCCGTCGGCGACCTTGGCGGAAAGAAGGCTTTCAATGCCGCCCAGCAAGGCAAAGGACAGCGCGGCGGGTAAAATTTGCAGCACCAGCTGCGCCGAAAAGACAGGAAGATGTGGCACGGGCAATCCGCGCGGCAAATCTCCGAACCGGCTGCCGATGGTTTCGACGGGAAGCTGAAGCAGCGCCGCGAATGCCGAGGCCCCCACGACCGCCAGCAACATGCCCGGCCAATGCGGCTTGAACCTTCTGAGCAGAAATATCAAAACCGCTGAACCAACCCCGATCGCCAATGCCGCTGGATTGAGGGAGGAAAAGGCTCCGGCCAAAGCCGCGAGTTTGGGGAAAAGTGGGCCAGGCTCATGGTCCAAAGCAAGCCCCGCCAGACCACTGAGCTGGCTCGCCAGAATGGTCACGGCAATGCCTGCCGTGAAGCCGACCGTGACCGCATGAGGAATATGGCGGATCAAAGAGCCCAAGCCCAAAAGCCCGATCACGGTCAGGAACAGACCCGACAGCAACACCGCCAGCATCAACCCGGTCATGCCGAATTGCGAAAGAGTCGCCGCCACCAGCACGATAAAGGCGCCGGCCGGGCCGCCAATCTGAAAACGGCTGCCCCCCAGCGCCGACACCAGAAAACCGCCGATGATGGCGGTATACAGTCCGCGTTCGGGTGAAACGCCGGACGCCACCGCGATCGCCATAGAAAGCGGCAAGGCCACGATCGCAACCGTCAGGCCCGCCAGACTGTCCTTGCGGAATTTGTCCAGGCTGTAGCCCTCGACGAAGGTCGTCACCAGCTTGGGGCGGTAGAGATGCGCGGTGGAGGACCCGTCTGGCATTCCAACCTTTTAAAACGTCGCAATCGGATTGAGCACCGACCCGGTGCCGCCGGGCACCGCCGCCGGCGAGGCCGTCACCAGAAATTCCCAGCGCTTGCGCTTTTCGGCTTCGCGTCCGATCAGCTCCAGATCGCAATTGTCGAAAATCGGCATCCCCATGGCCACGATGCTCAGCAGATGGATGGGCTGGCTGACGGTCGGCACGCCGGATGGGATCACGTCCTGGGCGCCGTCGCCGCCCAAAATCGCCACATCGCGCGCATGCATCCATTTGGCGCAGCTCATATGCAGCCCGGCCAAGCCCTGCTCCTGGACCGACCAGGGCCCGAGCGCGTCGCGGCGCGCCCAACGGCCGGTGCGCACGAACATCACATCGCCTGCCTGGACCTTGACACCGGTCTTTTTCTCCCAGGCTTCCAGATCTTCCGGATAGATGGGCGTTCCCGGTTCCAGATAGTCCACGCCCTTGTGGCGCGCCATGTCCATCAACACGCCACGGGTGATGATGCCGTTTTTATAATTGAGGACGCTGTTCTTGGCCGCCCCCTCTTCCGTCACTTCCAACGCGGAGAAGCCGTTGTACATCTTCCCGTCATAGAGAAAGTGACACAGCGTATCCATATGGGTGTGCACATAGCCGTGATAAGCAATAAAAAAGGTGTCGCCGGTACCGCCCGAACCTTTGGCGGGCGCATCCTTGCCGAGCCGCGTCATCGTACGCACAATGGGCCGCGGATTGTCCACCGCCGGTTTGGTTTCGGCATCGCGCGCCATGGAAAAGGACGCGCCTTCGCGCACCAATCTCAACGCCTGTTTGCGCTTGGCCGGGGTGATCAGATTGACCGCGCCGACCTGATCCTCCTTGCCCCAACGGCCCCAGTTGGACAGCTCGCCCATCAGCCGGGTGAAATCCTCGGGCGTGGCGTCGCGCTTTGCTTGCGCCAGAGCGCCAGGAGCCAAAGCAACAGCCGCCCCTGCCGCCATGCCTTGGATAGCCCAACGGCGGGATGGGTGAGAGAGATCGGATTCAGCCCCTTGGCGCATATGATGTACTCCCCTTCGGCCCTTCGCGTAACACGGAGTTTTAGAATACCCGGTGGAACCAGAAGAGCGAAAGTCCCGCCGCCACCATTATCAACAGCGCCGCCAGGGCGGCGAAGAAGGCGGTGATCTCCATTTCCCGGGTTTCCACCACCAATTGCCGCGACAACACGTCATAGACTGCCTTCAGGTCTTCGGCGCTCTTGGCGTGGAAATAGCGCGCTTTGGTCATGTCCGCGATCTTTTTTAGCGCCTCCTCGTCCAATTGCGCGCGCATGGAAAAGCCGCCAAAGCCCACAACATTGCCCTTCGAGGTGCCAAAGCCCACGGTATAAACCCGCACGCCATACGCGCTGGCCATCCGCGCCGCTTCGATGGGGTCATAGCCGGCATTGGTTTGCCCGTCGGTCAACAGGATGACCACCGCATTTTTGTAAGAACCGGGTTCGACCGGGATGTGTTTCTTGGGCGGCGCCTTGGCGCGCTCGCCCAAGGCCGAGCCGCCATAGCGCTCGCGGAAATCATAATTGCCCCAACGGCCATAACCGCCGAAATTGCTGGAATTGAATTGGTTGATGGGAAAATTCTCCTGCGGAAACAGGGTGGACAGGGTCACCAGAATGCCGCTCCCCACCGCCGTGCCGCGCTGCAATTCAAACCGGTCGATTGCCGCGTTCAGCGAGGCATGGTCGGTGGTGGGGCTCTGCACCAACAGCGCGGTGGCGGCAAAGGCCACGATGCCAATGCGCACATCGCGCGGCTGGTCCTTGATATAGGCCTTGGCGGCGGTCACCGCCGCCGCGATGCGCGAGGGCGTGACATCGGTGGCGCGCATACTGCCCGACACATCCATCGCCAGCATCACGGTCGCCACCCGCGATGGCAGGCTGACTTCCGCCGAGGGCCGCGCCAGTGCCAGCAACAAAATGGTGAAAGCCATCAGCATCAAGGCGGGCGGAATATGCCGGCGCCAACCCACGCCTTGAGCGGCTTGCTTGACCAGCGCCAAGTTGGAGTAGCGGAACGCCCCTCGCCGCCGCCGGCGCAGCATCAAGACGTAAACCGCGATCAAAAACGGCACCAGCAGCAGCAGCCACAAAAGGCTGGGCCAGCTAAATGAGATACTGGGAATGAGCCCGCCCAGCCGCGACCAGGGGATGCCAAGCCAGTCGCTCATGCCGACCTGCGCAACCTTTGCTGGCGCATCTGTGCAAAGCGCACCAAGGCGTCCACCACGTCATCCTCGGTGGCCAGTTCCACCACATCGACGCCGGCTTTTTCGAAAATGGCGCGCAACGCGTTTTCCCGCGCGTCGGCGGCGTGCGCGAAACGGGCCTGAAACCCTCGGTCATGGGTGTCCACAAACATCTGTTCCCCGGATTCCGCGTCCTGGATGGTCAAAAGCCCCAGATCCGGCATGCGCGCTTCCAAGGGATCGGTCAGCCGTACCGCGACCACATCGTGACGTGTGGCCAAAAAAGCGAGGTTTTTCTCCCAACCTGGCGCACTGATGAAATCGGAGACGATAAAGACAAGCGCGCGGCGGCGGATCACGCCGGCGGCATCCTTCAAAACCTGGGTGAGATCGGTGGGGTGCGGACTGCCGCGATGGGTGGCCACCGCGCCCAGGATTTGCAGCAATTGCCGCCGGCCACCACGGGTGGGAATAATGCGGTCGATAGGACCGGAAAAAATCAAAGCGCCGGCCCTGTTGCCCCGGCCCAGCAGCAGGCGGCACATCAGGGTGGTGAACTCGGTCAGCACCGCATGTTTGGACACGCTCACGCCCTCGAACAGCATCGAAGGACTCATGTCGAGCAGAAACCAGACCGGGATCTCGCGATCCTCCAGATATTCGCGCACAAAGGGCGTGCCCTGCCGGGCGGTGGCGTTCCAATCCATGCGCCGGACATCGTCATGAAGCTGATAGTCCCGCAAATCCGCCAGATCCAGGCCGTCGCCGCGCGACGGACTTTTGTGATCGCCTTGCAGCAGCCCTTCCAGGCGCCGCATCACCGGCAAATCCAGCCGCCGCAGCAGATTTTCAGAAATTGACGGCACGCGCGCTCTCCAGGATGGGCGCCGGCACCGCGCGTATGATCTGGTTGACGATCTGATCGGCGGTGAGGCCCTCCGACAGCGCCTCGTAAGACGGCACCACACGATGACGCAACACGTCGGCCGCCACATCCATCACATCGGGCACCAGCACATAATCGCGCCCGCGCATATAGGCCAATGCCCGTCCCGCCTCGATCATGGCGATAGAAGCGCGAGGACTGGCGCCATACTGGATGAAGCGCTGGAGCTGCGGCAGGCCGCATTTTTCCGCAAGCCGGGTGGCGGCGACCAGCTTGACGGCATAATGCATCAGGGACGGATCGACATAAAGCTTTCGCACCTGTGCCTGCATGTCCCGCAGTTCGTCGGTTGAGGTGACCGGACCCACATCCGCCGCCTCGCCCGTCACGCGTTGGACGATGACGAATTCTTCCTCTTCACTGGGATAATCCACCAGGATCTTCATCATGAAGCGGTCGACCTGCGCTTCCGGTAGGGCATAGGTGCCTTCGATCTCGATCGGGTTCTGGGTCGCCATCACCACAAAGGGCCTTGGCACCGGGAAGGTTTCGCCGGCGATGGTGGCCTGCCGCTCCTGCATCACTTCCAACAGCGCGCTTTGCACCTTGGCGGGGGCGCGGTTGATTTCGTCGGCCAGCACCAGATTGGCGAAAACCGGTCCCAGCATGGTAACGAATTCGCCGCTTTTCTGGTTGAAGATGCGGTTGCCGGTCAGATCCGCCGGCACCAGGTCGGGCGTGAACTGGATGCGTTTGAAACTGCCCTGCATGGTTTTGGCCAAGGTCGCCACGGTCAGGGTCTTGGCCAGCCCCGGCACGCCTTCCACCAGCAGATGCCCGCCCGCCAGCAGCGCCACCAGTACCCGTTCCAGGAAATGATCCTGGCCAACAACCACCTTCTTCACTTCATACAGAAGATGTTCCAAACCTCGATGCGCGCCGTTCATAATCAACCTCTTAAAGCCGTCTTTTAAAGCGGGTTGTCTCCCGCGGCCCTGGCCGCATTCTCGATCGGCACCGCAAACGCCACACCGGCAAAGACCTTGTGTCCGCTGGGATTGTAGATTGCGGTCACGATACCGACCACTTCACCATCGCGATTGACCAGCGGCCCGCCCGAGTTGCCGGGATTCACCGCCGCGTCGAATTGAATAAGGTTGGACATGCGTCCGCCATCCCCCGGCCTGCGATCCGGATCGACGAATTCGCGCTTCAGGCCTGCGACCACGCCGGAGGAAACCGATGGCCCCAGGCCGAAGGGAAAGCCCACCGCGACCACCATGTCGCCAGGATTAAGCCCGGCGGTGGACGCCAAGGTCGCGGGCTTCAAATCGTCGGGCGCTTTTTTCGCCCGGATCACCGCCAGATCGTCTTTTGGCTGGATATTGGCCAGTTGGGCTTCCGACTTGCTGCCGTCCCAGAAGGTGATCACCCAACGGTCGGTGGAACGGATGACATACAGATTGGTCAGAATGCTGCCTTTCTCGTCGATCACCACACCGGTGCCGGTGGCGTCGGGATCATCCTTCTTGCCGTCGGGCGAGCGCGGCGGCGTGGCGTCTTCCTGTTCGGATAGATTTTTCTTGGGCCCGCCCCTTTCCGCCTTGGCCAATTCCGCCGCGCGTTCGGCGGACAAAAATCCCTCCACCCGCACCACCGCAGGGCTCACCAATGCGGCGGCTATAGCGCTGTCGGCGGGCGGCGGATCGGTATGCGACAGCGTATACTTCACCGCATTGTCTATATCCCACTGGCTCCATTGCCGCGGCGCATCCCGCAACAACTGCCAGCCGCCCAAAACCGCCAAGACCGCAAGCGCCGAGACCAGTGCCGGCAAAGTCCGTTCGTGCCGCTTGGAAAATTTTTGCGCCCAAGACGTAAATTGCGCGCCAAGCGACGGGCTGCCGTCAACCCAGATGGGGGCGACAGTGTTGGTCGAGGAGCCGGACGCACGCCGCCGCCCCGCACGGCTATAAAGCGATTTTCGCTTCACACCGATTTCACCCGAAGGCCTCACGCAAGCCTATTAGACCTTCCCTGATAACTGCAAGCTGGCCTGATGGCGTACGGATAAAGAAAGGCTGGCATTCCGGCCTCGGCAACGGATAGTCAAAAGGCGATATCGCCTGCCGGCGATTTCGACATTCCCAGCACAATTGCGGCACAAAAGTGTCAAATAGCGAGCAACTCGCAGGGTGAATTTGCCCTCCCTGCCCTATCGGCTGGCATTGCCGTCAGAATCGAAGACTAGCCGTAGAGATGCTTGTAGGTCTCGCGCATCAGGCTTTTCTGCACCTTGCCCATGGCGTTGCGCGGCAATTGATCCACAAAAATTACCCGCTTGGGTTGCTTGAAGCGCGCCAGCCTGTCTTCCAATGACGCGATCACCTCCGCTTCGCTCAGCGCCGCGCCGGACGTTTTCACTAAGAAGGCGGTAACGCCTTCGCCGAAATCCCTGTGCGGCAAGCCGACCACGGCGGATTCCTCCACGCCCGGCAATTCGTCCAGCAAGGTCTCGATCTCCTTGGGGTATATGTTGAGGCCGCCGCTGATGATCAAATCCTTGTCGCGGCCGACAATAAAAAGATAGCCTTTGGCGTCGAACCGGCCCAAATCACCGGTTTTGAAATATCCGTCGGGGCGAAACTCGGCCGCCGTCTTGTCCGGCATGCGCCAATAACCTTGAAAGACATTGGGACCCTTGACCTCGATCATGCCGATTTCGCCTTGCGGCAAGACATGGCCCTCCTTATCGGCGATACGCACCTCGACATCGGGCAAAGGCAGACCGACAGATCCGGGTACGCGCGCACCCTCATAGGGATTGGAGGTGTTCATATTGGTTTCGGTCATGCCATAGCGTTCCAGGATGGCATGACCGGTGCGCTCCTGCCATTGCCGGTGGGTATCGGCAAGCAGCGGCGCCGAACCCGACACAAACAGTCGCATATGACGGGTGCTGTCGCGGTTCAAACGTGTGTCCTGCAACATGCGGGTATAGAAAGTGGGCACGCCCATCATCACACTCGCATCTGGAAGAGCCGCAAAAATCGCATCCAGATTGAATTTCGGCAGCAGCAGCATACGGGCGCCGGAAATCAGACTGACATTGCACGCCACGAACAGCCCGTGGATATGGAACAGCGGCAGGGCGTGCAGCAGCACATCGCGGTCGGTAAAGCGCCAAATCTCTCTGAGACTTTCGGCGTTGGAGATCAGATTGCCATGGGTCAGCATGGCGCCCTTCGACCGGCCGGTGGTGCCGGAGGTGTAAAGAATGGACGCCAGATCGCTTGCAGACATGGGCGCATCGCGAAAATCCGGCGGCGCCGACAAGGCTTGGTCGGCCAGCGAGCCGGACAATCCGTCGTCGCTTAACGTCAGAAGTTCGGTATCGGGCAATGCGGCCGCGATCTTGGCTTGATTTTTCCCCGCGCAGATAAGTAGCCGCGGCTCGGCATCATCGACAAAATACGTCAACTCCTTGGGCGTGTATCCGGTGTTGAGCGGCAGATAGACGGCGCCCGCACGCAAGCAAGCCAGATAAAGAAACAGCGCTTGCGGGCTTTTTTCGACCTGGACCGCGACGCGGTCGCCGGGCGCCACGCCGTGACGGACCAAGACCTGCGCCAGACGGCCGGCGGCGGCAAAACTGTCCCGGAAGCTGACCGGCGCTTGTCCCAGCAGGAAGGCCCTGTCCGGATCGGCGCCATTGTCCAAGAAACGCTCAAAAAGATTATCCGGCATGATCCAACCAAACCGTCCGGCGGCTCTGTGAAGACGGAAGGCTAGGCGCTGGCCAGAGCCCGATCCGAATTTTGCGCGGCTTGGCGGCCGAATTTGGCATAAAGCGCTTGCGTCAAGGCCTCTGACGTTACCGGCTTTTGCACAATGGGAATTTCGGAAAAACGCGCCTCCACGCCGGTGCGCGAATAGCCCGTCACAAAAACGAACGGCACATTCTGCCGGCTGAGCAGTTCCGCCAGTGGATAGACCGACTCGCCGCGAAGATTCATGTCCAGCACCGCCCCGTCATAGCGTTCCCGCTCGGCCGCCGCGACCGCTTCCGCCAGACTGCTGATGGGATAGGTGGGATCGAACCCCAACTGACCCAGCAATTCCTCCATGAAAATCCCGACCATAGCCTCGTCCTCCACCAACAGAAGACGCGCCTTGGACACCGGCGGCACGGCCAATTGGCTGGCCGGCATTTCCGCATTCGCTGTCATGCCGGCGGACTGGGGCGAGGCGGATTTGATCTTGCAGTTCAATTCCAAAGCGAAAACCAGGCCGTCGCGCAGCCATTGAAAGTCCGTCTGTCCCTTGCCGCTTCCCCGCACGCTGGAAGAAATGATCTTGGTGCCAAAACCGGTTTTGGCCGGCGCCATGACCGACGGTCCCCCCGCTTCCTTCCAGGTCAGACAAAGCTTGCCGTTCTGATGGTGCCAGGAAATGGCCACCCGTCCGTCTTTCACGGAAAGAGCCCCGTATTTGGCGGCATTGGTGGCCAATTCATGCAACACCATCGCTATGGTCTGGGCATCCTCCGGCGTCAGCACGGCGGCCGCACCCACTGCGGTCACCCGCTCCGCGCTGTCATTGTAGGGCGCCATTTCGTCCATGATCAAATGCAGAATGTCCGCACCTTCCCAGCGGGACTGGGACAGAAGTTCATGGGTCTGCGCCAAGGCCCCGATGCGGCCCTCCACGGCCGTCACATAGTCCTCGATGCTGTCGCGCTTGGCCAATCGCACAATAGCCTGCACCACGGCCAGCGCATTCTTGGCGC
Source organism: Rhizomicrobium sp. (assembly GCA_035251935.1). Taxonomy (GTDB): domain Bacteria; phylum Pseudomonadota; class Alphaproteobacteria; order Micropepsales; family Micropepsaceae; genus Rhizomicrobium. Next base: position 304 of record DATFDR010000008.1, on the reverse strand, counting down.
GGTGATCCACTTCACGCGCCAGCAACGCCTGACGGGTCTCGGCTTCCTTGCGGAAGGTGATGTCGGTGGTGACGCCGCTGAGCCGCACCACTTGCCCTTCCCCGTTCAAGGTCGCGGCGGCGGCCAATTGACACCATTTGAGATCGCCGGCGGGTTGGCGAATGCGGATTTCAATATTGAACGTCTCTTGACCCGGCTCAATCCCCCGTATGGCGGTGCGGATTGTCGGAATGTCGTCGGGATGGATCGCCTGGCGGACCTTGTCCATGCTGGGTTCGAAACCGGCATGATCGACACCGAAAAT
>DATFDR010000007.1:0-76669 GCA_035251935.1 Rhizomicrobium sp. | reverse complement strand
CGCGGCGGACGAGTGGGGGCATTTTTCACCGGCGTCTTGGCGGTCGCGGTGGCCGCGCCTTGCACCGCGCCCTTCATGGCGGCGGCGTTGGGGTTTGCCCTAACGCAAAGCGCCGGTTCGGCGCTGGCGGTGTTTGTGGCGCTGGGTCTGGGCTTTGCCTTACCATTCCTGCTGCTGGGCCTTTGGCCGCGCGCCTTGGCGTTTCTTCCCAAGCCGGGCGCCTGGATGCTTACCTTCAAGCAGTTCCTGGCCTTTCCCATGTATGCCGCGGCCGCCTGGCTGGTCTGGGTGCTGGCGCAGCAGGCCGGTTCGCGCGGTTTGGCGCTGATATTGGCGGCGATGATCGCCTTGGCGATGGCCGCCTGGTTGTGGAGCGCAACGCGCGGTCTTAGCGCACGCGGGCGCGGCATCGGTGCGCTGATCGCGCTTTTGCTGCTGGCGGCCAGCCTCTACGGCATCAGCCTGCTGCGCGGCGCTGCGCCCGCTGCCGCCTCGACCTCCAAACTGGGCGAGCCATACAGCGCCGCCAAGCTGGCGGAACTGCGCGCCGCAAACCGTGCCGTTTTTGTCGACGCCACCGCCGCCTGGTGCATCACCTGTCTGGTGAACGAAGATGCGGTTCTGTCGCGCGCCAGCGTTCAAAAGGCTTTCGCCGCCAAGAATGTGGCTTATCTGGTGGCCGATTGGACCAACCAGAATCCGGAAGTCACCGCCCTGCTCAAGGACAATGGCCGCTCCGGCGTGCCGCTATACCTTTATTATGCGCCGGGCGCGAAAACGCCCATCATCCTGCCCCAAATCCTGACGGAAAGCGCGGTGCTGGGCGTGATCGGCGGCTGATCAGTGCACGGCCTGTAATGGTGCACGCCGCTGCGGGGGCGCTAGCAGCTCGCCCTCATGACCCGTAAAGCGCCGTTCCCATTCCCGGTATTCTTCGGGCGACAGCCGGTAACGGCGGCACGCTTCCATCATGCTGAGCGCGCCGGCTTGCACGGCGGCCACCACTTCCGCCTTGCGGCGGGCGATCCAGCGAACCGTGTTGGCGGGGGGAATATTGAGCGAGAAAAAGGCGCCATCGTCCGGGGTGGCGGCCCTATCGGTATATCCATCAGAAAAGTGTTTCATGAGCGGCTCCTAAGTTGCCGCCCCCAGCTTCGGCAATCCTAGAAGCGGCCTCTTAACGCCAAGCCAAGACAGTCCGCCGCATTTTATGCAACTGCAGCCGTTCAATATGTCTTTGGCTCCGCCGCGGAGCCGTCTTTGACTTTCTTTTCTGCTTCGACCACCGCCGGGCTGTTCGCCGTTTGGGCTTCGCTTTCGCGGCCGGTGGGCGCGCCGATAATGTGATTGCCGCCGGAAAAAGACGGCGGGTCGCTGGCGGGGAAACTGTCCGCCATCTGGGCGTCGATTTTTTCTTCCTTGGTTTTGGGCTGTTTGTCGGTGCTGTGATGCTCCGGCATTTTTTCATGCGGCTTGGGGTGGGATTTGTGGCTATGCGTACTCATGATGTTGCTCCTTAGGTCGCGATGGTCGCGGAAAAAAGATTGGGAAAGATGCCGAGCAGCCCGATAAAAATCAGATAGATGGCGATCAGGTAATTCAGCAGCCGCGGCAGTATCAGAATCAGAACCCCGAACAGCAGCGCGATCAGCGGTTGAATGGCGATGATGTTTATGTGTAGCGGCATGTCATCCTGACGGTTACGGTCCAGGAGTTACAACGCGCAAAGCCGGTTGCGGGGCGCATGAAAGTTCCGCGATCCACAAAAATCCTTGAAAACCCGGGTTTGGGCTGTGTTGGTGCATGCCATAGTTTTTGGTTCCCTGTTTCGGAGCGATCCCGGACGGCCGTCCAGGCCGCTGGGCGGGCCGCTGGCCGCCTATGTTAGCCAGACAGGGTCAGCCCAGACAGGCGCGGCGCGTTCGGCTCCTCTTTTGGGGACTGGGTCGCACTCTGGGCCAGGTGATGCAGCATCTGCGCTGCCGCTGTATCGGCGTGACCGGCCTCCAACGCCGCCAAGATGTCCAGATAATCGTCCACCGCTTCCAGCACCTGTTCCGCCGGAGTGTCCCATTCTCCGATCAAAAATTGCTGCAGTTGGTTTTGACGCTGGATCGCTTTCAGCATGGCGCGGTTGCCCGAGCAGCGCGCCAACTGTTCGTGGAAATCCGCATCGATGGCGTGAAACGCCACCCCATCGCCCGCCCGCCAGCTTTTTTTGCGCAGCTTTTGGAGTTGGGCCCGGGTTTTTTCCGCCCAGGCGCGATCCAGCTTGAATCCCGGCTGCAAAAGAATTTGTGGCTCCAGCGCGCGGCGAAGGGCATAGCTTTCATTCAGGATGAGAGAGCGATCGGCGGCAAAGGACCAGCCATTGCCCGGCTTGCGCTCCACCAGCCCCAACTCCGCCAGCTCGCGCAGCACCGCCATCACGGTGGCAAGCCGGACATGGAAGCGGCGCACCACTTCCTGCTGCGTGAATTGATCGCCTAGCGTGCCGGCGCCGCGCGCCCGCGCCAGGGCCTCGAACAGTTGTTGATGTTGCTCATCGGTGCCCTCCGCATCTCCCGCGGCGACCGCCGGCATCTTGGCTAGGACAAATCCACGGCCCGCGCGCGGTGCGACGATGCCTTCCGCTGCCAAAAGCTTTAGGGCGCCGCGCACGGGCGTGCGCGAGACGCGCAAGACCGCGCAAAGATCCCATTCGACCAGGTGATGGCCGGGTTGCGCATTGTCGTCCTTGAGCAAGAAGAGAATTTTGCGCGCGAGTTCGCTTTGCAGACGGCTGGCTTTGGGGCGCTGAACGGCCATGCCGCAACATTGGCCTTTTGCGGCAAAAATACAATTGGATTGCGAACCGGATGGAAAAAGGGCCCGGCACCCCGGACCCTTTTTCTGGCAGCCTGATTAGCGCTGCTTGTTTGCGCTGCCCTGCTGGCCGGAGCCGCCCTGATAATCGGAGTCGATATCCTGCTGCCCGGACTTGCTGCCTTGTTGGCCCTGTTGGCGCTGCTGCTGGCCGGATTGCTGGCCCGATTGGGGCTGATTTTGATGTTTCTGTTGTTGATTCTTCTGGCCAGGCTGATTGTTCTGGTTGGTCATGCCGTTCTCCATGGAGGGTTGTCCAGCCCTTAGGAGGAACCCGTGCCTCGCCCCATCGTTCCGGCGAAACTCCCGGGTTCCCAAGGTTTCTTGGTTCACTTTTGCCGTTTACCCAAGGGTTAACCAGCCTTGTTTCGCGCTTGCAACATACAGACGCTCAATTGATCCCGGCGGAACTCGCTTCTAGGATCGCTGCCGAGAACAACGAGAATCGCGAAGGGATGTATCCTTTTCGCGCGCAAGGGAAATGGCCAGCCTCGCAAGATGCAAGGCCGGAAGGGACTTGATGGAAACTATTTCGCGCCGGCTGAGCCGCCGCCGCCTGCTCGCCTCGGTCGCGGCGCTGCCCATCCTCGCCGCCACCGCCGATGGCCGCAGCATTTCGGGTCATCTGCCTTGGTCGCCCTTTGCCGGCGATCCACCCAAGCCCGTCAATCCGCTGGGCTGGTACTTTTTCAATCCCGGCGAGGCCGCCACGGTGGAGGCGATCGTGAACCGTCTGATTCCGGGCGATCATCTGTCGCCTAGCGGCAAGGATTGCGGTTGCGCGGTGTTCATCGATCGCCAGCTGGCGGGTGATTTCGGTCAGGCGCGCCGTCTTTACACCAAAGGCCCGTTCATGCCGGGGCTTGCGACCCAGGGTTACCAGGGCGATCTGACGCCGGCGGGACGTTACCGCTTGGGTCTCAGAGCGCTCAACGACTACACCAACACCACTTACAAAAAGGACTTCCGCGCGCTGACGCCCACGCAGCAGGATACGGTTCTGGCCGGACTGGACGGCGGCACCATCACGCTGAAACTGAAATCCGGATTCAGCACCAAGGAATTTTTCGAGCTGATGCTGCAGAACACGATGGAAGGTTTCTTCGCCGATCCCCTTTATGGCGGCAACAAGAATATGGCGAGCTGGAAGATGATCGGCTTCCCCGGTGCGCGCTACGATTATCGCGACCATATCGACAAGCACAATCAGCCTTATCCACACGGTCCGGTTTCTATTTACGGACAGATGTGAGATGGCAAGGCTGCTTCCCAAACGTGAAGCCGTGATTATCGGGCTGGCCCAGACGCTTATTTTCGCGGTGGCGCTGGCCGCTTTTGTCGCGCCCGCGGCTGCGGCCAATGTCGAAGCCGGCAAATATCAAATGGTCTTGGGGGACTGCGAAGGCTGTCACGCCAAGAATCTGGCGGGTGGGGTTGAGCTTCAAACCCCCTTCGGCAGGATGTTGGCGCCCAACATCACGCCGGACAAGGAAACCGGCATCGGCAATTACACCCTCAAGGATTTCACATTGGCGATGCGGCACGGCGTGGCGCCGGGCGGCAAGCGGCTCTATCCGGCCATGCCCTATCCGGCTTATGCCCATATGAATGACAAAGACATCGCCGATCTGTGGGCCTATTTGCAAACCGTCAAGCCGGTGAAGAAGACGGTGAACGTCAATCAGCTGACGTTTCCCTTTAATCAGCGTGTGCTGATGCGGGGCTGGAACATGCTGTTCTTCAAGCCAAAGCCGTTGGTCCACAATCCGGCCAAGAGCGCGGCGTGGAATCGCGGCGCCTATCTGGTGAATGGTCCGGCCCATTGCGGCGCCTGCCACACCGCCAAGAATGCTTTCGGCGCCGACAAGGCGGTTGCGCTGACAGGTGCGTCGCTGCAAGGCTGGTTCGCGCCCGATCTGACCGGCGATCGCCATTCCGGCTTGGGCGCATGGAGCCAGGCCGAAATCGTGCAGTATCTGCAAACCGGACGTAACGACCGTTCCATCGCTTCGGGTCCGATGGCCGAAGCGGTGGAGAACTCCACCGCCAAAATGACGGATGCCGATCTGGGCGCCATCGCGGTCTATTTGAAGGACCTGCCGCCGTCGCGTGGCAACGGCGGCAAAGCCACCGGCGTGGACGCGCAGATGAAAGCCGGCGCGGTGCTCTATGACGTCAGCTGCGCGGCCTGTCATGGCCGCGACGGCAAGGGCAGCGTCATCTTCCCGGCGCTGGCGGGCAATGCCAACGTGACTCAGGTGCGCGCCGACACGGTGGTCCGGATGATCTTGGCGGGCGGCAAAGGGGCGGCGACACCCAAGGCGCCCACCGGTCCGGCTATGCCCGGCTTCGACTGGCGGCTGAACAACGAACAGACGGCCGCCATCCTCACTTACATACGCAACAATTGGGGCAATCAGGCGCCGCCGGTGTCTTCGGAGACGGTCGGGCGGCTGCGCCGATCCTTGCACAGCGGCAGCTAGAGCAAGTTGGGACCAGATGGACGTCTGTGACACCTGTTCGGCATCCCAATAGTCAAAGCTGGGCTGCGGCGTGACGTATCGTCAGCGATCTTCCTGTCTCATTTTGGGAGAAAGGCGGATTTTCCCATGGAACCTGGGCAGGCGGCAGGATAGGTTCTCAGCCGCTGCTGAAGGGCTGTTGAGGAAGACATGGAAATTGTCGCACTTGTCCTGGTGGTCCTGTCCTCCATCATCCTGTTTCGGGCGATCAAGATCGTGCCCCAGGGCCGCGAATATACCGTCGAGCGGCTCGGCCGTTACACCCGCACCCTGCCGCCCGGCATTGCGTTTCTGACGCCCTTTATCGAGGGCGTCGGGCGGCGGGTGAATATGATGGAGCAGGTGCTGGATGTGCCGCAGCAGGACGTCATCACCAAGGATAATGTCTCGGTGCGGGTGGACGGCATCGTCTTCATCCAGGTGATGGATGCGGCCCAGGCCGCCTACCGCGTGGACAATCTCAACTATGCCATCACCCAATTGTCGCAAACCAATCTGCGCACCGTGGTCGGTTCGATGGACTTGGACGAGGTTCTGTCGCAACGCGATCAGATCAACACCCGGCTGTTGTCCACCATCGATCATGCCACCAATCCCTGGGGCGTGAAGGTGACGCGCATCGAGATCAAGGATCTGGTTCCGCCGCCCGATATCACCAACGCCATGGCCCGGCAGATGAAAGCCGAGCGTGAACGCCGCGCCGTGCTTTTGGAAGCCGATGGCGAAAAACAGGCCGCCATCACCCGCGCCGAAGGCGCCAAGCAAGCCGCGATCCTGGAAGCGGAGGGGCGCCGCGAAGCGGCTTATCGCGATGCCGAAGCCCGCGAGCGTGAGGCGGAAGCCGAAGCCAAGGCCACCGCGATGGTGTCCGACGCCATCGCCAAGGGCGACGTCAATGCCATCAATTATTTCATCGCCCAGAAATATGTCGATGCTTTCGCCGAATTGGCACGCAGCCCGCAACAGAGGACCGTGATCGTGCCCGCCGACATGGCGGGCATCACCGGGTCCATCGCGGGCATCGGAGAGTTGGTGAGAACCATTACCCGCGACGGCCCGACGCCGCCCGGCACCCCGCCGCAACCGCGCCGCTCCGTGCCGGTCACCGGAGGCTGAGATGGATTGGCTGCTGCTAAATCCTTTTTTGCTCTGGCTGGCGATTGGTGGCGTCTTATTGGCGGTGGAAGTGGCGACCGGTTCGGGCTGGCTTTTGTGGCCCACTGCCTGCGCCGCGGTGCTGGCCCTGCTCGGCCTGACCGTGCATTTGGACATGATGCTGCAGCTGATCTTGTTCTCGCTGCTCACCATCGTCACCACATTGGCGGGGCGGCGTTTTTTTCCGCGCGCGATTCCGGGCGGCGATATCAACGATACCAGCGCCCGTCTTGCCGGGCTGGACGGCGTGGTGGTCGAGGCTTTCCAAGCCGGCTCCGGGCGGGTGTTGGTTGACGGCAAGGAATGGGCCGCGCAAGCCGAAGAGGGGGCGTCTCTGCTTTCCGGCATGCGGATTGTCGTGGTGGGCGTCAGCGGCGCACTGCTGACGGTTAAGCCGGGCTAATTTTTTCGCGCGTGCGATCCAGCAGGCCGATTTGCTCTTGTATCCGGCCGCCATGCTCGCGATTGAGCGCGGTGACCAGGAAGCACAGGATTGCGACACCGACACCGTCCAGAAAACCGGCGATGGGCTGCTCCAACCCGTTCACGGCCAGCCGGGCCTGCAGCGCCACCAACGCCGGCGTGAACCACAGCCAGCACAGGAAGCGCCGCAACTGTTGCTGGCCTGCGAGTTCGCGCTGATACCGCGCCCGCAGGGAAACAAAATCCAATTGAGCAGACGTGCGCCGCGCGGAATTCTGCAGCAGATAAAACGACGCCAGCACGAACAAGCCGGTCACCAGCGTGTTCCAGGCGAAGAAAAAGCCGCAAACCGCGGCGAAGGCGAGCGCCATCGCCTGCAGCAGATTGTGGCGGAGATTGGCGTCTAAAAATTTGGAATAGGCCCGCGCCAGTTCGTCTCGGGGCAATTCACCCGCCGCCACGGTTTTTGCGCGATCCCCCAGCAAGATCAGTCCGGTTCGGAATAGGCAAAGAAATGGCGACAGGAAGAGGGCGTTCAGAAACAGGCCAAACCAGGTAGCATGATCGACTCCGGCGCGAACAGCGAGCGACATGATCAACAGCAACAGCGCCATCACGCCGGAGGACAAAAGAATGGTTTCGCGAAACACGCGCCGGGGGCAGGGGCGCGTGGTTTTTTGATAGGCGCTACGCAGCAACAGGGTGGGCAGCAGGATCACGGTAATCGGACCGCCCAGGAAGATAAAAATCAGCGTGCCCTGCAACAGGAGGGCGGGCAGGTTGAGATTGCGCCGTACCTGGCTGGCGACGACAAATGGTACGGTTCTGAGCGCCTCCGTGGCATATTGACGGGGAGAGCGATAGGTCTCCCACAGATCGCCCGCCACCGCCTCGCGCGCGGCTGGGGGGATCGTCCAGAGCACGATCCGCTCCAGCCAATCGGGCGGCTCGTTCAGCCGGGCTGCTTCCATGCCAGGCCTCCAAGATTCTGCGTGATGGTCTCAACCAGACGCTGGGCGGTACGCGCGGATTCCCGCAGCGCCTTGGCGCCGGATTTCTCGATGCGATAGTGGCGGCGGGAACGCCCGCCGCGCTCCTTGGTGGGTTCCGACAGCCAGGAGGATATCAGACCCTTGTCCTCCATGCGGTCGAGGGTGGCGTAGACCGCCCCACGCGCCGCCTTTTTGGGCCGCGACAAGTCCTCGACCTTGGCATGGATGGTGACGCCATAGGCATTGTCATCCAGCGCCAGGATGGCGGTGAGAACAATCTGTTCGAATTGGCCCAAAGAATCCATCAGGGGTTTTCCATAACTCATACAGCGTAGATTAAATGAACCATCTGTCAAGATTGACGTCCGGCCTTGATTGGGACTTTTTTGCCGGGTCGCTCTCGCTCTCTTTTGGAATTGTCGCGGTTCTTGGGCTGGCCAACGCGCTTGCAATTCTGCTCGCCTATGAACTCGCCATTCGTGACCTGCGATCGGAATGGATCGCCGGTGGAGACGGGGCCGCTTGAATTCCGTTTGACTGCCGCGCGCCCATCACGGCGGCGCGCCGCGCGCGGTTACGCTGTCGCTAACCGCCTAGCGCCGCCTATGGGCGCTTGGCATTTCTTATCGCCCGCCCTGCGGCGGGCTTGCGTTCGTTTTTGTATGGCTGGAGTTTTTTCCTGCCGCGCCCGCCCTAAAGTCGCTGACGCGCGGGCGGGCTTGGCATTCATATGCGCCCGATCCGGGCGCGTATGAATGGTGTAGGTGGGAGTCAAATTCCACGGCTAACCAATTGCTTCGATTTTCCTTTTCGGAACCTGAATTTTCCATACCAACACAGGTCCAACAATTTCTCCGTGAATAAATGTGCAGCTATGTGCATGCGGCGGCCGCAAGTAGAAATCAGCGACCGAATCAGCGTGAGCGCCCTACGCCCGCTTACGAGGACGCTCTTTCCGGAGCACATGTTCGCGCAGCGCTCGATTGATGTCTGTCTGATAGCCGTCGCCCTTGGGAGCATGGGTCTTGAACCAATCCAACACATCGGCGTCGAGACGCAGCGTCAGTTGCTGTTTCACCGGACGATAGAAAAGGCCGCGTTTGGCCCCGGACCAGTCGCGGACTTCCGGTGTCTCGCGCGTGTTGATTTTGCCCTCGGGGAGTTTTGCAAGGGCCTTCAACTCCGCCCTTTGCTTCGCCGTGAGGGGTTTAGAACCGACCTTCTTCATATGCTCTCCTTTCATGTGCCGTCGCCTTGCGGGCGCTGATGATGCGGCCGACTTCTTCACCGCTCGAATCCGGCTCGGGCCACGTATGCACGAGCAAGACGATCACCCCATCTATCATCCCGATGGTCTGCCATCGTTCTTCGCCTGCGGAGTGATCCGGCCGCGAAGCCGCGAGCGGGTCATCGAATGCGAGCTGAGCGGTCTCGAAGCTAAGGCCGTGAACCCGTCTGTTGCGGCGGTTCTTTTCCTCATCCCATGTCCAGCGCAAAGCTGTCTCCGATGTAACTACAGAAATGTAACTACAAATCTAACGCCTCGCAATCTCAATGTTGACAATAAACTTGATGTACCCCCTCAGCGGCGCATACAGCGGGACGACATTGACACCGAGATGGTGAAATCCTTGGCATGCGGCCAGCAGCTTGGGCCGATGCTCAGGTCTTGCCTGGGCTAAATTCGCACGATGATTGACGCGCCAGGTCCAACTTGGTCCAACAATTTCGACGCGTTGAGGTGTTCAACTGTCGTTGAACAACCAGGCTTTGTGCGCAAAAGAGACATGCGCGCAAGGAGAGAGATTCCAAAACTGGGAATCCAAAATTCCACATAACATATTGATAATATTATATAATTCCAAATGGTGCCGTAGGTGAGAATCGAACTCACGACCTATCCCTTACCAAGGGATTGCGCTACCACTACGCTACTACGGCAACCGTGGTATTTCCGGCAGAATAGGGCCGGGCCCTTAAACTCACTAAGGTCAAGGGTGCGCTGCTATAACCTATGGATTTCGCGAAGGAAAGCCGGGAATTTCCGCTTTTGTCCTGAGTTTTGATGGCCAAATCCTCGCCCGAAAAACTGGCCCAAGCGCTGCGCGCCAACCTCAAGCGCCGCAAGCAGCCCAGGGCCGTGCAGCGGGACAAGCAGCCTGCCGAACCGGCGCCCAAAGCGCCGCCAAAACCTCCCAAAAGCGGGGCTTAGCCCTGCCTTTTCCCCGTCTTTCCTTGGGCTAGCCCCCCGGCTACAACCCCATTGGCCTCAAGCAGCGAAGCGGTAGGCCAGAAAAATAAGGCCCCGCAGGGCCGATATTGGATTAGGATTTATGGACCGTATTCGTATCCGCGGCGGCCGCCCGTTGAAGGGGGAAATCCCCATCAGCGGCGCCAAGAATGCCGCTCTCAAGCTGATGGCGGCGTCTCTTTTGACCGCCGAACCTTTGACCCTGGCCAATGTGCCGCGGCTGGCGGATGTGCGCGCCATGGCCGAATTGCTGATGAGTTTCGGTGTCGCCATTCAGGTCAACATGTCGCCGGGCCTGGGCGAGGGCGACACCATGAAGCTGGAAGCGCGCGAAATCATCTCGGCGTTCGCCTCTTATGACATGGTGCGGAAAATGCGCGCCAGCTTCCAGGTGCTGGCGCCGTTGTTGGCCCGCCATGGCCAGGCCAAAGTGTCCTTGCCTGGCGGTTGCGCCATCGGGGCGCGTCCGGTGGAACTGCATCTGGCGGCCTTGGAGGCGATGGGCGCCAAGATCGAACTGGCCGAAGGCTATGTCACCGCCACGGCGCCGGACGGATTATTGAAGGGCGCGGATATCGTTTTTCCCTTTGTCTCGGTCGGCGCCACCGAAACCGCGATGATGGCGGCGACCCTGGCCAAGGGCACGACCAAAATCGTCAATGCGGCGCGCGAGCCGGAAATTTCCGACCTGGGCAATTGTTTGATTGCCATGGGCGCCCAGATTTTTGGCCTGGGCTCCAGCGAGATCACGGTCGAAGGCGTCCCCAGCCTGCACGGCGCGCAGTATCGGGTGATGCCCGACCGCATCGAGACCGGTACTTATGCCATCGCCGTGGCGATCGCGGGCGGTGACGTGGAATTGGTGGGCGCCGCGCCGGAAACCATCGCTTCCTTGCTGTCGCTTTTGACCAAGAGCGGCGCCGAGGTTTCCGCTACGCCGCGCGGTCTTAAAGTGCACATGAACGGTTCGCGGCCGCACGCCTGCGACGTTACCACCGCGCCCTATCCGGGCTTTCCTACCGACCTGCAGGCGCAGATCATGGCGCTGATGACCGTGGCGGACGGCACGTCGGTGATCCGGGAAAAGATTTTCGAAAACCGCTTCATGCATGTGCCGGAACTGGCGCGCATGGGCGCGCAGATACGCATCGACGGCGATACCGCCACCGTGCGCGGCGTGGACAAGCTCAAAGGCGCGCCAGTGATGGCCACGGATTTGCGCGCCTCGGTGTCTTTGGTGCTGGCGGGCCTGGCGGCGGACGGGGAAACCACGGTTGCCCGCGTCTATCACTTGGATCGGGGCTTTGACCGGCTGGAAGAGAAGCTGTCCCGCGCCGGCGCCGATATCGCCAGAGTTTCAGAATGAAGGGTGTCGGAATGACCCGCCTGAAATTGGCGGCCGGTGACGCCGAGGATTTGGAAATCTTGTCGGCCCGGCTGCAGGATGCCGTGGTCAAGCTTAAAGACATCACCTGGTTGCCAAAGAAGCGCCGTTTCGCGGCGGTGCTGAATCGTCTGCAATGGGAGCAAGGCGGCAAAACGCGGGTGCGCGCCGGGCTGCATTTCGACGGCGTGCTGCAGGTTCAATCCAGCAAGGTCAAGCTGGGCGCGGACGAAGCCGTTGTCTCGCTGCTTGCGGTGACGTTCAAGCCCGCGGGCGCCAAAGAAAATCAAGAGGGCGATCCCGGCGGAGTGATCGAGATCGTGCTGGCGGGCGGCGGCCTCTTTCGTCTGACCGTGGAATGCATCGACGCCGAGCTGGCCGACCTGACGGGCTCCTGGGCGGCACGCGCCACGCCCGACCATGAGGTGGGCGATGGCGCGTAAGCTGAATGCCGCGGACAAGGATTTTGCCGCCGATTTCCGGAAGCTGCTTTTCGCCAAACGCGAGGAGGGGGAAGATGTCGCGGCTGTCGTGCGCGGCATTATCGCCGATGTGCGCCAGCGCGGTGACGCGGCCCTGGTGGAGCTGACCAACAGATTCGACCGCGCCAATGTCACCGCCGCCACGCTCAAGCTTTCGCCCGCCGAGATCGATGCGGCGCTGGCCCAGGTCAGCCGGGAACAACTGGCCGCCATGGATATCGCCGCGGGGCGGATTGAGGCTTATCACAAGCGCCAATTGCCCGAAGATGCACGTTTTACCGATGATACCGGGGCGCTATTGGGTTGGCGCTGGACCAGTGTGGACAGTGTGGGTCTCTATGTGCCGGGCGGCACCGCGGCCTATCCGTCGTCGGTGCTGATGAACGCCATTCCCGCCAAGGTGGCGGGCGTGCCCCGCATCGCGATGGTGACGCCCGCCAGTGGCGGCAAGATCAATCCCTTGGTTTTGGCGGCCGCCAAGCGGGCGGGAATCAGCGACATTTACCGCATCGGTGGTGCGCAAGCCGTCGCCGCCTTGGCCTATGGCACCCAAAGCCTCACGGCAGTGGACAAGATCGTGGGTCCCGGCAACGCCTATGTCGCCGCCGCCAAGCGCGAGGTCTTCGGCCAAGTCGGCATCGACAGCATTGCGGGCCCTTCGGAGATTTTGGTGATCGCCGACGGTCAAAACAATCCGGATTGGATCGCCGCCGATCTTTTGAGCCAGGCCGAGCATGACGTGTCCTCCCAAAGCATCCTGATCACCGACGATGCCACCTTTGCCGACAAGGTGGATGCGTCGGCGCGGGCGCAGATCGCGCTTCTGCCGCGCAAGGACATCGCCGCCAAAAGCTGGAACGACTATGGCGCCATCATTACGGTGGCCACGCTGGACGAGGCCGTGTCGCTGACGGATGCCATCGCGCCGGAGCATCTGGAAATCGCCACTGCCGACCCGGAAAGTTTGCTGAAGAAAGTGCGCCATGCGGGTGCCATCTTCTTGGGCCGCAACACGCCCGAGGCGATGGGTGACTATATCGCCGGGCCCAACCATGTGCTGCCGACCTCGCGCACGGCGCGGTTTTCTTCCGGTCTGTCGGTGTTGGACTATATGAAGCGCACCACGCTGCTGGGATTGGATGCGAAGAGCATTGCGGTCCTTGGGCCCGAGGCGATCATTTTGGCCGAGGCCGAAGGGCTCCACGCCCATGCCCGTTCCATCGCGGCGCGGCTGAACCAGAAAACCGGCAAGGATTGAGCGTGGAATTCCGGCTGTCCGCGATCACCCTGGACGAAACCAGCGTCGTGTATCGCAGCCGCGCCATCGCGCAGGAACGCGAAGTCGCCATCTATGACTTGCTGGAAGCCAACCAATTCCAGGTGGCGGGCTCGGCCGGCGGTCCCTATCATTTGAATCTGGGGATGGAGGAAAACCGGCTGGTGTTCGACATCCGTCTGGAAGACGGCGCCGAGCATGCCCGGGTGTTGTTGTCGCTGACGCCGTTGCGCAAGACGGTGAAGGATTACTTCCTGATCTGCGACAGCTACTACAAGGCTATTCGCACCGCGCCGCCGTCTCAGATCGAGGCTTTGGACATGGCCCGGCGCACCTTGCATGACGAAGGGGCGACCGCGCTTCGCGCACGCCTGACGGGCAAGGTCGAGATCGATTTCGACACTGCGCGGCGGCTGTTTACTTTGATCTGCGTGCTGCAGATGCGAGGCTGAATGGGCGCGTCTGCGAAAGAGGGCGCCATTCTGTTCGCCTGCACCATGAATGCGGTGCGCTCGCCCATGGCGGCGGCCATGCTAAAGCATTTGACCCGCGGCACGGTCTATATCGAGTCCGCGGGGGTGAAGGCGGGTGAGCTCGATCCCCTGGCGGTGGAGGCGATGGGCGAGATCGGACTGGAGATCGCCAAGCACAAGCCGCGCCGTTTCGAGGACTTGGAGGATGGCAGTTTCGATCTGGTCATTACCCTATCGCCCGAGGCCCAGCACAAGGCGGTGGAGTTGACCCGCACGGCGGCCACCCAAGTGGAATATTGGCCCACCATGGACCCCACCGCGGCGGAGGGTTCGCACGAACAGCGGCTCCAGGCCTATCGGGCGGTGCGGGATCAGTTGCTGGGGCGCCTGAAACAGCGCTTTTTGGCGCCCGCGGCAGCCGATACTTAGGAGACAGGTCGCGCCAAAAAAAGTGGAAAACCGTTGGAAAGGCTTGCTTTTCCGATCTTTCCCCCCTATCTCCCCTGCTCGCGAACGGCTTAAGAGGACCCATTGGCCAAGGAAGAATTGCTGGAGTTCGAGGGCATCGTCGAGGAGCTCCTGCCCAATGCGACCTTCCGCGTGAAGCTGATCGCCAATGACCACATCATCATCGCCCATACCGCCGGCAAGATGCGCAAGAACCGCATCCGGGTTCTGACCGGCGACAAGGTGATGATCGAGATGACGCCCTATGATCTCACCAAGGGCCGCATCACCTACCGTTTCCGTTAGGCGCGGTTCTTTTGCGTCGTGAGTTTGTCGCGCCGTCGCTCGTGTACGTCACAGTACACGTCGCTCGGCGCTCCTGCTCACGCCGCAAAATCTCCCGCGCCCAGAGAAGAGAAGGACGATGACCTTCCAGCTCATTCTTGCCAGCGAAAGTCCGCGCCGCGTCGCGCTGTTGGCGCAAGCCGGCATCACGCCCGACGCCATTCTGCCTGCCGCCATTGATGAGAGCCTGCGCAAAGGCGAGTTGCCGCGTGCCCATGCCCAGCGTTTGGCCGCGGAAAAAGCCCGCAAGGTTCATAGCGAATGGAACGGAAAGTCGGCCTTTATCCTGGCCGCCGATACGGTGGTGGCGATGGGCCGGCGCATTCTGCCCAAGGCCTTTGACGATCAAGAGGTTCGCGCCTGTCTGAGGCTGTTGTCGGGACGCCGCCATCACGTGATCACGGCGGTGGCGCTGATCGCGCCGGACGGCAAATTGCGCACGCGGATGGCGATGACCCGCGTATCGCTGCTCAGGCTGACCCCGGCGCAGGTCGAGACCTATGTGGAAAGCCGCGAGGGCGTGGGCAAGGCGGGCGGCTATGCCATCCAAGGCCGGGCCGAAATGCTGATCAAGGAAATCTCGGGCTCTTATTCGAATGTGGTAGGATTGCCGCTGGCCCTGACCGTTTCGCTTTTGCACGGGGCGGGCCATGGCTGAGTGTCCGATTTGCGGCAAACCGGGTGCGGAGGCCTTCAAGCCCTTCTGCTCCAAGCGCTGCGCCGATGTCGACCTGGGGCGATGGCTCAAGGGTGGCTATGCCATTCCTGGGGCGCCTGCCGATCCCACAAGCCCTTCAAACCCTTCGGAAAATGGCCCGGATGAGGACTAGCGCCGGGGTGCTGGACAGGGCCGGGGTCATCGCCTAAGAAGCCGGTCCCGCCAGCGTGTGCCCAGGTAGCTCAGTCGGTAGAGCAGCGGATTGAAAATCCGCGTGTCGGCAGTTCGATTCTGTCCCTGGGCACCACCGCCTCTTTTTCGGGCAATCTAGAAAATCACAAATTGTTGCCCAAGTTTTTGAAGTCATAAAGAAATCTCGAACATGCGCGCGCATAGCTGAACATTCCAACGCAGCGAAATTGTTGGACCATTGTTGGACCAAATCGTCCCTTCTGTTGGACCTGTTCACGCTTTGTAGTACCTAGTGCGCATGTCGCTCACCGACCTCGAATGCCGTAAAGCGCCTGCTTCTGAGAAGCTCACCAAGCTCTCGGATATGGGTGGCCTCCAGCTCTGGGTGTACCCGAACGGCACGAAGGCCTGGCGCTTCGCGTATCGGTTCGGTGGCAAGCAAAAGCTGCTCACCTTGGGGCGATATCCGGCAACGACACTCCTCGAAGCTCGGATGGGACGTGACCATGCAAAGGTGCTGCTTGATGGGGGCAGCGACCCATCACATGTGAAAAAACTGGCCCGACTTGAGAGCGAGTTTCCAGGCGACAGCTTTGAAATCGTCGCGAAAGAATATCTCGCCAAACTGCGCCGCGAAGGCCGCGCCGAAGCCACCATGACGAAGGCCCAGTGGCTGCTCGATTTTGCCCTACCGGTGCTCGGTCCTATCTCCGTTAGCGCCATACGCCCGATAGAGGTCTTGGCGGTCCTGCGCACGGTTGAGAAGCGGGGACGGTACGATACTGCCCGCAGGCTCCGCTCTACCATTGGAGCGGTATTTCGCTATGCCGTCGCCACCGCCAGGGCGCAGGTTGACCCGACCGGCCCTCTTCTGGGGGCTCTGACGGCACCCACCGTCACGCCCAGGGCGGCGGTGACCGATCCCAAGGCGTTTGGGGGCCTTTTGCGGGCCATAGACGGTTACAACGGCCAGAAGACGACCCTGGCCGCCCTGAAACTCATGGCTCTGCTCTTTCCGCGCCCAGGTGAATTGCGCGCCGCTCAATGGGCTGAATTTAACCTGGAAGAAGCGGTTTGGACGATCCCAGCGGAGCGGACCAAGATGCGTCGGGCGCATCGCGTCCCGCTTTCGCCCCAGGCCGTCTCCATTTTACGAGATTTGCATCAGATTACTGGAGCCGGACTGCTCGTTGTTCCAGGTGTACGCACGCCTCGCCAGCCGATGTCCGAGAACACCCTGAATGCGGCACTCCGATCTCTTGGCTACGCGCAAGACCAAGCGACGGCGCACGGCTTCCGCGCATCGGCCTCGACCATGCTCAACGAGTCGGGGCAGTGGAGCGCGGATGCCATCGAACGGCAGCTTGCCCACGTCGAGGGCAACGACGTGCGCCGCGCCTATGCGCGCGGGAAGCATTGGGACGAGCGCGTGAAGATGATGGATTGGTGGGCCAACTATCTCGACCAACTCAAAAGGGTCGGTCAGGTGGTGCCAATACAGCAGAAATTTGCATAACCGCGTGTCACTCAAACCGAGTGCAGGCCAGTATGACTACATGCCGGAGATGCGCGATGCGCTCAGACGCTGGGAAGATCACATTCAGAAGCTTGCCCAGAAATAGGGGCTGCCTCCGCCGCCTTGGATCGCCGATATAGGGAGCTAGCGATGAGACGTAGAAGTGCCGCTTTCCGCCACGCTACCTCCTCGGGGGAAACAGATAGCCAGGTCGTGGTTACGCGATAACCACGGACCATAGTCACTTCCGATCTAAGTATTGTGCGGGGTGGGGGTTCCGTTGGAGCTGGAGAACGCTTTGCCCCACAGGTGGGGCAACGCTCTACGTGCGGTCGTTTAGCCATCTTGAGAATTCCTCCCTCACCGCCCTGCGACACATTCGGAAAGAACAAAAGTAGACCCTGACAGCTTGTCGGTGACTTTTTGCCAACGAGTATAATGACTTTTTGCCATTGGTACGACAAATGGCCCAGAGGGTGATCAACTACCGGCCCAGCAAAGGACCACGGCAAATGCCAAAATCACTATAGGTAACGCACCCCTTGCGGATATCTGCCATCCCATGACGTATCCATATTTAACGTTTAACTCGCAGCGGATCAGCGCGAGCAACACTGCTTGCCACTTCATTTGTGCCTCTGATTGAGTGCGCGAAAGCAGCCGCCCAGGTTAGGCAGCGTTCGCGACATTGGTTTGGTGGAGCTGGGCCGCTTCATCTGGCCCTATGCGTGAGGCTTAGTTCCTCACAATGAGACTATTGTGCCGCGTCTTTTAAAAGCGAACAAGTCTTCCATCCTGACCTCTGATAAAAATCAAGAAACCTTGATAACAAGCGCTCAGGAATTCGATAGCTCGCGTGCTACAAAGTGCGAGCGCTGAACGGTCTGCTCGGCGTTCCGTCGATCATCAGCTTGAGGTAGATGCTGTGGTTGGGCAGGTTGACCAAATCTGCGACCTCAATTTTCGGCTGAAATTCACGCGCGAGATAGGGTGCATCTTCCGCACCGACGCGAAACGATATGAGGGTACCCGCGTTGCCCACCACCGCTGACCGTATGTCGGGTTCCAGCTGATGCATATATTGGTGTGCCAGCGTCAGCCCGACGCCATATTTTCGTAGCTCACTCATCATGTTGGCGAGCATGAGCGTAGTGAAGGATTGAAATTCGTCGATGTAGATGAAGAATGGGCGGCGGCGTTCGATTGACGTTTCAGCTCGGCTGAATGCAGCCAGCCCCAGCGTAGAGACGATAAGGGCACCCAAAAGAGTAGAACTGTCTTCGCCCAACCGCCCCTTGGCGAGATTGACCAGCAGCACCTTGCCTTCGTCCATGATGGTCCGAAAGCTCAAAGGAACTTTGGGTTCGACCAAGATACGATAGAGAGTCGGGTCGGACAGAAGTCCCCCAAGCTTGTTTTGGATTGGAGCGACCGCATCCGCTTTTTGCCGGAAGTGATAGTGCTCAAACTCATGTCGCCAGAAGCGACGCACCGTCTCGTTTTTAATTCCTCGGACGACACCTTTCCGATACGTTTCGTCAGCGTATAGGCGCAAAATGTCGGGCAGAGTGGCTTCATCCTGCTCTAGCAAAGCATAGAGGGTGCTTCGCAAAACATGCTCCATGCGGACGCCCCACGCATCCGCCCAATGCTTTTTGAAGGTTTCAAGCAGGCCGGATACAGCAAGCGGGATTTTATCCTGGCGCACTTTCCGCAGCGGGTTGTATCCGAATGGCTGTGCGCCGTCGGGCGCATTGAGGTACGCGATCTGCTTCTGCTCCTCCATTGATGCTTGCTCGGCAACTCGCTCCACCAGATCACCATGCGGGTCTATGAGCGCGAAGCCGCGCCCAGCTTTCAGGTCTTGGCGGGCGAGCGTTTCGATAAGCGTAGACTTTCCGACGCCCGTCTTGCCGATGATGTAGATGTGGGAGAGACGATCTGCTTGGCGGATACCAAACGGAATACGCCGGTTGCGCGCGTTGGTTCGGGCGAAATAGGAGATATCAAACGACATTCCCAAATGATCTCGCCCTGCGACCCATGCAGAAAGATTGAGAAACTCCGGTAAAACTCACATTACTTTCGGAGGAGGGGATGTAGGGACATTCGGCAGGGCTAATGCGAACATGCCTTTCCTCCTACACCGGAATTACTCTGGCTTTCTCTGCTGTCAGCCATCCGGCATCCTGACAGCATGAAAAATGCTATTCTTGCAGGACCGAACGGCGGCCCAACCGCCGGTTCCGTGTTGTTCTTTGACAACTATGCCGAATGACCGCAAACCTGCGGTCGAGATGCTGACCATCGCTGAAGCGGCGGGCTTTCTCAAAATCTCGATGACGGGAATGCGCCGACTTCAACAGCGTCGCTGTATCCCGTTCTTCAAGGTGGGCGGCAGCATCCGATTCTCCAGGGACGATATCATGTCGTACCTAAAGAGCCGCCGGATTGAGGCCATCGGCTAACAAGTATGGCGGTACGAACAATCAAAGGAACTTGGTGGGTTGACTTCCAGTTCAACCACACCCGCTACCGCAAGCGCAGTCCAGAGAACTCAAGAGCAGGCGCGCTAGCCTATGAAGCCGTATTGCGAAAGATGTTGGCGCGCGGCGAAGATATAGATCGTCCGCAACAGTCAGAAATGCGGTTCGAGCAGTTCGCAAAACAATGGTATGAGGAGTATGTCGTTCCGAACAATAAATTCTCCGAACAACGGGCGAAGGGCTACATTCTTCGCGCATCTCTCATCCCATTCTTCGGCAAGACACCGGTTGGAAAAATAACCAGCCAACAAATCGAGAGATACAAAGCACACCAGCTCAATACTGGCATAAGCAAGAAGACACTCAACAATCGCCTCGTGGTATTGAGCAAATGCCTTGGCATTGCCTATGACTGGCTGCATATCTCAACCACACCCCCGAAAATCGAACGCCTGAAGTATCCGCCAGGGCACACCAAGTATGCTTCTCCGGACGAATGTTCAGCTCTTCTCAAGGGGACGCGAGGCGTCTTGCATGAATTGATCTTTACTGCGCTGCGAACGGGTATGCGGGAGGGCGAGCTAAAGGGCCTACAATGGGAATCAATAAATTGGGAAACGCGCACGCTCATCGTGCGGCATTCCTGGTGCGACTATCGCAAGGTGCTCGATTCCCCGAAAAGCAATCGGGAACGATATGTTCCGCTCGATAGCGAACTCTGCCACCTGCTCGAAAGCAGGAAGAGGAAGAGCGGGCATGTATTTCTGGATGAGCAAGGAAAGCCGCTCTATCACGGCAAACTTGAAGTCTGGCTCGCAAAAGCATGCTATAGGGTCGGTATTCGGAAAATAAACTGGCATGCGCTACGCCATACGTTCGCAACACAGCTCGCCATGAGGGGCGTGCCCCTTAATGTCGTCCAGTCCCTCTTGGGCCATAGCAGCATAACCACGACAATGCGATACGCGCATGTAGCACCATCGAGCCTACGCATGGCAATCGATATGCTGGACGGGAATAGCTCAGGCTTTGGGCAACCTGCTGTCAACCAGTGGACCGAAGCGCAGAGGATGGATGCCACACGATTGAAAGCGGTATGACAAAAACCAAGAAAATACGCTCTGGAATCTCCAAATTGATTTTCGGAACCACTCTCAAATGCGCTGCGGATAGGGAGGGATTCGAAACCGAATTGGCGGGCATTCAGAGAATCGAAATCTGACCAAGCAATTGCTGATAAATGGCCTACTTACTAGCTAACATTGAAAAAACCGACAACCAAAAACCACACTTATAACAAGCAACTCCGGTCAGGCTTAATCACTTTTTGGGCAACCTGCTGTCAACCGATTGTCGAATCGGAGCGCTGTAGAATTATAACCCAGAGCAACACGGAACAAGTGAAAGCAAGACCCGCAAAAACGCTGCCTACGCGGCGTTTTTCGCGTGGCTATACCTGCAACAACGTCCCTATATCCCTTCATCCTGCGGCTTTGTCTGATATGCCGGATTTACTCGGTCTTACGCCAGTATGAGCGCGGGCGCATCATTAGCGCATGCAAGAAAATAAAAAATCGCGCGTACCCGTGGTATCCCGTGTGATCGACGACACGTTGGTGGAACTTATTTACGATCCCCATAAGCGAAAGACCGGACTGGTCGTATCGCGCTTCAATGGCCTTTGGAACATTGAACAGGAACTCGAAATTGGGACCGGCGAAATCCTCGTCCCATATTCCGCGAGCAACAATCTCATCGCCAATGATTGCGTTCTGTTGCCTTCGGAGCCGGTTGAATACGGGCTTAAAGAAGAACTGATCGAGGATATTCGGGCATACATACATAAGTATGTCGATTTGTCGCCCGAGTTTGAAAGCGTCGCGGCGTATTATGTACTGTTGAGCTGGGTTCACGATGCTTTCAACGAGGTTCCGTATCTGCGCTTTCTGGGAGACTGGGGCACGGGGAAGACCCGCGCCCTGAATACCATAGGTTCCATTTGCTATAAGCCCTTCTTCGGTTCTGGGGCCAGCACGGTCTCTCCCATATTTCACATCATAGATGCGTTTGGAGGAACACTCATCCTGGACGAGGCGGACCTATCGTACAGCGACGCTAAGGCAGAGTTGGTGAAAATTCTCAACAACGGCACCTCAAAGGGAATGCCGGTCTTGCGATCCATCGTCAACCGGCACAAGGAGATTGATCCTTATGCTTTCAAGGTGTTTGGCCCCAAGATTATCGCAACGCGCGGTCGATTTGAGGACGCAGCTCTCGAAAGCCGACTCATTACGGAACGTACCGGCACCACATCTCCTCGGCCAGAGATTTCCATACCGCAGCCCCAGTCCCTGAAGTCAGACGCACTTGCTCTCCGCAATCGTCTGCTTCTTTTTCGCTTGAGTGAGTTTTTTAGGGTGAAAGCCAACCCAGAGGCGTTAGCGAGTATCGGTGATCCGCGCCTGAAACAAATGGCGGTGCCACTTCTTTCGATGGTGGAAAACCCGACAGAGCGCGAGAAAATCGCAATGGCTTTGATAGAAAGACATGAGATGGCCGGTTCGGATCGAAAGGATGACGTTCCAGAGAGCGCCGTACTTGCTAGCGCGCTCGCTGCTGTCGCTGATTTTCCGAATCAGAACATTCCGGTCGGTGAAATTGCTCGGCGCTACAATGACGCATTTGCGGAAGTGCTAGAGCCGCGAGCGAGCCGTTGGGTTGGCAGCGTGTTGCGCAACAATCTGAATCTGACGACGCGAAAATCCAAGGGCGTATTTGTAGTACCGGCGTCCGAGCAAGAAAGAATTATCGCGCTCGCTTCCCGTCGCGGCATTGTCGTTTAAACGCGCGGGGAAAACACGACGGAGAATTCCCGACAAAACGTTACAATAAATTCGTTTGGCATTGTGCTGCTTCTACCGGAATTACTCCGACTTACGCGCTTCAAGCGCGTTTGCAATTATGTCGATATACAAACAGCCATGCAACGAAAACCACTTCGCACATACTTGCGTGTCCGGCGGCGCGAGAGCGGCCTGTCTCAAGGCGACCTAGCCGATTTGATTGGAACGCATCGCAACGTCATCAGCGACCATGAGCGCGAAATCTATCCTCTCTCGGCGCGGTTACTGATAGCTGCAGAACTTGTCTTTGGCGTTGCAAGCGACGAATTGTTCCCAGGATTGCATCACCAAATCGAAGCGGACGTATGCCAGGCGGCCTCGGCACTATATCGAAGCTTAGAGGGAAAGGGCGACGCGCGCTCGATCAAGAAGCGAAGACTTCTTGCCGGAATACCTCAGAGGGTAAAACCACTTGATGTATGACAAGGCGGCCTCGGCACAAAGAGCTGGTTCTCTCCACACATCCAACATCACGCGGCTTTGGTTGGGTGGTCTTTGAAGGCCCGCTTGCCCCTGTGGACTGGGGCATTGCCTTCGCCAAACAAGAACGAAACGAACGCCTGATGAGACGATTTCAACGCCTTCTGGACAGATACCAACCATCAGCTCTTGTCCTCGAACATTTTGAAGACCGTACTGGGGCCAGCCTCCGACTCTGCCGCATGATGCAGCATGCCGCCAAATGCCGCGGCATGGACGTACCCATTTTCTCGCGAGCCGCTATTCAGGCAGTGTTCGGCAGTGTCGGTGCCAAGACCCGCTATGAGATTGCCGAGGTCATACGCAATCAGATTGATGCGTTCAGCCATCAGATGCCGCGTAAACGGACCCTTATCGTGAAGGCCGATCCCAAGCAGGCGATGTTCGATGCCGCTGCGCTCGCGATGACATACTTCGGGCTGCTAAGTGATACGCAGCCTTGAACGATCAAATGGCTATGCAGTCTGGATCGATTTGCGACCTTTCCGCGTAGCCACAACAAACCGGCAGTTCCCTAAGGGAACTGCCGGCTGTTAAGTCAGTCGCGCCAGCCGACTAGGCTGCCGAAACCAGATTGGTCAGGCCGCTGTCCTCGCGACGACGCCTCATGAACGCAAAGCCCAGCAGACCCACGAGACCGGCCGCAATGACGGGCAGTGTCGGCGCGTCATCGACCGGCATTGTCGTGATCGGCTTATTGGACCAGTAGGCGGTATAGTCGGGGTTGCTCGTGAGGCCCAGCGAAGGACTGTTGAAGTTATAGGCTTGCAGTGCCCCCTTATCGAATCCCGTCACGCCGCTGATCGTGCCATCCGTGTACACCAGCGAGTTGTTGATATAGTAGTCCAGAGCGGTTCCCGCCCCATTCAAGCTGATCGAGAAGTCGTTCCAGGCATCGCTCAGGATTGAGGTCCCGAGGTCAACCCAGCCACCGGATGTGTCGGCATCCCAAACACGGAATCGCGCAGCGCCGCCATAGTTGGTGAAGCCGATGATGCCGTACTGGTGCGGATCCGGCGAAGCCGTGGGGTCATTCATAAACGCCCACAGATCCGAACGGATATACCCGCCCCCTGAGTTCAGCCACGAAGACGCAACATAGAGGCCAGCTGAAAGCGAGTCACCGGCACCGCCAGGAGTCGGGATGGTCATGCCCTGGGTGTTGTAGAAGTCGGATTGATAGGCAGCCGGACGATTCAAAAGGTCACCCGCATGGTTGATGCCGATTTCGATCACGTTGGCACGACCGGCAATGGCACCGGTGTCTTGGAATACGCCGGAAGGATAGCGATCGACGCTCCAGCCTCCAGGTGCTCCCGCAAATGAAGGCATAATTTGGGCGGCTTGCGCCGATCCGATGGACAGAAGACTCGCGGCGGTTGCCGCAAGGAGTAAGGAATGAATACGCATATGTGAAGAAGTCTGTTTGCTAGCTCGACGATACATTTTGATACCCCATAGTTAGGCACCGAAGTCGCAACAAGCTGATTTGCCGTTTCCGAATCTTCGAATGCGTTGGCGTCAGACTGGGGTGTTGAGCAGTATGGTTAATGAAAATCGGCCCCAGCCTGAACAGAATGGCCGATACTGTTAAGGGGCGCCTCGCCCGCTTACGCCGAGAGCGAGCGTTGACCACTGCGTCACAGGGCCTAATTATGCCGGCGTGAATTTGAGTGTTCGATGCTCGTGCGTGTATTCCGGCCCAATCGTATACTTATCCACATTGAGCTCCGGACAGATCATTGAGGTAGTGAAAATTATCTGATGCGGAACCGTCGCGGCCTCAGAGCGCGCCACGATCAGCTTCTGAAAATGATGACTACGCACGACTTCCATACCCTTGTCTTCGACATTATCGAGCAGCAGAAACTTCGGATGATAAAAAGCAGCATCAAGCGCTGCCGCGCTGAAAATGGAAAGAATGGCAGAGTTCTTCAAGATCACGCTGCTGCTGTCCGCAAAATTCATCTCGCCATCCACGGAGATAGCATTATCGCCGAAACGGATCGAAACGTTCTCGGCTTTCTTGAATTCCTCCTGGCGTTCCAAATCGGCATGGAGCAAACCTCGAGCAATATCGGAGATCGCAGTCAAAGCAATTGAACGGCGCCGCCTACTATGCTGTTCCAAGGCCTTAAGCCGGTCCTCGACCTTGGTGATCTCACCTTGCAGCACCGCCTTTTCGTCGCTCAGCGCTCGGATTTGGAGCGCCCGCTCACGCAGCCGACCGAGATATTCCTTATCTCGCCCGATTTGTCCAAGCCGCTGATAGCGCGTCGCCAAATAGCTTTCGCGTGGCGCAATACTAATATCGAATTTGGTACCGAAATCCGAAAGCAGCGTTTCGTATTCGCGTGACAGCTCTCGGCTGTCACGCTGGTTGCGTGTCAGTTCGCTCTGCTTCTCAGCAAAGAGCTGCCGCGCTTCTCGAAGCTGAATATCTAGGTCGAGCTTGATTGAAAGGTACTTGGATTGTTCGCGCTCGGGATCGGCTTGCGAGCCGCAAACCGTACAATGGTCCTTCTCAGTGACCTCCTTGAGCGGGGCGAGACAGGCCGGACAATGCGTGAATTCTATGTTGCCGACCAGTTCCGCGGATACCTGCGCGCGGGGCAACTTGTCAGCCAGATCAGCCAGATAGATCACAAAGCGTTCGATATCCGCGATCTCGAATGAGAGAGTTTCAACCAAACCTTCCGCAATGGCGATCTTGTTTCTCAGTTTAGTCAGTTTCGCCAAAGCCGAACGGCGCTCCTTCAAGAATTCGCCTGTCTCGTCGTCGCCGATCACACTATCCACGTTGCGCGCCTCCTCTGAGACACGGCCCTCTTCCGCGGTCAACTCCCGAACGCGCATGTCGATGTTATCTACGTTGGCAAGCCCCTCTTCGACGGGAAGGCTTTGAATGAGCGCCGTCAGTCGCCGGCTAGCGTCATCAAATTTTCCCTTCAAATCACGTAACTTGAGTTCGGCGTCGTACAAATCGTAAACACTCAGCCCGCAGATCAGATCGCCCACCGCCTCGCGAATTTCTCGGGTATCGAAGTCCACGAACTTGAACAGCAAAGCAGCTGGCGTACGTTGGTCCCCGTACAGTAGGCGCAGGATTTGGTTCATGGTGATATTGGCCGATCCCTGACTTTGCGCCTCGGGGATGCCAGAAGAGCGAAACATGATTTGGGAAAAGCTTTCCCGATTTTCTCCGCGCCGAATTGGATAGGGTGTCCAGCCGTCAAGCGCGTGTTTTTCTGCGTCTGCCATCGAGCCGAAATAGACGGAAATCGGCGTTTGGGCAGTCTTGATCTCGCGCTTGAGCGTCATCACGCCGCCAGCGGTAGTCACTTCGGCTTGCACCTCGTCGCACTGCGAAGGGGCAGCCTTCCAGCGATCGAACTCTCCACCGAGAATATAGAAGACAAAATCCGATATCGAAGACTTTCCGCAACCATTCTCGCCGCGAATGATATTCACGCCCATGTGGAAATTTTCGTCATACACGGCTTGCCCACGCCGGATGACGCGCAGGCGATTGAGCGCGAAGGAGGCCGTCATTGGCTGAGCCTCCTCAAACCAGTGCTGCGGCGAAGAGTGAGAATATCTTCGTCGCCGATGGACGCGAATTTGTCAGAAAGAAAGCCAAGCAGCGGCCATTCCGTCTCAGACACTAATCGGATCATTCGATCAGAAAAAAGTGATCTCCCAGATTCCGATGGGATCACCTCACCGGAAGCCAGCGATTCCAGATCAAGAAGGCCTTTGCCGACCAGAGTTTGTAACGCCTGTCGTTGCACTTCGGCCATTTTCTGGAAAAGAATCGGGCCAGAGGGATAGCTTAGGAAAGACTTTTCAGGCCGCTCGATCTTGAGCCCGTTAAACGCTTTGCGCACCTCGTCCGGCATATGAGTGCGATGAAGTAGCGGCGGATTTGCAAAAAAGAAATCCACAATATAGAGGCGCTCTTTCGATGCAGGGCGGCCCTTCCAAGATACAAGCAGTGCTGCCATGCGGCGCACCGCGTCATACACGTCGAGTTGAGGATACCACAGGCGTACGCTCATGGCTTATCCCAACGGATGTGACAACGCTCGGTCAGGAAATAAAGGGCTTGCAGCACTGCGGCCTGGGCGGCTGGCGGGTTGGTCGTGGCGCTAATGGCGTCGATGACATGTGCCTGCAGCGCGTTTTTGATTTCGTCATCCGTCGCGTCTTTACAGATTTTCTCATGAAAGACATGCGTGATGAAGCGCTGCTCGACTTGAGAAAGGACCGCGTCACTCTGCTGCTTGGCTTCCGTATGAAGGCCTAGCCGATAATAGTCCCGCGCGAACCGGTTTTGCAGATCGTTGGCTTGCGGGTATTCATGCTCGCGTCCCGCATCGATCAATTTTTGCAGCAAATCCCTACGGTCAGCTTCGGACGCGGCGGTATAGTCTGACGGCGCAAATGGTGATGAACCCTGCGGCACTGGTGCATCTTTGACGAGGGGCGAAAGATGCCGCTGCAAAGACCGATAAACCAGTTCGTCGCGTGCCTTAAGCTTACAGATGCCGATATGATCGCTTTCGATGGCAATCGGCCGACAGTTCGTAACGCCTGGGTCCGCGCTCTCGGCGGAGACGACGAGGGCAGCGTTTTTGGTTTTTTGCTTCTCATAGTAGGCAACCGTCGCGAACGCGCGCTGCGCAGCAAGGTCACGATATGCCTTGTTCAGCGCGGTGAGATAGCCGCTATCGTTCGACAACGCGGTGACGTGTGTGGAGGACAACCGCGGGATCAACGCATTGGCGACGCCGGCCAGCGCGGTGCCGGTATGTGGTGTGGCCAAGAAGCAGACCAGCTTGGTGTTATCGCAAACCGCCTTCCAGCCATCGTCTTGGCATTCATTCGCAACGCGTAGCATTTCCTTTGCAAGCAGTCCGCCCAAACTGTGGGTGATGAGTGCCAGCGGGCGCTGGCCGATCTGATGGGTCGCAAGGTCCTCAAGGATCGCCTCAGCCCGCTCATGCAAGTTGAGCTCTTTCTTGGCCCACTTTTGGAACATGCCAGCCGGATAGCCCAAGGTGTACACGGCTGTATCCGGAAAATCCTCGCAAAGCCAAGGCGGCCAGAATTGCTTTTCGGCTCCTTCACCAAAGGTCCAGGTCTCGTGCGCGTCGCCAGTCAGCCCATGCAGAAACACGAAGTCGAACCGCGACGGAGCATCGCAGCCGCAAATCTTTTCGATGGATTTGGCGTCCGACATGAGATTGGATCGAAATATAATTTCAATGTATTGCCGTACGCGGACAAAATAGGCAACGCAATTCCACCGGCACAGGGATTCTAGGTGGGGACGACGGGCTTGCCTAGGCCCCAGCCTTACCGCACGCAGCAGCGGCCCCGACGCCTGTAGACGCCTTACGGTCCCATTGCGGGAGCCAATGAACGCCGGACCGAGTCGGCTCACCGTCCTTGGGCAGGATCAGCATCCCGTCCGCCGGCAGCGGGCAGTCTCAGGCCGCATTCATCAGAAGGCATGGATTGCCACATTAGTCGGGCTAAGGCTCTTTCTTCGTCACCCACAGGTTCCGCATACAGAGCAGTCGTCTCGATTTTCGAGTGACCGAGCCACTTCTTTATCAAGCTGAGCGCAATCCGTTGTTGTACCGCCTCCACCGCGAAAGCATGTCGTAGTGCTTTTGGTTTAGCCTGGTTGGGAGCTATGCCAGCCGCAGCCATTATGCTCCGAACACGCTTCCAGGCTGTTGGCCGGCTAAACGTCCAAAGGCGTTCCTTTGATGGGTAGCGCGGAAGGTTA
Organism: Rhizomicrobium sp.; assembly: GCA_035251935.1. Lineage (GTDB taxonomy): Bacteria > Pseudomonadota > Alphaproteobacteria > Micropepsales > Micropepsaceae > Rhizomicrobium. The sequence continues at coordinate 48,022 of DATFDR010000007.1, read as the reverse complement.
TGAGTAGCTGACAAATAGGAAAGCAATTCCTGGGGCACAGGAACAGCCCTAAACAGGCCTTTGCGCCGCCGTTTTAGGGTTTCCAGTATGATGGTGCCCTCGCCTCGATCCAGGCGGTCAGCGGTAAGGGCCAGTACTTCAGATATTCGAGCACCGGTCAGTGCCAACGTCACGCAAAAGGAGCCAGTACTGCCGTCGGCTCTGAACGCCGCAGCGATGAACGCGGCCCGTTCACTGGGGGTGAGATATTTTCGTTGTCCTGCGGCGTCAAAAAGTGACCAGCTCATAAAGGCTTGCTGGCACAAAAGTATAGTTACTGTCAGCAGACGCTATTGACTCGCCCAACAGTCTCTTATCAATATCGGCCATACTGTTAAATCTGTGTACAGATCAGTATAGCACATCCTAAAACCCCATTTTGAGGCCGCGTGGTGTCCTGCCATTTGAGCGGGGCATCTAAACACTTTTAGAATTCTATTCAGCGGCTTAGATCCTGCTAGAGAATGTCGTTGTAATTGCCGATATCTCCTTGCTCCCGACCACCTGGATTGGCGTTACTCGCTTTCAGGCTTAAGCCCCCAAGCACCAGCTCGGGCCATCGGTACAGGCATAATTTTGGCGACGAATCTCTTAGCGGTTGTATCGTGAATGGGGTGGTCAACAGTCGTGTCGCTCCAGTTGAACCGTTGCGCATTTGGTGTAGTTCGCGACCTTGCATGCAAAGCCTTTATATATGCCTCCGCAGAACGGAATTTTGAAATTCCTCTGAAGGTGGATGCCATCGGCATTGAGACCCTCCAGATTGTAGAAGACTGAGGCAGTTGCAAAAGAGTCGCAAACTAGGAAATAGCTACGTAAAATCAGAATGTTGTCTTAGTCCGCCAGCCCGTTTCCGCTCCCTACGAGGGGGTTGTCAGTCGGTCTCGCGGCTGCTAAAGAGCGCCCCGTAACGGCCCGCCACGATAGCGTGAACGACAGTTTCTGTATCTCAAAGGTGCAGGCTGTCTTATCGCATTCGCTCTTGGCGGGCCTTTCTTTTGCAGAACCGGCAAATGGACGACTATAAGTCAATAGATCAGCTGATCAGTTTGCTAAATGAACGCGGCCTGCAGATCGAAGCGCCGGAAGCTGCGCAACACATTTTAAAAACAGTGGGGCATTATCGGTTAGAGAGTTTTTATAGAGCTTTCTACAACCAGCCGAAGCAGTTTGATCATTCTGTACCAATCGGCATTGAAGATGTCGCCAATCTATACCTATTTGACCGACGCTTAAGGTTGTTGATTCTTGGGCCGCTCGAAAAATTGGAGGTTGCGCTTCGCGCTCTGATCGTAAAAGAACTCGGTGATTTTCTGGTTGCACAAAGCCGGCCCCAGCCGGTTTTTATCAGGCTGTTCGAGGAAGGCTTTTATGACCTCTCCACGCCAGCTAACCAAAGCAAGTATAGGGCCAGCCTAGAGGCCTGCAGGCGAAGTGCGTGGGCAAGCTGGCATCGCAAACTTCCACGCGACGACCGTAAGCTGCCAAAATCCGAACTAAACAAAATGTTTGAGGGATACCGACACGGCTTGGCTGCTTGGGAAGTTCTGCAGGCTGCCTCCTTCGGACCGCTTGCAAATATTTTTTCGATTTTGCGCCCAGAGATTGCTGTGAATATCGCCCGCTATTTTGGGCTTCCCAGACACGTTCTTGTCGGTATTTTTTATGCGCTGAAAAACCTGCGAAACTCCTGTGCGCACCATAGCCCTGTTTGGAATTGGGACGCACGTCGTCGGTCTTCTACTTTTTTGTTTCCGCGAGCCTACGAACAAGCCGCACAAATTACCGGAGGAGATGATAACCGAGACAGGCTCTATGCCTGTTGTGCGGTCATCCACTTGCTTCTCAGCCCACTTTCGCAGGGGAGGTCAACTTGGTACCGCCGCCTCAAAAAGTTGATAAATGAATTTAACACAATTTATAGCGGCAAGATGGGATTCCCCGCCGAATGGCAAACGCTTCCCTTTTGGTGTGTATCAGATGTTGCTCAGCTCGCTTGTCATGAACGACTTCGCGGGCGACTCCAACAGTAAAAAATAAAAGGCCCCCCTAAGAGCATAACCGTTTCCGATTATGAGGGAGGCCAGTGTTTGCTCTAGAGACGAATCTCTAGAGGGTTCTTTGATGGTACGCCCAAACTGAAAGCTGTCAATCGACCGGCTGGGATATCACCCTAGCTCTTAAACGTATTGGCACAGCCAAGTATCCCATGAAATGGTAAATTACTATTTCATCCACAGGCCCTCATTCGCCGATCTGCGAATCATTAATAGACGGTAAATAGCTCCGGATTAGCAACGGCGCACGTTTACAGCTTCTAGGGAAGCCGACGCACAAGAATGTGTCTCTTTATCGGCTTCGCGCACTGCGCTAGCGGCTCGAAAATGTATGTCTGGATAGTAACGCGACCTCACGGTCGCATTGTTACCACTCCCCCGACGGCATGGTGGGATCACTGACCGGCGATGATACCGGCGTACTAACAGATTGATCCTTTGTACTTGGTCCGCCGCCCATAGATGGGCCAGCTCGCCCACCTCGTTGCCCATCCCGACCTGACACCCTCTCTCGATTCCGCTGCTGTAGCTTCAGGTAGGCTGCTTGCCCAAGCTTCGGTTGCCGTTCCAGTTCACCCGCAACGATAGGCACCGATACCGCGCTCTGCGTCACATTGCGAACATAACAAGCAAACTGAAGCCTGGTCTGCGCAAGAATAGCGTCAGCCGTGGTACGCATATCGGGTGCCAACGCGCGGGCATCGCTGCTAGAGACCCCGCTCGCCATCTTGATACCGGTATTGGCAGCCAAAGACGCGCGAAGCGCAGAGGTGGCCTGATCTAGAAATTGATGGGCGAACACACAACCACATTTGTATTTTCGAGCCTCGGTCAGAAGATCATCTATATTGCTGTCGAAATAGGACGCCGCTTCATCGACTATCAGGAACGTCGGACGCCGCTGGTGCTCGGGAATAACCGCACGCTCAAGAACTGCCTGCAACACCATTGAAATAAGCAGCCGACCAAGATGATCTGATGAGCCTTTGAGGAAGTCCTTGGCGGTATCGATCAAGATGATGCCGCCCCTGTTTAGGGTATCGAAGAAATCGATCTTGGTTTCAGGTGCCGTAAATAGGCGGGCGAGGGTCGGATTTTCGAGAATGGCGTTGAGCCGGTAGCGGATTTGTTCCCTGGTTTGAGCGAAGGTTTTGCTGGCAAAATCTCGCTCGAAAAACGTGCGCTGGATGGGCGGCAGGCTCTCAATGGCCGGTGTGTACGGCCCCGCATCATCCATCAAGGCAATCATGTCGAGGATGGTGGCATTGCGCCCCATGGTTTCAGGGAGGGTGAGCATCAGCCGAGCGACAAAGCGAAAGAACACGCTCTGCTTGGCGGTGAGGTCCGCACCAAGAAGACCCGCAAAGAGATAGTCGAAGGTTTGGATAACGCCTGCGGTCACTTGCTCTTTGGTGACTTCGTCATACTCCCCGAGCCGGTCCCGATTGAGGGCAAAAAGGTTGATCGCTGGCGGGTTCTCGATGTCCTTTGGCGTGATCAATACAAGACGATCAGCAAGCGGGCCGGTATCGGGATCAAAGAGCGCCAATCGCGAGAGTTTGTTGATGAGGTCGCCCTGGCTATCCACAATGACCAGTGATGGCGGATCATCGGACTGCAAATCGTGCAGGATGAGGTGCTGAAGGAGCTGGGTCTTGCCCGCTCCGCTCCCGCCCACGATATGCATGTGGCTGAAGCGATCCTCATGGGTCAGCTTTAGGGGGACCGGCGTCATATAGAGATCGAGAAACGGTGTGCCCTTGAGATACGCGCGAACCAGCTCCTCAAGCGGAAGGCTGCATTCGCTCGGGTGCTTCCAGGGCTTTTTATGCTCCGTATGGGGGACCACACCGGTTATTGCACATAGGTTTCGGTACAGCGTCTCTCGCAGGTCCGCAAAGAGACCTATGTCGGTATACTTATCTTCGTCGAGGGTGCCGTAGCATTTTTCGATAAAGTCTCGCGGATCGGGAAGCGCACAAATCAGAGGGATGGTAAAGGGGGAAGCGTCGGCGACTTTTGGGAGCGCCTTGGCATTAGCGGCGAATATCCTAATCAGTCCATCCACCAACCCGTCCACGATACGCTGTTGATGCCCTAGAAAGTACTGCTTTGCCCGCAAGAAGCGGGATAGGTCCACTTGCTCCTTGAGGGTTAGGGGCGCGCGTTCCCAAGGGATTTCTGGAAACTCGAAGATGACCTTTTCGAGCCGCAGGCATTGGTCTATCGCCCGCGCAAAGGGTGAGAGAAGATGGTCAATCTCCGGCAGCTCATCACGTATAGCATCGCCAATCCTCCGAAAGGCGTCATTCGACGAGTATGGGCACGCGGCATGACCAGCCTTAACCTCATCATAGAGCGCCCGAAGCTCCGCAAGTTCGCGCGCGTGCTCATCCGTAAACCGGCGGGCGAAGGGGGTAAAGACGGATGGTTTGTCCAGCCAATCGGTCATGCAACGAGCTGGGGCGTCCCCTGCTGGAAGTCCACGAGGACTTCGCGGCCATCAAACGTTGCGGCCGTATCCAGATAGGCCTTTAGGTTCTCGCAGGCCTGCATGATGGCACTTTCAGAACCAAGCAGCTCGTCCATGTCTTTGCATTCGACATGCGTTCCGGTGGCGAGACCTTCGATAGTTATGTTCAGCTTCAAACTCGCCATCGCGAAGGACGCGAGCGCTTTGGCTGCGCCGAGCGTACTGCCGGTCATCATAGACCGCGTACCAGCCTCGATGTGCTTCTTGGCAGCTTCGCTGTTGTATATGACCAGTTTGCCGAGCTTGTACTTATCGATGTCGGCGCGCTCTTGGGCGGTGAGTTCTACGCGCGCATCGAGGCAGAAATAGAGCTTGTTCGATATGACGCCGCCCGTGCGCTGCGAACGCTTTAATTTAAGCTGCATGGTATCTCCTTAGGTGGTGGAACAATGTCATGTCTTTGGACCACGTATAAAATGGCGAACGCCACTAAGTCGGATACGCAACCGGATGGTTCAGCGCAGGCGTGAAGCGCCATGCGCTGGTATGAGATGGCGAGGAATAGAACGTGGATGGCGATACGGTATCGCCCTGCGTATCCCCCACGGTATCCCCCTCAAAAAAGGGGCGGAGCTGCCGCTCCGCCCAAGCACTCCTTCATCGGGAGTCGTTTAGTGCCTGATCTCTGCGTTTGATGCGCTCTTGAAGCCAATCCAATACTTCCTGCTCTATCCATCCGACCCTGCATTGGCCAAGCTGAACCCGCTTGGGGAACGCTCCAGCCGCCTCAAGGCGAGAAACATGTTGCGGTGAGTAAAGAACAAGCTCCTTAAGCTGACGCTTCGACAGTATCCGCATCGCGGTATCTCCTCGTGAGAGGAGCATCGCGATGCCCCAGGGTTGAGCCCAGTGGACGCGAAAATAGTAGCGCGCGGCAGCCGGTGGCTCAACACGGGCGGGCGCGTCTTGGGAAAAGACAATTTGTCAGTACCAAAAAGTCCGCTTGCCCAAAGCAGAACATTCCTGCTCATGGATGGACATACAGGCGCATGCTGCACGTTCCGGCATCGGAGCCTGAATGCTACAGCGGCGGCATGGATATGCCCGTTCGCCGATCACGGATGTGTCGCTCAAAGACGGGGAAGCGGCTTGAGCTGACCGCGCGTGACATCGAAATCTTCAAGCTGCTTGACCGGTATCGGTACCTGCGTTCGAGCTACATCCATGCCTTTGTCGGTGGGGTTTCCAGCACTCGGTTCAAGGAACGGCTAGGCGATCTCTTCCATGAGGGATACCTGGACCGGCCCAGCCAGCAATGGGACTTCGCCGATGCCCGCCATAGCCCTGCCGTATACGAGACCGGCGCTCGGGCGGCCCGTGCCCTGTTCGACGCTGGGATCATGGCTGGCGACCGGCGAACCTTTCTGCGCGAGACCGCTCACCGGCAGTATCGGCACTCACTGATGATTTGTCAGATTTTGGCGTCCCTGGACCTTGGGGTGCGGGCCGTTCCAGGCCTTCGATTCATTGCATGGCCGGAGATAGTAGGGCGCGCACCAGAGGCCACCCGCTCATCTGGGACACCGTTTCGTCTGCCCGTGCCTTCTGGCGGCTATCTGGTGCCGGATGGCCTATTCGGGCTCGCATATACGCAAGGTGGCATCAAGTCATACCGCTTCTTCGCCCTGGAGGCGGATCGCGGGACGATGCCAATCGCCCGCTCAAGTTCTCACCAGACCTCATACCTGGGGAAGATCGCTGCGTACCGTGAGATCATCGCGCATCGGGTGTACAAGACCCATTTGGGGCTGCCCAATTTTCTTGTCCTCACCCTCACGACCGGAGAAGCGCGTATGGCAGATATCATCGGGCGGCTTGGCAATCAGACGGGCGACCACGCAACCTTTCTGTTCAAGACCGTGAACACTTCCGCCCTTACGACGCCCGCACCTCAACTGCTTTTCGAGCCGTGGCAGCGCGCGGGCTTTCCGCCGCTATGCATTGCCGATGCGTCGGCACAGACCTGACGGAAAGATGCGCGGGCGAGTCCACACTGCGCATCGAAGACCGTTATTCCAACCTCCGTATGCACATTCAGAGCGGGTCGTACGGCTCGTTTATTTGATACGCGAAGCCGTCAAATTCGAAATAAATTGCACCTTGATTGGTCTCGCGCCCGAATTTGTGCATCAGTGCTCGCAGCGCCGGAAGATTTTCACGAAACGGCTGCCGCTGAATAAAAGAATAGACGAGGACGGTCTTTTCCCAAACTTCTACGGCCTGATCATCAATGGTATCGAAGTACAGGCCATCGGCCGGAGCTGTCGCCGTTGCTCCGCCGTTAATGCAGCCAAGAAGAAATTGCATGTCTTGGACATGTTTTTTCCAATCTGGGATAAGCACTTGCCGAGTGCTGCCATCTAACGCCCGACCTTTGTTTGTGACGTAGAACGTAAAACGCTCTTCAAACGCTAATGCCGATTTGCCGAGTTTATTGACGACCTCTCGGTGATAGCTACCCTTTTTAAATCCAAACATATTTCCCCCAGCGCAGAGCTCCATTCCCATAAAAAAAGAGGCCCAAAATCGGGAGCCTCTTAACTACAAACTCTCCTAAGCTTAGTGACTGCGCTTCGAGGCAGGCCCGATGATTTTTGCGCCGGTCGCCTTCGCCATCTCCTCAGGAGTTATCTTTTCGCCCTTAGGTCTAAGTAGTGGTGCCTTTTGAGCATCTGCAAAGATTTGCGCTGTTTCATCTCTGCTTCGTCTCATGGCCGTCTCGAAGAATTCCAAAAGCTTCTTACGCCGCTCATCAGAGAAGGGCGGAACCTCTTGGTCTTCATCTCTAGCTGATTTTTCCATACTGTCCTCGCGGATTGTGTGTCCGCGAGAAATTATATCACGCACAGCAGAAGCCCTTCGGGCGTAGGCACCACGCCAGGTCAGCTTTCGATAAAGTAGTAATGGAGTTGCTAACGCACTACCGAGGACTAGAAGCGATAGGGTAACAATAGTCGCAGTTCCCGAGCGTGCAGACGCCTCGTCTCTGGAAACCAAGAAGTGCCCCCTTAACGCGCGCTTGAGTGACATAAGGCCTTTCCAGCCCCTCGCCCCGAAGCACCGCTTCGTAAATGAGTGTAAGTCGTTCTCGTTTACATTCAACCCCCGAATTGTTAATACGAAATAGCACAGGGCCTTGTTTTAAAAGGTTAATCCAGTCCAGACCGATAACATTTGACCTTGCCCCCGTAATGCCCCCGTTTTTTGGCGAGAGTTTGTCTGGTTGTCCCCTGGTCGGGGCGGACCGCAAATTCTGTCGGCGTTAGCCCATTAAAGCGCGAGCGCAGTCTGAAGAGTGCTGTAGTTGGTCCTTCGTTCTTCGACGATCTTCCTGGCTTCCACCAGCAAGTTGGCGAAGAGATGCTCATTGAGGCACTCGCACGCAGTCGGCCATTGAAGCTCTCGATGAAGCCGTTCTAGTTGGCTTGCCCGACGCGATGCGTCGGCACAGACCTGAACATTTATTCACAAGAAAATTGTTGGACCTGGGTTGGTATGAAAAAATCTGTCTTCAGAAAAGCACATAGAAGCAATTGGCTAGTCGTTGATTTGGATTCTGTCCCTGGCACCATTATCTTCCTTTGAAAATCAGCCCTTTCTAATCCCGTTCTGGGTGAAGTTTGGTGGTGCTTTGGCCGGTCACATTTAGAGCGCTTGCTCGACAGCCCTGGCACAGGCGCGGTCCGCACGCTCGTCCGGCCACAGGTGGCCGTAGGTGTCGAGGGTCAATTTTGGTGTGGAATGGCCCATCAGCTTTTGAAGGCGTTTTGGGCTGACGCCTTGTTCGATCTGGGGGCTGGCATAAACACGCGCAACGATCGGCGCGGTATTTCGCTACGCAGTGGCGACTTCTCGTGCCGCCAAAAGCGGACTTCCCCAGTCGGCACAGGTAGAGGGAATGCGCTTTTTCTCGCCAAGACATGCCGAAAAACCGGCTAGGCTTTTTCGACCTCCGCAAGGTCGCGCTCCAGAAAATAGTTGAGGAAAGTGCGGATCAGGGCAATCGCGGCCAGTTGGCCGATGTCGTTCCAGCTTGGCGAGATCACGCTGCGGACAATGTCTGCCGCCAGCGCGAATTGAAGCCCCAGCAGCAGCCAGATCCCGAATCGCACGAACAGCGCCTTGCGCCAGCCCGCATCATGGGTGTGGTGAAAGAGGTGCCGGACGGAATTGGCGAAGGCTTCGGCCGCGCCATAGGCGATCAGCAGAACGGCCAAGGCTTCCACCAGCTGCGCGACCACGGCGGAGCAATCCCGCAAGATCGCTTCCATCAGCTATGCGGCCGTTTCACGCAACGGAAACCGAGATGACAGGCGGCGCTATCGATGGCCTGAGCCATCCGCGCGGCAGGCCGGTATCGCCGGCAATAGCTGGGCGCACAAAGAAACGAACCGCCCTTGATCACCCTGCGGGGTATCGGCAACCCGCCCTGCTCAATGCTGCGCGCGCGTGCATCGTCGCGCGATTTTTGCATTCCGGCGCAGCAGCCCGATGATTCCGTTGGCGCGACCTCATGGCGGGGCGCATACCAGTCGGTGGTCCATTCCCAGACATTGCCGATCATGTCGAAAAGGCCAAAAGCATTGGGCGGAAAAAAGCCCACCGGCGAGGTGCCCTCAAAACCTCGGCAAGTGAGGTTTTCCCAGGGGAACTGGCCTTGCCAAGTGTTGGCCATGATCAGGCCGTGGGGCATCAAAACGTCGCCCCAGGCATAGTCGGCGCCGTCCAGCCCCCCGCGTGCGGCCAATTCCCATTCCGCTTCGGTAGGCAGGGCCTTGCCCGCCCAGTTTGCAAAGGCTTCGGCGTCCTCGTAGCTGATGTGAACGGCTGGGTGCTGTGCCTTGCCGTCCAAATTGCTGCCGGGCCCCAAGGGATGACGCCAGTCCGCGCCGATCACATAATGCCACCAGACCAGATGCTGGGACAGGCTGACAGGCCTGGGCGGTTTCCGGAACACGATCGAGCCGGCCTTCAGCATCTCTGGGAGGGCGCCGGGATAGTCTTCGGCCCGCGGCGCTTTTTCCGCCAAGGTCACATAGCCGGTTGCGCTGACAAAGCGGTCGAATTGCTGGTTGGTCACCGGATGACTGTCGATCCAGAAACCGTCCACCGAAACCGGATGCACCGGCATTTCCTCCGGATAATGATGATTTGAGCCCATCAGGAAGCTTCCGCCGGCGATCCAGGCCATTGCGGCGGGATTTTCCAGGGCGCGGGCGGGCAAGGTAGGCGTGATCACGGCGCTACGGGCTTTTCTAGGGGATAGAAAGCTAACGCGCTGGCGCAAACGGCGCGATTGGACCAAAGTTCCATCGCCGCTTGCGAGGATAGAGCGACAACCGGTGAAAGTTCCTTGCCGCAGCGGCAAACATACTCTGGAGCTAGGGGCGGAGGTTCTATGTATCTCAATGACGGATTTTTCGGCGGTGGGCCTGAAGGCCCGTCCTGTAAGGCTTGCAAGCAGCCGATTTTCCTGGGCCAGCCGGCGACGCGGATTGAGTTCGGCGGCAATGCGCACGACATGTCGGGCGACTATCACAAAGCGTGCAGCACGCCCTTCGCTTCGATGGCGAAGGCGCTCAGCATGCTGAACCGCCTCAGCCGTTGATCAGGCGCTGGCCGGTGCGGCTGTTCGCACCATGGGGTGCCGTCATTGTCGAACACCGCGATGCGGTCGGCCGGGGACGGATTTTTTCATGATTTGGGCATCATGGCTTCGACGATCTGGTCGATGCTGAAGCTGGCCGACTTCTGCCGTGGCGGGAATTCCTTGAAACTGGAAAGCCATTCCTGAATGATCGCCTGCGATGCGTACATCGCGAACAGGTGTTCGACCATCCAGTCGTCGTATTTGAAGCTTTCGTCACCGCGCTCAAAGGGGTCGGCGCGCAGATTGAAAATCTTGGGAACACGCAAGGGCGATAACGGCTCGCGCCATACATCTAGTCCCGTGGATCTCTGTTCGGCGAAGACGACCTTATACTGGTTGAAGCGCAGCGCCATCAGATCGCCATCGTCACTCCAGTACAGAAAACCCTTGCGCGGGCTTTCCTTTTCCTTGCCTGAGAGGAACGGCAGCAGATTGAAGCCGTCGAGATGGACCTTGAAGGTCGTATCCCCGATCTTGTAGCCCTTCTTGACCTTCTCAATCAGGTCGGGCTCGCCTGCCGCTGCGGCAAAGGTCGGGATGAAATCCTGCAGCGAGCAAATGTCGTTGATCACCCGGCCAGGCTCGATCACACCGGGCCAGCGCATCACGCAGGGCACCCGCCAGCCGCCTTCCCAGTTGGTGTCCTTCTCGCCGCGGAAGGGTGTTGATCCCCCGTCCGGCCAGCTCATGACTTCGGCGCCATTGTCGGTGGTGAAGACCACGATGGTGTTGTCGGCGACTTTCAGCTTCTCCAGCCTGTCGAGCAGTTGCCCGACATGGCCGTCCAGCTCCACCATGCCGTCGGGATAGAGGCCCTGTCCGGTCTTGCCCACCGATGACGCTTTCAGGTGGGTGAAGATGTGCATGCGGGTGGTGTTCATGTAGCAGAACCAGGGCGCATCGTCCTTGGATTTGCGCTCCATGAAGTCCAGCGCGGCGGACAGGAATTCCTCGTCCACCGTTTCCATCCGCTTGCGGTTGAGTGGTCCGGTATTCTCGATCACCTGCTTGCCGACCTTGCCGAACACCGGATCGACCGTGGTATCGTCCTTGTCGGTCGCCTTGCATTTCAAGACGCCGCGCGGCCCGAATTTCTTGCGGAAGTTCGGGTCCTTGGGATAGTCGGGATATTCCGGTTCCTCCTCGGCATTGAGGTGATAGAGGTTGCCGAAGAACTCATCGAAGCCGTGCATGGTCGGCAGCTGGTCATTGCGGTCGCCCAGATGGTTCTTGCCGAATTGGCCCGTGGCATAGCCCAGGTTCTTGAGGAATTGCGCGATGGTGGGATCTTCCGGCTTGATGCCCAGCGCCGCTCCCGGCATGCCCACCTTGGTCAGGCCGGTGCGGATCGGCGTCTGACCGGTGATGAAGGCCGCGCGGCCTGCGGTGCAGCTTTGCTGGCCGTAGAAGTCGGTGAAATTGGCGCCTTCCTTGGCGATGCGGTCGATGTTGGGCGTGCGATAGCCCATCATGCCATTGTTGTTGCAGCTGATATTGAACCAGCCGATATCGTCGCTCATGATGAAAAGGATATTGGGCTTCTTGCCGGCGGCGGTCATGGGAGACACCATTTGGGTTGCAGGGGAGTTTTAACGCGCCGGAATGGTTCAAAACGATTGGACACAGGTCCAACACGTTATGCGCCGCGAGCGCTGTCTGCGCGCGGAATCGCGGCTTTGCGGATTGTTTCCTCGGTGGGGAATCTGTGCACAAAGCCATAACTATTCTGGACGGGTGAAAAACTCTGCATGTCTTCCCGTTCGTTTGTGTTCTTCTAGTGGAATGGCCCGACCTGGAAGGTCAGGCTGGCCAGCGCGACCACGCCGATCCCCAGCAGCAGCACCGCCACCAGCAGCGTGAAGGAAACGGGAAATTTGCTCTCCGCACGGATCAGTGTTTCGTCGTGCATGCTCCGGCGCACTTTCCTGAGGCCCAGCATGAACTGGATGTGGTAGACGATACCGATCACCAGCATGGCGACGCCCAGCCAGACCAGCGCCTGGCCGAAATTGCGCGCCGCATGCGGTGCCCCGCTCAACAGCTTCTCGTCCATCAACCGTCCCAGGAACTGGTAGATGGTGAAGCCAAAGCTGATCAACGACAGCGAGGTGCGGATCACGCTCATCAAGGTACGTTCCGCGCTCAGGCGCGAGCGCTGGAATGACATGCCGGTGCGCCGCGATGACATCTCTGTGCGCCGGGTGGAAAGCGCGGTGCGGTGCGTGGAGAGCTTGGTGCGGTGCTGGGAATATTCCACCGAGGCGCGGCCGGGGTCGCTGGTATCCACCGCGGGGATGACTGCCACTTCGGCCGAAGGGTCCTGAGTCAGCAGATCGTCGATGGTTGGATGGCTATTCATACTGGAACGAGTTTCCCCATCAAGCCCCACAAGGTTGCAACTGGACCAAGGTCCAATTGAGATTTCGGCACGACTATCGCCAGCATCCGCGCATGCTTGAGCGGGATTTCAACGGCCGCGTTTTTTGCTTGTCGCGCCGTTGCTCGCGGCAACATCGCCACCGCATGACGGCGCAAGCTGGGGCCTGCGCTTGGTCATGACATTTCTTTTCCCGAAATAGGAGTGACCATGAAACGCATCCTGCTGGCGGTTTCTGTTCTCGCGATGGCGTCTGGCCCGGCCGGTGCGGTCGAGACCGGCTTTAGCATCTATCCCAAGGGCATGTCGGATTTCATGTCCGGCGTGGTGCCGCCAGCGCCGGGAATTTACTTGTCCACCATCTACTATCATTTCAGCGGCTCGACCGACGCGGCGGTGCGCAATGGCGTGGCGGAATTCGGCCTTGGGGTGAATCTGAACTCCGGCTTCCTGCGCGGCACCTATGTCACCGATTCCGAATATCTGGGCGGGCGCTATGCCATGGCCGGCGCCATCGCGGTGGCCGGCAGCAGCCTTGATGCCAATCTGGTCGCGCCCAACGCCACCGCCAGCTTCCAGGCCGGCAATTCGGGTTTCGCGGACTCCATCTTCACGCCGATACTGGTAGGCTGGCAGAACGGCAAGTGGTTCTGGAACACCAGCTTCTCGCTTTATGTTCCGACCGGCGGCTACACGCCGGGACAGTTCAATATCGGGCGCAATGTCGTCGGCTTCATGCCCGCCGCCGCCCTGACCTGGTTCGATCCCGCCAGCGGCTGGGATGTTTCCGGCGCTCTGACCTTTGTCGCCATGACAAGGAATGACGCCACCGACTATCAGTCGGGTGACCTGCTGCATCTGGACTGGGCGATCGGAAACCACATCACGCCGAACTGGGAGATCGGCTTTGCCGCCAATCTGGTGCAGCAACTCAGCGATGACAGCGGCAGTGGGGCGAAGCTAGGGCCGTTCAAGGCCCAAAGCTTCGGATTGGGACCGGCGGTCAACTATACCGCCAAATGGGGCAATACGCCGGTGTCCTTCACCGCCAAGTGGGAACGCGACGTCACCCACACCAACACCATCGGCGGCGATCTGATCACCGTCAGCGCCACAATGGTTTTCTGACGTGTTTCCGTGCCGCTTCTACCAGGCCTGCTGCCGCTGCAGGCAATGTTGGACTTAGAGGCAATTGCCGCCTTTGCCCTTCTTCTTTTCTACTCCCGCGACAAGAGGTGTGCCGGCCGCCGCGCGCGGATTCGAAATTCAGAGGTCCCCAATGCAACTTGCCGACCTGGCAATCCGCTTTTGGGATGAACTTCTCGCTCGTCCCTCAGGTCCTCTGGCGTTCCGTTTTTATCTTCAACCCGCCATCGCAATCATCCTGGCCTTTCGCGACGGCTATAAGGATGCTGCGAGCGGACGCAAACCCTATCTTTGGACGATTGTTCACGATCCCTTGTCCAGAAAAGCCCGGCTGATCGAAGGGGTTCGCGCTGTGGCGCGTGTGCTGCTGTTGGGCGCCGCGATGGAGATTATTTATCAGGCCTGGGTGATCGGAAGCTTCCGGCCCCTGGAGATGATCACCATCGTCATTCTGCTGGCATTCGTTCCCTATCTTATTGTCCGTGGGCCGGTTGGCCGGATTACCCACTGGTGGCGCCGGCGGCATGGCAGCAGCCGGGACACGCAACGTCACGGCTGAGGCGGACCGTGCGATTTCATCGGCTTCGGCCATCCCAGCCTGACCTGTTTTCCTCCTGGCGGCTTCTGCTTTCCTGGAGGGGCGTGGCAGCCCGCCCGCGAGGCCCGGATCTGTTCGATGGTGGCCCGCCCGCCAGGCTGCAGACAGTGCTCGGTGTCCTGGCGCTGGGCCGTCCCCATTTCGCGCTGCGTGTCCTTATTGCCATCGCCCTGACCTGGCTACCATTGCTGGCCCTGACGGCGTTGCAGAGCGCAATGTCGGGGGACGCAAGCGTCGGCGCTTTCCTGACCGACTATGCGGCGCATGCCCGCTTTCTCGTCGCGTTGCCGCTTCTGCTGTTGGGAGAAAAAATCTGCTTGCCCCAGTTGGGTGCGATCGTCCGGCATTTTCGGGACACCGGCCTGATCGCTCCGCAAGATCGCGATTCATTCAACCATGCTCTGGTATCGACAGTCCGGTTGCGCGATTCCCTGCGGCTGGAGATCGCCGTGCTGACCATCAGCGTGGCAATCGCCCTCACGATTTTCGTGGAGTTGCCTGCCCACATCTTTCCGGCCTGGCATCATCTGGCCGCGGGGGGGCAGGGCGGCATTTCGCCTGCCGGCTTGTGGCACGCTTTGGTCAGTACGCCGATCCTGTTCATCCTGTCGCTGGGCTGGTTATGGCGGTTGGTTCTGTGGACCCGTTTTCTATGGCTGGTGTCGCGGCTGAATCTGTGTGTGATGCCGGCCCATCCGGACGGTGCCGGCGGCCTCAAATTTCTGGGATTTTCGACCCAGTCCTTTTCGGTTTTGGCTTGCGCCTTTGGCGCGATTGTCGCGGGCACAGTCGCCAACCGGGTTACCCATGACGGTGCATCGCTGTTTTCGTTCCGTTATCTGATTGCTGGCTTCGATGTTCTCTGCCTGGTTCTCTTCGTCAGCCCACTTCTGGTCTTCAGCGGCAGGCTGATGGAGGCGTGGTGGCGGGGTTTGCGGGAATATGGCGCTCTCGCGCGCTATATCGGGCGCGCGTTGGAAAGAAAGTGGCTGAACCGCGAAGTGGGGAGCGAAGCGCTGGAGGCAAACGATTTCTCCGCCACCGTCGATTTCTATTCTGTCGCAGCCAACGCCTGCACGATCAATATCGTGCCTGTGGCCATGCGCAACATTTTCATTCTGGCTGCTGGTGCGATGCTGCCCTTCATTCCCATCCTGCTAGCGGCGGTACCGCCTACAGTCCTGGTGCAGAAGCTGGCTGGATTGCTGTTCTAAGGGTCCCAAGGTCCGATCGTTCCGGGGCTGCGCACCTTTTTGCGGTGTCCGCTTTATGATGTCCGCCGAAATTCAAATACTCGCCGGACCATTGATCGCAACACGTCTGTCATCAGACCACCGGTAGAATACCGTAGAGGTACTCGGAGGGCCAAAGTCCGCTTTGGACCGATTCTGTGAAAAACCTCGCAGCAATCGCGGGCAACGCACGGGACCTGCGCCTCTGGCGCAAAACGGACATTGGACCGAAGTCCAACATTTCGGCGAAGGTCCCGTTCGATAGTGTCGCCCGCCGCAGGGCAAATCGCTAACGCAAAACGGGTATGCCATGACACTGGAGGTGGCGATCGTGCTCGGCATCAAGCTGAGCATCGCGTTGAGCGTCTTTGCCCATGGCCTCAACGCGACGATGAACGAGATCACCTACCTCTTTAGGCATCCGCGCCGGTTCGCCAAATCGATCCTAGCAATCGACATTGTCATGCCGCTGTTCGCCTTGCTGGTCTTGGCTGTAACCGATCTGCCGGGGCCGATCAGGCTCGCGCTGGCGGCGCTGTCAGTTTCGCCGGTCGAGGTCATTGCGCCCAAGAGAGCCGTGAGGGTGGGGGACGTGGATCAATACTTCGTCGGCCTCTTGGTCGCCGTATCGCTGATCGCCCTGGTGTTTGTTCCTTTGTCCGTTGAGCTGCTGGGCAGGGTCCGGGGAGTCGAGGCGCAGGTTCCGGTCTCGAAGGTTGCACTTTTGATGGCCGTGACCGTTCTGGGACCGTTGATTGCAGGGGTAGCGGTACGTAACCTCCGGCCTGGCTTTGCCGAAAAGGCCGCCGGGCCGCTGGCGAAGCTTTCCGCTATCCTGCTCATCTTGTGCGTACTGCCAATACTGCCCGGCGCGCTGCCAAAGGTCTGGTTTCTGGTCGGCGATGGCGCGTTGGCTTCGTTCGCAGCCTTTGCACTGGTCGGCCTCGCCGTCGGGCACTTTCTGGGCGGGCCAGACCCCGAGGATCGCACGGTGCTGGCCATTGCCACGGCGTCCCGGCATCCCGCGGTCGCTCTCGCGATCGCGGCCTCGAGTTTTCCTTCCGAGAAACTCGTGGTCCCAGCCATCCTCATGTATCTGCTGGTAAACGGGCTGGTCTCCCTTCTCTATGTGTTCTGGCGCAAGCGATGCGTTCCGGCCCTCTATCCGTTAGCCACGGTGAGGCGAATTTGACGCGGATATTCCCTGATGGGACTTTTGGCCAATAACACAACCCGTCATCCGGCGATCTACTTGGTTGTTCAAGTTGCTGATCCTTCCCGAGTCACGGGCGAGCATTCGAAGGTGTAAAAACTCGAGTTGCTCGTCGTGGCCGAACTGGCTGCAACCTCTGGCCGGAGCCATGTGTGCCTGCGGGCATCCACGGGCCATCGGTACCACCCAAACCCAAGGAGACGATCATGTTCCGTGCCTTCACAGCCGCTTCCATTTTCGCCCTAACCGTCACCGCCGCCCAGGCAGCCCCCGCAATTGACGTCCAGTTCAGGGATCTGGATCTCTCCAGGCCCTCGGACACCCGTGTTTTGCAGGCTCGTGTCCATCAGGCCGCTGATAAAGCCTGTGGTCCGCTGCGGGCTTTCCCCTCGTCGCTATTCTATCGAACCTGGTTCAACAATTGTGTTCGTGCGACCAGCGTTGAAACTACGAGGCGTGTTGAGGCCATGGCCGGCCGGTACCGCATGCTTGCCAGAAACTAGAGCAAGTTGGGACCAGATGGAGCCACTGCGCCGGAGGGATTTTGTGGCGTGAGCAGGAGAAAGGCGCAGCCCGTATCGGGAATACGGGCAAGCCTGGAGTTTACCCTCCGGCCGCGCTTCGCGCGGACCGGAGGGACGCACCCACGACACAAAAGACCCCGGCCCTTCGGGTTGGGTTGCGGCGGGCGCCCGCGGCGTCGCCGTGCTCGACCGTATTGCCGATACGCCCTTCGCACGTCGGTACGCTGTCGCTACCGACCCTGGCGGATCGCCCCGCCGCAACCCAACGCAGTTGATTCCATCTGGTCCCAACTTGCTCTCGCTGGCGCTTTCGATTCAGCATGCAGATACAGTAGGCGCCTGTGAACCACAGGCGCCTACTGTTTAGCGACCCCTGGTCCAATCCATTTGGTCTGATCTGGGGCGAAGGCGACGTCGATCCTTGACTTGGCAGTCGCTGCAGCAGCAGTGGGTCGAAAAGGCGTGACTCCAACCAAGCAACACTATTCGTCGACAACGATACCGCCGCAGCCAAGTAGGCAAGACCTTGGAGTTCCAAACTCCAGCCGCAGGCGGACATTCGCAGCAGGCCCTCCTTGGGGTAGCAAAGAGCTGCAGCCATTCTGGATCCGGCCGACGGGGGCCCTTTTGTTCAAGCGCGTTCCTCTTAGCATCATAGCCTCACAGCCGCGCGCAAGGCTTGGGCCTGAACTTCATATCCGAGCGCATTCCTGCAACAAGGTGGCCGCATTTGATCACAAACGGTCGTCTTTTGAATTATCGCGCGGTTTGATGCCTATCGTGGCACGCTTTGATTACCAATTGGCGCGTTTGGACAATGCAGCCGGACGCGCGATTGCCTAAGTTAGAGCCGACGGACCGATAGGACTTCTGTAGAGACGCGCAGTGCTTGTGTCTTAAAGAGCCAAATACCGGCGCACGGGACGGTTCGAATGATGTGCGCATGTGGACTCTTCGTGAACCCTTTGCGGACTTTGGCGGATGGATTGCCGAATCCCGAAAGATGAACCAGCTTAGGAGATCCAGGCAATGTTGAAGGCATTGACAGCAACATATCGGCTGCGCGACCCGGCAATTCCTCGCGTCAGTGAAGCGGCGGTCTGGCACGCTGCGGCCCAATTGCGAAAGCAATTTCCTGAGACATCTTGGCCGGAGGCATCGCATCGGGCAGATCGCGCCTATGTGGCCGGACACATGTACCATTTCCGCTTGTGGGGACGGGTAGCGCGCGCCTTGCGGGGGGCAAACAGGACATGAAAAAATCTGCGTTAGCGAGCGTTTTTCTGATGGGCGGCCTTGTCACGGGATGTGCCGGGCTGTCTGGGATCAAGGATATAGGGTCTGCCAAGGATGCAAATCAGGTAAAGGCTGAAAATCAAGCCGCGGCCGTCCCTGTCATGCCGGCCAGTGGCCAACTAAGTTTGTTCCAGCAGGCTATGGCGCGGGTGCGCGCCAGCTATGTGCGGCCCACCGAGGACAGCGAGCTGATCGATGGTGCCATCCAGGGCATGGTGTCCGGCCTTGATCCCCATTCCAGTTACCTGGACGCCAAGTCCTATAGCAATGCGCTGACCACCACCAAAGGCGAGTTCGGCGGTGTCGGTCTGGTGATGGAGCCGGATGACGGGCTGATCAAGGTGGTATCGCCCAAGGACGGCGCGCCCGGGGCCAAGGCCGGCATAAAGGCCGATGACAGGATTTCGGCCATCGACGGTGTGTCCGTCGATGGCACGGACTTCAACGAAGCCATCGACAAGATGCGCGGTCCTGCCGGCAGCAGCGTCACTCTGACTATTCTGCGCGAAGGCGAGAAGAAACCGTTCGACGTATCCCTGGTGCGCGCCATCGTTTCCGTGGATGCGGTCACCTGGCGGCGCGAGCGCAATATCGCTTATGTGCGTGTTCCGGGGTTCAATGAAAAAACCGGCGAAGGGTTCGAGAAAGCGGTGCGCGATCTCAAGAAGCAAATCGGCCCGGCCCTGAAGGGTTATGTGCTGGACTTGCGCGACAATCCCGGCGGATTGGTCAATCAAGCAGTCCGGGTGTCGGACGATCTGCTGGAGTCCGGCGAAATCGTCTCGATCCGCGGTCGGCGTGCGGAAAATATCCAGCGCTACAGCGCCAAGGACGGTGACATTACCGATGGCAGGCCGATCGTCGTCCTGATCAATGGCGGCACGGCAAGCGCCGCGGAAATCGTTTCGGGCGCGCTGCAGGACAACAAGCGCGCCACCGTCATCGGTATGACCAGCTACGGCAAGGGCTCGGTGCAGACCAATATTCCACTGGGCGTGGGGCTTGGCGCGCTGCATCTGACCACCGGGCGCTATTATACCCCGTCGGGCCATTCCATTCAGGCCCAGGGCATCACCCCGGATATCCAAGTGGCCCAGGGCGATGAGGCCGCTGTGTCCAAGGAAGCCAATCTGCGCAAGCACCTGCCAGGGCAGGACGCGCTTGCCAGGCGAGCCGACGCCCGCCCGATCAAGCCGGCTCCGGGAAAGACCTATGACGACTTTCAGCTCTCCTACGCAAAGGAGCTGTTGAATGGAGCGGTGGTTGTGGCGGCGCGCTAAAGCGCGATCGGCGAAAATCGGAATCGATTTTTTCGGAAAATTGCGCGGCGAACCAAGACTCTCGTCCGGCTGGATGCGATTGGCATTGAAGTTGGTCAAGTTGGCCGCTGCCGCCGGAAACGCGTAGAAGCATCAATTGCGCGCGTCACCTGTCCGCAACGAAGTGGGTGCAAGTACCACGGAGTAGCTGCTCAGATTCACAACATTGGATTCCGGCATAGGCTTGATGAGACTGGCATACCGCCGGCCGTCGCGGAGAAAAGCCTTTATACCCTCAAACATTTCGCGGCGTAGCCTGTTCATGTGCGATGCGCTCCCGTCGCGCAAACCCCATATGGCGTCACGCCGCTCCACATCGTTCATATCATCCCAGCCCTCGATCACGTGAGCACCGCACGTGCCATATCGATACCTGGGCAACCAATCCGATATTGCTCATTCAACAATGGCAGTCATCCTGTTGGATCCGGATGGGACGAAGAAACGGCTAATCCATCAATGCCGGCATCATTCGAGCGCCTCTCTCGTTCCGCTGTTGGGCCTGTACAATAAAGCCGGTCGCGTCGAGTATTTCTTCGATTCAATGGCTCGGTTTCCACCAGGTCGAGTTGGACCAATGGCTAACTGCGCGGTACCGGACAGACTTCCAAACTCGGGCGTTCCAAATGTGCCAGGTAGGTTGACGTGACATTGAACCAAGCCTGGCTGGAAACGGCAAGCTTGGAGGTAAGAATGACTAAGACGCTGCGCGGTTTTTGCGGAATGCTACTTGTGCTGAACCTGGGAACCATTGGCGCCGGATCGGCTTCGGTTTTGGCTGCTGCCGAATCCGATGAAAAGGTGACGGTGACGAGTCCCTATACCATTCGCCAGCAGGTGTTGACGCGCTCACTGTCCCGACAGATGCAGATCGGACGGATCAGCGTTGAACAGGATGTCAGCTATGCTGACCTCAATCTGTCGAAAGAAGCCGATGTCGCTGTTATGAGACAAAGGCTCAAGGAGGCGGCGGTGCAGGGTTGCAACGAGCTTGACCGTCGTTTCCCGCGCTCCATCTATGTGCCGGTCCAAGATACGGATTGCGTTAAGGACGCCACGGCCCGCGCGTTGGCAAGGTTGGATGGAATCCTGGGCAAATAGCTGACCCGACGAAAAGCCCGCAAGGCCGGCCGGGCTTGCCGGCGGCATATCAGACTTTTTTCCAGCCGGGTCCCGGATCGAAAGTCTTGATCTGTGCCGCGGCGGTGACGGTGTTCGGCCCCAAATCTTTTTGAAAGACATCGCCATCCTGGTTGACGATGAAGGTCATCACGCCGGAAACGCCGTAGGTCGCTGGGGAAGCGACCAGGGCGAAGCCGCCCATCAGTTTGCCATGCGCCAGATAACTGTAGGCGCCGCCCTTGGCGGCGGTGCCCTGGCCCGTGAGAATGCGGAAGTAATAGCCGTTGAACGGCTGCGGTGTGTTCTTCGCGCGTGGGGCGTAGCCGGCTGCTTGCGCCTTGACGAACAGGGGACCCAAGGGGCTCATGGGCTCGCCTGGCTTGGCGGGCCAGTAAAGACCGTCCTGTTTTCCTGGCGTGCTGATAAAGCGTTGGGCGTAGTCCAGCAGCCCATCGCCGCGATCGGTCGCGGCATATTCGCGCTGGGCGTCCACGAACGCCTTGCAGGCTTGGATCGTGGCCAGCTCATTGCGCCCGATGCGGCGGGCCAGCAACTCCACACGTCCCGCCGCGGTATCGAAGCGCCAGCCGTCCGCCCTTTTCACCAAGGGGATGGGCATCGGCCAATCATCCTTGCCTACGACGAGCGTGGAACGCGTGGGGCTGTCTTGGACAAGTTTGTGGCGTGCGTCATAGGCGGTGATGAATCGTTCCAGGGCATTCCGGTCGGCCTGAACATCACCGGAATGCAAAATATCGTGACCATCCTGGCCCAATATCTTGTCCAGCGTCGCCATGTCCTTGGCCCGTCCGGCCGCGACAAACCGGTCCACGCCTTCAGACGCGGATGGAAAAACGGTACCCGACATTTTCTGGGCCGCGGCAACGCCGGCACCCATGCCCATCGCGATGACGGTTGAAAAAAGAAGGTGACGCAAACTGTTCATGTCGAAATCTCCTGTGTCTATCGCCTTCTGCCGCCGCCGCCGCCGCGGAACCCGCCGCCGCCGCCGCGGAATCCGGACGCACGAGCGCTTCCGAGCGAGGAACTGCCACGGCTGCCAAAGCTTCTTGTCTGGCTGCCGCTCCCCAGACCGTCGAAACTGCGGTTGAAGGATGTATTGGAGAAGCTACCGCGATTGCTGCCAAGGCTGCCGCTTGCGAAACCGCCACTGCTGCCCAGGCTGCCCCGATTGCCTAGGCCATCCCGATTGGCGAGGCCGCCGCGATCGCCAATGCTGCCGCGATCCCCAATGCCGCCGCGATTGCCCAGCCCGTTGCGGTCACCAATCCCGTTGCCCAGGCCAGCACTGTCGAAACCGCGAAATTCGCGGCGCCCGTTCGCGCCCGCCAGCGTTCCGCGGCCATAACGGTCTCGCAGTTGGGCGTTGCCGTAGTTCGCGCCACGTCTGTGATTGACATCGTGCCGCCAGTTTTGACCGCCGCGGATATTGTTAATGTTGTTGAAGTTGTTGAAATTGTTCACCATCAGATTGCCGCCGCCCCAGTTGCAGTTGTTGTTCCAGAAGGCGGCGCCGATCACGGCGCCCGCGACAAAGCCCAGTCCGACGCCATAGCCGTATCCATAAGGTGGAGGCCAGGAATAGGCCGGATAGCCATAGTCCCATGGACCGTAGATGGACGACGAGTCATAGTATGGGACATAGACCTTCTCCGGCTCCGCCGGCTGGATAATGATGGTCTGGTTCTCGGTGACCACTTTCTGCTGCGCTGTGTCGGTCAATGTGCCATTTGACTGTGCCTTGGCGCGCAGCCGTTGGACCGCCTTGAGCATCCCCGCCTGGTCGGAAAGGACCGCATCTCCCAGCTGTTGTGTCCAGCTGATCTGCTTGTCCATCATGTCAAGCACCTCGGGCACACGTGTCAGATCCTTGACGCTATCGTCCCAGGTTTGACTGGCCAGCGCGCTGTCCAGGGCCGCTCCGCTGAGGCCCTTGTTCTGCTGGCGCCAGCGCGCGGCCTCGACAATCTCCATGGGGTAGGTGGATGCGATCAATATTTTCGCCAGCAACTGATCCGGATAGAGCGCGATGGGTGCGGCAAGGGCCTCAAATTGTCCCGGCGCGGCAGCGGCGGATGCAGGGGTGGAACTGGTTTGTACCGGCGTCTGGCCCAGGGCCGGGAAAAGAAAAATGCCGAACGTCGCGCCAATCAGAAAAAAGTAAAGGATAAAACGCGGAATGTTGGTGCGCTCCATGATGGACTCTCGCTCTTGCAAAGCAGCATTCTGCAGGTGTGCAAGGTGAATCGCCATTGGACCAAGGACCGATAGATCAGATCGATTGGCGCCCCTATGCGGCCAAGAGCCCGCGCGCCGCCAAACGGACCTGAGGATCCGAAAGGCGGTAAACGCTGCGATCAAGCATGTAATGAACAAACCCGCTTGCAAAGCCCAGGGCCAGCAGAGCTGGAACAAGAGAAGATGTCCGCAAGGCGGCCGCGATATCACCAAAAATGCGGTCGCTGTAGTATAATGAGGTGTCCGGCCAGTTTGCTTCCACCTCGAACAAAGGAAGAAAAAGGATCGAGACCAGCATGACCAGCAGCATCAGCGCCCAACCGCGAGAATTCACCGCATGGAAGGCGCGGCGTAGGCATCCTTTGGCCGGCGAAGGCTCAAGCCGTGGCACCCGGCTCGTGAGGCCAGATGCCACGATCCAGTGCTGTGAAGTCCAGATCACCACAAAAAGAAAAAGGCTTCGCGTCTGCAGGGCGATGAGGACCATCAGCGCCAGCCCGAGAATGTACAGGATCCGGGGCAATGATCGATGCCGTGCGCGCAACTCGGCTGTCAGCATAGCGGCGGTCGCCGCGCACAACAGCAGCGTGGCGCCGCCGCGGATCGGTTCCAGGGCCGGTGCAAACCAGGCTGGAATCCAGCGGTCGAGCCAGAGTTGCTGATAGGCGGCGGCGCCTACAAGCGCGTCCGCCAGAAAGACCAGCACCCCGCCCACGCCGAGGCCGAACAGCCGGTCCCGCCGACGCGCTCTGGGATCGGCCGTCTGTCCGGCTCTTGCCCGGTAGAGCGAGAGCACGCCGAAATGCTGCGCCCCAAAATGATAGGTCGAAGCGGCATAGTCCAGGAGCGCAAGAAAGATAAAGCGTTCGGTGCGCGTGAAGGGCAGTGCTGTGTCGGGGGGCAAAAGAATAGCGAAACAAGCCGCGGTGACCAGAAAGGGAAGGAGAAGAAATCGTACCGGCGCGGCGCGCAGCAGTGGCCGGTAGGCTTCCGTGGCATAGGCCAGCCAGGCGCTTCCCAAACGATGACCGATCCAGAATAGGGCGGTGATGGCAAAATAGAGTGCGTCCAGAGGACCAGATCCTGGATCGGGATGGCCGGCGGCCAGCAATAGAGCCAGCGGCGCAAGCCACAGCGCGCTGAGGATCCACATGCCATCCCATGCCGGGCTCTGTACCCAAGGCGAGGGGCGTGGCGTGACGGCGGGCGCGAAACCGCTAACGTACGGGCTGCGCATCCTCAGTTGCATTCGGCTTTCGCGGAATGCTGCGCGATTCCTGGGCCTGCGCTTCGGCCGGCTGGCGGCGCTTCTGTTTCATCTTCTGCCGGTATAGTTGCCACCACCAAATGCAAAATTCGATACCCATATGCTGCTGGCTCCCTTTGGTTGATCATGGAATGTCCACATACCAGTGAAGACTGGCCAAGGCCGATTGCACATGCTTGATGCCGAGATTGACTGGAGAGACTGCGTTTGAGAAAGCAGTGTGGCTGGAGCCGCCGATTTCCTGGTATCGGTAGTCAACCTGAAATTCCAGATTATCACTGAGTGCGACAGTGAAGCCGCCGATCACGCGCCAGGTGAACGCCATTTGTGGATCATTGATGCGTGTGCCCAGTGGATCGCGTATGGTGGGATCCAGCTCCGCGGCGCCGAGACCGAATCCAAGTGAAACCGAAAATTGGCGCCACAAGGGAATGTCATAGACGGCGCTTGTGATAAAGCTTGCGGTGGAGATGCCGCCGCTGACAGCAGATCCCGACAATCCTGTGAGAGGCAGGAAATTGGCGCGATAGTCGGCAAACCCGAAATCCGCTTCCACCCGCAGCGGGATCTGGAACCGATAGCCGACCGAAGCACCGAATGTTCCGCTGTCGGCGAAATCCACTTTGCTCTGTGGCACCGCCGCCGGAGGTGCAATGGCGTAGTTGACTGGGGCCAGCGACGTCCATCCGCCCCCAAGCCCAAGATACCAGCCCTCGGGATGGGCGTTCGCGGCCGTCGGCAGCGCCAATTCTGCCAGGGTGAGGAACGCCAATAAGGTTAAGCGCATGTCGGGACCCCTGCGGTCCGGACATGGTATGGTCGCTGTACCCGCCGGCTCTATTGGGCCTTGGTCCTAGAGCAAGTTGATTCCATCTGGTCCCAACTTGCTCTAATGGCTGGTGGCGAACCCCTTGATCGCCCAACAAACCGCGCGGAGGAGTTGGTCCGCGTCCAAAGGTTTGGGCAGATAGGTGAGAGCACCCGCCGCCATACAGGCCTCCGAGGATTTATGCCAGCCATGGGCGGAAACAATGACAATGGGCACGCTGATATTGGCGTTGTCCAAATACTGCAAAACGTCCATCCCAGAGATTTCCGGCATCTGGAGATCGAGCAAGACGCAGTCCGGCCTATCGCGCTTGAAACGATTCAGAAACATCAAGCCGGAAGGATAGCAAATCGTGTTCATTCCCGCGGTCTTGAGCAACCGGCTGACAGCGCGACGGACCGACAGATCATCGTCGACGATTGCGATAGTCCGCGGTGACATAGCCATTATGCGCAGCACTTTTTATCCAGGACGCGCGTAGCACATCCACCGCATGGCGCAAATTGGCTTTTTGTAACTAACGATGATCGTGGGGCAAAAACTCCCCGCAACCGGAACGGCGCAATTTCTCCGCGATGTGCACGAGGCCGGCCACCGACCTCACACCCATTTTTTCCATCACGCGCCCGCGGTGAACCTTTACGGTTTTCTCCACTATGTTCAGGTCGCTGGCTATCTGTTTGTTGAGGCGGCCCCGGATGATCTGCGACATAACTTCCCGTTCGCGAATCGTCAGACTGCTCCATCGTTTCGACAAATGCGTGATATCCTCGCGCTCGCGACGCGCCGATACATCCGACAATATGGCGGCCTCGATAGTCGAGAGCAAAACCGTTTCCGAAAAGGGCTTGAGCAGATAGTCGTACGCGCCGCCCTTCATGGCGTCCACCCCGGTTCGAGCATCGTCGAAGCCGGTGATAAAAATTATCGGGCGAGAGACCCCAAGGTCCAGCATTCGTTGCTGCGTCTCCAGGCCACTCAGTTCGGTCATGCCGATATCCAACAGCACGCAGCCCGGAAGCGCGTTATTGTGATTGGCAAGAAATTCGCCGGGAGAATCGTAGGTCAACACCTGGTATCCGGCTGTCTCAAGCAGGCGCCTCAACGCAGACAGGATATGGAGATCATCGTCGACGACATATATTTGAGCCGGTATTTGTGCCGGTACCTGTGCCGGTATTTGCGCAGGCCTGGTCATGCAAGCTTCTCGGACACGATAGGCAATGTGATATGGAAGGTCGCGCCACCCTCACCATTGTTCTGAGCCTTGATCGTACCCTGATGACCACTCACGATGGCCTGGCAGATCGAAAGGCCCAGGCCCAGGCCCTCATCCTTGGTGGAATAGAAAGCATCGAACACACTTTCCGGCGCCGTGGAGGGCAGCCCATTGCCGGTGTCAGCGATACACAGGTGAAATATGACATCCGGGGCCTTGACCGCGCCATAGGCCGTGATGGTGAGCGCGCCGCCCGGCGTTTGGCTGGTTGCCATGGCGTCAATGGCGTTCGTGGTCAGGTTGAGCAGAAGCTGCTGCAACTGCACGTCGTCTCCCCAGACCGGTGGGACATCAGGCGCGATTTTGACGACCACCTTAATCCGATGAAGCGCCAGTTCCCTACGGACCAGCCCCAGTACTTTGTGGATCAAGAGCGTCATATCCACGCGGTCAAAACCGGAACTGTCCTTTCTTAGCAGGGAACGCAAATGCCGAATGACGTCACGAACCCGGGAATCGTCTTCTATGATGTCGGAAACGGCATTCCGTAACTCCGGTAGGTTGACCGGCGTTTGGTTCAGCATGCGTTCAATCGCGTGGGCATTGTTCATGATCGCTGTCAGGGGCTGGCTCAGCTCATGCGCAAGAGCGCCGGACAGCTTGCCCACCGCTCCAACGCGGGAGAGATGAATTATGGTTTTCCATTGCTGTTCAATCTCCGATTGCATGGCCACGCGTTCGCTGACATCGACCAGTGTTCCGCTGATGCATGTTGTGTGACCATTCTCATCGATTTGCGAACGGCCTCGGCAACGCAGCGAGCGCACCGGCTCTCCTTCCTTAGGGATCAGGCGGAAGGTGACATCGAATGGCCTGCCGGACTTGCATTCGGCGCGGATGGCATGCCGCGTTGCTGTCAGATCGTCCGCATTTACCAGGGCCATGAGGTTGGCCGAGTCATACTCCGCTGCCGGGTTGAGCGCTAAAATCTCTTTGGTCATATCGGTGAGTTCAAGCTGTTGCGTTTGGGCATTCCAACACCACAGTCCGACCTCGGCTGTCTCGATTGTGGACGATATCTGGGATCCAATTTTCGCCAGACGATCCGCTAGCTCGCTGTTTCGGATTGCGTATGCGGCGACCGTCAAGGCAAGGATGAGTTGTGCGCCAAGGAACAGAGCCGCCGCCAGCAGGCGATGATTGCGGGTGAACGACAGGATGTCCGGTCCAGCCATGCCCAATGCGGCCATTGCTAGCATGAAAGTGATCAGGGCGGATGCAGGGACGGCAATCCAGGCGACCAGAGCCAGCGCGCCACGACCCTGACGCAGGGCGCCGAAAAACTTGGTGGTGGCCGATACTTTCAAAGCTGTGGCCGGTGAAAAAACAGACTTCAGCGCAGATTCAATGTGCTGTCGCTGCAGCATTTCGGATTCCAAGACAGCCCCAAGCATCATTGGCACTCACCCAGAACACCCTGCCTTGTGGGTCTCCGTATCTTGCGGGAAAGGTTGATCGTACAGCCCTGTGGACATTGTATATATCTTCTGTGTACGGATTCACAGTCGCTTTGTTATTCTCAGACATTCTCTGATCAGGCTAGTCACATCGCATGGTCACATAGCATGACACTGGTCACATTCCCGGAATACTGACGACAAGAATTGCGTTGCTCCATTGGTCTTTGATCCCATAGCCGTGATGCCAAGGAAAAGATCGTGATGCCGGTAACAAAAACCTGAGAGGGTTGTCTCACGATCCGTCTTCAACATGACGTGCGTTGCCAGGCCAGGGGTTGAGAGTGTTGTTCATCTATGAATTGCGACTGTGTCTCAACACAATCGAGCAAATACCGGTGAGCCCGGCCGAACAAGCGGATGCGGTCGCTTGGGGCCTGCCGGGCCCACCGGCATTGTGTATCGAAGGATTTTGACCCTCTTGGTGCGTTGGGGGCGTGAGGGCCGAAAATAAATCTTCGTACGGCTACAGTAGAGCGATAAATGCGCGTGCGTTCAATTGACCTAAGGTCTTATCGATACTTCGGCCTTGCTTTTGAATGGTGCGCGATTTCGACAATGAAAACGGCATCACGGCAACCGTCATCCTCTGTCCTTTCGGTGATCAGGCAAATCAGAATGGCGTTTGTGACCGGCTGATCTTGTTGGCACGTGGACCGTGCGTTGCTCGTACAAGGCGTGGGAAGCGGCAGGATAGGTTGACGTTGCGCTCCCGCTGCAGCGTGTAAAACCAGGACGACAATCGAGCCAAGGAGGACGACAAGAAAAACGAGTCTTTGCATTCCTCTAAGTCCAATGTATCGCGAATTTCTTGAATGGGGCCAAAAGCGCTGTAAGGCGCTTGTTTTCAATTGGACCAAAGTCCAATGCCTAGAATGCCTCACCCCAAGGCCTAGAACGCCTCACCCACTTGAATGTAGTAGGTTGCCTGACCTTGCGCGTTGACCACACCATCGATTCCGATGTTGACGCCATATTCGCGGGAGGCGAGGAAGCGAATTCCAGCTCCTCCGCTGTAGAGGATTTTATCAAAGCGGCCAATCGTCGGAGCAACAGATCCAAGACCCGCGAATGCCACGAAGCCGATGCGCCAAAAGGCGCGCCAGCGCAGCTCTTCCTGGATCGTGAACATGGTTTTGTCCTGGTAGCGGCCCACCGCATATCCGCGCAAGTCGTTTTGCGAACCAAACAGGCACAGATCGAATATCGGGACATGGCCTCCTTCTCCGCAAAATGAGCCATGAGACGCCAGAACCAGGTCGGTTGCGATCGTGTCGTAGCGATTGACGGACAGCGTCGCCCGCAGGAAGGGGTCGCGGGTGACGAAATCGTTCAATCCCGCGTCAAATCCCGCCTGGATCAAGAATCCCTGGGAAGGAGAGTAGTCCTTGTCGCGCGTGTCATAGCTGGCTGTCAGGCCGGTGATGAAGACATTGTCCTTGATGCCTGCCAACGGACCATCATGGTCAAGGAGGTCACCGGAAATTTCAGGTGACTTGAATTTTGTCTTGATCGTCAGGTAACGCATCTTGCCGCCAACATAAAAATCCTGCGCGACGCGGCCTTCCAAAGCGGCCTGGAAAAGTCCACCGCTCTGGTTGAGTGACACATGCCGTTGGTTCCCGGCGTTGGTGGCCTGCGTTCCATAGAAGTCATAATTGACGTTCGCATATCCAGTGATCGCTCGTGAATGATAGCGTCCCTCATCGAACGAGACATCTGCGAGCGTGGCCGCGCCCCAACTTCCATTGCCGGTGTAGAAGCCGCCGGCGCCGATAAAAGATGATTTTGAATCCTTGTCGGTCTTGAAGAACATGGCCGTCGCCAATCCGCCTCCCGAACCTACCGTCGGGTTGGAAATGGGGATAGGAACAATCAGAAAACTGCTGTTGTTAAAGAAGCCCTGATAATCCGCCTCATCGCCTTGGGTCTCGGCCAGGCCAGATGATGATGCAGTGGCAAGTGGAGGATCCGCGACAGCAGAAGGCAGAAGCGCGCAGCTCAGCACGGCCGACAATACACCAATTCGGGCCGACCTGCTTTGTGCGACAACAAAAAGGCGCGACAAGGAGAGCTCCATAAGACGGGGAGAACGCGCGGTCGTTCTCGGCACGAACACACAAAAGTGACGGCCTGGCTTGCACCAGGCCGCCAAGTCGGGGGTCCGCAGAGGGGGAGAGCCGGAACCCCAGGGGAAATTGGATATCAGTCCCGTTCGCCGCGACGCCGTTGCTTTGCCTGCAGTTCCGCCATTTGCTGGCCTTGCTCGGCCACGGCGGAATTGGCTTTGTCAGCGGTCTGCTGGGCCATTTGCGCGCTGCTCTGCGCTGCCTGCGCCCCAGCCAGCGCTTGTCCAGCAACCTGGTGGGCGTTATTGGCTGAGGCTTGTGCCGCGGTCGCGGTCGTCAGCGCCGTATCCGCTACTTTCTGAGCCGCCTCGACACTCTCGACGGACGCGCATCCCCCCAGCATCGTAAACGACCCTAAAGCTCCGATAAGAATTGCTCCGAAAAAAACTTTGCGCATGCGCCACTCCTTTTAAGTTCGACACTGGAAATTCAAGCCCACGAACTAAAGCTGCGAGGGGCAATTTGGGCAATTAGACCATGGTCCAACTGCTTCCTGCGGTGGCTCACGAAAAAATCCTGGCCGCGTATGAGCAGGGTGACCAGTATGATCTGTACGTCCCGCCTTTGGCGGTGTTATGCCCTCATGGTAGCAATCCTCGCATTGCGTCCCGACGTGAGCTGGGCGCAGGAACGGCACCCCCCGATGAGTACTGCGGATGCACTGCATGCCGCACTCGTCGAGCGGCATTCATCGAAGTTTGCGGATGGTGCGCCCGATCCGCTGTTCGATTTCTATGTGTCACGCAATTTTTCTCCCGCATGGAGCGGATCCGGTGACGACAGCGCCGCCGCCGAAGCTGTACTGTCCACACTGAGTCATGCCGATACCCAAGGCCTGCGCGCCGAGGATTATTCCGCCACCGTGCGCAGGTGGAACGCGGTGCCCAATGCAGGTCCCGAAGCGGCGGCGTTCGAATTGTCCCTGATGACCGATTTGATGCGCTACGCAGCCGATGTGCGTTTGGGTCGGTTTAGCCCAGCAAAAATATATCAGGACGTAGAACTGCCGGTCCATAGGTTCGAGTTTGTCGCAGCCCTGAACATCGCTTTGAAAAACCGAAAGATCGAGCATTTTCTGGCTGATTTGCCGCCGCAACAACCGGAGTACCGGGGATTGCTCGATGGGCTGGAGAAATATCGGCTACGGCAACGCAATGGAGGTTGGCCGAAAGTGCCTGGAAAAAGCGAGGTCCCGCTGGACGGCAGCAACACAGGTTCGCGCGCCCTCATTGCGCGCCTGGCCCAGGAGGATTCTCTGTTGGCGGAAAACCCGAATCCGTCGGCCGACGATGTTCGCCATGCGGTGATGCGCTTTCAGCTGCGAAACGGGATACGCGCGAATGGCAGGGCAAGTGAGTCGACACTGGCGGCGCTCAATGTTCCCCTCGAAGTACGAATTGCTCAAATCATTGCCAATTTGGAGCGCTGGCGGTGGGTGCAGCGAAAGCTCGAGGACCGCCATGTCTTGGTCAATGTACCCGATCAAACGGTGAAAATGATCTCGAATGGCGAAGTGCAACTGGAATCCCGCGCTATCGTCGGCCGGCTAGGCAGCAAAACGCCCATCGCGCGCCTTTTGGCGAGTTCGCTGGTCGTAAATCCGCCTTGGCATGTGCCGGAAGATATCGCGGAGGCGCAAATTCTTCCGAAGCTGCGCCAGAACCCAAACTATCTCGTGGACCATAACATGATGCTGGTCAATGGACCTGCCGGCGATCCGCAGGGCCGCACGATCGACTGGCGCAAAATGAAAACCATGCCTTACCTGATCGACCAAAATCCCGGTCCCGGCAACGCCATGGGCGAACTGATGCTGGATTCCCCCAACAGCTTTGGCGTCTACCTGCACGATACGCCCGGCAAGGCGCTGTTCCAGGCCGATGCGCGGTTGGAAAGCAATGGCTGTATTCGTGTTGAAAAAATGACCGAGCTTTCCGCGATGATTTTCGACGGCGAGAAACAAAATACAATAGAGCAGTTGCGTGCGAGTATCGCGGGCGGTCAAACACAGCGCCTTTTGCTGGAAAGGCCAGTGCCGATCTATCTTCTTTATCAGACGGCCATGGCCTATTCAGATGGGACTATGGGCTTCCGTGCCGATCCATATGGTCGCGACAAGCCTCTTGCTGCCGCGCTGATGACGCCGGACGGGTAGCTTGAACACCTCGGGTCAGGAAACCAATGCCGCATCGTGCCTGTGCGAGCGATCAGTTGGCCCTCCGGTTCTGAGCCTTCAGATATCATCGCCCGGAACGCGTCGCGGCATTCTCGCAAAAGCCGATGGTCTGGTGTTCCCTTGCCGGTGGGCGAAGGTCCAATTGAATCTCAAGGCCGGTTGGTAAATCTGGTGTGAAAGTCATTTGGCTCCGGTTCATCTCATATGAAATGTTCCCGCGCGGCGGTGACCGCGGTGTTCGGCGATTCCACCCATGCGCGGTCCAACCCAGCAAAGCAAGCCTTATCAATTCTACCATGACCGGTGCATGGCGAGGTAAGTCATGGATAGCAAGGCGATCGCGATTGTGATTATCGGCGTGAGCATCTTTGTCTTGGTGTTGAGCTCCGCTATCGGCGATCCCCCCGGATGAGACACCTTATGTTTTCCTGATCCCGCCGGCCTGATCGTCCATCCGCCAGTTAGCGCTCCAGCAGTCAGGGGCTCATGCAGGTGCTGCTGGTTCAGGCGGAGCCGTCCATTCGCTTGGCCAAAGCCCTCGCCCATCCGGAAAATGCGCGGCTAAGGTCGGCAATGTTCTGGACGCGTGTGTTACGTTGCCACAGATCGTTCGCATATTTCGAATCCGCGACTGCGGCGATGACCTCGCCGGTGCCGCCATCCGCAAGCACGGCTTGAATCGAGATCGAGCCGCCGCCTTCCGAGTAAGTAGTCGTGCGTTGACCGCCCCCGCGTGTATGCTCGAGGGGGGCTTTGAGGGTGATGTT
Organism: Rhizomicrobium sp.; assembly: GCA_035251935.1. GTDB lineage: Bacteria > Pseudomonadota > Alphaproteobacteria > Micropepsales > Micropepsaceae > Rhizomicrobium. The sequence goes on along the minus strand of DATFDR010000007.1, from coordinate 14,753 downwards.
GGTCACCTGGGTCGCGACTATCAGCGTCCCGGCCTGAGGGACATCGACCATGGAAAATCCCCCGCTTCCGAAAGTCTTGCGAAAAGCTTCAGCGTAGAGTTTTTGGATGGCTGCAACATCCTGGTCGCGCAATAGGTAACTTTCGCCGATGCGGGGCCGTTCCCCTTTAGGCTTGGTATCGCGTGCCGTCGGAGGGACGACGAGCGTTTGAATATGAACAGTTTTGTATTTCGTCAGGTCTGTTCCGGGCCGCAAATATGCCAGCTGTACCTTGGTGTTTGGAATGCGGGTCAGGCCGTTGCTCAGGGTTTGCGGAGCATCGGAGATCTGTCCAGGTGAGCCGGTAAAACTAAGACAAAGCAGGCCAATGGCGCCCAACATTCGGGAGCATGGTGCCTTGATCGATGGTGCGCCGGATTTTCTCATTTGGAGATCATCTCATGTTGAACAAGACCGGCGATTGGACCTAGGGCCAACACCGAGCACGGCCGAACCAGATCGTATCCCTGCAACGCTGTTGTTTTCCGGACCGGTCCTTGGGCCAAAAGACACTGGTGCGGTTCGGCGCAGGATGCGTTAGTCGATCCGAAAATTCCGAAGAAGCCCGGTGTTCAGCAATGATTGAGTGGTGCCTTTCTGTCGTTCGAGCGCTCTTTGCGGTTTTCTGGGCGGAAATGATTTCCCGGACCACCGGCCCGCTTGCGCTGAGATTTCTGCTGCAACCCTTGATGGCGTCGGCGCTCGCTATCCGCGATGGGATAAGGGATGCAAATTTGAATCGCACGCCCTATCTGGCTACAATCATGACAAATCCCGCAGTACACAGTGGGAGAACCCCGGAAGGTCTGAAGGCCGCCAGTCGCGTCCTAGCACTGTCGATTGTTGTGGATCTGGTGTATCAATACATTGTTTTGGGCGCATTCCGTCCCATACAAGCGCTGATTATTGGCGTGATTCTAGCCTTCGTGCCTTATCTGCTCGTGCGCGGCCCTGCCGCCCGCCTATCGCGATGGGTGCAACGGGTTCGCCGCTCCCGCAGCAGGCTGAACTCCGTGATACGCCGATCGTGAGACCGGCGTGAAAAGTCCATCCACGATGCGGATTGGCGGCGCAACTGTTACTGACGAAACACCGCTGCAACAATGGCGGTGACGCCAAGTATTGAAATCAGACCTGCTATCAATCTCGCGATCGACGGACGGACCCTTGCATGGGGGTAGTCAGCTTTTAAAGCGTGGAGTTCGCGACGATGCTGGTTGGTCGCCAACAACAATGATGCCAGACCGATGGCAATCATCATGATGGCAAACTCCCTAGGTCCTAACAAGCGCGAACTCGTCGTGGCCACTCTTTCGGCTTGAAGCTGAAAGAACTTATATATGCTAAAACCAAAGGTAATCAGGGATGTCGCTGTCCGAATCCATGACATCAATGTTCGTTCGTAAGATAAGCGGGTGCGATCGACCGAAAGCAAAAGGCTGGCGTCGCCAGGGGTTAGGAGATTTGTCCCGTCCTTCAAGAGTCTGTGGCCCTCAGGTTGCCGGGCTTGGCCAAGGCCAGGCCCAAAAGGGAATTTCGATGCCGATTCTGTCTGCGTTCCGTATTGAACCGGGGTCCGGTGGTGGCAGGCACCCATGTATAGTGTGCAGCCGGAAAGTGGCATTGGACCTTGGTCCACGATTGCGCGCTTGGCACATCTGCAAAATTGCCGGCTATGAACCGAGTACCGACTTTGGCGTCTGGGCCGTCATGCGAGCTATACAAAGCATCACGCATGTCAGGGCGTCGATATGCGCCCCGTCGCGCTTTCAATTGCCCTAACCAGTTCCGGCATCAAGAATGGCTTGTCCAGGAACGCGGCGCTGCGGGAAGCCAATGCTGCCCGCCGAACAGCCTCACTGTTCGCTCCACTCATGTGTATCACCGGCGATTTTATGCCTTTGTCAGAAAGCTTCCGGGCCAGTTCGATTCCGGACTCATGGCCAAGTTGAATGTCAATGACGAAACATGCCGCTACACTCGTGACGACGGCATTCAAGCATTCCGCGGACGATCCAAACATTTCGGTGTGATACCCGTATGTTGCCAATCCGCGCTTCAGACATCGCCCAATGTCCAGATCATCATCCACAATGACAATAGTCTGCCGAGCAGGGAACATAGGCGACTCCCTTTTTGAATCCGGGACGTGTGGGTTTGGTGGTCCCAAGCTGGTCCCGAGAGACAGATTGATAAGGGTTCCGGCCCTGGCTGGTCTTGTTACGGTTTGCCAAACACTTGTCCGCTGGCGCCAGCGATGAGTGCGCTGTCCAGCAGCGGAAACATTCAGGAGGCATCCTTCGGCCGAAGGGTGCATTTTCCGACAGCCCGCGGCGGAATTGCGCGCCTTGCATATGAAAGATTGGCGCAGGCTGGGGTTCCTGCAGCGTCGCTGTTGCACCAGGCGGGCCTGATGCTAGATGAAATACGGAATCCCGCGATTCGCCTAAAGGTTCGGGATCAAATCGCGTTTCTGAATCTCGCGGCGCGTGCTTTGAAGGATGAGTTTCTCGGCTTCAACCTGGCACTGCACGCTGAGCTTCGCGAGCTCGGGTTGTTCTACTATGTATTGTCATCGTCGGAGAATTTAAGCGACGCCCTGAAGCGCGCGTCGCGCTACAGCGGGATTGTCAACGAAGGCATCATTCAAGAATTTTCCCCCGGCAAGCATGACAAAATGGCGATTCGGTATCTCGGCGTCAGCCGCCATCATGACATGCATCAGATTGAATTCTGGATGGTGGGGCTTGTTCGAGTCTGCCGTAAATTATCGGGTCAACGGATGATCCCTCGCAGCGTACGCTTCGTTCACACGAGGAAGCGTGCTCATCCCGGATTCAGCAGTGTGTTTGGCGATGATATCACGTATGGCGCGTCCGTAGACGAGATCATATTTTCTGGAAATCTTGAGCAAGTTCCGGTCGTCGGAGCAGATCCCTACCTCAACAGGCTGCTGGTGAAATACTGCGATGACGCGTTGGCGAAGCAGCCGCGAAAATCCGGTTCATTTCAATCCCGTGTCCAGAACGCTATTGTTCCCTTGTTGCCCCACGGCAAGGCGGTGGTGGGCGAAATAGCACCCCGGTTGGGGATCAGCAGGCGAACCTTGGCGCGCCGGTTGTCGTTTGAAGGGCTGAGCTTTACGGACGTCCTCGAGGATCTGAAATTGCACCTTGCCAGACAATATCTTGCTGATCGGGACTTGCAGATTTCGGAAATAGCATGGTTGTTGGGCTACCAGGAGATCGGCGCTTTTTCGCGAGCGTTCAAACGCTGGACAGGCAAGTCTCCCCGAGACGCGCGCTCCGCGATAGCACCCTGACCAAAATCCCTCCCGGGAAAGGACAGAATTGATTCCTGCGGGTTTGCGGTCCTCCAGACGGGTAACACTGCGGCAGCTGTGGCCGTCCATCGGAAGGTTTCCGCAAGCGGCGTCTTGTCCGTTTCAGAAGCGTAATTGGCACGGAATGTGAAGATACCCTGCACCCTTAAGGGCACGCTTTCCCCGATTCAGGATGATTCCATCGGGAGAAGCACATGGGGCTTTCACGCCGGTCTATCTTGCGTTCTGGTGGCGCCGCCATTTTGTCCTCTGCTGCCAGCCGGGCAATTGCGGCGCCGGCCATTATCGGGCTCAAGGATACCGGGGCTCGGACGCTGTCCTTTGATTGCTATAACACCGGCGAATGTATCAAAGCTGCTACCTATTGGGCCGAGGGAAAATACATTCCAGGCGCGCTCGCCGAAATCAACTATGCGCTGAGAGATTACCGATCCGGTGAGGTGTATCCCATTGCGCCAAAGGTTCTGGATCTGCTTCACCGGATTGGCCGCAAGCTCAATACAGATTGCCACTTCGAGCTGTACTCGGGCTACCGATCGCGAAAAACCAACGCCATGCTTCGGCAAGCGGATTCCGGCGTGGCCGCGCACAGTCTGCATATGGATGGAGAGGCGGTCGATATCACGCTCCCCGGCAGAAGTCTCGATCAGCTCCACCATGTTGCGCTGGCAATGAAAGCGGGCGGCGTTGGCTTTTATCCCGACGCAAACTTCCTGCATGTGGATGTTGGCCGGGTACGGCGATGGGTAGGGTTGGGGTAACCGGCGTCTCGGATTCTCTAGCAGGATATCATTCGAGTTGGGTCGTGCCGCATGTCCTGCAGACAATCTCGATTGGATGCGGGGGCAGCCTGCCCAAACGCTCATAAAACTCGCTTGACAAGCGTACTAGGGTTCTTTGTTCGCCCAATCCCTCCCAAAAAATCTTTCCCGTCGCGGCGCAATTCGTACAGCGAACAGGCAGGTAATACTGGTACGGATCAGACAAACGTGGTCTCAGAGTCATATCCAGCCTCACAATATGTCCCAGGCCGGTGGCAGGGAGCCACCGTTCCGCAGGAGCAAGATCAATAACACCGCCTTTGACACACAGGCACGCCGGGCGGCTCACGATATCTACGAGAATAGGCGGCCGGCCACTATAAGACTTTAGGGCAATGGTGTTCCGCTTCGGCCTGCGGGCATGGCGGCCTGAAGTGGGCCTAGGCGAGTGGCCAATCGCTCCCATATGCCGGTCAGCGGAAAGGGTGAACAAGTTGCTTCAAGAAGGTTTCCGGTATCTGTTCCTTGACGCCATAGGTTTCCGGCATGGCATGTGAAGGCGGAAGCTGGGCTGTACCGAACAGCATGTCGAATAGGACGAGATGGGGTGCAAAATTCTTGTTGTGATGGTTGGGATTGTTGCTGTGGTGCCAGTGGTGAAACTGCGGACTGACCACGATCCAGCGCAGGGGCCCATAATGGACGCGCAGATTGGCATGATTTGCAAAGCCCTGAACCCCTAAGAAAATTGTGAACGCCAAAAGGGGGGCCGGAGAGAATCCGAGCAGGACAGTGGGGATGGTTTGAAGGCAATCTGAGAGAATCTTGTCTACAGGATGAACCCGGGCGTTTACGAGCCAATCCATCTCCTGCGAACTGTGATGGATGCGATGAAATCGCCACAACCACGGAATCTCGTGCATCGCGCGATGAACAATGTATCCGACAAAATCGAATATCAGCAGGATCTCAAGAAATTGAAGCCATCCCGGCTGGTGGGATGCAATCTGGGCATACCGTGAGCCCGTTATCTGGTGAATAGAAAGGGCGATGACCAAGCTGATGGCAGTGGAAAATTGTCCCGCGAAACAACCCATGACAAAATACTTGATATCTGTTGCCCAGCCACGACGAAAGATGGTCTGCAGCCTCAGGGGAATCTTGCGTTCGAGCGTTACAAATATGGCCCCAAAAACAACGAGACCAATGACGATCTGCAAATAGATTGATATAGGCGCTACCGGCACAAATCGTTCCGTATATCAGCGTTGTTGAGCACCAACCGGTCACCTTGCGTAACGCCCGTGGGTGTATTGCACCGAGCATCGCGAGGAGGAGTACTTCTCTCAATTGGACTATTGTCCAAACCGATATGCGTCGACGCTATCTGGTCTCAACTTGCTCTAGGTAGCGGTCCATCCTCCATCGATCGAAATGATGCTGCCGGTGATGGAGCGCGCCATATCGCCCGTCAGATAAAGCGCCAGCGACGCGATTTCCGCCACCGTGACAAATTGCTTGCTGGGCTGGGCGAGGAGCAGCACGTCATTGATCACCTGCTCGCGGGTCATCTTTCGCGCCGCCATGGTGTCGGGGATCTGTTTCTCGATCAGGGGTGTCCAGACATAGCCCGGGCAGATGGCATTGCAGGTAATACCGAAAGTCGCGGTCTCCAGCGCGACGGTTTTGGTGAAACCGGCGATGCCGTGCTTGGCCGAGACATAGGCCGACTTGAAGGGTGAGGCGACCAGCGCATGCGCCGACGCGGTGTTGATGATGCGGCCCCATTTCTTCGCCTTCATGCCGGGCACTGCGGCGCGGGTAGCATGGAAGGCGGATGACAGGTTGATGGCGATGATCTGGTCCCATTTTTCCGGCGGGAATTCCTCCACCGGCGAAACGAACTGGATGCCGGCGTTGTTGACGAGGATGTCCACCGAGCCCAATTGTTTGGCGGTATCGGCCACCATGGCTTCGGTCTGGTCCCCCCTGCTCATGTCGGCGCCGCTATAGATCGCCTTGACGCCGAAGTCCTTTTCGATGCCGCTACGCTCCCCCTCGATGGCGGCCGCGTCTCCAAAACCGTTGATGCAGACGTCGGCGCCGTTGTCGGCAAAGGCGCGGGCGATCGCCAGACCGATGCCAGAGGTTGAGCCGGTGACGAGGGCGACTTTGCCTTTGAGGAACATGACCGGCGTTTGGCGGTGCTGTGCGCCATTTTCTGTCGGCCCAGGCTGTTTCATTCCCATAGGGTCAATCCCTGGTCCTCCGGCCTACAACGACGTCGAAAAGTCATACCTGGCGGAAAGCTGGATACGGGGATCGTTGCCGCTGGCTTGCGATATCAGTGCGCTCAAGGTGATTGCAAAAACTGTGGTCGCTCGTGACCAAAGGATCCAAGCGCATCGTATTCGCAAATCTCTGCAAGAAGGTGAAAACAGTGGCGACTTCTCATTGCCGTAAGGCTGGCATCCCAATAGACCGTCAGCTATTGGACTTAGGTCTCATCATAAGGGCGTTGGAAGGTGCGCGTCCGCCACAGGCTCAATCTGCTAGAAGCGCTCAGGGATAAATCTTCGCCCCATAAGCGAAGATGAGTCGTCATACTTGCGGCGGAACGAGCGTTTTGGGAGCTTTGCCTTGGGCCGCTTGATTCTTTTGTAGGGTATCAAGGATAGGATATGCGCGATCCCGTTCAAGCGCGCCAGCTTCTTATTGTCTGAACGCAGAATATGCCAGGGTGAATGACTGCTGTCGGTGGCTTCCAGCATCAGGTCACGCGCTTTCGAATAATCGTACCACCGCGCAAAAGACTCCAGGTCCATCGGACTCAGTTTCCACTGCCGGAGCGGATCGGTTATACGCGCTTTGAAGCGCCGCTCCTGTTCCTCCATCCCGACTTCAAGCCAGACCTTCACCAGGATGATGCCGGTTTCGACGATCCACTTCTCCATCTTAGGGCATAATTCCAGAAAACGGCGATGTTCCGCCTCCGTGCAGTATTTCATCACGAATTCGACACCCGCCCGATTGTACCAGCTCCGGTCCAGAACCAAGATTTCCCCAGCGGCCGGAAAGTGAGGAATGTATCGTTGAATGAACATTTGGCTCTTTTCGCGCTCTGTTGGCGCGGGCAGGGCAAGGACTTTGAATATGCGCGCACTCACTCTCTCTGTGATCGCCTTGATGATACCGCCTTTTCCTGCGGTATCGCGGCCCTCAAAGAGAAGAATGATGCGAGCCCCTGTCGCTTTGGTCCATTCTTGCAGATAGCAAAGCTCGACCTGAAGTTTTCTAAGCTGCTTTGCATACTCCTTTCCTGTCAATGTTGGGCGCACGGCGTCTCTGTCTTTTCGTGTCATTGCGGTCTCCCATAAGATTCACAATCCCAAGACTTTGGCGGTGTGATTGGCGACCATGCGTTCCTCATCCGTGGAAACGACCCAGGCCGATATTCGCGATGTATCGGTGCTGATGTGGGTCATGCCGCGCTTGTTGCGCCCGCCATCCAACTCCAGGCCGAGCCAACGGCATCTCTCTGAGACCTCGGCGCGTGTTGCCGCGTCATTCTGCCCAATGCCGCCGGTGAAAATGAGCGCGTCCAATCCACCAAGCGCCGCGGCGAGCGAACCTATCTCCCGTGCGATGCGGTATGTGAACAATGCGATTGCCTCGGCTGCCCGGGGTTCTGACGATGCTCTCAATTGCCGCATGTCGGATGAGACACCCGATACACCCAACAAGCCAGACTGACGGTAAATGAGAGTCTCAATGGCGCGAGAATCCATGCCATAGGCGTCCATCAGGTATAGAATGACGCCAGGGTCGATCGCGCCGCAGCGCGTTCCCATCATCAAGCCGTCTACGGCGGTGAATCCCATCGTGCTCGCCACACTATGACCATGATGCACGGCGCACAGGCTGGCGCCGTTGCCCAGATGGGCAATGATGAGTCGGGCTTCGGTCAGTTCCGGGGCAATCTCGCCGAGCCGCGACACCACATATTCATAGGACAGTCCGTGAAAGCCATACCGGCGTATGCCCGCTTCGGTAAATTTGTGGGGAAGTGCGAAGACTTGCGCCAGGGTCTCCTGTGTCCGGTGGAAGGCGGTATCGAAGCAGGCTACCTGCGGAATTTGCGGCGCCTGATCCGATATCACGATAATGGGAGAAAGGTTGTGAGGTTGGTGCAAAGGCGCCAGCGGCTCCAAGGCCGTCAGAGCAGCCATGACCCTGCTGTCGATTCGAACGGGGGCGGTATAGTGCAGGCCGCCGTGTACGACGCGATGCCCAATCCCAACCACCGGCACATCGCCAATCAAAGCGATGGCCGTCCTTAAGAGTTCCCGCGTAGCCGCGCGGTGATTGATCTCCTGCGCGCGCCAATGCCGGTCAACGACGGTCTTGTTGCTTGCATTGGCGACATGCAGATGGGGCGATAAGCCGATCTGTTCGATTTGCCCGCGAAACATCAGCGATTGATAGCGATCACCGCCATAAATCGCGAATTTGATGCTTGATGAGCCGGCATTGATAACTGCTATACATCCGCGCATGGATCAAATGTTTTTCCAAAAGCTGCCGCGCCGGTTCTGCGTCATTGTCAAAGGCCGGGACTGATCGTCAGCCAAGCCCAATACTGGCTCGTCGCGCGGCCACAATCAGGACCATCACTGCGCAGGATGCAAGCCGGGTCAGCAAGACGTCAGCGCGGCTGGTAAGCGCGATTGGAACCCGGGCTCCCAGCACCACGCCGGCACCGTCTGCTCCGGCCATGAAGGACAGGCTCTTGGCGAGCATGTTTCCTGCCTCAAGATCCGGCACGATCAGCACATTCGCCTTGCCCGCGACGGGCGAGGCAATCTTCTTCACCACGGCCGCTTCAGGACTCAACGCATTGTCAAGCGCAAGCGGGCCGTCAAGCAGCGCCCCGGTGATCTGGCCCCGATCCGCCATCTTGCACAAAGCCGCCGCTTCGAGTGTCGATGGTATTCTTGGATTGACGGTTTCGGCCGCGCTGAGAATCGCAACACGGACTTGCGATCCGCCCAATATATGCGCGAGGTCGATCGCGTTCTGCACGATATCGACCTTGTCTTCCAGAGTGGGCGCTATATTCACGGCGGCATCGGAAATGATCAACGCATTGGGTTGACCGGGAACGTCCATGATAAAGCAATGGCTGACGCGGCGTGCGGTGCGAAGTCCCGTTTCACGCGCAATGACGGCGCCCAGAAGCTCGTCGGTATGCAGGCTGCCTTTCATCAGCGCCTCAGCGCGACCGGAACGGACCAGTTGGACGGCTTTCGCGGCAGCGTCATGGCTGTGGGCGGCATCGACGATTTCAAATGCGCCGATGTCAAGGGCGGCTTCGGCGGCTACCTGCTGAATGCGCGCCAAGGGTCCCACGAGAATGGGAACGATGAGCTTGAGTCTTGCCGCTTCGACCGCCCCGGCTAGGGAAACATCATCGCATGGATGGACAACCGCGGTCGTCACCGCCGGCTGACGCTGCGCTGCTCCGAGAAGACGCTCGAATTTCTCGTGGTGAAACTTATCCTGCGTCGGCGGCAGGTCTTGAGCGGCGAGGGTACCATGCGCCGTCGCACCGGATGGGGTCGTCATGGTTTTTCTCCTCCCGAAGGGTCAGATACAGGCATGAGGGCAGCGGTTTGCTGCGGTTGTTCGTCAGGAGTCCAACCGCCCCCGAGCGCTTTGTACAAGTTGACCACCGCAACGAGCTGATCGCGCCTGGTCTGGGCCAATGTGCTCTTGGCCGGGAACAGCTGCTGCTGCGCTTCCAGGATCTCGAAATAGCTCGCCCGTCCTGAGCGATACCGATCCAATGCAAGATCAGCCGCGTGTTGTAGCGCCCGAACCTGGCTTTGAAGCGCAGCTTCCCGTGAAACCAGCGTTTGCCGCGCTACCAGCGCATCGGACGTTTCGCGAAATGCAACCAGGATTTTCTGCTTATATTGTGCGACTGTCTCGTCCCAAAATGCTTGGCGCTGTTGATAAATTCCTTCCAACCGGCCGCCGGAAAATATCGGCCCTGCCAAATCAAGCGCGGCACCCCAGACACCGAAGCCGGTCGTGGTGCCGGCCACGCTGATCCCCTGACCGCCCACGAAAGCCGACAAACCGATCTTTGGAAAGAAATTGGCCGCGGCAACGCCGATCTCCGCATTGGCTGCTATCATCTTCTGCTCCGCTTCCAGAATGTCGGGCCGGCGTTGGAGCAAGGCGGTTGTTGAACCGAGAGGAGTTTCCGGGATGGCTTGAGCGTCGAGCGGCGTTCCCCGCGGAATAGCTTTCGGATATGCGCCGACCAGTATGCTGATGGCATTTTCCAGTTGGCTGATTTGGCGGGTCAGGTCGTGAACGGCCGCTATGCTGAAATCATAGGCCGATTGCGCACGTTCGACGGGCAGTTTGCTGTCCCTGCCGGCCTCGAAACGCAACGTGAAAAGGTCGAGCGTGCGTTTATAGACTTGCGCGCTTTCCCGCGCGATCGCCAGTTCCTGGTCCAGTTCGATCAACCGAAAATAGTTCGCGGCGATATCGCCCACCAAAGTCAGCATGACGCCACGACGTATATCCACCTGGCCAAGAAGATTTGCCTGCGCGGCTTCGTTGGTGCGGCGTATCCGTCCCCAGATGTCCAGCTCCCAGGCTGCGGTGAGCAGACCGTTGAAATTTCCAAATGTCACAGGCCGCACGGTTTCGTTTTCCGGAGAGGCACCTCTGCCTCCCTCCGCAGTTCCCTGATAGCCAAACTGCGGTATTCCTTCCGAGCGCGCGATGTCGACCAGGGCGCGGGCCTGTTGGATTCGCGCCACGGCGACCCGCAGGTCGTTATTGTTCGCCAGGCTCTCGGCGATCAGCGTCTGCAATGCCTTGTCGCTAAAGACGTTTTGCCATGGCATGTCGCCAATAGATTGCGCGCCGGCTTCCGCTGTCTGGGCGCGGAAGCTGCTTGGCGGTGTGACCTCCGGTTTCTTGTATTCCGGTCCCACCGTGCAGGCGGTCACCAACAAGGGTGCCAACACGGCACTTAGGAATCCAACCCGCTTTGTTGCATTTCGGCTTTCTGTCACGGCACACCTCTTTACTGAACTGCTGCCAGCATTTTTCTAAATCTCGAAAGGGTGAACGTCATATAGGCGCACCCTATTGCAAACATCTTGGCAAGATCCGGCCAAACCATCGCTGGGGTAGCATCCCTGAACAGTACGGCTTGGGAAAAACTGACAAAGTGCGTGGAGGGCACGAATTGCATGGCCTTTTGAAGAAAGATCGGCATGCTCTCCAATGGCGTCTGCCCGCCCGACAAAAGACTCATGACAATGAACACCGGAAAGGCGAGCAGCCCGAACTGAGGCATGGATCGAACAAGGGTTGCCAGCATTATTCCCAGCGCGGTTACGGAAAACAGATAAACGCAAAGCCCGGCCACAAAAAGCAAAACCGAGCCGGCGACGGGAACGCCGATCGCGCCTTTGACAACCACAAACAGAGAGATCACGGCAGCCAGAATGACGATCAATCCATTTGCCCAGATTTTGGCGGTCATCAATTCATATGGATGAAGCGGCATCACCAGCAGGTGTTCGATATTTCCATGCTCCCTTTCGCGCAGTACCGCGGCGCCGGTAAGAAAGATCGCAAGCACGGATATATTGTTAATCAATTGATTGATGGCAACGAACCAGCTTTGCTCCATGTTCGGATTGAAGCGTGCCCTGGTGTCGAGTTGGACCAGCGGCATGTCGTTGGCCTTACCCCGGCCGGACCAGAAGGGTTGGATCGTATCGAGTATGATCTGCTGGATATAGCCTGGCGCCCGACCGGCTTGGCTCATGGCGGTCGCGTCGGTGATGATCTGGACGGTCGGTTTGGCATTCCTTTCAAGATCGGATTGAAAGTTTGGCGGGATGTTCACAACAAATGTGTATTTTCCGGAGTCCATGTCCCGGTTGATGTCTTTGAAATCTATCTGCGCCGCTGGAAGAAACAGCGGCGGCAGGAATGCTTCGCGGACAGCACGGGCCGCCTGGGAATCGTCTTCATCGACAACCGCGATGGAGGCGTTTACCACATCCATCACGGCGCTTTTGGCCGGCGTGTAGACGGAGAAGGTGAAGCTATACGCAATGAGAAATAGCAGGACTGGATCGCGCCAGAGACTGACCATTTCCTTCAAGCCAAGCTGAAAGATGTGCCAGCTATTCCCCACCGCCTAAGCCTCCTGCTTACCCAAAAAACAGACCGACGCCATGAAGTAGACGAGCGCTATCAGCCCGATGACCGCGATGTCGGTCCACAGCGATGCAAACCCCAAAGCCTTGGTGAATGTGCCGACGCTGACGGCCTGGAAATATGTGCTGGGGAAAATCTTGGCCGCGAACCAGCCGGCCCCGGTGAGCGAGGATGTCGGAACAAACATGCCGGAAAATTGCACCGCGGGCAGGATGGTGATGATGGCCGCGGCAAAAATGGCGGCCGTTTGCGTAGAGACGAACACCGAAATTAAAAGGCCAAAGCCGGTGCTTGCCAGCACGTAAACCACGCCGCCAAGCACGAGCGTTGCGATGCTGCCCTTGATCGGAACCTGAAACAAAAAGACGGCCAGCGCCACCAGTGTGGCGAACTGGATAAGGGAGACCGCAACATAGGGAAGCTGTTTTCCGAGCAGGAATTCCGCTTTGGTTGCCGGCGCGGCGTAAAAGTTTGCGATGGAGCCGAGCTCCTTCTCTCGAACAACGCTAAGCGCGGTGAGCATGCTGGGGATCAGGATCAGCAACAGCATCAGATCGCCGGGTACCATCGCGTAGACGCTCTCGAACGACTGGTTATACAAAGCGCGGGAGTCGATGTTGGCGGCCTTTGCCTGTTGCGGAAGGCCTTTGGCACTGCGCAGTGCGTTCTCATACTGCGTATGTGTGTTCTCGACATAGCTGCGCGCGGTCTCGGCGCGGAACGGCACGGCTGCGTCGAAATAGGCCCCGACCGTCGGGCGGTGTTCTCGTGTCAAGTCTCTCTGAAATCCTGGCGGTATCTCGAGCACGAAGCGGAGTTCGCCATTTCGCAATCGCCGATCCAACTCTCCATAGTCGGAAACTGGACTCTTTTCTTCATAATATTGGGATCCCCGGAAACTGTCGGCATAGGTGCGGCTGGCTTGTGTTCCGTTGAAATCCAGCACGGAATAGGAGAGGTGGTCGATGTCCAGAGAAATGCCGTAGCCAAAGACGATCATCAGTAGAATCGGTCCCAGTATGGCGAAAGCCAATCGGACATTGTCGTGTATCAACTCTATGGCTTCGCGGCGGGCGAACGCCCAGACGCGCGAGAAGGTGAACCGGCCCTGTGTGTCGCTACCGTGCTGCGCGGGACCTTCTGAGGCCGGTGGTTGCGGCGGGGGCGGCGTGGCGGCCACTACTGACTTGTCTGCCGCTTCTTCCAGATAGCCAATGAAGGCCGCCTCGAGATTCTTTGCCTTGCGTTCGGCAACAAGCTGAGCCGGAGGGCCTTGCGCGAGCACTTTTCCGGCATGCATCATGGACATGCGATCGCAGCGTTCAGCCTCGTTCATGAAATGGGTGGATAGAAAGATCGTTACCCCTTGTTCGCGGGAGAGGCGGATAAGCAATTCCCAGAATCCATCCCGCGCGACCGGGTCCACACCGGATGTCGGCTCATCCAAAATCAGGACTTCCGGTTCATGAATGACGGCTACCGCGAGGGACAGGCGTTGGCGGATGCCGAGCGGGAGGCTTTCGGCCAGTGTGTCGGCGACCGACTCCAGTCCAAAATCGGCCAGCATCTTTGCGACACGTCGGCGCGATTCCCGCTCGTCAAAGTCGAACAGGCGCGCGTGCAGCATCAAATTTTGCCGTACGGTCAGTTCGGTATAGAGAGAGAAGGCTTGGGTCATGAAGCCCACGCGTCTGCGCGACTCGACGTCGCCTCCTTTTACCGGCTGGCCAAAGAGCAGCGCTGTTCCTTCGGTGGGGGGCAGCAGCCCGGTCAGCATTTTCATCGTGGTTGTCTTGCCGCAACCATTTGAGCCAAGGAACCCGAATATTTCGCCGCGTTCTATCCGGAAGTTGACGTGATCCACCGCCGTGAACGTTCCGAATTTCTGCGTGAGACCATGGGATTCAATAGCAGGGGGACCGCCGGTCGATGTTCGGGGTGTTATGACCGGCTCTTTATGCCCCCGCCGTGATTCTTCGGGGAGCAGCCTGATGAACGCCTTCTCCAGCGTATCTTGGCCTGTATCCCGCTTGAGTTCCTCGGCCGTGCCGGTTGCGAGTACGCGTCCGGCGTTCATGGCGATCAGCCATTCGAAGCCTTCGGCTTCGTCCATATAGGCGGTCGCGACCAGCACGCTCATGGCCGGGCGGCGGACCCTTATCCGCTCAATCAGTTCCCAAAATTGCCGGCGGGCAAGCGGATCGACGCCGGTGGTCGGTTCGTCGAGAATCAGAAGGTCCGGATCGTGAATCAGAGAGCAACAGAGTCCGAGCTTTTGTTTCATTCCGCCCGACAGTTTGCCGGCGGGCCGGTCCCTGAACCGCACCAGGTCCGTGCTGGTCAGAAGATCG
>DATFDR010000006.1:0-13971 GCA_035251935.1 Rhizomicrobium sp. | reverse complement strand
CGCGTGGATAGCCAGACGATTCTGGAATTCCAAAGCACAGCTCGGCGGACTTTCTCTGCCGTAATCGAGCCGGAAGACCGGCGTGCCTTCCGCGATTTCGATCTGGATGGACTTGTGGACCACCGCATCCGTGTTCGAGGCATTGTGCAGGACAATCGCGGCCGGCTTCAGATCGCGCTGTCGAATCCGGTGCAGATTGAAGCGCTGGACTAAAGAAAAAGCCCGGCGTTCCCGCCGGGCTCTTCCTGATGCGATAGAGGATCGCAATTTCTTGCCGGTTATGCGGCCTTCTTGGTCAGCATGCCTTCGACGCGCTTGACCGCGGTGGGCTCATCGGTCTTTTCGACCGCCGCCACTTCGCGCGCCATGCGGGCCAAGGCCTTTTCGTAAAGCTGGCGCTCGGAATAAGACTGTTCGGGCTGGCCGCCGGCGCGGTGTAGGTCGCGTACCACTTCGGCAATCGACACCAGATCGCCGGAGTCGATCTTGGCTTCGTACTCCTGGGCGCGGCGCGACCACATAGTGCGCTTGATGCGGGCGCGGCCTTTGAGGGTGTTGAGCGCGCCGGCCACCACTTCGGGCGAGCTGAGCTTGCGCATGCCCACGGTCTTGGCCTTCATGGTTGGCACACGCAGGGTCATCTTGTCCTTCTCGAACTCGATGATGAAAAGCTCCAGCTTTACGCCGGCCACTTCCTTTTCCTCGATGCCGGCAACCTTACCCACGCCATGGGTGGGATAGACCACATGGTCATTGGCCTTGAACTCATGCTTCTTGTTGGAGTTGGCCGGAACCTTCTTGGCCGGGGCAGCAACAGCGGTCTTGGGGGGTGGGGTCTTAACGGCGGTCATCTTCTTTTCCTATATGGACAATATTAGGTCATCCACCGGTGGGGCGCCGGTTGGCGACATTTGTCCCGTGTCTTCTGAACAATGAAGACCGTATCACAGATTTCACAAAAATGAAAGAAAAAA
Organism: Rhizomicrobium sp.; assembly: GCA_035251935.1. GTDB lineage: Bacteria > Pseudomonadota > Alphaproteobacteria > Micropepsales > Micropepsaceae > Rhizomicrobium. The sequence goes on along the minus strand of DATFDR010000006.1, from coordinate 12,997 downwards.
TCACGCCATCCCATTGATTTGGCGTCATTTATTCTGCTCACCCCGAAAGGGCAGCCAATTCAACCCTTTGTAGTGGTTGTTCTGCGTACAGAACACAGCCGGAACGGGTGATGTCCGTTAAGAACCAGAGCCTGGATTTGGGCTGAAGAACTTTTCGAACTTATCCGGTACGCCCTGCATCTCCTTGGCGTCCCGGAGCGACGGCCAGCCGAGCGCAGCGAGGCGTTGGCCGCGCGACCGAATTAAACGGCGGACGCCTAGGAGCCGGAACCGGGATTTGGACTAAAGAATTTCTCGAACTTGTCCGGCACGCCTTGCATCTCCTTGGCGTCCGCCGGCGGCTCTCCCTTTTGGGAGATGTTGGGCCAGGATTTGGCATATTCGGCGTTGACCGACAGCCACTTCTCCAGGCCCGATTCGGTGTCGGCCTTGATAGCCTCCGGCGGGCATTCCGGCTCGCAGACGCCGCAATCGATGCATTCGTCGGGGTGGATAACCAGCATGTTTTCGCCTTCGTAGAAGCAGTCCACCGGGCAGACTTCGACGCAGTCCATGAACTTGCACTTGATGCAGGCTTCGGTGACGACATAGGTCATGAGGGCAGGCTCCAGGCGGCAAAAACGCCAAATCAAACGGGGCCGTGCTTACGGTGCGTCGGCCGAAGAGGCAAGGGTATTGAGGCCGCAGGATCTGCGAATAGTTCGCAACTACTCCAGCAGTTCGTAATAGGGTCTGGGCTTCCTCCGCCGGACCGCGCTTTTCCGCCAGACCTAAGACCCGTACCGCCATCACCCGCGCACCCTTGCTCAAAGTGAGGATGTCCCCCCACTTCAGGGCATGGCCGGGCCTGTCCAGCTTGGCGCCGTTCAGCCGGATTCGCCCCGCGGCGGCGGCTGCCTGGGCCAGGGCCCGTGTGCGATAGAAGCGGGCGTGAAACAGCCATTTGTCGAGACGACCCACGTCTGAGCGGCTCATCGCAAGCGCAACGCCGCAAGTCCCGCGAATGGCGAATGGGGGTTGGGCGGCGCGGCGGGCTTTTGCGGCTTGGCGGTTTCGGGGAGTTTGGCTTTTTCCCTGGCGCGCCGCCATACCGGCTTGGCGCCGGCGACGTCCACGATACGCCATCCCAGGGCGGTCAAGACGTCGCGCGCTTCCTCTTTGCCGGAGCCCAACAGGGACACGAGCTTGGTCTGAACCGTTTGGGCATCGGTGCCTGACGATAGCGCTTGCTCGAGCTCGTCTTCCAGCCGCTCCAGCATGTCGAAACGGATGGCGCGGCCGGCCAATATTGCAAAGCCTGCGGCATGCAGCGGCGCGGTGTCATAGCCCTTATCCACCGCAAAGGAGGTCAGTCCTGGCGCGGGCGGAGCAGTTGGGGGCTCATTTTTGGTCCACACGCCCCACAGCAAAGTCAGTAAGGCGGCGGCATCGGGGCGCAGCAGCTTGGGCAGATAGATGGTGCGCCGTCCGAACCACACACCGAAGGGACGAAGTGCGCGCACCAAAGGCCCAAGCTTTTCCGGCAGGGAAAGCGCCGTGCGGTCCAGCGCCGCGAAATTCTCCGCCAATTGATGGGCGATACCGCGCGCTTGGCCGGGCAGCGCGCTTTGGGTTCCTGTCTTGGCCTCGGCAGCATCGCGCAGCGCCAGCAAAGGACCCAGCTTTGCGGCGATGCGCGCGGCCACCCAGCTTTGCAACCGTTCCTGCAGGATGTCGGTCTTCACGTGGTCGTCGGCCAATATTTGCACATGGGGGGCTAGCGGGGACGCAGCCGCCGCCAGCCGCGCCACGATGGCGCCATCCCACCACAGCTTGCCATGCTCGCTCAGAGTGATGGCGCTGTCCTCGGCGCCTGCGAGCGCCAGGCTGCGGGCGGCAATCTCGCTTTCCAGCCCCTTCATAGCCGCGGCGCGCAAGGTGCGGCCATGGATGCCCCCAGCACGCACCAAGCGCCCGTTTTCATCAAGCGTGCGCGGGTCCGGCACAAAGCGAAAGCCTTCCAATTTGCCGATCGCCTCGCCGCCAATGGACACCCCGCCCGCTTCATCCAGCGACAGAGACGCAAATTCATCGTCACGCAAATGTTTCATCAGCACCGATGTGCGTCGGTCGATGAAGCGCTGGGTCAATCGCTCATGCAGGGCGTCCGACAGCCGGTCTTCCACGGCACGGGTGATGCCTTGCCAATGCGCGCCGTCGCGCGTCCAGTCCTGGCGATGGGCGGCATAGGTAAAGGTGCGAATCTGCGCCAGCCGGCCCGACAAAGTGGCGACATCGCCTTCGATCACATCGGCGCGGGCGATCTGGCGCGACAGCCAGTCATCGGGGATGACGCGATGCTCACCGCTCAGAAACAAGAAAATGCTTTTGACCAGCTTCACATGTTCATCGGTGGAGAGCTTGCGGAAGTCCGGCAATTGGCAAACATCCCACAGCTTGGCGACCGTTTCGCGGGCCTTGGCGATGGCGGTGACGTCTTCATCCTGCGACAAAATTTTCAGCGCCACCGCGTCGCTGGCGGGCCGCGCCCGGGCCAGGCCGCGTTCCGGCGGCGGCGTATCCAGACTTTCGTTCAAGGCGGCGAGACTTTTGAAGTTCAATGCGCCATTGCGCCATTGCAGCACCCGCACGGGGTCGTAGCGGTGGCTTTCCACCCGCTGGACCAACTCATCCTCGAAGGGGCCGCAATCGGCGGTGACGCCGAAGGTGCCGTCATTCATATAGCGCCCCGCGCGGCCCGCGATCTGGCCGATCTCATCGGGCCGCAGCGCGCGCAGCCGCGCGCCGTCGAATTTTTCCCGTGCCGCGAAGGCGACATGGTCCACATCCATGTTAAGGCCCATGCCGATGGCGTCTGTCGCCACCAAAAAATCCACATCGCCCGATTGATAGAGTTCCACTTGGGCGTTGCGGGTGCGCGGTGACAAGGCGCCCAGCACCACTGCGGCGCCGCCGCGCTGGCGGCGGATCACCTCGGCGAGGCCATAGACATCCTCGGCGGAGAAACCCACCACCGCCGAACGCCGCGGCAGGCGGGTGAGTTTTTTCGCGCCCGTATAGGCCAGATCGGAAAAACGCGCCCGGCTGATGAACCAGGCCTTGGGAATGAATTTCTGGATGATGCCGCGCATGGTGTCGCTGCCCAGAAGCATGGTCTCTTCCAGGCCGCGCGCATGCAGCAGGCGGTCCGTGAAGACATGGCCGCGCTCGGGATCGGCGCAAAGCTGAATCTCATCGATCACCAGACAGGCGACCGGAATGTCCAGCGGCATGGCCTCGACGGTGCAGACATAAAAGCGCGGCGCCTTGGGAAGGATTTTTTCTTCGCCCGTGATCAACGCCACCTCATGGGGACCGCGCAACCTGACGATGCGGTCATAGACCTCGCGCGCCAAAAGGCGCAGCGGCAGCCCGATCATGCCGGACTTGTGCGCCAGCATGCGTTCGATGGCGAAAAAGGTTTTGCCGGTATTGGTGGGCCCTAAGACCGCAGTCACTTTGGGGGCAGGGGCGCCATTTTTGTGCATGGCCGCTAGATTGGGGTGGGGGACGCCGGACGCAAGCAGAAAGGGCTTACACGGATTGAATTTTCTGTCCTGCCGGCCGCAGCCCGCGCCATGGCCGTCTTTGGTACAAGCAACTGTGGATGCCGTTCAGCAAACCAGTACATAACTAGAACAATTCCAGTCCGAATCGCTAACCAAATTAATATCTGTCTTTGTTCTCATACATTTAGCCGGACTTCTGCCCCTGGAGACCACCATATCTAGTGGCAGACTCGACCAATCGGGCTTTGTCTGGCGCTGGTGACTCTATTCCGTACCCTGATGAAATCGAGGGCAAAATGACAGTTTTCTGTCAGGATTTGAAACCCTTGGGCGTCTGGCCGTCCACTTTCACGGCATTGGCCAGGACCGCCAGCACGCCATATTTGGTGTCAGCCCAAATCCGCACCGGCACCACATAGTCGCGCCCGGCGACGGCGCTGGGCAGGGTGACGAACCAGGCGTGGATCACGGGAAACTTTTCGTTCTCCTTGAGCACGCGCGGACGGAAACCCGCGATTTGGCGATAGCGCACATCGCATTGGATGGCTTTGCCCTGATACAGGCCGCTGTCCATCCGCACATCCACGTCTTTGACCTTGGTCACCTCGATGTCGTACCGGCGGCGGCCGTCGAACACCGGCGCGGTGATGGCGCATGGATTGCCCGGTTGCGCCGCCACGCCGCTGAAAATCGAGGTTATCGCGCTCAGCGGGTCCAAGGTGTTGCGGGTGTCTTCCGGCTTTACTTCAAAGCCGGTGGTGGAATAAGCGGGCTCGGCATAGAGCTTGGGCGATGCCTCCTCATAGCTCAGCGACACTTCCTGCTTTCGCCCGGTTCGCCCGGTATAGAAACTGTCGTAGAGCGTGGGCATGAAATTCTTCGCGCCCAATTTGCCGGTCGAGGTCGCCTGGATTTCCGATTGCCAGAAAGCATTGATCACGCCGGAAGTCTGAAGCGTGGACACCACATGATATTCGCTGCCGCGCAGGGTGGCGTTTAAGCCCATCTGACCCATGGTGATGCCCCCCGCATAAAGCGTCATGCCCATTTCCAGGCGCGAGGCCGGCTGGCTGGGGCCCTCCGCCCCCGCGCCGCCGGCGGCCAGGGCGGGGACATTTCCAGTCAAGGCGGTCAGGCCAAACAGCAGGGCCGTGGCCAGAGCTCTGTTTTTCATGGCACGTCCGACTTTAAGAGGTTCGAAGAGGGCTGATTATATTGGTGGTTTTGGGCAAAGGGGAAGTTGACCATTGTTAATAGCGCCCAGCAGTTCCACCTTGACCTAAGAGCCTGATTTGCCTATGAACCCCGCTCTTTTGCGGGGAAAACCCGCCGAAATCCTCAGCGAATCGTGAGAACCGCCCATGTCCCGCCGTTGCGAATTGACCGGAAAAGGCACCCAGGTTGGCCACAATGTCAGCCATGCCAACAACAAGACCAAGCGGATCTATCGTCCCAACTTGCAGACCATCGCCTTGGCCAGCGAGCTGCTCGGCAACAGCTATAAGCTGCGGATTTCGATGAACGCGTTGCGCTCGGTGGACCGCAATGGCGGGCTGGACCCCTTCATCTTGAAGTCCAAGGACAGCGTGCTGTCGCCCAAGGCCCTGCGCCTGAAGCGCGCGATTGCCAAAAAGGCGGCCGCGAAAGCGGCCTAGAGCCTATTAAGCCGCGCGTCTGCCGCGGCGCCCCGAAAGAGCCGCATCTTCCGCAAACAGAGCGATCAGCTGTTCGGTCATGGCGCCGCCCAGTTGTTCCGCATCCACGATGGTCACCGCCTTGCGGTAGTAGCGCGTCACATCATGGCCGATGCCGATGGCGGTAAGCTCGACGCTGGAACGGGTTTCGATCTCCTCGATCACCCGGCGCAAATGCTGTTCCAGATAGTTACCCGCATTCACCGACAGGGTTGAATCGTCCACCGGGGCGCCGTCCGAAATCACCATCAGGATCTTGCGCTGTTCGGGCCGGGCGATGGTGCGGTTGTGCGCCCACATCAAGGCTTCGCCATCGATATTCTCTTTCAGCAAGCCCTCGCGCATCATCAGGCCCAAATTGCGCTTGGCCCGCCGCCACGGCTCGTCGCCGGATTTGTAGACGATATGGCGCAGATCGTTGAGCCGTCCGGGCTGGGGCGGTTTGCCGGCGGCAAACCATTTTTCACGCGCCATGCCGCCTTTCCAAGCGCGAGTGGTGAAGCCCAATATCTCGGTCTTCACCCCGACCCGTTCCAGGGTGCGGCCCAGAATGTCGGCGCACATCGCCGCTATCATGATGGGGCGTCCGCGCATGGAACCGGAATTGTCCAACAGCAAGGTGACGCAAGTGTCGCGGAAGGTGGTGTCCTTTTCGCGCTTGAAGGACAAAGGATACATCGGATCGATAATGATGCGCGGCAAGCGCGAGGCATCGAGCATGCCTTCTTCCAGATCATACTCCCAATGGCGGTTCTGCTGCGCCAGCAGTAGCCGCTGCAGCTTGTTGGCCAAGCGCGACACCACGCCCTGCATGGAAGACAGTTGTTGGTCCAGAAAACCGCGCAGCCGCGCCAGTTCCTCGGCCTCGCACAAATCCGCCGCCGCGATTTCCTCGTCGAATTCGGCAGCATAGATTTTGTAGCCCCACATATCCTGGTGGGAAAAAGCGGCCTCATGGCGCTGTGGCTTGGCGCCGTCTTCCGGCTCGGTGGCGTCGGACAAATCCTCGGACTGTTCGGCGGCCGCCTCGCTTTCCATCGGATCGCCGTCCTCGCTTTCGGCGGCGGATTCGGTTGTGGCGCTTTCTCCGTCCTGCTTGGCGTCCTCATCCTCGCCTTGGTCGTTTTCGCCGTCGGGGGGGGCGCCTTCGGCGTCCTTGTCCGAGGTTGAATCGGCGTCCGCCGAATCGCCCAACGCCAAATGGTTCAGCATGGTGCGGGTCAGGCGGGCGAAGGCCTTCTGATCGCGCAACGCGTCCGCCAGCTTGGCCAGATCGCCGCCAGCTTTGTCTTGGATCAGCGGCCGCCACAAATCCACCGCCCGCGCCAAAGAGGCAGGCGGCTTTTCACCTGTCAGACTTTCGCGCACCATCAGGCCCAACACATCGGCCAAGGGGGCTTCGTCCCGGACCCGCGCCTTGCCCAGCCCGCGGTTGATCAGGCGCTGTTCCAGGCCCGATGCCAGATTGGCCGCGACGCCTTTCATGGCGAGCGCGCCGATCGCTTCCACCCGGGCTTGTTCGGCTGCTTCGAACACCGCGGCGCCTTCGGGCGACATAGGCCGGAACCGGCTGTTCACCTTTTCGTCGTGATAGGCCTTGCGCAGGGCATAAGCATCACCGGTGCCGCGCACCAAGGCGATATCTTGCGGCGACAGATTGCGATGGGGCGAGGGCAGGCGGGCTTTGAGCCCCTTGAGCGCGGGTGGCTCGCTGGAAAAATTGACTTCTAGCTCCGGCTCGGCCGCGAGGCTGCGCACCGCCACCGAGACGGCCCGCTTGAATGGCTCGGAGGGAGATTCAGGTTTCATCGTGCTGTACCAAAACACAAATTGTCATGGCCCGGGAATCCGGGGCACCCAGCTGAAATTTCCACGCTGGTGCAGGCTTCACCTGGGTGGCCCGCACCAGGCGGGCCATGACATGGGCGTTCACGCGACCAGCACTTTGGCGGCGCTTTCCGGCAATTCCTCGCCAAAGCAGCGCTGATAGAACTCCGCCACACTGGCGCGCTCCAGCTCATCGCACTTGTTGAGAAAGGTGAGCCGGAAGGCAAAGCCGATATCGCCGAAGATCTCGGCATTCTGCGCCCAGGTGATCACGGTGCGCGGGCTCATCACGGTGGACAGATCGCCCGCGACAAAGGCATTGCGGGTCATGTCGGCCAGCCGCACCATGGCAGAGATGGTCTTCTTGCCCTCCGCGCTGTTGTAAGACGGCGTCTTGGCCAGCACGATTTCTTGTTCCGCGTCATGCGTCAGATAATTGAGGGTGGTGACGATGCTCCAACGGTCCATCTGGCCTTGGTTGATCTGCTGGGTGCCGTGATAGAGCCCGGTGGTGTCGCCAAGTCCGATGGTGTTGGTGGTGGAAAACAGTCGGAAGGCGGAATGGGGATGGATCACCTTGTTCTGGTCCAGCAAGGTGAGGCGCCCAGACACTTCCAGCACCCGTTGGATCACGAACATCACGTCGGGCCGCCCGGCGTCATATTCGTCGAACACCAAAGCCACCGGCCGCTGCAGCGCCCAGGGGAGCAACCCCTCACGGAATTCCGTGACTTGCAGACCGTCCTTCAGCACGATCGCATCCTTGCCGATCAGATCGATGCGGCTGATATGGGAATCCAGATTGATGCGGATGCACGGCCATTTCAGGCGCGCCGCCACCTGTTCGATATGGGTGGACTTGCCGGTGCCGTGATAGCCCTGGACCATCACGCGGCGGTTGTGCGCGAAGCCCGCCAGAATCGCCAGCGTGGTGTCGCGGTCGAAGCGGTAGGCAGGATCGATTTCCGGCACATGCTCATTGGCGCGGCTAAAGGCAGGCACCTTCATTTTGGTCTTGATGCCAAAGACGCTGCCTGCGTCCACAACTGTGTCAGGCGCGGCGCTGGTGTCCAGGGTTTCGGTATGGGTGCTCATCTGACTGATCCGGGAGCCGCCGCATTCGTCAACGCGGGCGCGTGCCGCCCGGTTCAGGTGAGAAGGCCGGAGGCGCGCAACACGCCATAGGCTTTGATGACCTGTTTCAGGCGTTCTTCCGCGCCCCGGTCGCCGCCATTCGCGTCGGGATGAAAACGCTTCACAAGTTCCTTATACCGCGCCTTGATCTCGATCAAGGTGGCGTTGTGCGCCAGCTGCATCGTGTCCATGGCAATGATCTGAAGCCGCGTCAAATGCCGCTCCGGACGCCGCACCGTGGCGGTATCGCCGTCCTCTGCAAACATCGCATGGCTGTCATTCACGCCGCCCAGCGGGTTCTGGCCCATCCGCGCCTTGGCGCCGCGCTTGCCCATGGGCCAGGTCGGGCGATGGCCGGTCAGCGCTTCCTCGCGAAACCGCCTGATATCGTCGTCGCCCATATCCTTGAAGAAATCCCAGGCCTCATTGTGGGCGCGGGCGTGGGGGGAACAGTACCAGAAATATTCCGTCAGGTTTTGGGGCGATTTGGCCACGCGGCAGTTGCCGGCCTTGATGCAATCCGGCGCCTCGCACATGCGGGTTTCGGGCTCGGGCTTGCGAGCCTTGTCCGGCTTGATCCGGATATCGCTTTTGAAACGCGAGGTGCGGGGAGCGGCCATGCTGGGATTATGGGATCCAAAACGTAAAAGACAAGAAAACCTATTACTTGACATTCGCACGGGGCGGGAGAAGTTCGCAGCCATGACCGTCGCCGCCGCCATCCGGGACAAATTAACCACCGCTTTCGCGCCTATCGCGTTGGATGTGCGAGACGAAAGCGCCCGCCATGCCGGCCATGCCGGCCATGCCGGCGCCATGCGCGGCGATGGCAGCCAGGGCGAGACTCATTTCCATATCAGGATCGTGTCGACTGCTTTCGACGGGGTTTCGCGGGTGGAACGCCAGCGCCGTGTCTATGCCGCGCTGAAGGACGAACTGGCCGGCCCCGTTCACGCCTTATCGCTGGCGGCGCTGACACCGTCCGAGGCCCAAAAGAATCTTTAATTCAAGGTCGCGCGCCCAGCGGCTCGCTGACGCTCGCCTGGTCGACGCTCCGTGGCGGAATGATCCGGACGGCGGTGATCTGGTTGCGCTGGCGGCGCATGATTTCGAAGGTGTAGCCGAAGAAGGCGAAGCGCTGACCGGTTTCGGGAATGGTGCCGGATTGAGCAATCACGAGTCCGGCCACGGTGGTGGCGTCGTCTTCGGGCAAAGTCCAATCCAATTCCCGGTTGAGATCGCGCACCGGCACGGTGCCCTCCACCAGATAGGAACCGTCAGGACGGCGCCGTATCTCACGCCGCATGGATCGCGTGATACGGTCGGAAATATCGCCGAAGATTTCTTCCAAGACGTCTTCGAGGGTCACCAGCCCTTGCAGCGCGCCATACTCGTCCACCACCAGCGCAAAGTGGCTCCGCTTTTCGCGGAAGGCGCCAATCTGCTCGTCCAGCGTGGTGGTGTCGGGGACATACCAGGGCGCCGCCGCCACGGCTGTGATGTCAATGGCGTCCAGATCGCCGCGATGTTCCACCAGTAGCTGGGCGAGCTTCTTGGTGGACAGGATTCCGACAATGTTCTCCGGCGTGTTGCGCCAGACCGGGATGCGGGTGTAGCCGGCCTTGAGCACCGCGTTCAGGACTTCCACCGGTGGATCATCGGCGTTGATGGTGAACATCTCGGTACGGTGAACCATCACGTCGGATACCTCCAACGCGCCGAAGCGGAAGACATTCTGGATGTATTCGGCCTGTCCGACCTCCATCTTGCCATGTTCGGCCGAAACCCCGATCAGCCCCTCGATCTCGGTGTCGGTAAGGACGTCATGGTGTGGCGCTTCCTTGACGCCCAGCATGGAGAGGATCGAGCGCGAGGCGGCATTGAGCAGCCAGTTCAGCGGGTAGAAGAGCAGGAAGGTCGCGCGTAGCGGATAGGCGATCCACAGCGCCACCGGTTCCGGTTCGCGGATCGCAAGCGTCTTGGGAACTTGCTCGCCCACCACGATGTGCAGCGAGGAGAAGACCAGGAAGCCGACGACGAAAGACGTGAAGTGCAGCACCGGTTCCGGCATATGAAGAGGATCGAGCGCCGGCTTCAGCAGCGCCGCGACCGTGGGCTCGCCGATCCAGCCCAAACCCAGCGAGGCCATGGTGATGCCAAGCTGGCAGCAGGCGAGATAGGCCTCGATATTGTGCAGAATTCTTTGCGTCAGACGCGCACCGATATGGTTTGCCTCGGCCAGGGCGTCGATGCGGAATCCGCGCGCCTTCACCAGCGCAAACTCGGCGGCGACAAAAAACGCATTCGCGGCAAGGAGGAAGACTGCCAGCAGCAGATCGACGATGGAGGAACTCATCTTCCGGCGATGGGGTCGGCAAGCATGGGGAAGGGGCCCGTGAAAGAACGGCAATGATAACTGGAATTCAGCCGTCCGTCAGGACCGATTTTACGGCCTCCAGAGGCACGTCGCGGGTGACAAAGGCCTGTCCTAGGCCGCGCACCAGGATAAAGGTCAATTTACCGTCGCTCACTTTCTTGTCGTGCGCCATATGGCGGATCAGCTCGCCCGCGCCCGGTCGCGCGCCGGCAATGTCGGAAATCGCGCAAGGCAGGCCCATGGCTTTCAGGTGACGCGTGAAACGTTCCGCATCCTGTCCCGGGCACAGGCCCAGTTTGACCGAAAGCTGGAACGCCAAAGCCATGCCGATCGCCACGCCTTCACCGTGGATCAGCCGGTCGGAAAATCCGGTGGCTGCTTCCAGCGCGTGGCCGAAGGTATGACCGAGATTGAGCAATGCGCGATCGCCGGTTTCGCGTTCGTCGCGCGCCACGATGTCGGCCTTCATGCGGCAGGAATGTGCCACCGCCTTGACGATGGCGGCATCCTCACCCGCCAGGGCTTTTGCGCCATGGGCTTCCAGCCATGCGAAGAAATCAGCATCGCCCAGCGCGCCATACTTGACGACTTCGGCGTAACCGGCCAGCAGTTCGCGTTTGGGCAAGGTCTTCAGCAGCGCGGTGTCCGCGATTACGATGCGGGGCTGATGGAACAGGCCGATCAGATTCTTGCCCTGCGGCGCGTTGATCGCGGTCTTGCCGCCCACCGAGGAATCCACTTGCGCCAAAAGGGTGGTGGGAATTTGCGCAAAGGCGACGCCGCGCTTCAGCACGCCTGCGGCAAAGCCGGTCAAATCGCCGATCACCCCGCCGCCCAGCGCGACCACCAATCCTTTGCGATCGATCTCCATATCCAGAAGCGCGCCTGACAGACGCTCCAGTCCGGCGAAGCTCTTACTGCCTTCGCCCGGCGGCATCACGATGGCGCGTGCGTCCATGCCCGCTTGACGCAGCGCTTCCAGCAAAGGCTGGAGATGAATCTCCGCCACATGGCTGTCGGTCACCACCGGCACCACGCCCTTGGCAAGCGGATGCAAGAGTTCCGCGGCACGTGCCGCCAGGCCGCCGCCGACATGGATATCGTAGGCGCGTTCGGCCAATCCGACGGTGATGGTTTCGCTCATGCGTGCTCGCATAGCCCATGGGCGGCCAAGGCGGCAACGATCTTATCAAGAAGGACGGCATGCGGCTCGTCTCCGGACTCCAGCGCCATATCCGCCAGGGCGTAATAAGGCCGGCGGACCTCCAGCAGCCGTTCCAGGGTGCCGCGCATGTCGGAGTTGGCCAGCAGCGGCCGCGTCTGGTCATGTTCCTGGCGCTTTTTCACCCGTCCCAACAAAATATCGATCGGCGCACTCAGCCAGATGGTGAAGGCATAGTCCTTCATGGCGGCGCGGGTGGTGTCATCGATATAGGCGCCTCCGCCGGTCGCCAGAACAAGCGGTTTGTCGTGCAACAGGCGCGCAATAACGCTGCGCTCCAGACGGCGGAATTCCGGCTCGCCATATTTGGCGAAAATCTCCGCCACCGTCATGCCGGCGGCGGCTTCAATCTCATGATCGGCGTCGGCGAAGGGCGTTTCCAGGCGCGCGGCCAGCCTTTTGCCGATGGATGTCTTGCCCGCGCCCATCATGCCGACCAGAGCTATGGTCTTGGACAGTGTCATGTATCTCCCGATACACTATGGCGGATTTTTTTAGTAGTGCGCGGCCCCCTTCCGCCTGCCGGGCATGCTACATCCTTGTCTATGACTCGTAGCGCGGCGCGCCCGACAAAGCCGGCCAGGGGCCCCAAGCCCCGCGCGGGCCATTTGATCGAGGCTTTTCTCGACATGATGAGCGCCGAACGCGGCGCGGGCGCCAACACCCTGGCCGCCTATCGCCGCGATCTGATGGATTTCGCCGGCCATTTAAGCGCGAAGGACCCCGCCAAGGCCAGCCGCGAGCAAGTGCGCGCCTTTCTTAACAGTCTTCCCGCCTCCGGCATGGCGGCTTCGACTCAGGCACGCAAACTTTCGGCGCTGCGTCAATTTTATGGCTTTCTGTATGCGGAGGGTATGCGCGGCGATGATCCCACCCAGACCATCGAAGCACCCCAGGCCCGGCGTTCCTTGCCGAAAATCCTGTCCCGCACCGATCTCGAGGCCATGCTGCATGCGGCGGCGCAAGACACTTCACCCGAAGGCGTCAGGCTGGGTCTGATCGTGGAGATGTTGTATGGCGGCGGTCTGCGCGTGTCCGAATTGGCAGGCTTGACGCTGGCGGCCGTGCGGGCCAAGGAAGACTTCATCCGCATCACCGGCAAGGGCCAGAAGGAACGGCTTTCGCCGCTCAGTCCGGCGGCCCGCGTCGCGCTGGACGCCTATCTGACGATGCGCGACGCTTTTGTGCCTCAGCA
>DATFDR010000005.1:0-98597 GCA_035251935.1 Rhizomicrobium sp. | reverse complement strand
GCGAACGAAATGGTCCAGTGGAGCGAGGCACGACCGGCATAGCCGGACCAATCGGTCCAGTGGACCGATTGGAGTGCCGAGCGCCCGAGCATAAGCGAGGGCGGAGCGACGAACGCCGCGAGCTTGGGCGAGCGGCGGCGGCTACCTAAGACTGTTGCAGAAGCTCTGGATGCGCTTGCAGGCTTCTTCCAGCGCCTGGTTGGAGGTGGCGTAGGAGATGCGGAAGAAAGGCGACAAGCCAAACGCCGCGCCATGCACCACCGCAACGCCGGTCGCCTCCAGCAACTCGCCAGCGAAATCGCCGTCGGTGGCGATCACCTTGCCGGCTGGCGTCCTCTTGCCGATCAGTTTTTTGATCGAAGGATAGACATAGAAGGCGCCTTCCGGCTTGGGGCATTCGATGCCGGTGGCCTGGTTGAGCATGGACACGACCAAATCGCGGCGTTCCTCGAAAATTTTCTGGAAGCCGGGAATGAAATCCTGGGTGCCGTTCAAGGCCTCCACCGCCGCCCATTGCGAGATGGAGGTGGCATTGGTGGCCGACTGGCTTTGCAGCTTGGCCATCGCCTTGATCAGCTCTTCCGGCCCCGCGCAATAGCCGATGCGCCAGCCGGTCATGGCGTAGGCCTTGGACACCCCATTCATGCTCAAGGCGCGGTCATATAGGCCCCGCTCGACTTCCAGGACTGTGGTGAATTTGAATCCGCCATAGACCAGATGCTCGTACATGTCGTCGGTCAAAACCCAGACATGGGGATGCTTCATCAAGACATCGGTCAGCGCCTTGATCTGATCGCGGGTGTAGCAAGCGCCGGTGGGGTTGGAGGGCTGGTTGAAGATCAGCCATTTGGTTTTGGGTGTGATGGCTTTTTCCAACGCCTCCGCCGTCAGGCGGAAGCCCTGCTCCAGACTGCATTCGATGATCACCGGCCTGCCGCCGCCCAGCATCACGATGTCGGGATAGCTGACCCAATAAGGCGCAGGCACAATGACTTCGTCGCCCGGGTTGATGGTGGCCATCAATGCGTTGAACAGGATGGTCTTGCCGCCGGGCGAAACGAAGGTCTGCGACGGCTTGTAATCCAGATTGTTCTCGCGCTTGAACTTGGCGGCGATGGCGGCGCGCAGTTCCGGAATGCCTTCGACGGCGGTGTATTTGGTCTGGCCGGCGTTGATCGCCGCAATCGCCGCGTCCTTGATGTTCTGCGGGGTGTCGAAATCCGGCTCGCCCGCACCCAGCCCGATCACGTCGCGGCCCGCCGCCTTCAACTCGCGCGCCTTGCTGGTCACCGCGATGGTCGGCGAGGGCTGAATGCGGCCAAGCGATTCGGCCAGGAAGCCTTTGGGCAACGGCATGACGAAAACCTTTGCGGAGCAGCGGCGAACCGTCCCGAAGGGACGGCCTCGCCCGTGCGACCATTAGAAAGCGGGGGTTCCTAGCAACCCCAGCCCTGCCCCGGCAAGGGGATTTGACGCGTTGCCGGTCGCGAGCCCCTGCATATCGAGTGCATAACAGCCTAATATGCGGCGGGAGCGTCTCTGAGTCGGGGAATCCATGAGATTTGCCGTGTCTTTTGCCGGGCTGTTGCTTGCGGTGTTCGCCCTTACGGCCTGTTCCAAACCCCAACCACCGGTCGGCAAGTGGGAAGGCGGTTATGACTCGGGCGGCGATCTGGTGGTGGCGCGGGTGGAGATTCTGCCCAGCGGTCAGGTGCGGATCATGGCGCCCGACATCACCAATGTCTCCGGGCCGGGCGAACACAGGGCTGAGCTTCGGGCGCGGATGGCCGCCGATCTGGCCAATGGCTGGAGCGATGTGGCGCCGCGCGATTTCGATTTCGACGGCAAAATCTTCCGCAAGCCTGGCGGCGTGGCGCCGCAGATGGTGTGGGACAAGGCGAGCAATCACCTGACGCTGCAGCTTTACATCGGCACACGTCCCGCCATGCCGGTGCCGCTGCGGCCGGTGAACGATTTCCACGATAATCCGTGGGCAAGTGGGTGAGACGCGACCGGCCTAGCCGGTCAAATCGATCCAGTGGATCGATTTGAGCGTCGAACGCCGCGAGCTTGGGCGAGCGGCCGGATGAGGGTGGCGCGGCGAAGCCGCGCGAGCATGTCCTGTGGACATGCGAGAACGACGAACGCGCCGAGCACGCGCGAGCGCCGGGCGAAAACTCAGGCCCGAGTTTGGGAATGGCAAATTGTCAGTGCCTAAAATTTTTGGCTGAACCTGAGCGGCGGCGCTGTTGGCGACACTCCGTTACAATTTGGAATGTTCCTAACGCTTCACCTGGGAGCGGGGCGGGAGGAGACTGACGGTTGGCCAGCTGTCCGTTCGGCGCTCCACCTTAGGGATATGGCCATTTATGGACGGTCGGACCGGTTTAGGTGCCCCCCACGATAAGCCGCAAATCCGGCCGTCCTTTTTCTCCTCCGGCGCATTTTTCCGGCCCGGCGCGGCAAAGCTTTACAGGCCGGGCCCTTGCCACCTGCCCTTCGAACGCCATATTGGCGGGGCGGGACCGGATGTCCTAATTTTGGCCCGGATCGCATAGGATATTCTGCGGCGCGGGGCCGCCCTCATTTGGCAAAGAGAGTTCGATGAAATCCTTGTTTCCAGGCGCCTTGCTTCGTGGCGCGAGCGTCGGTGCCTTGGTGATCGCTTTGGCCGCCTGCACCGCCAACCCACAAGCGCTAGACCGCCCGGGCGATGTCCCCCAGACCTTCACCGCTCCCGCCGATAAGAGCGCGCCGCTCTGGCCGCAAGCCGGCTGGTGGGCCAATTTCGGCTCCGACGAATTGGCGCCGTTGCAGACCGCCGCCCAGAAAGAAAATCTGGATATCGCCCAGGCCGCGGCCCGGGTGCTGCAGGCCGAAGCCAGTAACGGCATCGCCTTGTCGGCGCTTTTTCCCACCCTGGGTATCGATTTTGACACCGCCCGCAGCGGTGGCAATTCCTCCATCCCGCGCGCCCGCAACGCTTTCAGCGCCGGCCTGACCGCCAGTTATCAGCAAGGCTTCTTCGGCACCGAATATCTGCGGCTGCGGGCGGCGCGCGAAGATCTGCGCGCCTCACGCTATGCCGCCGCGGTCATCGGCATCTCGATCTCCACACAGGTGGCGGACGAGTATTTCCGGATCCTGAACTTCCGCGAGCGCATCACCATCGCCAGTTCCAATATCGCCGCCGCCAGGCGGATTCTGGCCATCACCCAGGCCAAGGTGTCGAGCGGCGTGTCGTCCAACCTGGACCTGGCGGAACAGCAGGCGATCCTGGCGCAACAGGAATCCACTTTGCCGGGTCTGATCCAGGCCGAAAAAGAAGCGCGCTATTCTTTGGCCATTCTGCTCGGCCTTCCGCCCCAAGGTTATGACGTCAAGGCGCAGAATCTGGACGGCATCAATGCGCCATCCATCCAGCCGGGCCTGCCCTCCGAATTGCTGTTGCGCAACCCCTCGGTGGCCCAAGCGGAAGCCCAGCTCTACGCCGCCCATGCCAATGTCGATGCGGCACGGACTCTGTATTTCCCATCGCTGAACCTGTCGGGTAGCGCGGGCTATGGCCCGGTTGCCGCGCTCTCCAACCTGTTCGGACCGGCGGGTTTTGCGTGGAGTATCGGCGCCTCGGTGGTGCAGACCATTTTTGACGGCGGCAGCATTCATGCCCAGAACGATCTGGCCAAGGCACAGCAGCAAGAGTTGATCGCCAACTACCGCAAGACGGTCTTCACCGCCTTCCGCGACGTGGAAACCGCGCTGGACCTGATCAAGAGCACCACCGATCAGCTGGCGCTGGTGCAGGTCCAGGTCAAGGCCAATGCGGAAGCCTTCCGCATCTCTGAACTCCAATATCGCGAGGGCACGATCGACATTCTGTCGCTGCTGAACAACCAGCAAAACCTCTTCCTGTCCCAGCAGAGACTGGTGGATACCAAGCTACAGCGGCTGGAAGCCAGCCTGGCGCTGTACAATGCGCTGGGCGGCGGCTGGGATCAGAAGGCGGATGATGCGGGCTATAAGAACCAGCTCGACTGGTGGCCGCTGTAACGCAAAAATTCCTCTCCCTTGAGGGTGCGCCAGCATGATCTGCATTGCGCTCACGTCTTCAAAATCCGCTAAGCTCTAAAAGCGCGGGTCCTTAAAAGCCAAAGAAAGGCGCAACGATCTTTTGCGCCCAGCGTTCAAATTTCAGCCGTCCGGTGGTGACCGCCAGGTTGATGCAATCCTCGCCCGGATCGGCGATTGGATTGTGGCGCATATCGCCTTCCATCACCTGCAGGTCGCCCGGGCCATAGGTCCCCGTCACATCGCGAAAACCGCCTTGCAGCACCAGGGTGTATTCCAGCCCATGATGGCTATGCGGCCCGCTTTGCGCGCCCGGCGCGCCACGCAACAGCCGCGCTGCGACCGGGCCGCGGCGGAACAGCGGCGCATAGGCAAGCTCAGGTCCCATCCGCCGCCAGCGCACGGCGCTCAGATCGCCGCCGATGTAAGGGCGCAACACAGCGGGCGTGCCGTCGCGCGAGGATGCGCGCGGGCGGCGTTCGAAAGGCGCGGCTTGGTCCAGCCGGGCCAAGATTCTTTCCAACGCGTCACGGGCCAATGGCGCCGGCGCCAAATCCTGCAACAGCGTGCCGCCGATCGCTTCCAACTGGGCGCTTCGGATGCGGCAGGCGTCGCAATAAGCCATATGAACGGCGACGATCAGGCTGCTGGCCTCGTCTGCCGCGCCCCCGGCATAAGCCAGCAACAACTCCTCGTTGGGATGATGCCGGATCATGCGGCGTCTCCCATCGCGCGCTTGAGGCGGCCCATCGCCAGCCTGAGCCGCGATTTCACCGTGCCCAGCGGAATGCCCAATTCCTGGGCGATCTGACTGTGCGGCTTGTCGGCAAAGAAGGCCAATTCCACCACCTGGATTTGATCAGGCGGCAAATCCTTCAAGGCGGCGCGCAAACAGTCTTCGTCATCGGCCAAGGCCAATCTTTCATCGGCAGCGCGCGAATCCGGCGGCAGAAAATCCTCCGGATCCAATTCGGGGCGCTTTTCGCGCCGGATGGCGTCGATGCGCAGATTGCGGGCGATGGTGAACAGCCAGGTCGCGGCGGACGCCTTGGCGGGATCGAACAGATGCGCCTTGCGCCAAAGATTGAGCAGGGCTTCCTGCGCCAAATCTTCCGCCAAGGCGGACGGCGCCCCCAGACGCAGCAGATAGGCCTTCACCCGGGGCGCGAAATGAGTGAACAAGGCGGCGAAGGCGGCACGGTCCCGGTCCAGGGCGACCCGGGCCAGGAGCGCGTTCATTTCCCGCGCGTCGGTCGTCATGGGCGGACAAAGGACCAAGCCTGTCCGGCGAAAAGCTGGGCCCAGGCCGGAAAAAACGGGGGATGAGGCATAGGCCAACATATGCGGATTTACGCAGCTTGCCGTCAATCGGATCAACCGCTTGATCCACAATGCCCAAAAGGGCGTAGATAGATGATGGCTTTTCCCTCGACACGCGCGCAGGCCAGCCTCGACCGGAGGGGGTCATCGATCTACGAAGGCTGGGTGATGCACCGCAGGCTCAGCCCCCGGCATCACCGCTTCAAATACCGTGTCTTCGCCATGCTGCTGCAGCTGGACGAGCTTGCGGCGCTCGATCGCCGCCTTCGCCTTTTCAAACACAATCGCTGGGGCCTGTTCGGCTTTCACGACAAGGACCATGGCGACGGCCGGGACTTGAATGTGTGGCTGGACGATCTTTTGGCCCAACAGGGAATCGTGGCCAAGGGCGCGCGCCGGGTTCTCTGTTATCCGCGTATTTTAGGCTATGTCTTCAATCCGCTCAGCGTCTGGTTCTGCGATGATGAGACGGGCGCGCTCCAGGCGATCGTCTACGAAGTCCACAACACTTACGAAGAGCGTCATGCCTATGTCTTGCCGGTAGGCGACAATGCTAAATTGGTGCGGCATAGCTGCGCCAAGCGTTTTTATGTTTCGCCCTTTCTGTCGCGCGATTGCCGCTACAATTTTCGTGTTCGCCTGCCCGGAAAAGACGTCGCTGTCGCCATCCAGGAAGAAGAAGCGGGCGCGCCTATCCTCAATGCCAGCTTCGCGGGCGAACAGCGCGTTCTGGCGGACGGCGTGCTGCTGCGGATGCTGCTGCGCTATCCCCTGATGACTCTCAAAGTGGTCGCCGCCATCCATTTCGAGGCCGTGCGCCTGATGCTCAAGGGGGTCCGCCGTCATCCCCACGCGCCCAAGGCGCTCTACGCCCCCGAATAGCCAGCGGGAACTCACGGAACTTTACAGGTGTCTACGGCATTGTTCCTGGGCCATTCCCGGTACGCAGGATCATGCTTCTCCATGGCCTCCCGCAAAAGCGCTTCGGTTGAGCCGCAAGCCTGGTTCAAGCTGGACCAGGAGGGCGGGACGCTGGCCATGGGCGGGGCCTGGACCATCGCCGAGAGCGCCAGGCTGGATCGGGAATTGAACGCCCTGGACCTGAAGGGGCGGGGCGACATCGCCATGGACGCCTCGCAGGTCAGCCGCCTGGACAGTGCCGGCGCCTGGCTGTTGCTGCGCACCCGACGGAGCTTGGAAGGCGCGGGCGCACGTGTCTCCCATTTCCAACTGCCCGAACGCTACCAGCCGCTGCTGGAAAATCTGGATCAGCCCCGCAAAAGCGAGCCACGCAAATCGCGCATCCCCCCCGGCTTTCGCGGCCGCCTTTACAGAATCGGCCGCGCCACGATTCACCTCTATACCCAGGCGGTGGAGATGCTGGCCTATCTGGGGCGCGTGACGGTGGAAACCGGCGAGGCCATCGTCAGGCCCAGGGGCAATCTGCGCGTCGCCGCCCTGTTTCATCAGATCGAAGAGACCGGCATCAATGCCTTGCCCATCGTGGGCCTGTTGGCGTTCCTGATCGGGATCGTGCTGGCCTATCAAGGGGCCGATCAATTGAAACAGTTCGGCGCGGAAATCTTCACCATCAACCTGTTGGGGGTCGGCGTGTTGCGCGAGATCGGCGGGCTGATCACCGCCATCATCGTGGCGGGACGCAGCGGCAGCGCCTTCACCGCCCATATCGGCACCATGCGGGTCAATGAAGAGATCGACGCCATGCAGACCATGGGGCTGAACACCGTGGATAGTCTGGTTCTGCCGCGCATCATCGGATTGGTGATCGCCTTGCCGTTGCTGACCTTCTATGCCGACATCATGGCCCTGATCGGCGGCGCCTTCATGTGCTATTTCCAGCTGGGCATCACCATCCCGACTTTCCTGCGCCAACTCAACGAGGCGGTGAGCGTCAACACCATGATGGTGGGCCTGATCAAGGCGCCGGTCTTCGCCTTCGTGATTGCGCTGGTCGGTTGCTATGAAGGCTTTCAGGTCCAGCGCAACGCCGCCAGCGTCGGCCTGCTCACCACCCGCTCGGTGGTGGAAGGAATTTTCCTGGTGATCGTCTTGGACGCCGCCTTCTCCGTCATGTTTTCAGTGCTGGGGATCTGATGACAGGCGAGGAAAAAAACGGCGCCATCTTCCGCCAGGTTCTGGACGCCGGGAATTTGGGGACGCAGGAAGAACAGGACCGCATCATCCAACTGCGCGGGCTGGTCAATAGCTTCGGCGACAAGATGATCCACGATCATATCGATCTGGATGTCCGCCGCGGCGAGGTTCTGGGCGTGGTGGGCGGCTCCGGCTCCGGCAAATCGGTGTTGCTGCGTTCCATCATCGGCCTGATCCGCCCCAAGGGCGGCAAGGTAGAGGTCTTCGGCCGGCCGACCAGCGGTGAAATCGAAGGCTCCGCCATGCGGCAGCTGGAGATGCGCTGGGGCGTTCTGTTTCAAGCAGGCGCGCTGTTCTCGTCCCAGACCGTCGCCGAGAATATCCAGGTCCCCTTACGCGAATACACCGACATGAGCCAAGGCCTGATGGACGAGATCGCCGAGATGAAGCTGACCATGGTCGGCCTGCCGCCCGACGCCGGCGGCCTGTATCCCGCCGAACTGTCCGGTGGCATGAAGAAGCGCGCCGCCCTGGCGCGCGCGCTGGCGCTGGATCCTGAACTTCTTTTTCTGGACGAGCCCACCGCCGGACTGGATCCGATTTCGGCCAATCAGTTCGACGAGCTGATCAAGCGCCTGCAAAAAGCATTGGGCCTCACCGTATTCCTGGTGACCCACGACATCGACACCTTGCGCGCCGTCACCGACCGCATTGCGGTTCTGGTGAACAAGAAGCTGGTGATCGGCACCATCGACGAACTGCGTCAGCAAGACGATCCCTGGATCAAGGACTACTTCTCGGGCGTGCGCGGCCGCGCCGCCCTTTCTTCGAGGGATTCGGCGTCACAGGAGGCGCACTGATGGAAACCAAAGCCAATTATGTGGCGGTGGGCGCTTTTGTCCTGGTCTGCGTCATCGGACTGGTGGTGACGATCATGTGGCTGGCGGGCGCCCAATACAGCCAGGAATACGCCTATTACCAGGCCCATTTCAGAGGCTCGGTCACCGGCTTGGGCAAAGGCACCGTTACCCGCTACAACGGCATCGAGGTGGGGCGCATCACCGACTTGGCCTTCGACCCCAACGATCCGCGGCGCGTGATCGTCACCATGCAGGTTCAGTCCAATCTCAATATCCGCGAGGACAGCGTCGCCTCGATCGACAGCCAGGGCTTGACCGGTGGCACCTTTGTCGAGATCACCGGCGGCACCCCCAAGTCGCCCCTGCTGGTGGCGCATGGCGATCAGCGCTATCCGGTGATCCGTACCAAAGAGTCGACCCTTGCTCAGCTGCGGCAGTCGGCGCCGGAAGTCGTCGCCAAGCTGAACGTGGCGGCGTCGCGCCTGAACGATTTGCTGAATGACAACAACCGGCGCGCCATCGCGCATATCCTGGCCAACCTGGACGAAACCAGCCAGGTGATCGCGCGCCGCAGCGCCGACATCGACGCCACCATCACCAACGCCAACAAGACCATGGCCCAGCTTCACGAAACCTCCGAGAGTCTTAGGCCCACCCTCGACCAAGTGGATCTCACGGTCCGCAAATACGGCAAGGTCGCGGACGATGCCGATGCCTTCATCACCGGCGACGGCTTGGCGCAATTCTCCGACCTGATCGGCGAGATGCGGCGGCTGGTGGCCAATCTCACCCAAGTCTCCGATCAACTGAACCGCACGCCGACCAAGCTTTTGTTCGGCGACCGGCGCAAAGGCTATGAACCCAAATGACCGCACCAATCCCCACGCTTTCACGGCGCCTGTTTCTGGCTTGCGCCTCTTGGCTGCCCCTTTCGGCCTGTGCGGGAGACTGGATCGGGCCGCCCGAAGCCGGCGCCCTCTATCCCTTGCGCCCGGTTTTTCCCGCGCAAAACGGCGCGAAGGTGGCTTGGGCCCTGAATATCTTGCGCCCCGAAGTGGGCAGCGGGTTGGACAGCGACCGTATCGCCTTGCTGCAGCCCGATGGCAGCATGGACTTTTACGCCAAGGCCACCTATCCCGCGCCGCTGCCACAGATCGTGCAACAGACAGTGTTGGACGCGTTCGAAGCCTCGGGCCGAATAGACGCGGTGGCGCTGGAACAGGCTGCGCTCAAGGCCGACTACACGCTTGCCACCGATGTGAAGGACTTCGCCGCCCATTACAGCCAACGCGACGGCATCCCCGGCGTGACGGTCGCCATCACCGCCAAGCTCGCCACCGCGCGGGGCCGTGTCATTGTGGCCAATTTCTCCACCACCCAGACCGGCACGGCATCCGCAAACAGCGCGGCAGCGGTGACGCAAGCCCTGCAACAAGCCTTGGGCATGGCGGTCAGCCAGATCGTCACTTGGGCCCTCACCGCGCCCATGCCCCGTGACGCAGCAGCCCGCCAGCACAGGGGGCCGGCCCGCCGAGCAATTGCTGCATGATGTCACGCGCGGCTCCGACCGGCTGCGCTGAACGCACAATAGGTTCCGGCCAAAGACAAAAATAGTTGCGGGAACTTTCGCAATCGATTCCGCATTGTTGATCTCGTAAGATTTCGAAAGTACGGAGGTCGCGCATGCTGAAATGGGCGGTTATTTTCCTGGTGATCGGATTGATCGCGGGCCTGTTGGGCTTCACCGGCATCGCCGGCACTTCGGTCGCCATCGCCAAGGCGCTGTTCTTCATTTTCCTGGTGATCTTCCTGGTGTTCCTGATTGCCGGCCTCACCGTGGCGCGGCGCGTCGGATAGGAATACAAAGAACCAAGCGGTGCGATTTGCGATTTTTTCGGATTGCGCTTTAGGGCAACGTCTTGACCGCTTTTGCCAGCGCTCGCCATGGCGCGATATCCCAGTGATTGGCCGCCAGCGGCGATGGCGAGGGCAAAAGGAAGACCCGCGTTTCGCCCAGGCCTTCGCGTTGTTCGCCTGCCACGGCTTTTGCCCCTATTACCCGGCGTCCGCCATTCAGGCTGGTGAAAGCCAGAATGCGCGGCCTGGCTTTGAGAATACGCGCCTTTAGCGCGGCGACGGCATCGGCGCCCAGCGCGTCCTTGGGCAGTTGATGATCCATGCCGTAGACATGCTTTGCGATGTCGGTCAGCCCGATACCCAGCTCCCAAAGCTTTTCATAATCCTGAGGGGGAAAAAGACAGGGCGTCAGCCCAACCTGATGCAACGTCTTCCAGAACTTGTTCTGGCCATGCGCGTAGTAGGCCTGCTGTAAGGCGGATTGGCGTCCCGCCGCGGTGCCGCAGAACACCAGTTTCAGTCCCGGCTTCAGCCGGTCGGGCAAGATGTGCTTCTTACTGGGCACGAATACTCATCCATGCGAATGAATAAATTCCAGCATGTCTTTGCGCAAGCTGGTCATGCCGCGAA
Organism: Rhizomicrobium sp.; assembly: GCA_035251935.1. GTDB lineage: Bacteria > Pseudomonadota > Alphaproteobacteria > Micropepsales > Micropepsaceae > Rhizomicrobium. The sequence goes on along the minus strand of DATFDR010000005.1, from coordinate 87,747 downwards.
AGCCAGGCACCAGGGAGAGAATGAGGCCGACATGGCCGATGCCGGTATAGTGAATCTCTTTGACCGAACTGCCGACCGACCGCAGCTTGGCCGCCATGCTTGCGGTGTTGCGCGGATAGACCGTTCCATCGCTATCGCCGGTCGCCAGCAACATCGCAGGACGCACCCCATTCACGTGATTGACGGGCATGGAATCCAAATTGTTCCGGCCGTGGAACATGTCGATATAGGCGGGATCCTGCATCGGCAGGAAATCATAGGGGCCCGCAAGTCCGATCACGCCCCGTATCCAATCCGGCTTGCCGCCATGGCGGGCAAGGAATTTCGGCTCTGCCGCCAGCATGACTGCATTATAGGCGCCCGCCGAATGGCCGCTGACAAAGATGCGGCCTGAATCGCCGCCATAATCCGCCGCATGGGCATAGAGCCAGGCTAGCGCTGCGGCAGCGTCTTCGACAAAGGCGGGGTATTTTACCTGCGGATAGAGCCGGTAGTCCGCCACGGCGGTGACTATTCCCGCGCTGGCGAAAGCCTGACCGAAGGCCAGATAGTCGGTACGGCTGCCCGCCTGCCAGGCGCCGCCATAGAAAAACAGCAACACCGGCGCAGGCCCCTTCAAGCCCTGCGGCATGTAGATATCCAGCCTTTGGCGTGGGTCGGCCCCGAAAGCCAAGTTGCGGTGCACCGCATAACCGTCGCGGGGCACCAGAAGATCGATCGCACGGAACGGCGAACAGGCCGGCAGCAGGGCGATGCCCGCCGCCAGCAGAGCTTTCAACTTGGCCATGCGGCTTTTGCCGGAGAAATTTCTGCTCTTCTACGTCGAAAAAGCCCGGCCGGTTCATGGGGGGATGCTTTTTTGGCAGAGACAGAACAGCCCGCTGGGGCAAATCTTGTCGAAAAGCGCTTTATCGATTTTCTTACCGCGCCAGAAAATGCTGCCTCTGGCGGGACAAGGGTTCGGAGCCCCCGCTGAAATGTTGCGGTGCATAATTTTTTGGTAAACGGCCGAGAGAGATTGTCCCGACGCCATATTTGTTGGGTCTTTCCAAGATGACGAAATGGTGGCTTAATGGTGCGGTGCAGCAATTTCGCATTGGGGTCGAGCCATGGGCCATCGGGAGCCAAGCAGCACCTTCTTCAGCCATGTCAAACCCGGCGATACACCCTACCAAGCCGGCGGCTTGCGCGATTTCTTTGTCTACCGCGATCTGGGGATCGCGGACGCCACCAAGGGCAAGGTGATCGCCCATCTGGTAAAGGCCAACATGCCCCCCATCGACGGCACCGGCTGGCACTATCATGTTTGCGATTTTCAGATCGTGATCATGATGAAGGGCTGGGCCAAATTCATGTATGAGGACAAAGCCACGCTGGTGGAAGCCGGCGATGTGGTGCATCAGCGGCCAGGCATGGTGCATTACCTGTTCGACTACTCGCCCGACATGGAATATCTGGAGATCGTGTCGCCGGCGGATTTCGGCTCGGTGGATGCCCCGCCCGCCACCGACAAGGTCCCGCCCGTTACCCCGTGGAAATAGGCCGTTCCATCCGCGGGCGCGATGGTCTTGGGCGCGGTGCAAAGTTTTTCGATGGTTTCGATTTCCTGCGCGCGGTGATGTCGCCGGCGCAAAAAATTTGGTTCTCATTATGGGATGTTCGGATCCTCGCCCGAATGGGCGCGCCGGATCGCGGTTTTCAGCTTGGCATCCAACTTGCCAAAATCCAAGAGTACCTTTCCGTCTTGCGCATCCTTGATTGCCGCAAAAGGGATTTCAAAGTCCCCCGCATTTTCGACATAGACCACCAATTCGCGGCTGCGCACTTGGCGCACCGCACCGAAACTCTTGCCGCCATCGTGCAAGAACACGTCAAACCCGTCGCGGATGGTCTCATGCATGGCGGCACCTTTCGGACAAGAATGGTTCTTTGCCCCTACACCAGACTAACAAAGACAACAAACCGCTGATAGGTGGCGCCGGTCTTTGCACGTTAACGCTGGATCAATCCCGCCGCTTTCAAGGCGCGCCGAATGATGCTTTCCGCCTGGGCATTGGCGGGGTCGGGCCGCGCCAAAATAGCCGCTTCAATCTGCGGTAAGGCGGATTGCCGCCGTGCCGGGGCCGCTGGCGCGGATTTTGTCGCCGCGATTTGTGACAAGCCCCAGAACTCCGCGATATGACGGGACGATGAAATGCCGGCTTCCAAAATGAAGGGGCCGGGCTGTCCCAGATCGGTGGAATCGATCGGTGTGCCGTGACCCAGCAGGGGAAGCGTATAGACCTCCAACCTATCGCTCCAACGCAGACGCATCGCGCCATGCACGCTTTCCTGTCTGGCGTCGGCCAAGAAAAGCCCATGCAGATCGGCCCATTGCGCCACGCTGGCTTGGGCATTGTTGAGATTCACGCTGGTGTCCAGCGCGCCATGCCAGATCGAAATCTTCGGCCAGGGGCCTTTGTGATCACCGGCAGCGCGCACGGCATCGCCCCATTGCTGGGGCGTGCGCAAGGGCGCGCTGCGCATGGCTTCCAAGGCGTCGTGCACATTCTGGGCCGCGCCAAAAGCAACGCCCGCGACGATGGCCCCACCCGCGAACAATTCCGGATAGGTGGCCAGCATCACCGCCGTCATGGCGCCGCCCGCCGACAGGCCGGTGATGAAGACGCGGGCGCTATCCAATCCGTGTGCCTCCACCAGAGTTTGGATCATCGCCGCGATCGACCCGGCTTCGCCTTGGCCGCGCACAATGTCCTCGGGATTAAACCAATCAAAGCAGGTGTGCGGGTTGTTGACCGCCTTCTGCTCCCCCGCCAGGACCGCAAAACCCAATTCATCGGCGAGCTGGCACCAACCGGCCCCCACGTCATAGCCGGGTGCGGTCTGGCCGCAGCCATGCAGGATCACCACCAGCGGCGCTTTTGGCCTCAGATCCGGCGGCACGTAAGAGAACATGCGCAGATTGCCGGGATTAGGGGAAAAAGAGCTTTCCGCCAGCGGCGAGGCTTGCGGCGCTGGACGGGCTTTCAAGGGAGCTGTTTTCGCGCGCGGCCAAAATCTGTCCAATCGCATAATCCCCGCCAATTTCCGCCACATGCACGGCTCTCACAATATTATGTTGCAGTGCAACAAATACAAGCCCCAGCCAGCCTATTTATAACGATTGCACGCAAAACCCTTGCACAGGCGCGCATTGCGCGGCCGATATCGACAAGGCGGTTGCGGACTTGGAGGCGATTGGCACGCCCACTACTTGCCGCCTATTGTATGCGATCTTCCCAAGCGAATGATCCTTAGAGCGTGATCCGGTTTCCTTGAAACCCGATCGCGCTTTAGGCGGCAAGCGGAACCAGCATGATTCATCCTCTGCGATCGGGCCTTGCGCGCGCCCTCCTGGCTTTTTCCATTCTTTTCTGCGGGGCCTTAGCCCAGGGGCAGGAGATCGGAGCGGGCAATATTTTGACCGTGGGTCCCGGAAAAACCTATGCGCTGCCCAGCGAAGCGATCCGCGCCGCCAATCCCGGCGACACGGTGCGGATATTTCCGGGCACCTATGCCGACTGCGCCAGGCTGAATTGGGATCGTCTGGTGGTGGAAGGGGTAGGCGGCGAGGTGGTGATCACCGGCAAGGTGTGCGACGACAAAGCATTCTTCATCGTCCGAGCCAGCAGCATCACCGTCCGCGGCATTACTTTTTTGTCGGCCCGTTCCAGCAGTTATAACGGCGCCGGCATTCACGTGGAGGGCGCCGATCTCACGGTGGAGAATAGCCGCTTCCTCGACAATGAAGACGGCATACTGGCAGCCGACAACCTTTCCAGCACCATCCTGATCAGAAACAGCACCTTCAAAGGCAATGGCAGCTGCACAGGACCTTGTGCGCACGGCATCTATGTCGGCCACATTGCCCGCTTGCGGGTGGAGAATTCCGAATTTTCCGAACAGCATATCGGCCATCACATCAAGTCCCGCGCCGAAGTGACCGAAGTCCTCAACAATTCGGTGCAAGACGGCGCCGGCGGATCGTCAAGCTATCTGGTGGATCTGCCCAATGGCGGTTCGGCCGTCATTGCCGGCAACATATTTGAAAAAGGCCCGCATTCGCAAAACAAGCAGGTTGCGATCTCTGTCGGTGCGGAAAGAAGCAAAATTCAAAATCCTGCCGGCCTTATCCGCGTGGAAGACAATATATTCTCCAACAATACAGGGGGCGCGACCGTCTTTGTGAAGAACTATTCGGGCCGCAGCACGGTCTCGCTCACCGGAAATCGTTTTGCGGGCGAGGTCACGCCGCTCGAGATCGCGGACGCTCCCAGCATCGCCGTCAAAGCCCCGCCGCAACAGCGATAGCCCGAACGCCGGCTTGGATTGCGTGGAGAAAGCCTGCTCACTATCATGAGCGCAATTTCGGGGGACGCATGCAAACCGGCAATCTCAATCGTACCGGCTCGACGCTGGAGCTGCTGCTCAGCCGGCGCTCCTGCGCCGCCAGGACCATGACGGCGCCCGGACCAACCAAGGATCAACTCGCCGACATTTTGCAAGCCGGCGCGCGCGTTCCCGATCACGGCAAACTCTTTCCCTGGCGTTATATCCTGTTCGAAGGCGAAGCGCGCGAGCGTTTTGCCGGCATCCTGGCGAAGGTGCTGACCGAGGAAGGCGCCAACCCCACGCTTATCGAGGAATGGCACGGCCGCGTCACCCAGGCGCCGGTGATCGTCGCGGTGGTTTCCAGCGCCCGGGAATCGATCAAAATTCCGGTCTGGGAGCAGGAATTGTCGGCGGGCGCGGTCTGCCAGAATTTGCTGATCGCCGCCCATGCCCTGGGCTTTGTCGGAAACTGGCTGACCGAATGGTATGCCTATCATCCGGTGGTGAAACAAAAGATCGGGCTGAAAGCGGGCGAACGGATGGCGGGCTTTGTCTATATCGGCTCGCCCAAGGAAGAGCTGCAAGAACGCCCTCGTCCCGAGATGAGCAAGATCATCACCCGTTTTTAGGCTGGCCTAATTCCAGGATGCGGAGAGGCGAACCGCTTCCGGCCGGCTTTTGAATTTGGCATCGCTCGCCAGCAACGTCTTGAGCAGCGTGCGCGCCGCCGCGCGATTGGAATTGGCATCCAACGCAACCGCCAGATGATAGGTGATCTCTCCATCATCGGGGAGCAACCGGTGCGCCCGGTCGAGCTGCTGCAGACCGCCCGCGATATCCTTTTTCTGTTGGATCTTGATCCAGCCAAGCGAATCCGCCACGGCAGGAGAATCGGGCGACAATTGCACAGCGCGCGTGAGGAGCGAAATCGCCCGGTTCGGATCGCTGGTTTGAAGCAGCCAACCCAGATTGTTCATCGCAAGGCTGTTGCGCGGCTCTTGTTTCAGAATGATCTCATATTGGGCGATCGCCTGCGCATTGCGTTCCACCTTGAGCAGGAATCCCGCATATTCCAGCCGGGCTGCGATGTCGTTGCGATGACCGGCCAACCATTTGGAGGCCAATTCTTCCGCGCGTTTGTTGTCGTTTGCGCGCACCGCCATGCGGAAAAGCTGCGAAAAAACCTCCGTGCTGGGCCGGGTGGCGAGGCTTTGCGACAGGACCTTCGAGGCTTCGTCAACCCGGTTTGCCTGCAAAAGCGTGTCTGCCAGCAGCAAGTCCGCAGCGGATCCCGGATTGGTGTCTTGGAAATTCCGGGCCGAGGCCAGGGCCGCATCCCTATTGCCGGAAGCCAATTGCAAATTGACTTGGGCGGCTTTGATATTCGTATCCGCCGGTCTCAACTTCACTGCGGCATCCATCATCCGCGCCGCGCCCGCGCGGTCGCCGGTTTCAAACAGCGCACGGCTCAAATAGATCTTTGGTTCTGGGGCAGACGGCGCCAGACTCTCCAAGCGGCGGAAACTCGCCACGGCTTCCTTTTTTTGTCCCAACGCCGACAGAATCTGGCCTTGGAAGACCAAACCGTCGCCATTGCCGGGCTGCGCGCGGATCATGTCATTTGCCGCGGCCAGCGCGGCTTTGAAATCCTTGCGGGCGATGAGATAGCGTATCAACACGCCCCGGGGCGCGGGGTTTTGCGGTCCGTTGGCAATGGCCCTGGCCAAAATCTGCCGGGTGTTCCGGTCGTCGCCTTCGCGCGCGGAAATCTCAGCCAGCCGCAGCAAGGACGGTTCGTCCTTGGCGTCAAGCGCCAGAATGGCGTTGAGATCGCGCCTGGCTTCGGGATACCGCCGCAGACTCATCAGATAACCGGCCCGGGCAGACAGAACGGTTTTGTTGCGGGGCTCCAATGTCACGGCTTGGTTGAAAGCCGCCTGCGCGCCTTGCGTATCACCTTGCAGCAACAGGATGCTGCCGCGATACGAGAGCGCCACGGCGCGTTGTTTGGGATCGGAGCCAAGAGCGTCAACCGCCGCCAGCGCTTCCTTATACCGGCCGGTCTGGGTCAAAGCCCTCACATAAGGCATCACAACCACCGGATCGGTGGACTGTCCGGAAGCGGTCCGCGCCAGATCCTGGATTGCCGGAGCGGGGTTTGCCGCTTGCGGCGGTGGCGGCGCTTTCTTGCGCGCCGCGTTCAATTTTTCGCGCATGACGGCCGCATCTTCTTTCCGGTACAGATCGGAATAGGTGCGCGCCAGCAATTCCATAACGGCCGGATCGGCGGAATCCTTGATCGGCTCCAGAAGAGTCAAAGCGCTATTGGCGCTGTTTTGATCCAGACGAAGAGCCGCCAGCTGTATTCTGGCCGCAAGAAGACCGGGATTCCTGGCCACCGTCCGGCTCAGAATAGAGTCGGCGCTGGAAATCCTGCCGGCTTTTTGCGCCATTTGAGCGATCATGATGGCGGTATTGGGCATCGCATCCATGGAATTCTGCGGCAAGGTCTGCGCCAAATCCCAGGCCCCCTTGGTGTCACCCGCCCGCGCCATCAACAAGGCGCGATAATAGACACCCAGAAAGACATTCGGTGTTTTGGCCAAAACGGCGTCGACCTGGGCCTTCGCCTTGGCATCCTGCTTCAAATCCAAATAGACATCGATACGGCTGAATTGAACCTGAAGATTGGAGGGAAATTTCGCAACCAACTGGTTGGCCAAATCCAAGGCGGCCGCAGTCTGACGGGACGTCAGCAGAAGCCGCACTTTAAAGATCATGGCCTCGGGCTTGTCCGGCGCCATGCGGATCGCCTCATCGACGAAGCCGGTCGCGGCACGCCCGTCGCCCTGCTGCATGGCAATGCGCGCCCGAATGAGCAGCCCCCGCGCATCGCGCCGCAATTTCAGCGCGCGATCCATCGCGTCCGCGGCTTCCGCCGGTCTGCCCAAAAACTGGAACGCCAGCGCCCGCGCCGCCAGGATATCCGGCGCGGTGGCGCTGCCCGCGCTGGCGCTTGAAGCCGGAAATTCGTCCAACAGGGTCTGATTTTCGCCGCGCGAAAGCATCACCTGAAACAGGGCCGGCAATACCAGCGCATCCGCCGCGCCCCCTTTGCGCGCCTGGCGCAGCTCACGTTCCGCCGATACAGCGTCACCCGCTTGATATAACACCATCCCCAGTCTGGCGCGCACAGCGCCATTGCCGGGGGCAGCCCGGACGGCATTCTTGAGATGAATGATGGCGAGCCCGATATCGCCTTTTTTCAGCGCCGTCTGCGCATCGGCCAGAAACTTCTGCTCCGGTCCTTTTGCGGTGGAGGGCTGCGGCGCCTGGGCAGACGCGGGTTGAACCACCGCCATGCCAACCGCGAGCGCGACCGCAAAGCATACACGGCCCCACGACTTGGCATCTAAGTGGAAGCGCACGCCATTCCCCGATCTAGACAGCGCCAGAACTTGGCAGCTAGCACGGCATTTGGGAAGTTCTAGGTGGCGAGTAACCGTCCAACATCCGAAGAACGTAAATGCTGTCTTCGCAGTCGCAGCGTGGAGCCCCAAAAAGAATTTCCCAGCCTTCGGCTTTTGCCAAAGGCTGGGAAATCAGAACAGTCCTATAGAGGACGAAAGCCTATCAGGCCTTCGCCTTCTTGAGACGGCGGCGCATCGCAGCCGCACCGACCAGACCGGCGCTGAACAGCGACAGGGTCAGGGGCTCCGGAACGCCGGTCGGAGGCAGGGTGCCACCGCGGATGGTCGCGAAGTGGATGGTGCCGCCCGCGACCAGGAACTCGCCATAGCCGTCACCCCAGAAATTCACGGTGGTGAAGGTGCTGGAGTCGTCGAACGCGGCCACGAACACGCCGGCGCCGCCATTGGTCAGGAACTGATCGCCGAACACGGTCGAGGAACCAACCTCGATCGGCGCGCCGCCGCCAAAGGAGATGTAGAGGTTCGAAACCTGGCAGCAGGTCGACCAGTCGCCCACTTCAAAACCAATAGCGTTCACGCCGGAGGCGAAGGTGAACTCGATGCCGCTGTCACGTGAGTCATTCGGATCGCCGATGCCATGGCCGCCCGGGCCGCCCGAAGGAGAAATATCGAACGCGCCGCCGCTCATGTCGCGCGAAGGAGCCGAGCCGAACAGAGTGTAGGAGGTCGTGCTGAAGCTAGCACCGGTCGGCTTGGTGACCGTGTAGCCAGCGCCGGCATAAGAGGTGCCGGAGAAACCGAACGAAACGACGTCATGGGTGGCGATCGCGGTCGGGTCGAGCGCAACATTGGCGTTGAAGCCGGCCAGACCGCCATCGAAATCATCGAACACGGTCGCGATGGTCGCGTTCGCGGCGGTAGGAATGGCGGCCATCAAGGCCACGGCGAGCAAGGAACTCTTCATACGCATCAGGCTTCTCCCAGAAAGGTCGTATTGTAATACTAGGAAATATTAAGCAATCCATGTGCCATGACAAAATACTGTTTTATATCAATGACTTATGTTTTTAAAGGTTACCGACTGTAAATGTTAATTACAATAAATGGCCTTTGGAGCACCTATTTTTATAACTGTCACAATGATGCTCGCGTCAAATGGAGGCCAGCGCACAAATCTCAGGAAAATTAATGCTTTAGCGCCTGCCTTTCCCTTGTCATGGGCGCACTCGGCATCTGGTATCTCTTGATCCTGAGCGCGATCGCCCTGCTTTTGTTCGGGGGGCGCGGCAAAATTTCGGACCCGATGGGCGACTTCGGCAAAGGCATGAGCAAATTCAAAAAGAGTCTGGCCGAAAGCTAAGGGCGACCAGATCCGCGCTGAAGCCGCCAATTCTCCGAAGGACAAGGTGCGCGCCTAAACCCTAGCGCCGCCGCAGATGTTCAATATATTCAGCTGGCAGCCCGTTACTTATACTGGTCGTTATCGCGCTGGTCGTGGTGGGACCCAAGGACTTACCGCGCCCGATGCAGAACAATCCGCTTTATGGCCTTGAAGGTTCAAAAACAGCCTTTGACGCCAAGGGACAGGCGTCCCATGGTTAAGCCCACGCCCGAGGACGAAGCGGCGCTGGACGCGACCAAGGCGCCGTTGATGGAGCACCTGCTCGAGCTACGCACCCGGCTGATCTGGGCGGTGGTATCTTTCGCGATCTGCTTTGCCATCTGCTTTGCCTTTGCCACGCCGATCTACAATTTCCTGACCAGGCCGCTGCATGAAGCCTTGGCGGGGCGCGCCAACGATCATCTTATCTATACCGCCCTGACGGAGGTGTTTTTCACCCATGTTAAAATCGGCATGTTCGGCGGGCTTTGCTTGGGTTTTCCGGCCATCGCCGCGCAGATTTGGATTTTCGTCGCCCCCGGCCTGTACCGCCATGAAAAACAGGCTTTTTGGCCGTTCCTGCTGGGAACGCCCATCATGTTTTTGATAGGCGCGGCGTTCGTTTACTATTTGATGCTGCCGCTCTCGATCAAGTTCTTCCTGGGCTTTGAAACCATGGGAACTGCGGACACTATGGGCATTCAGCTTCAAGCCAAAGTCAGCGAATATCTGGATCTGGTGATGACGCTGATTTTCGCCTTCGGCCTCACCTTCCAGCTGCCCGTGCTGCTGACCTTATTGGCCAAGGTGGGCATTGTGACCTCCAAGGCCCTGCGGGAGATGCGCCGTTACGCCATTGTCGGATTGTTCGGCGTGGCCGCCATCGTCACCCCGCCCGATGCCTTCTCGATGTTGAGCCTGGCCGTGCCGCTGGTGGCGCTGTACGAAATTGCGATTCTTTGCGTCCTGCTCATGGAGCGCAGCCGGGCCAAGGAGGACGCTAAGCGAGCGCAGGAAAGCGCCGTCTAAGTCCAGCCCACCCAGGCTTGCTCCCTAGGCCCTTATGCTGGAACCCTTCCAGCAGATGGGCCCAGACATTATGTGGGTAGAGCCTCTCGGTGGCAGGTAGTCGTAGAACTGACAAATCGTCCAAGAAAATCGCCAAAAAATTGTAATCCGGTTTTACAATTTACCAGCCAGAATCACTCGGCAAACTATCAATACATTGAAATATAACGGAAATTTTTATTGGCATGGCTTCTGCATATTTCTGCCCAACGTAGAACCGGAGATTTCACATGCGTATGCCTTCCATCCTCAAGTCCACGCTTTTCGCTGCTGCCGCCACCCTCCTGGCCACCAGCGCTGCGGTTGCCGGTCCTTTCGGCTCTGGCGGCACAATCACCACCACCGAAACCAGCTATGAGAGCTTGGTGACCAAGCCCGGCGATACCCTGAATGGCATTTTCAATGTCAGCCAGATCAATGGCATCGGCGGCATCACCTATCAGTATGGCGATGCCAGCAACTTCCTGGTCGGCCGCTTCACTGACTTCGTCCTGGACACCGCGACCCCGTTCGTTTGCGGTCCGGGCTGCAGCGGCTTCAGCCTGCTCTTCACCGGCGGTTCGCTGCAATACTACTCCTTCGCCAGCGACCCCTTCGCGGGTGGCGCCTTGACGTCCGGCGCGCCGACCCCGGCCAACCAGGCGGCCGCTCTTACCGCCATCGGCCTCGGTACGCTTGAGTTGGATTTGGATCCCCAGCTGATCGACTTGACCCACACGCTGCAGATCACCGTCCTGGGCACCAGCCTGGCGAGCTTCGCGCAAGCCTCCACCGCGACCGTCTATCTCGACATCGTCGGTGGCGCTTCCGCTGGGCTGTTCACCCCGGACACCATCACCAATGCCTTCACGCTGGCGCTGGCGGATGTGGCTTACCAGGGTTCGGCCAACTCGCAGAACTGCTCGATCAGCCCGCGCTGGCAGGTTTGCGGTACCAACCACGCCACTCTGAACGTGATCCCGGAGCCCATCACCGTGTCGCTGTTCGGCGCCGGTCTGGCCGGTGCGGCTGCCCTCCGCCGCCGCAAGGTCAAGAAGGCCTAAGCGATCCTTTATCGACTACGGAAACGGCGCCTTCGGGCGCCGTTTTTGTTTGTGCCTGCCGCACTGCCCACAGCATTGATGGCCGTTTCGTTTTGGCGGGCATCTTGTCCGACCGCACGGACCGCCAGAGCCGTCTGTCACACGCATGGTTACCGCTTTCCGGCGGCGCCCTTGTTCCGCAAGACAATTCCACAGAAATTTTTCCCGCAATCCGGATGCGGCAGGAACTTCGTGCCTCTTCGCATCAGAAGACTGCTATCGTGTTTACCATATCGTCCGAATACGCATTTGACAGGCTTCAGGAAAAGCAGAAAAGTTCCTTCACCGCGATTGTCGCGATTACAAAAATAAAGCCAATTTTACGCATGGGTGGGGGCTGCCCGACGAGAGCATCGAGACAATTTTGGCGCTGTGGTTAGCGCCAAAGTAAGAGATTTCAGCTCAAATAGCGTGACGCTGGCTCAAGACCGGCGCGCGGTTAGGAAGGGTAAAATTATGGGCGCGATCGATAAGATATTCCCCGCAGACGATACCTTCACACGTTCTGAAACTTGGCCGACAGACCTCAGCCTTCTGGCGCGTCATGACATCTATTTCGACACCCGCATTGCCGATCAGCCTGCGCTGATCGAAGCCGCGCACGCTTTGCGTTATCAGGTCTATTGCCTGGAGCGGAAATTCGAAAATGCGGAACAGCATAATAGCGGAATGGAGATGGATCAGTTCGACAGCCATGCAATACAAGGCGTGTTGTTCCATCGGCCGACGGATCTGGCCATCGGCACCGTCCGAATGATTCTGCCGGACACCTATCTGGATGGCGGCCTGCCCATTCAGCATCTGCTGCGGGAGAACAATATCGATCTCGCCAAATTCGTCAGGGTCGAGGATGCGGTAGAAGTTTCCCGATTCGCCATCTCAAAGGATTTCCGCCGCCGCTGGACCGACGATCCGGCCGGTCAGGCCAGCCAACAAACCCTGTCGCGCCAGGAAGCGTCGCGCCAGGCCAATCTGGCGTGTCTGAGCCTGATCCAATTCCTGCTGCGCCAGAGCGTGGAACGGGGCGTGCTCTATTGGACAGCCGTGATGGAAGCGACGTTCCTGCGCATGCTGGCCCGCATGGGCATCCATTTCACCTCTATCGGACCGGTGGTCTTCCACCACGGCTTCCGTCAGCCTTGCTATTGCTATCTTCCCACCATGCTGGAAGAGCTGCATTACGAACATCCCGACTATTGGGATGTCATCACCAACGCCGGAGAGCTGAGCCAAAGGCTTGAGTTTCTTTCCGGCGGCCGGCCCGCGGTCAGAAACCGCGCCTAAACCGTTCCATATTCGTTCAAGCCAGTGACAACATCACGCTTTGCGCGCTGGCCGAGCAAATAGGGGCCGAGAAAATCTCAGCTTCGCATTTGCCGCGAACGGCATCTCGCCCCGTGCTAAGATCATGGTAAACACGGCTGGGCTCCCGCGCAGGGAATTCTTAAGCTGGGTGGCGTCCAATTGCTTGGACCGCCGTGGAAAGGCCATTGGAAGGGCAAAGGATGGTTTCGCGCTTCTCCTATGCTGATGCGTTCGACCGCAATCTCGGCTGGCTTACCGAAGGCGAGCAGCAAGCCCTGAAGGGAAAGACGGTCGCCATCGCAGGCATGGGCGGCGTGGGCGGCGTGCATCTTTTGACCCTGGTCCGGCTTGGGGTCGGCAAGTTCCGCATCGCCGATTTGGATTGCTTTGAGGTCGCCAATTTCAACCGCCAGGTCGGCGCCATGATGTCGACCCTGGATCAGCCCAAGGTGGATGTCCTGGCCAAGATGGCCAAGGACATCAATCCGGAAGCCGAAATCACCGTTTTTCCCTCCGGAGTTACGCCGCAAAATCTGTCCACCTTCCTGGAAGGCGCGGACCTGTTCATTGACGGCTTTGATTTTTTTGTGCTGGACATAAGACGCGCGACCTTTGCGCGATGTCGCGAATTGGGAATCCCAGCCATGACCGCGGCGCCGGTAGGCATGGGGGTGGCGTTCCTATTCTTCACCCGGGACAGCATGTCCTTCGAGGATTATTTCCGCTTGGAGGGAAAGTCCGAGCTGCGCCAGTATATCAATTTCCTGATGGGCCTTGCACCCAGCGGCATGCACCGTTCCTATCTGGCCGATCCTGCGCGGCTGGATATTGCCAAGCGCAAGGCGCCTTCGACCATGGTGGGGGTGGGCCTCTGCGCCGCCTATACCGGCGCGCAAGCGGTGAAATGCCTGCTCCATCGCGGCGCGGTGAAGCCGGCGCCGTTCCATTATCATTTCGACGCCTATTTGAACAAATTCAAGCTTGGCTTTCGCTCTGGCAATGGCGGCTGGTTGCAGCGCCTCAAGGGCAATGCCGCGGAACGCCTGTTAAGAAAACAATTGGGGATCGGCCGTGCTGAGTTATTCCCGTCTGCCACAAGCCATTGAACGCATCCTGGATGCGGCCCATTGGGCGCCCAGCGGCGACAATGCGCAGCCTTGGACCTTTGAGGTTCAAGACGAAAATCGCTTCGATGTCTTGGTGCATATCGAGGCCGGCAATGTCTATGAATACCGCCAGGGCGAACCCACCCTGATTTCGGCGGGGACATTGCTGGAGAATATCGCGGTCACCGCGCCCTCTTTCGCAAAACGCGCAGCCTGGGACTATCTGGGCTTCGATGCAGGCGCGCATCGCATCAAGGTCGATTTGTCCGCCGCACCCGCCGAGGAACATCCTCTGTCCGGCCAGATCGAACGACGCTCGGTGGACCGCCGGCCGTATCAAATGCGCAGCCTCAGCAGCGACGACAAACGGGCCCTGGCGGAAGCGGTGGGCGGCGAATTTGCGCTCGAATGGCATGAAGGATTGGCGGATCGCCGCAAGGTTGCCGCCCTAACCCGCCTGGCCACGGACATCCGGCTGCGGATTCCCGAGACATTCGACATTCACAGCCGCATCGTGGATTGGAAACGCGCCTATAGTCCCGACGCCATTCCCTCCCGCGCCCTGGGGGTGGATGCCCTGACCCAGAAAATGATGCGCTGGACCCTGGCCGACCGGGGCCGCACCCAAATGGCCAACCGCATGGGCTCGCCCTTCTTCGCAGGGCTGCAAATGGATTTTTTGCCAGGTCTGTTCAGCGCCGCGTATTTCGCCTTTCGTCTCAAGGAACAGCCGCCGGATGCCCTGGGTAAGATTCGCCAGGCCCTGCGCGTGGGACAGGCCGTGCAGCGGTTCTGGCTGACCGCCACCAAGCGCGGCCTGGTGCTGCAGCCCTGCCTGGCGACGCTTGCCTTTGCCCATTACGGGCGCAGCGGCGAGGCCTTCACCGTCAGCGAACCCGAACGCCGCAAAGCGGCGCGCCTCGCCCGCCAGGCCGATCAGAATCTGCAGGACGCCACGACGATCGCCTTTATCGGCCGCATCGGCTTCCCGCAAAAAGCCAAGCTGGAAAGCCGGTCCTTGCGGGTGGATTTGGCGCAACTGGTCCGGGAGACGCCGGCCGGCTAGCAGGTCAAGGGGCGGCAGGCTTGGGCATCAGCCAGATGCCGGCGGCGGTGGCGGCGATGACCAGCCCCAGCCATACAAATACATGATTGGTCGCCAGCATGACGCTTTGGCCCTGTACCAGCGCATCCAAGGAGCCCAGCGCCTGATTGTCGGCAAGTCCCTTATCCCCCAACCGCGCCAGGAAATCCTGGGACCGCTCCAGATCGTTCACCAGATTGACGCGGGAGGCCACAATATCCGAGCTCCATAGCGAGATGACCACCGCCGTGGCGATGGCGCCGGCAATGGTGCGCAGAAAATTGATCAGTCCCGAAGCCGCGGCGGTTTCTTCCGGATTCACCGAGGTCATGGACAGGGTCATCAACGGCACGAAAAAAAGCGGAATGCCAATCCCCATCGCCAATTGCGGCAGGATCATCTGGTCGAAACTGATATTGAGGGCATAGCCGCCGCGATACAGAAGCGCCGCCGCCAAGATCGCAAGCCCCGCCGACATGATGACGCGCGAATCGATCTTTGTCATCAAGATGGCGGCCAAGGGGGCCACGATCACGCCAAAGACAGCCTGAAAGGCCAGGACATAGCCCGACAGCGTGGAGGTGTAGCCCAAATTGACTTGCAGCCAGAGCGGCATCAGCACAATGGCGGCAAAAAAAGCCCCGAAGGTGAAAGACATGGCGGCGGCCGACACCCAGAAGCCGCGATGCCTAAAAACCCGCAGATCCACCACCGGATGATCGTCGGTCAATTCCCAGACGATGAAAGCGGCAAATCCCAGGACCGCGGTAACACACAAAGCGATGATCCCAGGCGAGGCGAACCAATCCCAATTTTGTCCATTGTCCAGCATGATTTGCAGCGCCCCCACCCAGACGGCCAGCAGGACGAGGCCGACGAAATCGATCGGCTGGATGGAGGTTTTGCTTTCCCGGTCGCGAAAAAGCGCCCAGGCGCCAAACGCGCACAGCATGGCGATGGGGATATTGATGTAGAACGCCCAGCGCCAGCCGATGGTGTCGGCAAGCGTGCCGCCCAGAATGGGTCCCGCAATCGGTGCCAGAATGGTGGTCATCATCCACAAACCCATCGCCAATTCGACCCGGGGAGACGGGGTGACCCGCATGATCAGAGTTTGCGAGGCCGGCATCAGCGGCCCGCCGCACAGGCCTTGAAACACACGAAACACAACCAGCATTTCCAGCGATGAGGCCATGCCGCACAGCATGGAAAAGATCGCAAAACCGACGATCGAAACCATGAAGGTGCGCACCACCCCGAACCGGGCGACCAGCCAGCCGGACAAGGGCACCGTAAAGGCCTCGGCCACGGCGTAAGAGGTTATCGCCCAGGTGCCTTCGTGAGTCGCGGCCGCGTAAGCGCCGGCGATATGGGGGATGGCGACATTGATGATGGTGGTGTCCAAGATCACAATGAAAGTCGCCAGCGACAGCACAAAGATCGCGGCTGCAAGGCTTGCACCTTGCATCTTCAGCGGTTCGGCTTCCGGATCGGCGGAAGAGGTCGCGATTGCCTGGGCCACGAGAAACGCTTCGCAAAGAGATGGTCCGCTAGTGTCCCGATTCCGAAATTCGCATGATCCCTATATCGGGTTATAGCGAATTTCGGAATCGTAAGGACACTAGCAACTTATTGATTCCTAGTGTCGTTTTGGTTTCGAAGTTCGCCAAGAGCCTGATATCGATGATATGGCGAACTTCGAAACCACGACACTAGGATTACTCTATCCCACTTCATCCCCTCTACGTCTTTGCTATTGCAGAGATTGTGCCGTGCTAGGCCGCAAAAACCGTAGTAGCTTTCAAGAAAGTGATTCGGTCCGGACTTCGGTTCCGGCGGCGCGGGCTGTTTGGTATTGGCGCCGGAAATCGGCCGGATGGAAAAGCGGATAGGGGCTGGGACCGCCGGCGCCGCCAAACACGGGTGCGGGCATCGTGTTCTGAGGTTTTTCGCATGGCCTACGCCGAGTCTGCCAAAATGCCCGGCGGCTCTTTGTCCAAACCCTTCGCTTCCGGGAACAGCCGCGCGCTTTGGCGCAAGCGCCTTTTGACCGGCCTTTTGCTGGGCACAGTCGCCGTGGCGGCCGCCTATGGCGCCCGCTGGTATGTTCAAAGCACCCGCATCGTTTCCACCGACGATGCCTATGTCGATGCCCCATTGGCACAGATCACGCCCCAAGTGGACGGCACGATCGCACAGGTTCTGGTCAGCGACACCCAGCCCGTCAAACGCGGCGATCTGCTGGTGCGGCTCGATCCGGCGGACGCCGATCTTACGGTCCAGCAGGCGCGCGCCAATTACGAACAAGCCGCTCGCCGGGTGGGGCAGTATGAGGCGAATGTGAACGCCGCCCTTGCCAATGTCACGGGCAAAGAAGCCAATGTGAAGCGCGCGCAGCTTGACCTGCGCCGCCGCGCCGGTATTTCACAAGCCGGAGCCGTATCGGCCGAAGAAATTTCCACCGCGACCCATGCGCTGGAGGCGGCCCAATCGGAGCTTGCCGTTGCCCAGCAGCAATTGGCCGCACAGCGGACCTTGACCCAGGATAATGACGTCGCGCGCAATCCCGAAGTCCTGGCGGCAAAGGCCGCGCTGGACAAAGCCCTGCTAGATAGGGAGCGGACCGAAATCCGGGCTCCGGTGGATGGGGTGGTGGCCCAGCGGCATGCCCAAATCGGACAGCGTGTGCGGGTCGGCGCCAGCTTGATGAGCGTGGTGCCCCTGATGGACGCGCATGTCGACGCCAACTTCAAGGAGGTCCAACTGCAAAACATCAGGCCCGGTCAGAGGGTCACGCTGATCTCTGACCTGTATGGATCGGATGTGGTTTTCCACGGCCGGGTCGCGGGCCTGGGGGGCGGCACCGGGTCTGCTTTCGCCGTCATTCCGGCGCAAAATGCGACGGGCAACTGGATCAAGGTGGTTCAGCGGCTGCCGGTGCGGATCTTGCTCGATCCGGAGGAATTGCGTCGCCACCCCTTGCGCGTCGGCGTCTCCATGACGGCCAGGGTCGAGATCGGCCAAAGCGCTGATCAGACCCGCCCACCGATACTCAGAACGGCGGCGTCACGCACCTCCTACTAGTTTTGTAGTGGAATTATACAATCATTGGTTGTATTTTCTTGCTGACCGGACCGTTGCCATTTCGCCAAACGGCGTGGTTATGATGGCGCAGCCGACAGCTTTGCATTGCACTGTTTCTTAGGATTCAATAGCTTATCAGAAAATCGAGCTTAGGGCTCATCCACAGCCATATAAGGGGGTAATCATGCGATCGATTTCAGCATTGGGTCGTAGCTGGGCCAAGTGGGCCGCTGCCGCCGTCACGCTGGCTTTCGTGACTTTGTGCGGCGCATCTGCCGGTTGGGCGCAAAGCGCCGACACGGCCAAATACATCATCGGGCCGGGCGACATGCTTCAGGTGTCGGTGTGGCACAACCCTGAGCTGTCCACCAGCGTGCCGGTGAGGCCGGATGGCCGTATCTCCACCCCACTGGTCACCGATGTGGTGGCCGCCGGGCGGACCCCCGAAGAACTGGGCCGCGATATCGAAGCGCGGCTGAAAAAATACGTCGCCGACCCGCTGGTGACGGTGATTGTTTCCAGCTTTGTGGGTCCCCTCAACCAGCAAGTGCGCATCGTCGGCGAGGCCACCTCACCCAAGGGCCTTCCCTACCAGGCCAATATGACCGTCCTGGACGCGATGATCGCGGTGGGCGGCCTGACCCCCTATGCTTCGGGCAACCGCGCCAAGCTGGTCCGCAAGGTCGGCGGCAAAGAAGTCAGCACGACTGTGCGGCTATCGGACCTGCTCAAGGGTGGCGATTTGAGCGCCAATACCGAATTGCAGCCGGGCGATATTATCATTATTCCCCAATCCTTCTTCTGATATGCCGTTGAACGATTGGTTTTCATTGCGAACTGGGGAAGCGTTCTTTGCGACACAAGACAAACGAGCCGGTCAGGCTGCGCCGTAACCTACGCAACAATGGCGCTGCCTTTGCGGCGCTGGCAGCCTCGCTGCTGGCCGCTCCATGGGCCTATGCGCAGGATGCGCCGGCATCCGGTGGCGGCGCTTCCCAGCCGGTGCGGACAGCCCAGACTTCCACCACGGTGTCTCAATCCGCCAGCCAGACGGCCGGTTCCACCTTTGTCGAGACCTTGATCCCGGGGCTTGCGTTCAACGCCGGCGTCCATTTGTCGGAATCCTATGTGTCCAACGCCAGAGGCCTCTCGAACAATAGCCAAGCGGATTATGTGACGCGGTTCGGCGTCAATCTGGGTCTGAACGAACACTCCCGCCGCGTCAGCATTGACGCCACCTATGCCGGGTCCGTCCACTATTATGCCCAGGATAGCCAGCCGGTCCAGTTCACCAACTATCTGCAGGCGCTCGCCAACATCATCGCGGTTGAGGACTATGTGAACATCTTTGGGCGCGCCTTTGCCCAACCGGTGGTGATCAACAATGTGGGCATTGTGACGGCCAATGGCGGCGTGTCGTCGGACGGATATCGTAATTCCTACGGATTTGCGGCGGGTCCGGAGGTTCGTTTCCGCCTGGGCAATTTCGCGACATCCCAGACCGTAGCGACTTATGGCGCCACCTACTTCACCGATCTGGCTGGCGCTTCCACCTTCCCTGTCATTCCCGGATTTCGTGGTCCCCAGGACATGACCATGCGCAGCATCACCCAAAAAATTTCCAGCGGCACCGATTTCAGCCGCTTGAGCTGGGGCATCGTTGGTCTGTTCAGCGAGATTGACCGGTCTCAGGGCCTGCTCTCCGAAAAAGCGGGCGCCGGACAGCTTCGCTATGCGATTGCGCCGGGAATTTCCTTGCTGGCGACAGGCGGTTATGACTCCATCTCCAACTCCACACCGCTTTTCCGCAACATTTCAGGGCCCATCGGGATGGGGGGGATTTCCATTGCGTTCGGAGAGGATTTCTTCTTCGAATTCCAGGTCGGCCAAAAATACAACAGCGCCAGCTATCAGGGCTCGTTACGTTGGAATCTGAGTCCCACTTCCGTCCTGGCGGGCGCGGCCACCGACGAGGTCACCACGCCGGAGGGCCAACTCCTCAACAGTCTCAACGACCTGACGGCGACGCCGGACGGCACCCTCACCTCCAGCGCGAACGTCTATGCCAACGGCACGGCGGCGACGCTGGGCTCCTTCAATGCCCAGCCCCTGGGCAACACCTCCTTCAATCAGAATATCGCGCGGTATCAGCGGTTGAATCTGAGCTTTTCGCAGGACTTTGAGCGCCAGCATGCCAATGTCTCGGTCTATGCCACGCGTCAGACTTATCTGAGTGGTTTCTTCATCGGACCGTCCAGCGTCAATTCCTGGGGAATGCAGGGAAGCTTCTCCCACGATTTCACCCGGCTGTTCACCGGCACCATCGGCGCCGGCTATACCAGCTATGAGCAGTTTGGCGGCGATGCCGACACCTTCAACCTCAACGGTCAGCTGAGCTATTCGCTGTCGCCTCAGACCAATGTCTATCTCCGTTCGGATTATTTGAACCGGCATTCTTCACGCACGCTTCAGACTTTGTCGCCCATTACCGGCAGCCTGGACGATGTACGGGTCACGGTGGGAATTAGCCACAGGCTATAGGGCATCTTGTGCAACCTGGGTCCCACCAGCCAGCGGCGCAGCAGCTTGACGGTACGTCCAACGCTTCGCTGAGCGTACGCCCCTTTGCGCCTCAGGACATGTCCCGCTGGGATGACTTTGTGCTGTCCCATCCGGAAGGAACGTTTTTCCATCGCAGCGGATGGCAGGGGATTTTCCGGGACATTTTCGGCCTAGACCCGCGCTATCTCCTGGCCGAGCGCGGTGGGGCAATCGCCGGCGTCCTGCCGTTGGTTTTCCAGAACAGCCTGTTGTTCGGCAAAGCGCTGGTGGCCGCGCCTTTTTGTGTCGAAGGCGGGCCGTTGAGCGCGGACAGTGAGGCGCAGACCGCCTTGGTGCAAGCAGCCCTTGCGATACAGCAAGAGACCCAGGCGCCCTATATCGAATTGCGCGGCCGTCAGGCGCGGCAGGCCGGCTGGAGCGTTCGCAAGGATCTGTACGCCACCTTCTCCCGCGCCTTGAGCGCCGACGACAAGGAGAACCTCCTGGCCATACCGCGCAAACAAAGAGCGGTGGTCCGCAAAACGCTGGACAGCAGCCTGGTCAGCGAAACCCCGGACGGTATCGACGAGGTGTTTGCGGTTTACGCAGAAAGCGTACGCAACCTGGGCACGCCGGTTTTTCCCAAACGCTATTTTTCGGCCCTGCGCCGGACCTTCGGCGCCGATTGCGACGCCGTCGTGATCAAGGATGGCGGCGTACCGGTCAGCGCGGTGCTGAATTTCTATCACCAAGATGCGGTGCTGCCTTATTATGGCGGGGGAACCGCGGGGGCCCGGCGCAATGGCGCGAACGATTTCCTCTATTGGGAGGTCATGCGCCGCGCCGCCCTCAAGGGATATCGCCGGTTCGATTTCGGGCGCAGCAAGGCGGGCACCGGGGCTTTCGCCTTCAAGAAGAATTGGGGTTTTGAGCCGCAATGGCTGGAATATGAGTATCATGTCCTGCCGGGCCAGACCATGCCGGACAAGAACCCGCTCAATCCCAAATACAGTCTCTTCATCGAAGTCTGGAAGAAGCTTCCTTTGCCTATCGCCAATTTCATCGGTCCATGGATCATTCGTGGGCTTGGCTAACGCCTGGATCCGACTTTGATGGAAGTCACGCTTCACCGATCCTATGCGCTTTCCGAACTGGCGACGCGCTGGACGGAGCTGGAGGGGCGCGCCAGCGGCGGCTTTTTTCTGTCTTGGCGCTGGATCGGAAGCTGGCTTCGCACCACGGACCTCCGGCCCTTGCTGGTCACGGCAATGCAAGGCGATACGGTCCTGGCGTTGGGTTTGCTGACATTGTGCACAAAGCGGCGTCATTTCATTCCGGTTCGCCAACTGTGCCTGCATGAAAGCGGATCCGCCGACCTTGATGCCGTGATGATCGAACACAACAATTTCCTGATGGCGGACGGCGCGCCCGCCGGTCTCATCACCGATATCGTGCGGTCCTTGCAATCGGCCAGCTCCGGTTGGGATGAAATCGTGCTCAGCGGCGTTTCGCCGGGCATCGCCGGCGCCATGGCGGATTGCGGGCTTCGCATCGAAATCGACCGCAGTTCGCCCAATTACGGCGTCGATCTCAGCGGCAAATGGGAAGAGAAACTGTCGGAAAACCAGCGCGCGCAGATCCGCCAATCCCGCGCCCATGCGGAACGCATCGGCCCTTTGCGTCTGGAGCGCGCCGGCGGCGCGCAGCAGGCGCTGGCCTTCTTCGAAAAAATGCTTGAAATGCACAACCGCTATTGGCAAGCACGCGGCAAGCCCGGCGCCTTTGCTTCGCAACATGCGCGAAGCTTTCATCACGCGCTGATCGCGGCCCCGTCCGACCGGGCCGATATAGAACTGCTCGCGCTGACGGCGGGGGCCGAGGTCTTGGGATATCTTTACAATTTCCGCTATGGCGAGCGCATCTACAGCTACCAAAGCGGCTTTTCCTATAGCGACGACAATCGCCACCGGCCGGGATTGATCGCGCATACCATGGCCATGGCCGACGCCAAGGCACGCGGTCTGCGCCTCTATGACTTTCTGGCGGGTGACGCGCTTTACAAGGCCCGGTTGGGCCAATTGATGGGCACCATGCTGTGGTGCCGGGCGCAAAAAAACCGTCCCCTGTTGACGCTGGAACGCTCAGCCCGGGCGTTGTACCGCCGGTTCCGGGGCGCGTAAGCCGCGCCCGCCTATTTCCAGGCCGCGGCCAGCTTCTGCGCTTGCGGCAGATCCTGGAATTTCACGCCGCTTGCCAGGAGGATCCGGAGCATCTCCCGCGCCTCGGCCCGCTTGGCATTGGCGTCCAACGCCACAGCCAGATGATAGGTGATCTGGCCGTTGCGCGGATCGCGTTTGTGCGCCTGATCGAGCAATGCCAGGGCTTGGGCAGCATCCTTCTGCTGCAGCTTCATCCAACCCAAGGTGTCGGCGACATCGGCCGAGTCCGGAGCCAATTTGCGGGCAAGGGTCAGCATCGAGAACGCGCGCTTGGGATCGCTTTTCTGCAGCATCCAGCCCAAATTGTTCAGGGCCACCACATTGTTGGGCGCTTCCTTCAGAACCGTCTGATACTGGGTGATAGCGCCGGCATTGTCGTTTTGCTGCATCAGATGCGTGGCATATTCCAGCCGCACGGCATGGTCGGCCGGATGCTTGGAAAGCCAGCCCGACATCAAGTCGCCCACGCGCTTTGTATCATTGGCCTGCAACGCAAAGCGCACCAACCGCAAAAGCGCGGCATTGCTGGGATTATCGGAATAGCTCTTGTTGAGCACCCCGGCCGCCTGATCGCGGCGCCCGGCTCTGTCGAGCGTGTCTGCCAGAAGAAGGTCGGCCCCGACACCCGGGTTGGCGGCTTGGAAGGCCTGTGCGGTCGCCACAGCGGTGTCCATATTTCCCTGCGTGATCTGCAGGCCGATCTGGGCGCCTCTGACTTCCGGGGATTTGGGGTTCAACTTCACGGCGGTTTCCAAAGCGCGCATGGCGCCTGTCCTGTCGCCCGCGACCGCCAGCGCATTGCCCAGCAAAATCTGAGGCGTGGCAGAGGTCGGCGCCATGGCCGTGAGACGGCGATAGGTCGCCCCGGCCTCCTTCTTTTGGCCCAAGGCGAGCTGAATCTGACCCAGCAGCGTAACGCCGTCGGTATTTTTCGGATGGGCGCGAACCAGTTCGTTCACCGCCGTCAAAGCTTCCTTGAAATTGCGCTGGGTGATCAAATAGCGGACCCAAGCCGTTTTGGGCGCAGGATTTTGCGGTGCCGCAGCTATGGCTTGGCGCATCAAGGCCCGCACATTCTTTTGGTCGCCCTGCTGAATACTGACATAGGCCAATTGCATGAGCGCCGCGGTATTCTTGCTGTCCACCGCCAAAATCGCGCGCAGATCCCGCGTCGCTTCCTCCGCACGCCATTGCGAACTGAGAAGATTGGCGCGCGCATAGAGCGCCGGAATGCTTTTGGGATCGGCCTTGACCGCGCCATCATAGGCCGCCAGCGCGCCATTGATGTTGTTCTGCGCCAAAAGAAGCCCGCCACGATAAACCAGGGCTGTGGCGCGGTGCCGGGGATGCGATCCCAGCCGGCCGGCCACGGCCAAGGCTTCCGGATAACGGCGCTGCTGACTCAGCGCATTGATCAGCGGGGCCGCGAGAGACAAATTCTCCGGGTTTTTGGCCACGAGTTGGGTCAGGTCGCGTATCCCCTGATCGACGCGTCCCATCTGGATCTCCAGCAGCGCAATACTGCGCTTGACCTCCACCCGGCCCTTTGTCGCTACATCGAGCCGTTTGAGGGCCGCCAGCGCATCGTCATAACGGCGCAGCGCCGCATAGCTGGTGCCCAGCAGCTCGATCGTGCGAATATCTCCAGAGTCCTTGATCGGGGTCAGCAGCTCCAAGGCATTGGCGGGATTGTTCTGCCTGAGCCGAAGGGCCGCCAGCCGCATCCGGACCCCGTCCATCTGCGGATTTCTCAGCAATACGCGGTTGAGTATCGAGGCGGACGTCTCTATGTTGCCGACATTGGTGGCAATCTGCGCGACCGCGATCGCTATGCGCGGCTGGGTGTCCCGCATATCCGCAGGAAGATTCTGAGCAAGGCGCCAAGCTTCCTTGGCATTGCCGGCGCGGTCCAGGAGCAGAGCCCTGTAATAGATCCCAAAATAATCGGCGGGATTCTTCGCCAGAATATCGTCTACTTCCGCCTTCGCCTTGGCGTCCTGATTGACGGCCAGATAGACTTCGATGCGCGAAAGGCGAACCTGCAAATTGCCGGGAAATTTGCCCGCCATCTGATTGGCCAATTCCAACGCCGCCTGGTTCTGGTTGCCCGCCAGAAGCATACCGACCTTGAACAGCATGGTTTCCGCACTTCCCGATTTGGCGATGGCTTCGTCGGCATACCGGAGTGCGTCGGAGCGGCTCCCCTGCATCAGCGACAAACGTGCCCGCGTGAGCAAGCCATGGCCATCGCGGCGATACGCAAGCGAGCGATCCATCGCGTCGCTGGCTTCTGCGTCCTTTTTCTGGCTCTGCAACGCCAGCGCGCGCGCCTTGAGAATATCGGCGGCGACCGGGCTTTTCGAATCGGCGCCGGGGTCAGGGAACTGATTCAACAATTGCGGAAATTCGTTTCGGGTCAACATGACCTGAAACAAAGCGGGAAGCGCCACGGGTTCGGGCGCGCCGTCTCGCAAGGCTTGGCGCAGCTCGCGCTCCGCCGGCCCATGGTCCCCGATGCGAAGAAGCAGCATTCCCAGCTGCATGCGCGCCGGACCGTTTCTGGGAGCGCTGTTCACGGCATTTTTAAGGGCGATGAGAGCAAGCCGTAGATTTCCGTTCCGGATGGCGGTCTGCGCCTCGTCGAGATGCTTTTTGACCGCCGCGTCCCCACCCGCGGCCGGGCGGGCCTGGCTGTAGGATTGCGGCGGCACATCCGCCAAGGCCGGCAGGCCGGTAAGCAAAACGCCCGCCACCACGGCCGAAAGAGCCACGCGCCAAGCCTTGGAATGCAGCACGATAAGATTGTTCACTGGGTCCCCCGAAGGATTTAGCTGTGGCCGATCAGACTGTAGAAATGTGGCCGGCTGACGCCCAAAAGCTTGGCCGCTTTGGAAATATTGCCGTCCGAAAGCGCCAGGGCTTCCGCGGCTAGCCGCTTTTCCACCCGTGCCACCTCTTTGCGCAGATTCAGATCGCGCTCGCCCGCCTTGACATCGCCCAAGTCCAGGTCCTGTGCGGTGATCCGCTTGCTCTCCGCCATGATCACCGCGCGTTTCACGCGATTTTCGAGTTCCCGGACATTGCCCGGCCAGGAATGCGCCGAAAGCACTCCCAATGCATCTTCGGTGAAGCCGGAAATATGCTTGGAATAGATCTTGTTGAACCCGTTCAGGAAATACTGCGCCAACAGCACCGCGTCTCCGTCACGGTCCTTGAGGGCCGGCAGGTCGATGCGAACGTCATTGATGCGATAGTAAAGATCCTCGCGGAAACGCCCTTCGGCGATCAGCTTTTCGAGTTTCTGGTTGGTCGCCGTCACCAGCCGCACATTGACGGTAATGGATTCGCGCCCGCCCACCCGTTCCAGGCGCCGCTCCTGCAGGAAACGCAACAGCTTGGCTTGAAGCGCAAGCGGCATGTCGCCGATTTCATCCAAAAACAGCGTGCCGTTGTCGGCCATTTCGAACTTGCCGTGGGTGCGCTTCACGGCGCCGGTGAAAGCGCCCTTTTCGTGTCCGAACAATTCGCTTTCCAGAAGATTCTCCGGGATGGACGCGCAGTTGATGGCGACAAAGGGCTGCCCATTGCGCGGCGACAAGCGGTGCAGCGCCCGCGCCATGACCTCCTTGCCGGTGCCGGTTTCGCCGATCAGCATGACGCTGACATCCATCGGCCCGACCCGGTCGAGGACCTGCGCGATCTGGCCCATCCGTTCCGAGCCGAAAATAAGCCCGTCGGCGCCGCGCGTGGACATCTCCCGCAAGTTCTTATTTTCCTCTTCCAGCTCGCGCATGCGCACGGCACGGTCGATGATGATCTTGAGAACATCGCTGTCGACCGGTTTTGGGATGAAGTCGAAAGCGCCTTGCGCCACCGCCCGGATCGCGTTGGCGCGATCGACATTGCCGCTGGCGACGATGACCTTGGTCCGCGGCGTGGCGTTCAGTATCTCGTCCAACGCCTTGAGGCCTTCGCTGGCGCCATTCTCGTCCGGCGGCAAGCCCAGGTCCAAAACCACCACATGGAACGGTTTTGAGGTCGAAATCCTTGTCAAGGCCTCGGCGCGGCTGCCCGCCACTTCGACGGCATGCGGCGACAAAGCCCAGCGCATTTGCTTCTGAAGCCCCACATCGTCTTCCACCAACAGGACGCGATGCTCGACCTGTTGTGCTGCGGGTGCGGATTCGGCGGAAGACTTTTTCATGATGCCGCTAATGGGGTGCGAGTGGTAAGGAAAGTGTGACGTTGGTTCCCACACCGACCGTGCTTTCCACCGTAACGTCGCCGCCCAAATCGCGCATCAGTTCGCGGACCTGATAGCCCCCGATCCCGAAGCCTCCGCGCTTGGTGGTCTTCAGCGGCCTGAAAAGCTCCTCGGTAATGAACTGCTGAGTCATGCCCGACCCTTTATCTGAGATTACAATATGAATCATGTCCTTGGCGGCCGTCACATGAATGGTGACGGCCGTTCCCTCGGCACTGGCTTCAAGCGCGTTGGAAACAACATGTTCGAGGACGCGATGCAAAATGTCGAAATCGGTTTGTACCGGTGAAGTATTTGAAAGGCTTACATTTAAAGCAACATTGTGCCCCAGAACGCATTTCTCTTTGGTAAATTTCTCAAGAAAATCAACAAATTCAATGACTTGATGTTCGGCGCCACGGATCGGCCGCTGGGAGCCCACCGCCGTCAGGCCTTTGAGCATGCCCTCCAAGCGTTCTACGGAGTTCCCCAGGGTGACCACCATATCGTCTCGGAACTCTTTGACGTCTCCGAATTTGGTGATGTTGGTCACCAGAAGGCGCAACTGACCGATGGTGTTCTTGATGTCGTGCACCACAAAGGCAAACCGCTTGTTGAAATCCTCCAACTGACGGGCGTCGGCCAAAGACTGCGCCGTTTCTTCCTGCACCAGATAGGCCGCCAATTGCATGGCCACCAGCCGCAGCAAGTTTTGATCTTCCCAATCCAGGGTTTGCGGCGCGCGCGGCTTGTTGAGAATGGCAAAACCCGCCACCGCCGAACGGTGCCGCAGGGGCACGACGATCCAGGCATTCTCAACAAATTTCCGCCAGGGCGCGAAAATGGCGCCCGATTTTTCGTCGTCCTCAAAACGGACGAAAGAGGCTTCTCCCGAACGCAAGACCTCGATCCGCGGATCGTCTTCCGGCACGGGCGAAATCACCGAGGAACCGCCCAACTTCGCAAGAGGCATGTATTGGCGCCAGCTTTCCCGGAACAACCAGATGGCGCCCCCTGACGTATCCATCAAGTCGCACAAGATGCGCAGCACCCGCGCAGGCGTGTCCTGGTCTTGATTGCCGGCCAGCTCGCGGATCGCTTTTTCCCACTCCACCCGATAATCGTATTTGAGACTGAAGAAGTTCTCGTTGATGAAATGGCGAAGGCGGGAGCGAATGCCTTCGGACACCAGAACGGCCGCGACCGCGGCAACGCCGCCAAACCCCACCAGGACCGCCAGCGCGGTGCCGTTCGATCCGCCATAGGTGCGCACATACCAGGCTGCCAGGGCGATGCCCTGCAGCATGATTCCGACCGCGATCAGGGTTGCGGAATGAAAGACAAAGGTCCGCGAGGAATGAACGCGGACCTTCAATTGCGGCAGCCGCGTCGAACTGACGACAAAGAATGGCAGGGCAATCAGATAGACCAAGGGACTGGCGACGGCCAGGCTGATTTCGGGGCGGTGCGTCAGGAATTCGGGAACGCGCGACATCAACTGCAGCACCAGCACGGCCGTAAAACCGATCGCCCAGTGCTTCAGCCCCCACACTTCGCCCCGGGAGGCGTTGCGCATCACATTTTCCACGGCGACAAAGCCTAGGATCGTGACCGCTATGCGAATCAGCGTCGCGTCAATACGCACCCCGGCGACCACGCCGAACATCAGATCGTCCATGGCCAGGACCAGTTGCGCCGTCACCAGGATGGCGGCGGCGGCGGCCAGAACGCGCAGATAGCCGGTATCGCTGGCATGCCGCCGCATCAGGGCCAAGGCCAGCGCCAGCCACGCGGCATCGCGAACGGCGCTGGCCACCCCGTCCAGCCATACCGGCGCGTAACCCAGATAGACCACCACGAAGGATTGCGCCCAGACCGCGGTGGTCACCATCACAGCCAGGAAAAGAGCGGCATGCACGGTGCGCGAGCTGCGGATGGCGACGACGATCGCAAATAGGGCGTAAGCGGCGAACGCCGCTTCATGTCCCCAGATCAGAAACGGTGTCGTCATGTTGCACGATCGCTGTTGATACTGGGTTCGCCGGTGCGACGGAGAAATCTGCCGAGCTTGGACGGCAGAATGTCAAAGACTATGGTCAGAAATCCCCTAACAGATCGTGGATTGGCCGCCAGAATGCCCAACCGGTCCCGGCAATGATGCAACCACTCCCGCTTGTAAACATCGTCCCCTCTGCCGAAATCCACATGGCGTATGCCGTCTTTTTCGTGAAGCTCGCGCAAAAACCAATGCATCAGCAGCGTGCCGGGCGATTGCCGGTCGAATTTCGGATCGTGCGCCAGCTTGAAGATGGTCGCGACCGCGCCCCGCACCAGCCAGATTTGCGCCGCGACGGGTTTGCGATCGATGCTGGCAATCGCAAGTTTAGCCGTCCCGCCGGGACCAAGCCTTTCCAGCAGCGTGTCCACAAAATGCGGATGCGGCTCCGCCGGTTTCCAGCTCTTGGCGTAAATGCCGGCATAGACCTCAGCCCCTCTTTGCCAGTCGGTGGTCAGATTCACCTGCTCGAATTCCAAAGCGGATGAGCGTTGCAGCGCCGCGCCCTTTCTTTTCACCGTCGCCTTCAACCGGGAGCCGCGGCCGTTCCAATAGCGCGAAAAATCGTCGATCTCTTCGAACCAATTGGCGAAATGCCCAAAGCGCGCCGTGACCATTCCGCCCGCCGCCAAGCCTTCCTGCAACGCCTGGGCCGCGCCGCCGCCCAAGCAATCCAAACGCAACAGGCCGCCGGCCTTTGCCGCCAAAAACCGTCCCAACATCCGTGCCGTGTCATGGCCGCCCAACGGCGGGGAAAAAAGGGTGGTAAAGGGTGAGGTGAGACCCCGAACCACCCGGCCGCCCATGCTGACAACGGGAATCGCCGCCATGGCCCGCGCTTCGCCGTCCATCAGCGCCAGAATGACAGCTTCCTCCCCCCCCGCCAAAGTGGTGGCGGCCAGAATTTCGAACCAATCCCAGCTCCCCTCTGGGTGACCCGGGTCCTTAAACAGCAAACGAACGCCGGGGGGCGCAAACGCAATTGCGTAGCTTTCCAGCCTCATCCCCAGCCTGTTTCCCAAACGCACGCCTAAGGTTATATAAAAATTGGGTTTTTTATAGGGCCCCCAAGCAGGCCCAAAGCGGGATTGGGGCGCCAGATTGGCTTTGATGGGTCGCGGACCGGGTGACAAAACATCAGAATGCCGTTGGGCCAGCGCGCACCAAGGACCAGCGGAGTGTCTTCCTTAACCCAGCTGATAGTATGCCAGCCAGGACGGTCAGGAAATCCGGATTTTCTTTTTGGCCGCCAGGAATTCGCGATTCATCTGCTCGCGCTGCTCGTCCGAGAAATTCTCCCGTACCTGCGCCCAAATATTGCGCTCTTCTTCCTGGACATGATGCGCGATCAGTTCTTTGAGAACCTTGGCGGCGGCGTTGAATTCGGGACTGTTGGCCGTAAGCTTATCCAGCTTCTTCAGGGTCTGATCCGCCAGGCCGTGTTCGATATAACCTTCATGGCCGTCAATCTTGGCGTCCTTGCCGCGCAACGCGAGCACGGCGTCATAGACCGCTTTCTCCTCGGCCTTGGTGTGGGGAACCAGCGCGCGCTTGATCTGCGCCAGCAACTGCTTCTGTTCGCGGCCATTGCCGCTTTCCACCAGCTTCTCCAGAAGCTCCTGCACCTCGTCATGCTCGGCCTGCAGGGTGTCCAGAATATCGCCGGCACCGTCCGTCCGGGAAACGAGCGCCCCCATCACGGACTTTGTGGCCTGTTCCAGGGTGTTTCTGATGGTCATGGCAAATCCTCCGAAATCTCCAGTCCGGAACGTATGCGGGGGAACTGGGTTGCGTGCGCCATCGGCGATTTTCGGTGCGAAATAGCGCGGGCCGCTATTGGGAGATGAAATTCACCAAGTTCCTGCAACAAGAGGAAAAATCTTGCGTTACCACCCGACATCCCATGGAGGAACGCATGACGACCACCAGCGGCCACACCACCGCCATTCTCGCATCCAAAGTCCGCGGCACCGCGGTTTACAACGACAGCGGCGACAAGATCGGCACCGTCGAAGACATCGTACTGGACAAGCAATCCAACCAAATCATGTTCGCCGCTCTGGGCTTTGGCGGCGTGCTTGGCGTCGGCGAAAAATACTATCCCGTTCCCTGGGCGCTTCTGGATTATGATGAAGACAAAGGCGGTTATATCGTGCCGCTGACCAAGGACCTGCTGAAAAATGCCCCGGCCTACGATCTCAAGGATTTGACCAAGCATGACGGCAGCCTGGGGACCATCCGCGAGAAAAGCTACAGCTACTATAACGTCAGCCGCGATTGGCATTGATCCCAACCCTCCGCCGGAAAATCCCGGCGGAGGGTTTTCTTCAACGGCAGGGAAGAAGTTCCATGGGCCAATCCATCGGCAGCGTCGGTAACAGCCACAAGCAAAAGGGTGCAGGCAATCAGAAAACCAACCAGCCCAGCACCCGGACGGGACAGCGTCTGCCCGACCAGCAACCGCTGATTCTCAAGAAAGGCAAGTCCAAAGGCAAGCCTGACGGCGGCGCCGATCATGGACCGCGATCAGTACGTTAGGCGCGAATAGCCAACGACATTTTTCTCGGGCTCATCCTTTGGCCAGCCGCCGGCGGATCGCCTGCAGTTCCCGCTTCCGTTCGGGACTGGCTGCGGGATATTGCATCTCAAGCGCCTCCAACCTCTCCACGATGATCTGCGAAACAATCAGCCGAGTGTTCTGCTTGTCGTCGGCGGGCACCACATACCAGGGCGCCTCCCTTGTGCTGGTGGCGGCCAGGCAGGCCTCATAGGCGCGCTTATAGCCGTTCCAGAATTTCCGTTCCTCGATATCGGCGGCGTTGAATTTCCAATTCTTGTCGGGCTCGTCAATCCGCGCCAGGAAGCGCTTGCGCTGCTCTTCCTTCGACAAATGCAGGAAGAATTTGACCACCCGCGTGCCGTTGGCGTGCAAGTGGCGCTCGAAGTCGGTGATGGAACGGAAACGCCGGTCCCAGACATGCTTGCCGCTGCCGGGCAGGTTTTCGCCGCACAAGATTTCCGGATGCACCCGCACGATCAGGACTTCTTCATAATAGGACCGATTGAAGATGCCGATCTTGCCGCGCTCGGGCAGGTTGCCGGTGGCGCGCCATAGAAAATCATGCGCCAGTTCGGCGGGACTGGGATGCTTGAAGCTGAAAACTTGGCAGCCTTGCGGATTTATCCCGGACATCACATGACGGATCACGCCATCCTTGCCGGCGGCATCCATCGCCTGGAAGATCACCAGCAGGGCATATTGGTTGGAGGCGTAAAGCAACTGCTGCAACGCATCCAGCCGCCCGACCTGGGCCTGCAGCATCTCTTGATAGTGATCCTCGGATTTGTAGACGCGCTTGGTCCTGGTTGGCCACTTGTCCAGGCGCAGCGCCTTGCCTTCCGGGACGCGGAAATCATCGGGCTGAATTTTCATGGCATCCTCCCCGATCAGTTTGCGCGGGGAGCCGGCAATAAAAAAGACCCCGCGGGGGGCCTTGATTGGCGGACAGGGTGGGATTCGAACCCACGGAGCCCTTGCAGGCTCGCCGCATTTCGAGTGCGGTGCCATCGACCACTCGACCACCTGTCCACCGGCGGTGATAAGGGAGGCGACCGCGCAAGGCAAGCCGTTTTAAACGCGTGATTTCCAAGGGTTATTCACTGCCGGCGATCCAGCGTGTCGCAATTTCTGCCTCCAGCCGCGGCGCCACCAGCTGCGCCGTCTCGCGCATGGCCTCATCAAAGCCATAGGGCGGGTTGACGACCAGGAGACCGGCCTGGGCCAGCTTGCCTGCCGGCGCGGGAATGCGGGTGGTGATCGCCATGGCCTTGGCGACATCGCCCGCCAGCACCTCACCCAGGAAGGCATCGGCTTCGGCCTGCGACTTGATCGGGTACCAGACCAGATAAATGCCGGTGGCGAATTTTCGCACCATCGCCATCACACTCTGCGCCAAGCTATGGAATTCATCGGCCGCCTCGAAGGGCGGATCGATCAGCACCATCCCCCGCCGCGACGGCGGCGGTAGCAATTTGAGGACGCGCGCATAGCCGTCGGCGTTTTCCGCCATGGCGCCGGAATAGGGCGCCAGCACATCTTTCAGCGCGGCGAATTCTTCCGGATGTTTTTCGATCGCCGTGAGACGATCCTGGACGCGCAGCAGTTGGGCGGCAATCAAAGGCGATCCGGGATAAAAATGTCCGCCCCGCCGTATCAAAGACAGATAGGTGGACAACGCCTCCGGCATGTCACCCGACAAGTGCGAAAGTCGCGCGACCCCATTTTGCGCCTCCCCGGTCTTGGCCGCCTCGCCGCCCGCCAAATCGTACGCGCCGCGGCCGGCATGACTGTCCACCACCGAAAAGCCCACGTCCTTCTTGCGCAGATGCAGCAGGATCGCGACCAGCGCGATGTGCTTGATCACATCGGCGAAGTTGCCCGCATGATAGCCGTGCCGGTAATTCATCGTTCTGGAATAGAAGCCCGGCCTTCAGGAGGCAAGATCAGCGGCCTTCATTTTCACGGTGCACGTCGTGGGTGATGACGCCGATATCCTTGGGCGGCATCTTCAGCCAGTCCTTGCGCTTCATGGTGCTGACCGTGTCCTCATGCCCGTTCTTCCAATGCTCGTGCATGGAGTCGGCGCTGAATTCATAGTCCCGCGCATTGCCCTCATAGGATTTCTGCTGATAGATCAATTGCAGGATGGTGGCCCGGGGCAGACTGGAAAGCTTGTCGCGCATGGCGCGCTGCTCATCCGTCAAATCCGCGTCCGGCACCTTGATCAGCGCCTCATAGGCGCGGGTCTTCCAACGCTGCAGCCGCGCGAAATTGTCGGTTACCTGGCGGGTGCGCGAAGAATACATAATGTCTTTATGACGTCCCAAGACATCGGACATGGTGCGGGGCAGATCGCCCCGGGCGCTGAACAGATCCACTTGAAAGACCAGCGAGTTGAGGTCGTCGTCCTGCGCCAACAGATGCTGCAGCGGGGTGTTGGAGACGATGCCGCCATCCCAGAAATAATCGGTTCCGATCTTGGCCATGGGAAAAGCCGGCGGCAGCGCACCGCTGGCCAGCACATGTTCCAGGCGGATTTCTTCCTGGCGGTTGTCGAAGAAAACGAAATTGCCGGTCATTACATTCACGGCGCCGACCGAGAAATGCATGTCGCCATGGTTGAGGCGCTCGAAGTCCACCAATTCTTCCAGCGTCTTTTTCAAGGGCAGATTGTCGTAAAAGCTGGTGGAGTCCTTGGCGCCGGGCGGCAAAAACCAGGGATTGATCTTGTGCGGATTGAATAGGCCGGGCTGGCCGAACAAGGCGGTGGTCAGAGCCGACAAGGTGTTGCGGGTCTGGCGGTAAATGTCGCCGTCGGGCGTGTAAGGCCAGATGGCGCGGTCGGTGACCCGGTCCCAAAACTCACACAGCGCCGCCAACCGCCGCTCCGGCGCATTGCCCGCGATCAGGGCCGAATTGATGGCGCCGATCGAGACGCCGGACACCCATTCCGGCTCCAGCCCCGCCTCATGCAAGGCTTGATAGACACCGCCCTGATAGGCGCCCAAGGCGCCGCCGCCTTGCAGCACCAAGGCGATACGGCCGCAATTCTCCGGCCGCGGCACCGGCGCATAGCGATGGCCCGTTGGTTGAGGCGGAGGGATCGGTTTGGCGTCCACGGCCCGAATCATAGCCGAATTTGCGCCCTTTTCCGACCCTCTGCGGCGCTGCCGCCTCTTTTGAAAGGTTAAAGCTGTGCCATTCTTAGGAGCCGACTTTCGGAGAAATGCCATGTCCCTCAAAGGCAAAGTTGCCCTCGTCACCGGTTCGACCTCGGGGATAGGGCTGGCCATTGCCCGCGCCTATGCCGCCCAAGGCGCCGCCATTTGCATGAACGGTTTCGGCGACGCGGCCGCAATCGAAAAAGAGCGGTGCGGCATCGAGAAGGCGTTCGGCGTCAAAGCGATCTATAGCGGCGCCGATATGAGCAAGGGCCCTGAGACCGAAGCCATGGTGACCGATGCCATCCGGCAATTGGGATCGGTGGACATATTGGTCAACAATGCCGGCATCCAGTTCGTCTCACCGGTGGAGGAATTTCCGCCGGAAAAATGGGATCTGGTCGTCGCCATCAACCTGTCCAGCGCCTTTCACACCACCCGCGCCGCGATGCCCGGCATGAAAGCCAAAAAATGGGGCCGCATCATCAACACCGCCAGCGCCCATGCGCTGGTCGCCTCGCCTTTCAAGTCCGCCTATGTCGCCGCCAAGCATGGCATCGCAGGCTTCACCAAGACGATCGCCTTGGAGACCGCGACCTTCGGGATTACTTCCAATGCCATCTGCCCCGGCTATGTCTGGACGCCGCTGGTGGAAAAGCAAATCCCCGACACCATGGCGGCGCGGGGCCTGACGCGCGAGCAGGTGATCAACGATGTGCTGCTGCATGCCCAGCCGACCAAGCAGTTCGTGACGGTCGAGGAAGTGGCGGCGCTGGCGGTCTATCTGGCGAGCGACATGGCGCGTTCCATCACCGGCAGCATTATATCTATAGATGGCGGATGGACAGCAGCCTGAGGCCGCGCCCTTCGCTTGCGCTCAGGGCATTCGTCGCTCTCGTAGGTCCACTGGACCTACTCATCCGCTTCGCGGACCGCTCCTCATGGACAGCCGCTTAAACCGGGCCAGCAACCGTCCATCCACCGCCAAAAGACCCAGCGCGATGATCGCCATGCCGATCAGGGCATGCAGCGTGATGCTTTCCTGCAGGAACACCGCGCCCAACAACAGCGCGACCGGCGGGATCAAGAACGTCACCAGGGATATATAAGTGACCCCGGTGGTCGCCAGCGTCTTGTAGTAGACCCAATAGGCGGCCGCCGTGTTCATCAAGGCGATGAACAACAGCGACGCCCAAATGTCTGCACCCGGCATGGCCAGAGTCCAGGGCCGGTCGAACAGCAGCGACAGCGGCAGCAAAATCACGGTGGCGCCGGTGACCTGGCCGGTGGCCGCCACCAGCGCCGACAATCCCGTAAAGCGGCGGCTATAGACGGCGGCAAAAGCATAAAGACAGGACGCCACGATCACCGCCAGCTCACCTAGCAATTCGCCGCCGCCGGCCAGCGCATCCGGCCCAACCAAGACTAGCGTGCCGGCAAAACCGAACAGGATGCCGGTCACTTTGTTGACCGACATTTTGTCGTCATGGGTGAGCCAATGCGCCACCAAAACCATGAAGATCGGCGTGGTGCCATTGAGAATCGAGGCCATGCCCGAGGTAATGCGGGTTTCGCTCCAGGCGATCAGCACAAAGCAAACCACATTGTTGAGCAAGCCCAGCCAAAGAAACCGCAGCCACATGCCGTCCTTAAGCGGCAACGCTTGGCCTTGCGCCCAAAGCCAGAGATTGAGCGCAATGGCGGCAATGCCGACGCGTCCCAGCACCACCGTCACCGGCGGCAAAACCGCAATCAGCACCTTGTAAAAATAGAACGAGCTGCCCCACAGCAGCGCCAGCAACACCAGCAGTCCCCAGTTGCGCGCGCTCATCCTGGCCTCGAATCTGGCCTGGATCAGATCACATGTCCGATCCTCTCACCTCCTGATTTGCGGCTGCGAATCGGCGGGACTGCCGTGCGGAAAAAACATGCCGCATTGCCGGGCCGTTTTATTCGGAGCGCCTTTCCAAAAACCACCAATCCTAAAAAGAAGTCCACTCTGACACCATTTCTTCAGATGATTGCGAAAATATGACGACAAATCGTCAGGCCGAGCGATGCATAAAATTGAAAGCGAAATACTTATTCGCTGACTTGTGTGCCACGAGAAGTCACGCGTACCGTCCTCTCCTTCGGATTTGGTTTCACACCAATGACCATCTACCTAGTTTCACAGCGGAGAGAACATGACGGTTACACCCATCGACGCCACGCAATCGCCGTATAACGTTTCTACCTCGGGCAGCGCATCGGCGAATGCGACTGGACTGAACAGCGCGTTCGTAGCCGGCGCGTCCGCGGGCGTTCCTGTGGCGCTACCGGGAGGGGCTGGCGCCTCCTATCCGATGGGTCCGATTACCTATGACGTAGCCAAAACATCGCTGATCGGAAATGGAGCGACGCTCAATTTCACCGCGATGACAAGCGGGGCGTGCATTACCCTCACCAGCACATCGGCCAACGCAAGCATAATGACCGCCGACCACCGGTCGCACCCCATGGAAAACGTCATTCTATCCTTCCCGGATACGGCTCAAAACGTAACCGGAGTGGCTTTCACGCCGCTGACCTTCAACAGCCTCGCCTGTATGTTTTCGGTCCATTTCGTGGGCGTGTCATTTCTGGGCGGCCGGCGAGCGGTCGAACCGGTGGGGGGCGCCGTCGATTATGTGTTTGAACGCTGCCTGTTCAGCCAGATCGGCAATTCCATGGGCACAGCGATCTATTTCACCGGTGGAACCAATGCGGGAGAGAAATTCGGATTCACCGATTGCTTTTTCGTCAACATTGGAACCGCTATCGACGATGGCGGCAATCCCAACGCCGACTTTTTCCTGACCAATTGCAGCATCGATGGGCTGGCGACCATTGCGAACAATGGCGGCTCGAAAATGTATTTCACCAATTGTCACGTCGAACCGGCGATGGATGCGGACGTATTGTTGAATGTCACGGCTGGTGGGAGTTCCGGCATTTGGGTCAGGGGCGGTTGGTGGGTGCTTCCCGCCCGCTCGACTTATGCCATCGGCGCCGTCCATGCCGGATCGTTGGGGGGTATTAATTTTTCCGACGTGCTGGTCTCTGGACTGACGACCAGTTACGCGCTTGACGAATTCATCACGGGGAGCGGCCGTGTCACCTTTGAAAACTGTTCCATAGACACCAATTCCAATCTTCTTCCGTTCGCGGATGGAAGCAATCGCGTTCCCGATGGACACTTCTCATCCGGCGCCTCCGTTAGTTCCTGGAATGCAATTGGAAACGTCAGTTATTACACGGGACTGTCGCATAGCAGCCCAGGATGCATGCGGATTCTCGGTGCGACCGGTACTGACGCGGCCTATATAGCAACACCTTGCAAGCCTGGACAGTATATTGCGGCTCAGGCGTATTTGCTGGCGGCTGGGATGGGTTCCGGAGGTTACTCATGGAGATTTCTAATAAACTTCCTCGACTCCAAGGGGAATGGCCTGGGCGGATCAGGCTTTTCTGTTTCGGGTACTTCTAATATCTCTTCGTTCACCAAATATGTGGTGATTTCGCAAAACACGCCAGCGCCCGCAGGAACAGTGTCGGCATCAATAATCTTCTCCCTGACGAACGATGCGTCGGGTAACTCAGTCCTGCTGGTGGATGATGTCTATTTTGCCGTGATCTGATGAGAGGTCTAATGCCGAACTCATGAAGTTGCTTTCATTGTTATGCAACGTCGGTGTGCTTGTACGCTAATGGCGGTTTCGCTTTACGTCCGCATTAGTCGCGAAGGACCGGGCTAGCTCACTCTGAACCCCATTTCTTATACACATGAACGTCTGATGCTCTAGCCCGACATTTTTTTGCCAGACCGCAAGATTGCTTTGATGGCGGCCAAATCGGCTTGAATTGTTCCTAGACGCGCATTCACGTCGGTCACAGAAGCAGCACCATTCACATTGCCCACGGAACCCAATGTGACATCTGCTACGTCTGCGGACACAATTTCAACGGTACCATCGCCAAAGTAGATATCTGCAGTGCCGCCGCTGTTCCACAACCGTACGCCAAAGGTATCGCCGATAGCGCCAGACAAAGTTGCCGACATGGTGTACCGAGCATATGTGTTGGAATAGGCCGGATCAGCATGCGCAATGGATGCACCTGCATCATTGACTATGCTCATGCGAGATGCCCACCCGCTGCTTGTGGTGCCACGAATCCAAATGGTCCATTGAACTACGTCACCCGACATGGCGTGCCTGCCAAGCTGGAATCGTTTTAGAAATCCCGATGCGCCCGTTCCCAAAAGCTTGATGGCGTATCCTGATGGCGCGGTGCTATCGGTCGTGACGACTGGATCGGTGAAGCCGGCAGAAGTCGTTTGAGCGTCGAAATCCAGCACGTTAATATCGTATCGCT
This sequence comes from Rhizomicrobium sp., assembly GCA_035251935.1. Lineage (GTDB taxonomy): Bacteria > Pseudomonadota > Alphaproteobacteria > Micropepsales > Micropepsaceae > Rhizomicrobium. The sequence goes on along the minus strand of DATFDR010000005.1, from coordinate 48,660 downwards.
GCTGACGACAACCGTTGCTGTCGATTAACAGTTTTCCCGCCAAATATTCGGTCTGTATTGCGTAGTTTGTTTCAGGCGCGACTATGTGCTGCCGCGGATGAGGTAAGAGTGCCGCCATAAAATCAGCAGATGGCGCGATAACCTGTATCCGGCCATTGCCGCTATCAAGACTCTCGCTGGCGTCGTAGACAGGAGCAATTGAATATACTCCGTTTACTCCCTGCGGACGATAGACAATCGTGCTTTTTGCACCAGGGCCCATCCGCCAGGGAGGAATGTCGTTAGAAAAAGTGGGCTCGATTACAGAGCAGGCGATACCATTAAAGTAAATAAAGGCGGCGCCATTGTTGTCTTCCAAATCGGGTTGAATAATTTTTGTGTTATGGGCGTTGTCATAAATGGCATAGCGCGTTTCGCTATCTGCGTTGCCAGCACCGGTCGGCCCTAGAAAGCGAACGTCCACACGGGCCCTGTTCCCGAAGGTGCCGCTGCTTTCCAAGTGAATATGTCGCGTATTTCCCAGTGCCCGGCCTTGGATCGTGGTATTTTCGGTGCCCTTTCCAAAAATACCGCGGCGCCAGTTTATCCATGCGCATTGGTTATCAATGAAAATATGAGCAACTTTCTTTGCCCGAATGAAGTCTCCGGTCTGGCCAGATCCGGCCCGAGCGCCAATTCCAAAACAGTTCCTGAAAGTCACACCGCTCACATAGCCAGGAGTGGTGTTCGGGGGGTGGTCTACCGGGACATAGTCGTTACCGGTCTGGTCGTAGTAGTTGAAAGAAAACATTCCACCTGCTCCCTGGGTGCAGTGGAATGTTATGTTTTCAAAGCTGGGCCCACGTACCTCAGTGCTACTATTTGCTTCTGAAAAATTGAAACAGATATTTGTGCCGGTATATTGCAATACGCACTGATCATTTCCCGATGGCGGGGTTACTGTAGAGGTCCGTTCGCCCAGTCCCTTTAAAGATACATTGGGGTGAGGCTCTCGATTATAGACTTGAGACGTCAACTTGAATTGACCGGTGAAATAAACTGTCTGCAAGCCACGAGAAACAGCGCTGTCGATCACGAATCGAAGCTGGGCCGATGCGTCGGACCCAAGTGACGTATCGGCGCCGGTCCAATTAAGATATACAAATCCGGCCAAAACGCGCTCAAAACGACGACCTTGGTTGTCGGCGAACCCAAAAGCGTCATAACTATAAGTCGTTGTTGTATCGCCAGAGCGGTAACGGAACGTTCCTTGGTAGCCATCGCCGGGAGTGGTGCGGCCTGCCACGAATATTGTTTCGCCATCAGGCACAGACACTCCCGATCCAAAGAATGCTTTCGCATCAGCTAAGGTATTAGGCATCGGCCAACTTTCCTCCGAGTCAGTGTTTCTTCGCGATCAACCTGATATGAAGTGTCTGTCGAGAGAACCGCGTGTGAGTGTACGCCGTGAGACCGGCGCTCCAATCGAAAGGATGCTTCTTAGGTTCATTGCCCGAGAGACTGCGTTCTGGCTACTTCTACTACTTGCATTTCTCAATTTTGCGAAAAAATAGCAGCTCGCTCGTTTTACTCTGGCGGCATATTTTCGTTTCAACAAGTCTGACTAATTATCATTTTTCAGCGAGGGTAGATTCAATTCAGCGCAACCGTCAAAGTGTCTTTCCCAGGCAGATCAATCCCGGATAGGGATGGCTGCCATAGGGCGGGATGGGGGCAAAGCCGGCGGCTCCATAAAGCGCGATGGCGGCCTCCATTGCAGGCCGCGTATCCAGCTTGATCTCTTCGTATCCAAGACGCTGCGCCGTGGCGACCACAGTCGCCACCAGCGCCTTGCCGATGCCGGTTCCGCGCGCCTGCGGCCGCACGAACAGGCGTTTGATCTCGGCCACGCGCGGCGGCTCCAAAGGCTTGAGCGCGATGCAGCCCAACACATGATCGCCGCGCTTGGCCAGCAGCAATTCGCCGCCCGGCGGACCATAGATGCCAGGCAAAGACGCAAGTTCTTGCGAAAAGCCTTGCGGGGACAAATCCACCGGCAAGTCCGCCGCATAGGCGCGAAACAAAGCCGCGGTGGAAATCAGCTCGGTCGCCGACCGCGCCGGACCAATCGTGAAATCCTCACTGGAGCTGGTCGGCCACAGCATCATACCCACTTGCGAGCAAAGCTCGCCGTTGTCGTCCACCGCGCCCGACGAGCCCGCCCCGCCGTCACTTCGCCGCGATACTTGACGGGCATGTCGCGCATGACATCCCCATAATTTTATGGGGATGCAGGCTAGTCGTTACAACAAAACCGCCAGAAATTTCCTCGCTGCAATCCATCTGGCGGCCGCAGTCATTTGGTTCAATTGAGGACACGCCCTAGCTCAGGCCTCAGCTTGATCAAACCGGTCAACTCAAATGCTGCAGCCGCTGCAATTCCATTGGACCATGGCTGAGAACCAAACGTGTGCCCATAGTCTCCGGGGCCATAGGCTTCAGCGGACGCTCCCTGAACCTGTCCATCGCTGCTTGTTCGCGCAGCAATGGCGTCAAAGGCCTTGTAAAGTGTCGGCAGGTAACTCTCGTCCAGAATGTTCAGCTGCACAGCGCGCGCAAGTCCATAGGCACAAAATGCCGTGGCCGAAAGATCGTCTTTTGTAGACGGAAGAGAAATAATTGCGCTCCAATTCCCACTGTGTTTTTGGAAAAGGCGAAGCGTGTCGGCGAGGCGTGAAATATAAGAAACTATAGTTCGCTTCAGATCGTCGTCCTCAAGCTCCGAAAACACGTCTACCAAGCCAAGTAGATACCAGCCAACCCCCCGTCCCCAGCCGTGCGCGCCCAGCTTGGTGGGGCCCGGGTAGTAGTATGTATGAAACGGGAGGCCAGTATCGGAATCGACATTGTGTTTGAAGAACTCAGTGATCTGAAGCCGGCAAATGGCTAGCGCTTCTGGATTATTTGCTACCCGTGCATATTTCGCGAGAAATGGGCAAACCATCCCAATTGTGTCTACGTAAATTTCTTTTGTTCCCGCCGCATAAGGAATTGATCCGTTTTCGGCTTTTTCACAGCGTCGTATGGTATCGAACAGTCTTTCTAATGCAGGCCTGTACCGCTCACCGTCGGTGCAATTTTCTGCAGCATAGCATAGGGCGTAGCCACCCATTACCTGCCACGGCTGGCTAAGCGATTTTGTTAGGTAACCGTCGCCACGCATTTGGCGGTCTAGTATCCGCGACAAAACAGTGAGCGCCTCGGGCAATCCGTTACGGTGTGCGGATACCAACGCCAAGGTATCACATGCATGATACCAATACCCACGCCTGTCTCTTTTCTCCGTGATAGCAATCAACCTCATGGCGAGACGCTTTAAGAAATAATTGACCCGCTTTCGGATCGTGGACCTGAGCGTCTTGCGGTAAGGATCCGGTGAAATGCTGGGGGCATGATGCTTTAGTGCCGCCCAGAATATTGCCGATAGTTGTCGCGACGTTTTCTCCGCATTCAAACTTGGAAATTCAGATGCTTGCATTTCCCGCCCTCGAAACTATGCGGCAATAGAATAACAGTAATTTTTCAGATGCAAATGATTGAAACAGGGCATCGTGGCCATGACGAAGGCCAGTCTTATGGAACGACAGGTATCGTCCGCTCCTCAGCAGGTGAAGACGGGCATGCCGGATGAAAGACAAGGCTCAACTCGACTGCGAACATGCTCTTCGACCGCGAACACGCTCTGAGAATTTTTCAAGAAATTCCGATTGCGCTGCGCCAAGTTGAGATTTTCTCGTCTCTATGGACGTTTTTATTTTTTCGCTTTCCTTAATTGCATAATCGATCGATTGAAGGAACCGTTCTGTGTCAAGCGACCAGATCGGATGACAAAGATGGGATAGTCCCAAAAGATCGTAAAAACCGACATTCTTTATATCGTAGGCCATATTGAGGGTCGGGGTGCCGGCGCCAATGGCCAGAATGCTCGAATGCATCATCTCGCTAATATGAATGTCGAGTTGCTTGTAAAGCGCAATAAGCTGTGCCGGCGCCGGATTGTGCGCTTCCATCCTTATGCCACGCGCGCGAAACATTGCAGGTACGACGCGCTCAGTGTCCGAATGTGGTACATGGTGAAAATTCACGGAATAGCGGTTCTCTATTGCGCGCAAGATATCGCAATAGGCATCAAATTTTTGTTCAAACCGCGCCGCGGCTTGCGGACCGTGAAGTGCGAAATTCAATCCAACTTGCAGGCGGTCAGGGCTGCGCTTGATATCGCGATAGCCTTGCTTCATGGCGCTAAAGAGTGCCGGATCGGACGTTAGATAGACGGGCTTATCCGACAGTTCTTGCAATAACTTTGCGCTACTTTCATCGCGTACCGAGAGTAGATCCACTGCGGAAAGAAGTTGGCGAATCGATTGTTTTGCGCTTTCCGTAACTTGCGGGATCTGCTGGTGTTTGGACATAAGCGTATTCCAACCCACGCCATAGAGTATTTTGGGGATATTGAGCCGGGTTAGCACCTCTAGATCAGCCAAAAGCCGGGGCGCCAAATCACCTTGGAACCCCGTTTGTATGTAGCCGCTGCCGCCAATGATAAGCGCATCCCAATTGCGGTTGGCTTCTTCAATATCAATGGATGCAAGCTCGCCCCATTCCAGTTCAACGAACTCGACCGGGGACGGGGTGAATACTCTTGTTACGCTGTCCTTGATTGTTTCTCTAATGGCCGTGTCGCCCTTATTCGTTCCGTCAAATCTGTTCCAATGATAGAAATGAAGACGAGCTCTTCCGGTTAGACGCCAATTTACGACGTCAATAACGCGAGCGCAAAAACCCTTAAATTTATTAAGCGGACTCTTGATAATGGGTCGCATTTCCGAAGCCGTTGAGACGGCACCGTAGAGGCCAATGCGCATTGCGCTCGAATTGTTCTTTGATTTTCTGAGTTCAGCGCCCTCAACAGTCGGCATTACTGGTCCCCTTTTATATTTGAGCCGCTTATCACTATCTCAACTCTCGGAAAAGAACTGCGCTGGGGCAGGACAAAATCTTTGCATATTGCGTACTTCCCTCCCAAGGATAAAAATGTCTCGTTGTCGATATGCACGGTGCGACGATCTCAGGGTGCGGTTTCCATGTCGGCCAGAACGCCGTCCAGCCGGTTGTAGTTCTTCGCCAAGATGTCGCGCAGCATCGCGAGCCAGCGATCAATCGCGCCTATTCCGGCCGGCGATAATTGGCAGGGACGTTTGGTGCCTTCGATGCGGCGGATGACCAGTCCGGCGCCGTCCAGCACTTTCAAATGATGCGAGATGGCGGGCTGTGTCAGTTTAAAGGGCGCCGCCAGCTCCATGACTGTCGCCTCTCCCGAGGCCAAATGCCCGCTTGCGAGCAACGCTCGCCCTTGTCGCCGCCCGCCGTATCCGACGAGCCCACGGCACCGATCACCATCGCCGCGATACTTGACGGGCACGCCGCGCATGGTGGTTTCCCCATAATTTTATGGGGATGCAGGCTAGGTCATCGCACCGCCAAGTCAACCAGGGCCGAAAACCTGCATCAACGCTGCAGGGGACTGTTCAGTTCGGTGCGCCAATCCTCGGGATTTGGGCTGGATTGCGGGCCGACCGTATATACTTCCCAAAAATTTTCAGCGCGGACGTGACCATTTTCTTTCATCCAGCTGTTGAAAGCGTCCCAGGCGGAGGCCAGGCCCTCGTAAGGCCCGCTATGGACCGCGCGCGCCGCCGTCACGGCGGGAAGCTGGCCCGGTTTCACGCGTCCGGCGGCCTTCACCGGCCCGCAGACATTTACCCCCACTTCGAAATCGAACATCCCCGCCGGCATTCTGCGGTGATGCGCGAAAACCGCTCCGGCCGGTTCCACGCCTTGCTCCGCAAGCACCGTCATAAGTTCCCTGACGGCGGGACCAAAGACCTCGCGCATGCCGCTGTGTGCAACGGCAAGGTGGATAACGGCGGCCGGTTGGGCCTGGGTCTCAACAATCTGTGGCGTGGTCAACATGCAAATTTTCCCAATCCTGTTTGGTGGACGCTATATCATGGCCTCAAGCCGGACATAGCTGGCCTCCATGCCATGCTCCATTCCGCTCGCCAGCATGGCCGCGCGCGTTTCGGCATCGGGCAAGGTCATGCGCATGGTCATCAACGTGCCTGTTCCGTCCGGCGCGAACGTCGTTTCGACGTGATTGTCCGGGGTCGGATCCGGCAAAAACATCCGTTCTACATGCACGATACGGCTGAAGGGCACCAATTCGATATACTCGCCGGTGATATGAAAACCGCCGCCTTTGCCGTCCGTCCACTCATAGCGAATTTTTCCGCCCGGCCGCGCCTCGTTCACGCAAACCGGCATCGTCCAGCCCTCCGGACCCAGCAGCCATTTCTGAATCAAGTCCGCCTCGGTGTGGGCGCGATAAACTATTTCCGGCGGTGCCGCGAAACGGCGTGTCACGACCACATGTCTGTCGCCTTCGGTCTTTACGGTCAGCTTGCTCACGGCAGGTCCTTTCGCGCTTTTTACGTCACGGGTTCGCTAGGTGGTTTTCATGGCCGCCAGCACGTCATCCAGCCGGTTGTAGTTCTTCGCCAAGATGTCGCGCAGCATCGCCAGCCAGCGATCAATCGCGTCTATTCCGGCCGGCGATAATTGGCAGGGACGTTTGGTGCCTTCGATGCGGCGGATGACCAGACCGGCGCTACCCAGCACCTTCAGATGATGCGAGATGGCGGGCTGTGTCAGTTTAAAGGGCGCGGCCAGCTCCATGACGGTCGCCTCTCCCAAGGCCAAGCGCGCCAGAATCGCCCGGCGCGTGGGATCGGCCAGGGCTGAGAAGGCGGCATCGAGTTTTAAGGCTGCCTGTCTTTGCATAAACAATCATTTATATAAACTGCTATTTATAGTCAAGCGGGATATGCCAGTCCTTATTCCCCGCAAGCGACGGAAAGTGCGTCCATGACCATCGGAAGTCAGAATTTGTGCGACGGCCTGCATAGTACGGCCTCACAGCTCTCAAATCGCTGTCGCGCGGACCGCTTGGCATTCCATTTGACACGCGATGCGTGCGAGGACGGACAAATCAAACAAATAGGCCGGGACGCCACGAGCGTAGCGCGGCCTCGCGGCCCTCAAGTCGCTGGCGCGCGGGCCGCTCGGCATTGGTTTGCGCCCGGGTCGGGCGCAAACCAATGGTGCCCCAGGCCGGACTTGAACCAGCACGCCTTGCGGCAACAGATTTTGAGTCTGCCGCGTCTACCATTCCACCACTGGGGCTCCAGGGAGGAGGCGCTTGTTAGCCTTTTGGCCCGGTTCCGTCCACCCCAAGACCATCCCAAGTCCGTCCCGCCAAACCGCGGGCGGCGCACCATACTCCCTGGCGCAAGGCGCGGCTGAAAGCGGCTTTGGATTCATACCCACGTCATAGCCGACGCTGGCGATGCTGGCCCGGCGTCCACGCTTCGGCCAGGGCCTGATTCGCACCGCATTTGACCGGTTTTGTACGAAAAGCCGCGGCCTGTCTCGCCGTTTGAAACAGGATGGCGGGACAGGTTAATGTGACGCCATGAATGCGCCTGCCAGAGATCTTCTCACCGTCCCCCGCTCGGATTGGACGCGCGACGAAATCGCAAATCTGTTCGCCTTGCCGTTTCCGGACATGATGTTCCGTGCCCAAACGGTGCACCGCGCGCATTTCGAGCCCACCCAGATCCAAATTTCCACACTTCTGTCCATCAAGACCGGCGGCTGTCCGGAAGATTGCGGCTATTGCAGCCAATCTTCGAAATATGAGACCGGGGTCAAGGCCTCCAAGCTGATGGAGGTGGAAGCCGTCTTGGCTGACGCGCGCGCCGCCAAGCAAGCCGGCGCCTCGCGTTTCTGCATGGGGGCGGCCTGGCGTTCACCCAAGGACAAGGATCTGGATCAAGTCTGCGCCATGGTCGAAGGCGTCAAAGCGCTGGGCATGGAAACCTGCGTCACGCTGGGCATGCTGACGGCGCCGCAAGCGCTCAGGCTGAAAGACGCTGGGCTGGACTACTACAATCACAATCTGGATACGTCTCCGGAATATTACCGCCATATCATCAGCACACGGACCTATCAGGACCGCCTGGAGACCCTCGGCCATGTGCGCGCGGCGGGCATTCATGTGTGCTGCGGCGGCATTGTTGGCATGGGCGAAAGCGCGGAAGACCGCGTCGGGCTGATCCATGCGCTCGCCACCTTGCCTGCTCATCCCGAAAGCGTGCCGATCAACGCCCTGGTGCAGATCGAAGGCACGCCCCAGGGGCTTTCCCAGCCGCTGGACCCAATCGACTTCGTGCGCATGATCGCGGTGGCGCGCATTACCATGCCGCGATCCATGGTGCGCCTGTCGGCTGGCCGCCAGGAGATGAGCGAGGAAACCCAGGCTTTGTGTTTCCTGGCCGGCGCCAACTCCATCTTTTACGGGCCCAAGCTGCTCACCGCCCCCAATCCGGTGGCCGACAGCGACCGGGCCCTGTTCGGGAAATTGGGCCTGAGCCCGATGCCGCTGCCGTGAAAACATCCGTCCGCAAATTCATCCTGATTGTGCTGATGCTGATCGCGGGCGCGGCGGTTCTGGCGCCGATTGTGATCGCCTTCGGACCGGAACGCTGGCCGGGCGACTTTGTCCTGACCTGGGGCAAGGAGAATTATTTGGTGCCCGTCTTCTGGTCGCTGTGTGCAAGTGGCGTGCTCGGTCTTTTATATTTGTTTTACAGGCGCTAAGAGCGGGGCGTTCAGCCCTGAGTTCGCCATGCCACACACCGCTAACGATGTCCGCAAAATCACCCGCGCTTTGTTGTCCGTCTCCGACAAGACCGGGCTGATAGAATTCGCCAAGGGACTGGCAGGCCATGGCGTGATGCTGATTTCCACCGGCGGCACCGCCAAGGCGCTGCGCGATGCGGGCCTTGCCGTCAGCGATGTGTCTGAGGTCACCCACTTTCCCGAAATGATGGACGGACGGGTCAAGACCCTGCATCCGAACGTGCATGGCGGATTGTTGTCCTTGCGCGACAAACCCGATCACGCCGCCGCCATGAAGGAACATGGCATCGCCGGCATCGATCTTCTGGTGTGCAATCTTTATCCCTTCGAAGCCACCGTGGCACGCGGCGCCGATTTCGAGACGACCATCGAGAATATTGACATTGGCGGCCCGGCGATGACGCGTTCCGCCGCCAAGAACCACGATTGGGTGACGGTGGTGGTGGATGTGGAGGACTATCAAGCCGTGCTGGAAGAAATGGCGGCCCATGGCGGCGGCACCGGCCTGGCCTTGCGCAAAAAACTGGCCCAGCGTGCGTTCGCCCGTACCGCTGCCTATGACGCGGCCGTCTCCAACTGGTTCGCGGCGGAACTGGCAAAGGACGGCGACAAGGAACCGCCGCGCCGCCGCGCCTTTGGCGGCTTGCTGCGCCAGGGCCTGCGCTATGGCGAAAATCCGCACCAGGAAGCGGCTTTTTATGTGGACGGCAGCGCGCGCCCCGGCGTCGCCACCGCCCGGCAGCTTCAGGGCAAAGAGCTTTCTTACAACAACATCAACGATACCGACGCGGCGTATGAATTGGTGGCGGAGTTCGATCCTGCGGCCGTACCTGCCTGCGCCATCATCAAGCACGCCAATCCTTGCGGCGTCGCCTTGGGCAAGAGCTTGAAAGACGCCTATCTGGCGGCTTTGGCCTGCGACAGCGTCAGTGCCTTTGGCGGCGTGCTGGCCTTCAACCGGACGCTGGACGGCGCCACGGCGGAGGAAATCGCCAAAATCTTCACCGAAGTGATCATTGCCCCCGATGCCGATGAGGATGCGCGAAAAATCTTGGCGGCGAAAAAGAATTTGCGCTTGCTGGTCGCGGGCGGCCTGCCCGATCCGCTGGCGCCGACGCTCACCTATCGCTCGGTTGCGGGCGGCTTTCTGGTCCAGACCCGCGACAATGGCCGCGTCAGCCGCGCCGGACTGAACGTGGTGACCAAGCGCCAGCCGACCGAACAGGAAATCACCGACATGCTGCTCGCCTTCACCATCGGCAAACATGTCAAGTCCAACGCCATCATCTATGTGAAGGATGGCAGCACCGCGGGGATCGGCGCGGGCCAGATGTCACGTGTGGATTCCGCGCGCATCGCCGGCATCAAGGCCCAGGACGCCGCACGGTTGGCGGGCTGGGATCGCCTGCGCACCATCGGCTCGGCGGCGGCTTCGGAGGCCTTTTTTCCTTTCCCGGATGGCTTGATGGCCGTGGCGGAAGCCGGCGCCACGGCGGTGATCCAGCCCGGCGGCTCGGTCAACGATCAGAAAGTGATCGACGCGGCAGATGAAAAAGGCTTGACGATGGTGTTCACGGGCATGCGCCATTTCCGGCATTAGGGTGAGGAGCGACCGGCAAAGCCGGGCAAATCGATCCAGTGGATCGATTTGAGCGACGAACGCCGCAGTGCCGCGCGGCCAAGCGCGGCACGAGGCCGGTAGTCTTTTTGCGTCCTGAGTTCGTCGCGTTCATACGCTGCCGCTACGAACTCGCTCATGTACGTTTTCAGTACACTTCGCTCGTTGCTACGCTGGCGCTAGCAACCCTGCTCACGCCCCAAAATTCCTCACGCCCGATTTGGGGCTAACTAACGCCGCGGCAACTTGTCGAACACTTCGTTGGCGCCGACACCCCAAATGCGGGATTTGGGAATCCAGCCCTCCACATCCTTGCCGCTGATACGGCAGGCATGGCGGGTGCAGGCGCTCAAGCCCGCGATCGCGCCCGGATCGGCCAACGCCATCACCTTGCCGCCACCTTCATCCGCGGTGATGTTAACGCGGGTCTTGCCCGTGATCAGCACAGTGCGCTTCTCGCTCAACATGGCATGGCTCATCCAGCCCATGGTTCCGTCGGGCGCGCGCACCCGACGCCAAATATCGAACTCGGCAATCACGGCAAAGGGATAGCCGCGATGCCGATACACCCACAAGACGCGATGGGCGTAACTGGGGCCTTCGCGCAAATAGGCCTTGTCCGGACGCTGGCTGACATAGCGCAAGATTTTGGCCGGCGCCGCTTCGGCCGCCACAACCGACAAAATCCATAAAATTGCGGCAAACCGTATCATGACGATTATGTTTGAAGGACCTGTCACATTTAGCGCAAGCTTGCGCTTCCGTCACCACGTCCCTTGCGCTTATATGACCGCCGCAGGAGTTTGCCCATGCCCACCAAAAAGCCGCTGGTCGTCGTTACACGCAAGCTGCCGGAAGCGGTGGAAACGCGCATGCGCGAATTGTTCGATGCGCGGCTGAATCTGGACGATGCGCCCATGAAGGCCACGGAACTGGCCGACGCCATGGCAACGGCCGAGGTTCTGGTTCCCACCATCACCGACCGCATCGATGCCGGTCTGATCGCAAAAGCCGGCCCGAACTTGAAGCTGATCGCCAATTTCGGCGCCGGCGTGGACAATATCGACGTTGCGGCCGCTACCGATCATGGCATTGCCGTCACCAACACGCCCGGCGTTTTGACCGAGGATACCGCCGACATGACCATGGCGCTGATCCTGGCGGTGCCGCGCCGCCTGGTCGAAGGCGTGACCGCCATGCAGAACGAAACATTCACCGGCTGGGCCCCCAGTTGGATGCTGGGCAACCGGCTGCAGGGCAAACGGCTGGGCATTGTCGGCATGGGCCGCATCGGCCAGGCGGTGGCGCGCCGGGCGCGCGCCTTCGGGCTTCAAATCCACTACCACAACAGAAAACAGGTGGCGCCCGAGATCGAACAGGAACTGGAAGCGACCTATTGGGACAGCCTGGACCAGATGTTGGCGCGGATGGACATCGTCTCGATCAACTGTCCGCACACGCCCGCCACCTTCCATCTTCTGTCGGCCCGGCGGCTGAAATTGATGAAGCCGTCCGCCTATGTGGTCAACACCGCGCGCGGCGAGGTGATCGACGAAAACACCTTGGCGATGATGCTGGAAAAAGGTCAACTGTCCGGCGCGGGACTGGATGTGTTTGAAAATGAACCCGCCGTCAATCCCAAGCTGCTCAAGGCCAAGAATGTGGTGCTGTTGCCCCATATGGGCTCGGCCACCATCGAGGGGCGTATCGATATGGGCGAAAAGGTGATCGTCAATATCAAGACCTTTGTCGATGGGCATAGCCCACCGGATCGCGTGATCCCGGCGATGCTGTAAACTCTGTATGTCATCCCCGGCCGAGCATTGCGTCAGCAATGCGAGGGGGTGAGCCCACGGCGCCCGTAGGGCGTGAGCATGTCCTGTGGACATGCGAAAGCAGGCGAACGCCGCGAGCCCAAGCGAGCGACCGGACGGGGACCCAGGTGCTTCAATCCAATAATTTTGGAAGCACTATCATCGTTCTTTTTACGTCAGCCTATTGACACCTGCCTGGATCCCCTTCCCTCGCACTCGCTATCGCTCATGCTCGCCGGGGATGACAAGCAGGGGTTAGCCTTTCAGGGTCGCGTCGAACAGTTCGACTTCCTTCTCGAACGCCCGCTCGGCCTGAAGTTCGTTGTAAATGGGCCGTCCCGGCGTTGTCCAACCATGGGATGCGCCGTCATAGACTTCGCTCTCAAACGCGCCGTGCCAATCGCGCAAAGCCGCTTCAAGCCGCGCGATCCATTCCGCCGGCATCAGGGAATCCTGGTCGGCATGGCCGAAATAAAGCCGGGCTTTGATCCTGGGCAGCAGCAGATGCGGACTATCGGAACTGTCCGTGGCCAGCCATCCGCCATGAAAGGATGCCGCCGCCGCGACCCTGTCCGGCGCGGCCGCCGCCATGCGCAGCGCCATCTGGCCGGTATAGCAATGACCGACGACACCGATCCTTCCGGGTTTCACGCCCTTCTGCGCCGACAGGAAATCCATATAGGCCTTGCCGTCGCTTTCCATCTGCGCCGGGGTGAGCGCCGCGAACAGAGTCTGCAGGGTTTTATTCATCTGCCTTTCATCCTCGGGCTCGAAGCCGTCCGGTTTGATCCGCGAATGGCGGTGCATCACATTGGGCAGCAGCACCGCAAAGCCTTTGTCAGCCAGGCGCTTGGCCATGCCGATGGCGGCGGGGCGAATGCCCCAAATGTCGGTCAGGAACACAATACCGGGAAAATCGGCGATATCGTCCGGGCGATAGAGAAAGGTTTCCGTGGCAATGGTGGGAATTTCAAACTTTGCTTCGATCATCTCTGCTCTCATAGATCACGGTGTTCCAATAACGCGCCTGATGATTTCCGGTGCGATGAAAACCGCGCCGCGCCAATTGGCGGCCGATCATCCAGTTGAAATAGCCATGCGCCACCAGCGCGGTGACACCTGTCTTGCGCGCGCGCGCGATCAGCGTGTCGGCCGCCTGAGCGGCGCGGCCGGCGGCACCGCGCGGATTTTCAATGCGCGGATGAAAACCGGCATGCCAAAGAATACGCGATACCACCGCCCATTTGGGCACCGCCATTTTGAGCAGCGGAATGGGGGGACTGGCCAATGGCGCTTCGGCGAACAAGGGGTCGGCGATCAGTTCGGCATGGGGCGCAAGCCTGGCCGCGCTCTGATGGCTGCGGGGAAGGCCGCTGGTGAACACATGGTCGAGTTCCCGCGCCAGATCGCGCAATTCTTCCGGCGGCAAGTTGGCCGGTGACAGACCTGCTTTTTCGTACGCGCCGATATAATCGGCAAAGCCCGCATGATGGGTGCGCGGGCTGAGCGCGATATGCGGCTGGCCGTGCCGAATCAGCAGGATGCGCATCGTTACGGGTACTTTAGAGAACGGAGCAAAGTGAGTCCTTTCCGGCAGCGCTCAAAGATTAACCTCTGGGTCTGACGCTTCAGAAACGCTTAACATTCCGCCTGATTCTGCCTACTGAAGGAGCCTGTCGCCCAAAAATTAGGCAATAAACTGTTGCATCGCAACAACGCTTTTCCAAATCACGCTTCCGGCCTCGGAAACTAGGCCAAAAAGACAAGTCGCCATATTGAGATTGGGCCCGCGAAACAGAACTGTCATCCCGACCGGGGGAGCCCCGTGACGCATGTGCACTTTGCGCTGGCAACGAGAGGACTTGAGATGAAAAATTTGACCAAACTGTTTTTGGGCGCGGTTGGCATGGCTGGCGTTGTGACCGCCGCCGCACCCGCCTTCGCCCAGGACGCCCCGTCATGGGGGCTGGCAGGCTCGCTGGCGGTGACCAGCGACTACCGCTTCCGCGGCATCAGCCAGAACGACCGCGAATTCACGCCACAAGGCTCACTGACCCTCACCGGTCCGGAAGGCTTCTATGCGAGCATCTGGATGTCACAGGTGGACTTCAACCCCCTCCCCGGCGCCGATGACCATGCGCCGGATTTCGAAATCGACATCTATGGCGGCAAGCACACCGATCTGTGGGGCGTGGATTGGAATTTCATGCCCTACTACTATGCCTATACCAACGACCTCATTCCCGGCACGACTTTCAACTATTTTGAACTGATCAATCAGTTCTCCAAGAGCTTCGGTCCGGTGAGTTTCACCGGCAGCTGGGCCTGGTCCAACAATCTGCCGCTAGATGGCGGCACCGGCAATGCGTTGTGGGGCACCGTGTCCTACACCATCCTGGATTGGCTGAGCATCAGCGGCAATATCGGCCATCAATGGGCTCAGAACGCCAAGTATGTCGGTTCGCGCGACTACACCTATGGCGATATCGGCCTGACCGCTTCCTGGAAGGGTTTTGTGCTGGACGGCCGTTATGTCGGCAACGACCTGACCCCCGGTCAGTGCGCGGCCTTCTACATGGCCACCACCAATGCCTGCGGCGACACCTTCGTCGCCACGCTGACCTACAATATCAGCCTGCTGCCCTAATCCGGCAGGACCTAGAGACAAAAGCCCGCAAGGCGAAAGCTTTGCGGGCTTTTTCTTTGCCGTTCAAGAACCCAACTGCTCTTGCAGAACCTGCCGCAATTTCTGCAGGTCGAAAGGTTTGGCGAGATAGGCGACGGTCCCGGATGGACTTGCACCCTCTGGCGTGGAATAGCCGGACGCGACAATCACCTTGAGGGCGGGATTGCGCTTTAGCGCTTCCTCCATCAGCTGGCGCCCGCTCATGCCCGGCAAGCCCAGATCGGTCAGCAGGATATCGACCTGCTCTTGTTCCAGAATGGCCAGCGCTTGCGCCGCATCCGCGGCCTGGACGGCGGCAAAGCCGATCTGCTCCACCATATCCACGATGGTGATGCGGATCAGCGCCACATCCTCCACCACCAGAACCGTGCCACGCGGCGCCCCAGATATCTCAGCCATGGCGGGGCAATGTAGGGGCGCGCGCCGAAAAAGATAGGCCGATAGCGGACGGAAGGGGCGGGAAATCGTCGAAACCAAAAAGCCTGATCCAGCGGCAAGACAATGCCAGGGGCTGTCGATGGCGGCGTCTGGTTTGCGACGCAGTGGGCGGCTTGGAATCTCGGCTTTGTGGGCGTCGGAGCGCAAGAATCTTAGATACTCGCAGCGGCGTTTGTCCGTCGCCGCTACCGTCCGGGCGAACTACCGGGTAGCGCTGTAGCGCGCTTGCATCTCTTCGGGAGTTACATCCTCAATCGGCGTGCCGATAAACCATTGATGGCCAAACGGGTCAGCGATCATGCCGGATCGCAGGCCATGCAGTTGGTCCTGCACTGGACGCAACACCGTCGCCCCGGCGCGCTCCGCCCGCGCCACGACGGCGTCAGCGTCCTCCACATTGATGCACAGCTTCACTGGCGTGCCCCCGATAGTCGCGGGGCTAAGGGCGCCGAAATCGGGACCCTCATCCGCCAGCATGAAGGCGCCGCCGGCGAGGGAGAGGTCAGCGTGGCCGATCCTCCCGGCAGGGTCGGTGATGCGGAACGTCTCCTCCGCTCCGAACGCCTCCTTGTAGAAGGCGATGGCCTGCTCCGCTCCCTTCACGATCAAATAGGGCGTGACGCCGACCATCATGCCATTCTCATTGTACATGCCGGCCTCCTTGCACTATAGCGACTAATTATGTTACGGAACATAACGTAATGTATTGGAGCGAGTCAATGGCCGACGAAAGCGCCCCGAAGCGCGGGCGTCCGCGCAGTGAAACCGCCAGAAGGAAGATTTTGGCGGCGGCGCGGAGCCTGCTGGAGGAGCGCGGTCTGGCAGGCGTGACAATGGAGGCCATTGCGACGCGCGCGGAGGTCGGCAAGCCGACTATCTACCGGTACTGGCCGAATGCTCATGCCGTCGCGATGGACGCATTTCTGGAAACCGCAGAGCCGACGCCTGGCCCGAAGCGCAAGGAGATGGCGTTGCAAACGCTGCGGCGCCATTTGCGCGCCATCGCTGGCGCGTTTGCCTCACCCGCCGGACGTAGCACAGCAGCGATGATTGCGGCAGCGCAGAACGACAGCGAGCTGGCCAAGGTGTTCCGCAACCGGTTCATCATGCAGAGCCGGGAGCGCGGCCGCACCTTGTTGGAAACGGCCGCTGCGGAAGGGGACGTCGATGGAAAGGCAGACTTTCAAACCGCGCTAGACATGATCTATGCGCCGCTTTATTTCCGCCTGCTCATCGGGCATGGACGGCTCGACTCCGCCTTTACCGACGGCCTGCTCGATCTCGTCCTTACCGGATTGCGTCGGCGCTAATCCTCTGGGCAGCGGTTTATGTGGAAAAATTTGGTCGGAGAGAGAGGATTGGCGAAAACACGCCTTCGGCCTGTTTTCGTCTTCGCTTCGCTCAGATCGGCTTACGCTGCCCCCCAAAGGTCCTGGCGGACCTTTGTCGAACCTCTAAATTGGTATGAACAGTAGAGAATTGGTCGGAGAGAGAGGATTCGAACCTCCGGCCCCTACGTCCCGAAAAATTGGACTGTGTTTTAAGCTCATGATTTTATTGGATCGATATAGCGCAAATGGTGCGGGAGTACCCCCGACACAACAGGATTTTCCCTGACAAAGTCCCTGACACAACTTTATTTCAACACTATCGCTGGTTGTCCTCAAAAAAGGACCAGCGCCATCTGCCTCAATTTGTGGTTATGGTCTGGCATGGCAACGGTGAAGAACAGCATTCTGACCCCGGCTGGCGAATGGTGGAAACACCTCCGCTGGACGAAGCGGCGTTTCTGGAAGGGCGAACGGCAGGCAGGCTCGGCCCAGGCCAAGCGTGACGCCGCTGACCCGATTGCAAAGCAGTCTTCCGAAAAGCCCCAGAGGGGGTGAAGCAGACGCGGCCAGCATCCCGGCAATGCGCCCGTGGACAAATTTCCTTACAGAGTCCCTTACGTCTAAACCGGTCCAAAGAACAATTCATAGTTTCCATTTGCGGTCGGCCAATAGCCATTGCGGAAAGCCAGCAATTCTTGATCCAAAAGAGGGATGCCTGACGCCAGATCTTTCAGCAGCTGCAAGCCCAACTGAAAGGTGAATAGAGCTGTGACCCATAGGAACTGGGGCGATGTATCGTCCAGCAAGCCCGCCGGAAAGTCAGCATCCTTTGTAAGGATATTCATCTGAGCACTAGGCTGGATTAGGTCTGCAAAGGGCCAAAATGGAACTGAATACAAAAACGGATTTCTTCGTTTGCTAAAAAGCTCCGGATTCACGTTCAACAGCGAGTCCGCTATATCTACGTTCCAGGGGGCACCGTCGGTCATCCGAATAGTTCGGATAAGCAGCTCCCAGAATTGCCTTTGCTCAATCTGCTGCTTAGCGCGCCACAAATGTATCTGTGGAGCTATGGGAGCCTTTCCTTTTTTAATCTTTGCTGGCGGTGGGAATGCATCCAAAAGAAAATACTGGCCGCCCGGCCTAGGAGTGCACACACCTAAAAATGCAAGCACGGCGCGGCCCACTAAAAATGCGCCGTGATACGCATTGAACTGTGACCAACTAACCCTACCGGAATTCAACGTATCTTGCGCAGAACATATGGCATGGCCACCTTTATGAAGCAGAAAAACTGCCTCCCATAAGATCGCCTCCCGCAAACTATCGGGGCACACGTTCAAAGCGTCGAACACAAGACTTTGCGCAGCTAGGCCGTCGCCAATAATCTTTTCTGAAAGGATCGTTGGCGCAGCGGCTCGGCGAGGAATTGGTGGAACATGATTGGCCCAAATCTCGCGGATTTGTCCCCAATCTCTTTTGCCAATCTGTTGCCATCTATTCATGGCTGATCGACATCACAACCGCAGCTGGCTCGCACCCCCACCTTCGTCGAAGGCAATGCGAAGAGCCGTCTTCAGGTCATTTCCAGCCTGTATCTCCGCCGCGCTGCCCGTGCCCAATTCCCGCCAATCGGAAAAATCAAAGGTTTCGATCTTCTTGAATACCTTGTTGGCATCCTTGACTTGAAAACCTTGGTGCTCCTTCAAACACAACGAGAAGAACACCGGGAATGCATTCCAAAGGGCACCGAAGCCAATTGTTCTGAAGAAGACAGAATCTGCTTTTCGATACTCATCAGGAAAAACGTTCCGGAGGGCGGTGTAGTAATTTACAATAACCGCCCTTTGCTCTTTCTCCGTGTAGATTCCCAGCGTGGATTTTTCAGCCAATAGCGGTGAAATTTTCCGAACAAAGTTAGTTAGAGAAATTTGGCCAACTTTCGGAGAAGCTGTAGCCGGAATGCGATCATAGAACGGAGATTCTTCGTCGGACTTCAGTTCTCGCGCTATATCGGCGGTACGCTCTTTGAGGACCTCGGCCATATCCTTGTTAGGAAGATGCCTCAAAAGATCCAAGTACAGAGAAGTCGGAACACCCTTCGCTTCTCTGTTGATGGTAACGAATTGCTGGATTTGCTCTTTCTCGTCAGCGGCAGCAAATGCAACTACCGAAAGTTCGATATCCACCCCGCGCGCCGCGGCTTGGTGGGCGCCCGCCAACCGATGCTGTCCATCTATCACCCATCCAACATCCTTCCCCGCAGGAACGGTGAGTTCGCCAGATTTCGCATTGAAGGTGGCTTGATCAAACGCAACTACAATGCTCGTAGGTATAGGATTCTTGCGTTCAATGTGTTTCGCAATGGCTTCGACGCGTGATAGCGAAAGCGTGCGCTGATACCCCTCTTCCTTGTCTTCAATCTTCCGGTTAATCGACAGAATCGAATAGAGCTCAGAAGCCTTAGCGGCAAACACATATAGAGTTTTGCCATCTTGTTGAACGGGCGAACATTTGAAGATTTTCGGCGCCTTGATCGCACTCGATTTCTTGCCTTTTTCGAGCTTAGTTTTTGCGGTTTTCGCCATCAACTGCTCCATTCCATAAAGTGGCTGGGTCTTTGAGCGACTGCATCTGTGGAACGCGGTGTGTGTATCGCCTTCCCCAAAGGTCTGAATTCTAATACTTTCTGATCCAACTTTGAAAATCGCGCTGTCGCAATATCGCAGAACCCCAAATCGATCTCTGAGCCAATAAATTTACGCCCTTCCATAATTGCTGCGAGACCCGAAGACGCGGTTCCAGAAAATGGGTCCAGCACGACGTCACCGATGTTTGTCAGACCTTTTACTAGCCGCTGGACCAAAGCGATCGGAAATTGGCACGGATGCGATGTTTTTTCCACGTGGTTGGATTTTACATTTGGAATTTCCCAAACGTCTCCGGGATTTTTCCCCAATGGATTACCGCTCCAGTCGCCCTTCCGCGGTCCCTTATAGTATCGCTTGCCAGGATATTTTTGCGGAACGCGAACTGCATCAAGATTGAAGGCTTTAGCCTCACCTTTCGTGAACCACAGTATTACCTCGTGCCTGCCACTGAAGCGTTTTGCACAGTGAAAACCGTGGGCAAACGTCCAAACAATCCTATTGCGCAACTTAACGGCATTCAGTTTCGCCATGATCTCAAAAACAAGATAGTCGAGCGGAAAGACCTGTCCATTATCCACGTGGTAACCCACTTGCCAGCAAATACTTCCACCTTCCGCAGTCACCCTGACAATTTCTGGTAGTATTTCTCTGTGTACGGACGAAAACTCGCTAACATCTGTGCTTGTGTCATACGACTTGCCGATGAAATACGGCGGAGAGGTCACTGTCAGGTTGGTCGATCCGTCTGGCAGGGCTGCTAACAGCTCTCTGCAATCGCCACCGAACATTATTGCTGTTTCACCAAGCGCCAAGCGCTCAGCGGCGTATGTGGCAGATGAAGTTTGCAACAATGGCATCGAGTTCATCTCAAGTTTCTCAATCACCATAGCTTTACGCCATGGAAAGATCCAGATCCACACACAGACCTGGGCGCTTAACGAATATGGAGGTGACTAAGCAACTGAGAGAAAATTGGCATTCGCGGATTTTCCCTTACAGAGTCCCTGACAGGCACACGTTGGGGCTGGGAGCAACCCCACTAACCCATTGAAAAATTGGTCGGAGAGAGAGGATTCGAACCTCCGGCCCCTACGTCCCGAACGTAGTGCTCTACCAGGCTGAGCTACTCTCCGAACCAGTGCAAAAGGTTGCCCCTTCGCCTCGGGAGGCGCCCTTATAACGATGCCCCCCCGCCCCCGCAACCGGAGCGCAAATCCCTGTCGGCGCGGTGATTTGGCGGTTTGCGGCGCGCCCCGGCTGCTTTATACGAGGGCCCTTACCGGGGGCACCCCCCGCTCCTGCTGGGGCGTCGCCAAGTGGTAAGGCACTGGATTTTGATTCCAGCATTCGGAGGTTCGATCCCTCCCGCCCCAGCCAAACAGTCCGGTCTCTTGCCGGCTTTTGTAACCAGTGCCAAAAATCCCGACATTCCGGCCGGTTAGCGCACCAACTTTCAGTTAGAGACTGGAAAGTGGCGCCCTCGCATGCCGGAGGCCCCCAATTTAGGCAGCGTGTCTCTGACCGGCTATTTCCAATTTCCGGATTTTGCTCTGGCCAGGAGGGGAGACAGGTTTGGAAAAACCAGAGACTGGTTCGCCAATCAAAGGAGAGAAGGACCTATAGCGAAGCGGAACTCCGCAAATCGCTACGGTTGATTCCAGGACAGTGGCACCCGCTTCGCAAGACCGGTCACAGTCAAATGGGTTGGTGCGGATCCATTAGCTATTGCCTTGACCATTCCTGGCGAGACGAAGGCCAAGGGCAAGAGCAAGCGAAGATGCCGTTCTATTTTTCCTTCGCGTTTGGCGATTTCGGCGATAGACGCCTGGTCTCGCACGAGTTCGTCTAGCCACAACCGCGACTTGGCAATCGCCCTAAGGATCACGTCGCGGCTTTCGGGCTTCAATCCAGGTGCGGTTTCTGACGGCGTCCGGATTATCCCTTTTACCGCGACAAATTTTGACGGCTCCCACTGTACAGTAAGGACAGTCGGTTCCAGGCTCAAATTGTCATGTGTGGGACCTTCCGCAACACTCGGCGATGGCAACTCAGAAACATGAACTTTAATTCCGGTCGGCGTTATGACGACACGCGTCAACCGGGAGAGGAAATCGCCATTGGATGATTCGGCAGTTGTTGGGCCCTTTTCGCAGAACCCCCGAACCGCTTGGATGACGAGGGTTTCAATTTCCGGAGCCGGCACACGCGATACCGATCCGACATCGCCGTCCCGCTTCTGCTGAATGGCGCTGGAGACATAATACCGATATCGGACACCATTCTTGACCGTGTGGGTGGGCAACATGCGATTGCCCCGGTCGTCGAAGGTGCGGCCCGCGAGAATTGAACGTGAGCTCTTCAGTTTTAATTGACGCTCTACATTGTTGTTGGATAGCTTTTCTTGAACCTGTTGGAACAGTGATCGATCCAAAATAGGCTCGTGTTCCCCGGCATGAATTTCCCCATGATAGAATATCTCACCGATGTAGACGCGATTTTTCAGGAAATGGGACAGGGCTCCGACGCCGAAGCGACCGCCACCGGAGGTTCTGCCACCGGATAGCGCCCTGACCTTGGATTTGATGCCCCGCTTGTCCAAATCAGCGGCTAGCAAGCGGACAGAACCGAGTTCCAAGTATCGCCGGAATATCTGCCTCACCGTCTCAGCTTCCTCTGGTACGACGACAATCTTCTTGTTGACGCTTGCGTAACCCAGCGGCACAGGCCCACCCATCCAGATTCCTTTGCGCTTGGAGGCGCTGATCTTGTCCCGAACCCGTTCCCCAATGACCTCCCGCTCAAACTGGGCAAAGGACAGCAGAACGTTCAGGGTCAGCCGGCCCATGCTGGTCGTGGTGTTGAACGACTGGGTGATGGAGACGAAGGACACCCCGTGCTGATCGAACAATTCCACTAGCTTGGCGAAGTCGGCCAGGGAGCGGGTGAGCCGGTCGACCTTGTAAACGACGACGACATCGACCTTGCCGGCCTGGATTTCCGAAAGGAGCGCCTGGAGGGCCGGGCGGTCCAGCGAGACCCCCGAAATGCCCCCGTCGTTGAATTCACCAGGAACCAGCCGCCAGCCCTCTTGGGCCTGACTCCTTATGTAGGCTTCGCAGGCCTCCCTCTGGGCGTCCAGAGAATTGAATTCCAAGTCCAGGTTATGTTCGGTCGATTTGCGGGTATAGATGGCGCAGCGGGACAGTTTACGAGTCTCAGCCACGATCGCCTCCGTTGGGCAGTCGTGGGTCCTTGGCCATTCGAGTCTTGGCTGTGGGTCCCGACCCTACCTCGCCGCCAGAGTTCTCCAATCTTTCTCGCAGGCCAAAGAAGCGGGGTCCGTTCCAGTTGGACCCTGTGATGGCGCGGGCAATAGCTGTGAGGCTGGGATAATCCTGCTCACCCCAGCGGAACCCCTCCCTAGTTATTATCACCGTGTGGCGCTCGCCCTGGTACTCCCGGACGAGCTCAGTTCCCGGCTTAAGCCGCCGCAGTCGGTTTGCCTCGCCCGGACGCCCTTTGGCGTAACCAGCAAGCAGTTTAAGCATTGCCGGACTATGACCGCCGAAAGCCTTCTCTTGAATATGCCAGCACAAGGTACGCACCAGCAGATCACGCGTCAGGGCCTTGGGCACTCCCCTCTTGAAGGTGTCACGCCATAGTGTCCTGACCTCGTCCGGTTTGAGGCCTTGGATTCTCGAGATTTCCGCCTCAATCGCGGCAGTCGCATCATCGGGCTCGTTGCTCATCCTCGCCTTGGTCTCAGATTTCCGAGACCAGACACGCTCACTTCACACCGGAAGTCGAGCAGATATGCGCTGTTGCCACGCAACATTCTCGAAGGGACACGGGTTTGGGTCATGCCAGTGTGGGGTTGAGGCAGCGCAAGGCCGATTGCGGAAAGTGCACCTAAAGCAAAGAGTACCATCGCTCGATTGCGGCGTCCGCACGGGCGGTGGGCAGGGCCAGCGGGAATGCGGCGCACAGTATGAGGAGGGCGAGTTTCGCAGTGCGTATGACCAGGCTCATTTGAGGCGGAGCATCCGCGCATTGACGGCGCAGATGACTGTGCTTGCGGACATCAGGACGGCCCCGACCGCCGGACCGAGGACGATGCCCCAGGCCGCCAGCGCGCCGGCGGCCGCAGGGATCGCGAAGACATTATAGCCGGTCGCCCAGACCAGGTTCTGAATCATCTTGCTATAAGTGGCGCGCGCAAGGCCGATGATGGCGGCTACATCGTTGGGGTTGCTTTTGACGAGAATGATATCGGCAGCTTCGATCGCCACATCGGTGCCAGCGCCGATGGCGATGCCCACATCGGCTTGGGCCAGCGCCGGAGCATCATTGACGCCGTCGCCGGTCATGGCGGTGATCAGGCCGCGGCTTTGCACTTCCTTGATCCTGGCGACCTTCTGGTCGGGCAGCACTTCGGCGATGACTTCGTCGAGGCCGATTTCCTTGGCGACCCAGTCAGCGACTTCTTTCTTGTCGCCGGTCAGCATGATGCAGCGAATCCCCATGGCCTTGAGGCGGGCGATGGCCTGTCTGGATTCCGGACGGATGATGTCGGCCAGGGCGATGGCGCCTTTGAGCTCATTGTTTATGAGGACGAAGATGACCGTCTTGCCCTGCTTGCCGAGTTCGGCGATGCGCCGGTCGGGGGCCGCGATCCGTTTTTCGCGCAAATAGCCGGGGCTGACGGCTTTGACGTTCTTCCCTTTGACCGTGCCTTCGGCGCCCTTGCCGGGAATGGCGCGGAAATTATCGACGGTCCATTTGCTCTTGGCGTCCTTGACGATGCCTTGGGCGATCGGGTGTTCGGAATGCTGTTCGATCGAGGCAGCATAGGCCACCAGTTCGTCCTCTTTCATCGCCTGGTCGAAGATAAGAATGTCGGTAATCCCGAATTCGCCTTTGGTCAACGTGCCGGTCTTGTCGAAGACAATGGCCTGCGTGCGCCGTGCTTCCTCGAACGCAGTGCGGTCGCGAATCAAGAGGCCGTTGGTCGCGGCAATCGAGGTGGACACTGCTACTACCAGCGGCACGGCGAGGCCGAGGGCGTGCGGGCAGGAGATCACCAACACCGTGACCGCGCGCTCGATGGCGAAAGCAAGCGTCTCTTCGGTGAAAGCCTGCCACGCGAAGACAGTCAGGGCGCTGACGGTGAGCGCAACGACGGTCAGCCAGAAGGCGGCGCGGTTGGCGATGTCCTGCGTGTGCGATTTACTGGCCTGCGCTTCCCGCACCAGCCTGATGACGCCGGACAGGAAGCTCTCCGCGCCGGTGTGCCTGACTTCGATCGTGATCGCGCCTTCACCGTTGATCGCCCCGCCTATGACAATGTCGCCCCCGCGTTTGGCGACGGGCTTAGATTCGCCGGTCAGCATCGACTCGTTGGCCGAAGTCTCGCCCTTGAGGATAACGGCATCGGCAGGAATTTTCTCGCCCGGCTTGACAAGCAGATGCTCGCCGCCCTTGAGCGCGCTGACCGCGATGTCCTGCACGCTGCCGTCCTTGTTGAGAAGATGAGCCGTATCGGGGATCAGCGCGGCGAGGCTCTCCAACGCCTTGCCCGCGCCCATGACCGATTTCATCTCGATCCAGTGACCGAACAGCATGATGTCGATCAGCGTGACCAATTCCCAGAAGAAATCGGTGCCGGGCAGGCCCGCGACAGTGGCGACGCTGTAGAGATAGGCGGCGGTGATGGCGACGCCGATCAACGTCATCATGCCGGGATTGCGCACGCCCAGTTCCTGGCGCAGGCCGTCGAGGAAAGGACGGCCGCCATAGAAATAGATGACGGTGGAGAGAGCGGTCAGCAGATACACATCGCCGGCAAAACGCCATTGCTCACCAAGGCCCAGCATGTGCTGAATCATCGGCGACAGCGCCAGCACCGGGATGGTCAGAACGAGGCTGGTCCAGAAGCGCTTCTTGAAGTCAGCCACCATCAAGCTGTGATCGTGACCCGCGTGACTGTGGGCGGCGTGGCCGTGATGCTCGTGGCTGCCATGGTCGTGATCATGACCGTGCGGTGCCGCCTCATGAGCGCAGTGATCACCGTGCTTTCTATGCTCCGCGGCCACGCGCATTGTTCCCCTTAAGCCTGGGCTGTTCGTTCAGGCGGCGACAGGCGCGGGATAAAGCGCGGCGTTACGGCCGCCCAGCGCCGGTATTCGTCGCCGAACTCGGCTTCGATATCCTTTTCTTCTTTCAGCGCCAGACGCAGATACATGATCGTCAGGATGGGGAACATAACAATCGTTGGCAAGGTCGGCCACTGCAGCAGAAAACCAAACATTATGAATATAAACGCGGCGTATTGCGGGTGACGCATGCGCGCGTAGATGCCGGTGGTCGCGAGTCCGTGACGGCGCTGCGCCTTCCACAGCACATGCCATGAATAGGAGAGCATCAGGAACCCGCCGAAGATGAAGATATTGCTCAGGATATGAAAGACGTCGAAATGCGGGTCGCCCTTGAGGCCGAGCAGCGTGTGCAGAAGGTGGCTATTGTCGTGTGTCAGGAGATCGATGCCGGGATAATGCGCTGTGAGCCACCCCGCGAAGAGATAGATGCTCAAAGGAAAACCATACATCTCGACGAACAGCGCGAGGATAAAGGCGGAGAAGGCGCTGAAGCTGCGCCAGTCGCTCGTCGTCCGTGGCTTGAAGAAGCTGAAAGCAAAGCCGATGAACATGACCGAATTGAGGATGACCAGTCCCCAGAGGCCGTAAGCCTGTGCGTCGGTGGCGTGTTCCATTACCGGCCCCCCTTGTCGTCCATGTTGCGGTTGTCGCGGTGATCGTGACCGCCATGCATAAAGATGTGCATCAGCGGACAGGCGAGCAGGAGCAGGTATGGCGCAAACCCAAGCAGATGCGCCGTATGGCCCGTGTAGATCAGGAAGGCGAGGATCGCCACGGCGGCGCAGGTAACGATCCCGATGCGCGACCCGAGCCAGTCCTGCAGGCTGCTGCGGTGGGAATGCTCAGACTGATGCCGCAGCGACATGGCGTGATCCTTTCGTGGCTGTGGCTGCAGTGGCGTACGGGTCGAAGACCGGTCCTTCGGCGATCGCTGTGTTCAATATGTCCGAGGCTTTTTGCCGGATGCCGCGGCTGGCGCAGCCGGCGCATTTGATATCGGCGAATAGCTCGGCGGGCCGGTCGACCGGTGCACCGATCCGGCCGACGAGAACGACCGTCGCTTCCCTGATCTCCAGCTTCATGATGTCACGGTTTTGCGGCCGAACAGCAGCGAAGCAAAGCGCGGCCACAGATTGTAGAAGAACACGAAGGTGGCCGCGACGAACCAGCCATACAACATGCTGAGCACGAGCCCGTAAATGAAGCTCGGCAGCGTCAGCAGGCTGAATTGCGGAAAGATCTGCGTCAGCATGGCGTGGCCGGCAAGATCGGGCGCGATGAACCACATCGCGACGCAGAGCACATACAGCACCTGAAACAGCATACAGGTGGCAAACATCGGGGGCATGTAAGAAAGCTGTTTCTGTCTGTCCATGGTCAATGTCCTTTCTGCCTAGGGTGCGGGGTGGTGGGCTTGGTGATCTTCTGGCGAGACGGGCGCCGCGTTGTTCGGCGCTGGGGCTGCGGGAGCGGCGTTGTTCGGCGCGGAGGCGCCCGGCATGCCGCCGCTCATCATATTGCCCATCATGCCGTGCATAGCGCTCATCTTCTGCATGCTCACCATCATGGCGGCCATACGGTCGTGCATTTTTTTCAAATGCTCATTCTGGGCGGTATCCCTGGCATCCTTCATCATGCCTTTGACATCGCCCATCATCATGCCCATGTCCTTTTGCATCGCGGCCATCTCGCCCATCATCGGACAGGCCATCATCTTGCCGGCAGCAACCTTGGGCGCTTCTGCCTTCGGCGCGGTGTCACTCTGGGCGGAGGCTGCTACCGGCAGGGCCATCAATGCCGATACCAAACAGGCTCTGATCAGATGTTTCATGGTGTTCTCCTTTTTGTGCTTGCCGGCTGGGCGATCCTATTTTCATCATCCCACGCCCCCGGCGGCGCGCTTTGATTTTGGTCAAGCCCCAGCAAAATCGTCCGCATTCAGAATTTATCTGGCAGTCATGCACTTATCGCAGAATCGCTTTGGGCGATTGGACCAACGATACAAAGTCCGGCCAATGACACTTTGATCCAAATCAACCCTGAAGCCCGCTTTATAGGAGCAAATGCTGATGTTCGGTCTTGAAGGAGCGCTCGCCCGCTCCTACTTCTGGGTCAAGGTTCAGAGGAGCGCATAGATGGATAAGGATATTTCGCACCCGAAACAGGGCCGGGATCATTCCGTCGCTCATGGTTGTTGCGGCGGCAAGCACAAGCAATCGGCCGAGCAGCAGAAGACAGAAACCGGCTGCGCTTGCGGCGACAAGCACACCAAACAGAATGAAACGTCATCCTGCTGCGGGTAGCATATGGTGTCTGACTTGCTTTCCATTTTTGCCTAAATCTCGGATTTCCGAGACCAGACACGCTTTCTTCCCGACGGAAGTCGAGCAGATATGCGCTGTTGCCACGCAACATTTTCGAAGGGACATGGGTTTGGGCCATGCCAGTGCGGGGTTGAGGCAGCACAAAGCCGATTGCGGGAATGGCGCCTAGGGTTCCATTTTCCAAGGAGTGCTACCATGAAAATATCACCCATTCGTACCGGCGCCGTATTTGGTTTATTCTTGGCGTTTTTTCATGCCGCCTGGGCCGGCCTTGTGGCCGCTGGCCTGGCGCAGAAGCTCATGGATTTCATCTTTTGGGCGCATTTCATCGCGCCGCCATATCAAATCCAGCCGTTTGAAATCACACGGGCCGCCATCCTCGTCGGCATAACCTTTCTCGCCGGACTGACATTCGGCGTGGTGGGTGGCTCACTCTGGAATATGTCCTCGCGAACGAACTGAGAGGACGCAGGTATGGACGAGGTGGGAATTGGCAGCGGACTGAGTTCGTCCGAGGCCGCTGCGCGCCTCAAGACGCTCAGTCCGAACGAACTTCCCAACCCAGACCGTCGCAATTTCGCGCGGATCGTCTTCGATGTGATGCGCCAGCCCATGTTTGCGCTGCTCTTGGGAGGCAGTGCGGTTTACCTCCTTTTGGGCGAACCTATCGATGCTGGCGTCTTGGCTCTGTTTGCGACCCTGTCGGTTTCGTTCCGGCAGAAGCACCGGTTCCAGCGGGCTGCCCGGACGTCTGAGGACCATGGCCTGCATGAGCTGCAATCAATGTTTCCGCGTGAAAAAACCGCCGATCTTGGGAAGCAGCCAGAGACAGACAAAGACAATATTCAGGCTGAAGCCCATAACAAAGCCGGCGTCATACCAAAAGCCGCCGTTGGGAAAGGCATAAATCCGAATATGATAATAGAGGCTGGCTATCAGCGCCGGGATAGCGACAAAACCGTGGAAGATGCCCGCGGCGAACCCTGGCACATCGGGCTGCGCCGCCGGCTGGGTTGCGCAGGCAGTGAGAAAGGCGCCAAGCGCGGCAATACCGACTGCTGGTCGGCGCACGTCAATGCGCCAGCAGAACGCAAAAATCCGGATCAAGCAATACATCCGCTGTAACGCCGCCAAATAACCATTCCCCCAGCCGACTGTGGCCATAGGCTCCCGCGATCAGAAGGTCGCATTTTTGGTTCAACAACTCGGCATGCAGGCATCCTGCTTCTATGCCCCTGGCACCAATCACCCGCGGCGTGGCACCTATTCCGTGGCTTTCCAGCCAACTTGCGACATCTTTGACCCGCCTTTCCGCCGAGGCTTTTCCGTCTTCCGGGGTAACTTCCATAACGGTGACATGACCGGCTGCGTCGAGCAATGGCAATGCGTCCGCCGCGGCCCGCCGCGCTTCCCGGCTATCCTTCCAGGCGACAAAGACCCGTTCGAACGGTAGGGCCGAAATCCCTTGCGGCACGATCAATACCGGCCGTCCGGCCTTGACCGCCAAATCGCCGATATTGACGCGGCGACTGTCATCCAAAAGCGATGCGCCAATGTCCTTGCCCGTGATAATCAGGTCGGCGCACCGTGCTTCTGCGGCGATATAGCTCGCCAAGGATTCGAAGGTGACCGTCGACCGCCATTCCAGTTGCTTCACACGAGGCTCCAAGGCTTGTCGGAATTGCACTCCGCACGCGGCGATTTCCTTGTCCACTTCATTGCGATGTTGGGTCGCAAGGTCGGCCGTGTAAACGCCCTGGTCATAAAGCGGCTGGATTGGCTGGGCCGCCGCAATGCCGATCACTTTGGCGTTAAACCGCTCCGCCAAATCGCCGGCAATTTTCAGCAGCCCCTCATTATCGCCGTTTAGATCCATATGCACGAGAAGCGATTTGTAAGTCATCGTGGCAGCCTCTCTTATAAGCAACGTAAGTTTGCGCCAGGGCCGGTCATGAGGAATTGATCTGGGTCAAGCCAGCAGGCTGAAGACGTGCTGGGCAATAACGGTTTCTTCGTCGGTAGGGATCACCCAGGCTTTGATGACGCTGGATGGGGCATGGATTGCAACAAGCCCCTGGGCGTTCGCATCGGCGTCCAGCGAAAGCCCCATCCAGGATAGCCGCTGGCATACCCGGCGCCGGATTTCGGCGGAATTTTCACCGATTCCGGCAGTGAATACCAAGCTATCGAGTCCACCCATGGTCATGGCCAGCGCCGCGGCTTCCCGGGCGACGCGAAAAACGAACAGATCAATGGCTTCCTTGGCCCTTGGGTCGGCGCTAGTGAGCAGAACCCGCATATCGGAACTGATGCCGGATACGCCTAACAAGCCGGACCTCGTGTAAAGTGTGTTCTCCAACGCCGAAGGGTCGAGACCTTGGCGAAGCAAATAGAAGATGCCCCCCGGATCGATCGCGCCGCAGCGCGTGCCCATCACTAGGCCATCGAGGGTGGAAAAACCCATGCTGGTATCCACACTGACCCCGCCATGAAGGGCGCAGAGACTGGCCCCGTTGCCGAGATGGGCAATCAGAATCCGGCCATGGGCATGTTCCGGCGCCAGTTCCTTTAATCGTCCTGCGACAAATTCATACGATAGGCCATGAAATCCGTAACGGCGGACGCCCCTCTGCTCCAACTCGTAAGGAATGCCAAAGCGCCGTACCGTCGGCTCCAGGGTGTGATGGAACGCGGTGTCGAAACAGCCAAATTGCGGCAGCTCGGGCCGCAACTGCGATACTGATTCCACCGCGGCGAGATTGTGGGGCTGATGCAAAGGGGCCAGCCGTTCAAGTGCCTTGAGTTCATCCAGAACAGCGTCCGTCAGGAGACGAGATGTCACAAATTGATCGCCGCCATGGACAATCCGGTGGCCAGCCGCAACAAGCCGCTTACCGCCAAGATGCGCATCGACCCAATGCAGGAGCCATGGGAAAAATCCTTCCTGAGTGCCGCCCTGCCAACGTTTTTCCGCCACCGGCGTACCCCTGGCGTCAAAAGCCTGGAAATGCGGCGCGGTCCCGATCTCTTCGATCCAGCCATGCGCTATGCGCCGCAGGGGAACGACCTTTTCGAACACCGCGAACTTGATGCTGGACGAACCGCAGTTAAGGGTAAGTACCGCATCTTGCATGGTCACGCTGCACGTTTGGCTGCTACAAGAAGCAGAGCCAGAGCGGCGGACGCCAGGCGTGTGCGCTGTGGATCGGCGCGGCTGGTGAGCACGATCGGTACGCGCGCGCCCAGCACGATTCCGGCCCCATCGGCTGCGGAGAAAAAAGTGAATTGCTTGGCCAGCATGTTGCCCGATTCCAGGTCCGGCACCAGAAGAATATCGGCTTGGCCTGCCACAGGCGAAACGATTTCCTTCATCCGCGCCGCCTCCGGGCTGATCGCATTGTCAAAGGCCAGGGGGCCATCCACCACAGCTCCGGTAATCTGTCCGCGCTCGGCCATCTTGCTCAAAGCCGCCGCATCAACGGTGGACGGTAATTTGGAGGTGACCGTCTCCACCGCCGATAAAACTGCGACCTTCGGTTGGGCAATTCCAATGATATGGGCCAAGTCGATGGCGTTCTGGCATATGTCGCGTTTTTCCATCAAATCAGGTGCGATGTTGATTGCGGCGTCGGTGATCAGGAGCGCCCGGGAATAGGCCGGCACATCGAACAAATAGACATGGCTCACGCGCCTGCCCGTCCCAAGACCTGTCTTTGACGCCAGCACTTCATGCATCAGCTCATCGGTATGCAGGCTGCCCTTCATCAAGGCTTCCACCTCACCAGATGCCGCAAGCCGCACCGCCTCCGCGGCGGCGGCATGACTATGCGGGACATTCACCAAGCGGTAGGCGCCGATGTCCAGATGATGACTTTCGGCGACCGCACGGATCTTTTTTTCCGGTCCCACCAGCACGGGCATGATCAGGCCATGTTGCGCCGCTTCGATGGCCGCCGTCAGCGAGGCACCGTCGCAGGGATGCACAACTGCCGTCAGGGCCGGCCGAATACCGGCACAGCGCTGTATGAGTTGGTCATGCCCCAGGCGGGCCGCGGCCGGATCAGCGCTTTGGCTTTCATGATCCATGTAGCAACCATCGGTGAAGCCGCCATAGGCGGCTTCACCCTGGTCCGCCTCAGACCGAAATGCGTAGCCGGTCTATGACCCGGGTTACCCCAGGCACCGACCAGGCCGCACGTTCCACAGCGTCGCGTTCTTCCCAATCATGCACCGACCCATCCAGAGCAACCGAACGGCCATCCTCGACCGATACCTGAATCCGCTCCGATACAATTTCGGCACTACGCCGCAAGGCATCTTCGATCTTGCGCTTGACGTCTCGCGGTTCGACCTTCTGCTTCAGTCTAATGGAATTCATCACGCCATGGATGCCCGAAAGGCGGCGAACCAAATTCTCGGCGGTCCAGCGCTGATGCTGCCAATCAACCTCTCCGCTTAGCGTAACCCAACCGTCCTGTACCTTCACCATCACGGCGTTGGGCGGCACCACTGCGCTCCATTTGAGGATGGTAATGGCGCGGTGGGCGATTTCATCATCGCTGGTCTTCTTGTCTTCGGGAAAGCGCACTTTGATGCCTTCGGCCAGGGCGCGCACGCCCCTGACCCGCTTGACAGCCTTCTCAGCGGCCAGCTTTTCCGTATAGCTGCCGACATGTCCGCTGAGAGTAACCACGCCATCCTCGACGGCAACGCCGATATGGGCCGCATCAACCGCAGGCTCAAACTCCAACTCATCGATGATATTCTGGCGCAAAGTATTGTCGTTCATGGGTTTCTCCTCTTCGCTGTGTAAGTTCATTCCAGGCTAACCGGCCGTCCGTTAAAAGCATGCCCCGTCTTGGGCGCCCTGCCTTTGCGCCAGATTAATCCTTGGCGAGATAGACTACCACTGCGCTGATCTGATCAGGCTCAAGTATCCGGGTACGAGGTTTCATCGCATCGCTTGACCGCGCCAATTTCGCAAGCCTCATCATTGTTTTTCCGCACAAGATGGTTTTGCCGGCAACACCGGGGGCGCACCGGCCTCGGGATAGGTCGCAATCAGCTGACGGAGCGCAGAGGTGAGCTCGGCCGCGTGTTTCACGTCGCCCCAGCGAACCGCTGCCCGGATG
Organism: Rhizomicrobium sp.; assembly: GCA_035251935.1. Lineage (GTDB taxonomy): Bacteria > Pseudomonadota > Alphaproteobacteria > Micropepsales > Micropepsaceae > Rhizomicrobium. The sequence continues at coordinate 15,712 of DATFDR010000005.1, read as the reverse complement.
TCGTCCACCAGCATAAGACGAATGCGCTCCAGCCCGTGATGCTGATGCAGAAGATATTGGCCCAAGATTGCGGCCGCCACCTCCGGAACATGCTCATGCTCGGCAATGGCGGCGATCTCAGCCTCCGTAAGTCCGCAGAACGCAATGCAATCTTCGAAGGAAATCATCTAGCAGCCGCTCTGTGCCTGAATTGAACCACCGGAAATCTGGCAAATGCCAAGTCCGTTCGAATTGATCTCTCTCAAGGGCAGATTGGCCTTTCTGCTTACATTGGACGCGTCTTTTTCATGGCGCCTCGTTCATGGCGCTAAGCGCCCATGCTGCCGCGTCGATCAACTGCCGCAGCACATATTCCGAAGGGCAATTCTGCCGATATTGGCGCACCGCTCGCCGGCCACAAATCACATCAAGCAGATCCATAGATGCCTACCCTATTCGAGGCGCATGAAACCCTCGCGCCTCCTCGTCAAAAAGTATCTTCGCGGCGGATAACTGAACTTGATCACGATCAAGCCCTGCGGTGCATTGTGCTTCCCGCGGGCCGCCTGCACATCTGGACGGTTTGCGCCTGATCAATGCTTCCGCTGGACGGCCAAGGCAGCCTGACAAAAAAGCAGGAGATACCGCATGAGCTACAAATCGATACTCGCCCATGTCCAGGTGAACCATGACAACAGCAACATCTTTGCCGTCGGCGGCCAACTGGCCGAAATGTTCGACGCCCAGATCATCGGTATCTCGGGCGCGCAGCTGACCCGGCCTTTCTCGGAGATACCGGTCGCGGATACCATGCAGTATGAGCGGGAGGCGGCGGAAAAGGCTCTCAAGCGGGTCGAACAGGACTTCCGCCTCGCCTTGCACGCCAGCAATAGCAAGTTGTTCCGGCGCTCCACATGCGATTTTTGGCCGGTGGTTGAATTTCTGGCGCAGGAGGCCCGCGCCGCCGATCTGATCGTGACTTCGCCCGAGACCGGCACTTTCCTGGCGCGCTTGGATGAGCCCCACCTTGGCCCATTGGTGTTGAAAGCCGGGCGTCCGATATTGATTGTCCCGAGGGAACATCGCCAACTGAAATTCGATCGAGTCGTAGTGGCCTGGAAGGATACCCGCGAGGCTCGCAGGGCCGTTGCGGATGCGCTGCCGCTGCTGCAAAAAGCGCAGAGCGTATCAGTTATCGAAGTATGTTCTCCGGGAATAGTCAAAGAGGCTCATCAGCGTACTACTGATGTGGCCCGGTGGTTGAAAACCCATGGCATCACAGCCCATGGGATAGCAGAATCCAGCAAATCGACGGATATTGAAGGTTTGAGAGCAGTGCTTCGCAAAGGTTGCGACCTATTGGTGGCAGGTGCTTATGGCCATACAAGGCTCCGTGAATGGACCTTCGGCGGGGTCACCATGGACCTTCTGCTGCCCGGCAACCATTGCACGGTTATATCCCACTGACTTGCGATTCCAGTCGCTCTCAGGACGCTGAAATGGTTGGCATCTGATGGAACTGGTCAATTGCCATTGATCGAATCACTAAGTGGGCGCTTGGAACGAACAAAGAGAAAACAGTCAGTCTGCGGTTCTGGCCCGGCCAACGGCACGTCTCCCGGGGGGAGCACTCGGTCTTGCCGCTTACACGCGCCGGAGAGCGCAGGCCACAAGCAACAGCGATTGTAGCGATTACCGGCCTCATCGGCCAACCCCATCGTCGGTTCTTGGGAACGTTCGGATAGCTTAGGCAGATCCCATCGATACGCTTTGAGGTGGATCAAGTGGGGAACCGACCTCAGAAATGTTCACCCTGACGAAAGGGCCCGTGCCGCGTTGCGACCCCCACCAGATAGGCCGTGGACCAGCCGATCATCAGAAAGCCATTGATGCCCTCCAGCGCCGTCAGCAACCGCCAGGTCGGGTCGATCTGGATTTCGCCATAGCCTATGGTCGAGAACATGGCGGTGGAAAGAACAAGCGCGTCTACAAAATCCGGCGTAGCATGAAGGGCCGTGTAGGCGAGCCCCCAGATCCACACTTCTACTGTGAGAATAGCCAAGATGCCCAGCACGGTACCGGTCATGACCAAAGTGCGCCCGACATTGTGATTGTGAAATCCAAGCTGCCGCGCCAGCCATGGCGTGGCCGACGCGATCAAGACCAGCCCGACGGTGTGAATCAGGACCGTCAGCGCGACCAAGCCGGATCCGGCTGCGAGATTATGCAACATTCCGGCAGATAAAGCTGAATCTGGAGGCCGTGTCTTTGCGTAGGGTCAAATCTACCAGGTACGAACCCGGCCGACGTCCACATGAACAAAGTCCGACTGCGGATAGTAGCCAACGCCGCCGACACGCTGGACAAGCGCCGCAGTATGCAAGGCCACCAACGAGCGGCCGGCGATCCGAATGTCGACCGCCTTGCCCAGCATGTGCAAGCTCTTTGAGGCAACGCCGGAATGTTCATGCTCGCCGCGCAGCTTGGCGTTGGTCTTGGGCGAACGATAACCGGAAATCACGCTCACGGGTTCGTTTGTCTCCAGACGCGCGCGCAACATCGAAAGCAGATCGAGCAATTGGGGCGCTATGGGATGCACCTCGCCGGTACGGAAGTCGCGCAGCACGTGATTCACCTGCGCCAGTGCGGCGTGCAGGTATTGGCCCTCCGCCCAATAGTCGATCTTCAGTTTCTCACCGGTATGGATGTTATCGAAAGCCAATCGCCGGACGCCCGAAACATTGGCATGCGCTAGACGCGGAACGAACAGGCTGGCGCCCGCTCCAGCAAGAAAAAGGCGTCGTCCGAGAACAGGCATCCGCAGCCGAGATTTTGGCACCGGAAATTTTCTAACAGGCGGCGGCTTTCGCATCAAACATTTTACCCTTTGGCGCAGGCGGCGAAATTGGCTGCAACCCGCACGAGCCGCGTCCGCATGGCCGCGATAAGGCGCTGGTCGCGGCCATAAATATCGGGGCGGGCTTGCAGCGCGCCATCGGGGCCAGCAAAGACCGTCCAGTAAAGGAAGTAGACGGGCAGCCGCCTGGACAGCGGCAGATATTGCGTTCCTTCGGCATCGATGGCCTGGCTGATTTGCTCCATCGTTCCCAGATCACCCGACAAAGCATAGGAAGCAAGCGGCAGGATTTGTTCGACCCGGACGCAGCCATGACTGAGCGCACGATTGACTTTGGCAAAGGCCGCCTTGCCAGGTGTGTCGTGCAAATAGACATCGAAACGGTTCGGCAGCTCGATCTTGATCCGTCCCAGGGGATTGTGCGGGCCGGGATATTGCCGAATCCGGTAGGGGAATGTGCCAGCCCGAACCGCGCGCCAGTTGACGTGCAACCCATGGGGATCGCCCGCCGGGCCATCGAGAAGGATCATGTCATGCTCAGCCAAATAGGCGTGATTGGCTTTCAGCTTCGGGAGTATTTCCTTGGCGGCGATCGATCGCGGAATCGTCCAGGGCGGGTTAATCGTGATGCCCGCGCCTTCCGCCCGCAGGATGGGAGTGCGATCGCGAGGCCGGCCGACGATCACGCGAGAGGTCAGAATTATCTTCCCGCCTAGCCAAAGCTGTAGCTGGGCATCGGCGGCATTGATGACGATGCGGTCCGGCTCCCATGCGGGGGGTAGCCAGCGCCAGCGTTCCATGTTGGCCGCAATGACGTCTGCCGGCACGGTGTTGCGTGCCAGGGCGGCCTTTAGGGCAGCATAATCGGGATATTGCGGCGCCAGTGACTCCAGCATGGCGGCCAAGCGGCCTTGGCGCAGCGCATCATTCAGCAAAGAACTGGTGTCCAGAAATCGGGGCGGCAGCGAAACGTCGGTATCAAGCGCCCGCAGGTCAGGCCGCCCGATCGCCAGATCGCGCATATAGGTCAACACCGCCGCGCTGATTGCGACGTCATCTGCTTCCACACTGCCCCTGTGGACAAACAAGCGATAGCGCCCAGGATCAAGCCCTTCGCTGGCGGCATTCGACAGCACGGCTATTGCCAGCTTCGCGCTGGCACCGGCGCTTCCGCTCCAGGCCAGGGCGCCATTGCGCTGCTGATAGAATTGGCGCGTCAGGCCGCCATCGTCCGTTGAGGCCAGCGCCGCCTCCATCGCCGGGCTAAAGCCGCTCGGCTGCGCCACGGCGGAGCCGACTACCAGCAACAGAGCGACCACAATGACCAAGCGCCAGGACATGGGTGGCAGCATCGGAGCAAACGCTTGGTGGGACCTTGATCTGGCGCAAGGCGGCAGCGATGGGTCCGCCCTAGCTTCACGGCAGGAGGATGCCGTGAAGCACGCCATCATCGTCGCCCACCCCAAGGCGCGGAGTTTTACCGTTTCGGTTGCCGATGCCTATGCCAAAGCCTGCGAGGCGCTGGGACACGGCACGGTCATCCGCGATCTTTATCGCGTTAGCTTCGACCCCTGTCTCAAACCGGGAGAGATGCCTTTCGCGGAGCCCTTCCAGCCCGAACCGGATGTCGTCGCGGAACACGCCATACTGAAGAACTGCGATGTGTTCGCTTTCTTCTACCCGCTTTGGCTGAATACTCCGCCCGCAATTGCCAAGGGCTATCTTGAACGCGTTTTTGGCTTCGGCTTTGCCTATGGTGGCGACGGACACAGCTACAATCCACTGCTGACGGGCCGCAAGCTGATCAACTTCAGCTCGTCCGGCGCTCCCACGACCTGGGTTAAGCAGACCGGCGCCCTCAGTGCGATTCAGACTCTGTTCGACAGCTACTTCGCCGAGCTCTGCGGCATGACAGCCCTGCAACATGTCCATTTCGGATCGATCACGCCGGGCGCCAGCGAATTTTTCATCCGCGCCAACCTCGACGAGGTGGCCAAAACCGTCAATCTGCATTTTGGGAGACAAACATGACACTGATGCATATCCGCCTGGAACTGGGCCGCGACCGCGAATTTCCGGAAGGCGATCCCCGCCATGGCTATGAATTTGTCGCACCCTTGAACCGGCACGGCCATCTGGATGCCGCGGTCTGGGGCGAGGAGAAACAAAGGTGCACGGTTCGCAGCTTCCGGCCTGGCCAGCCCGAACGCAGGGGGCTGCTGCGTCATGTCGGGCGCGGCTGGCGCTTCGACTACCAGCCGGACCGAAAGGAAGATGACGAGCCCTTCTTCAAACTGGACCGTCACGTCGTGGCGCCGGGCTTCTACGTCACCATTACCGAGGACGATGGCGTGCAGCGTCCCTTCAAGATCGTGGCGGTTACGCCAGTGAAGGTGCCGGCATGACCGCCGACCCCTATCAGGATTGACGGCGATGAAGCACATCTTGCTCATCAACGGAAATCCTGACCCCTCGCCGGAAAAGCTGACTAGCGCCTTAGCGAAAGCCTATCGCGAGGGCGCCGAGGAGGCCGGATGCGGGGTGCGGCAGATCAACGTCGGCGGCATAGAATTTCCCTGGCTTCAAAATGCCAAGGATTTCACCACAGAAGCCACCGATAAGACGATCATCGAGGCACAAAGCGCGTTTCGCCTCGCCGACCACATCGTTTTCATCTTTCCGCTTTGGCTTGGTTCGGCTCCTGCTCTCCTTAAGGCCTATATGGAAAGAGTTGCTTGCGGAGAATTTCTGTTGGGCAAAAGCAACGGCGGATTTCCGCCTGGCCGGCTGAAGGGGCGCTCGGCAAGGGTCATCGTCACCATGGGCATGCCCAGCCTGCTCTACCGGATCATATTCGGTGCGCATGGCGTCAAGGCCTTCAATCGCAGCATTCTGGGCATAGCCGGTATCAAGCCTATCAAAACGGCGCTTTTCGGTGGTTCACAAATCCAACCACCGCGTTGCGCGCGCACGATCGAAATCGTCCGCGAGATGGGGCGGAGGACGTCATGACGCAGAACGTAGAACTGATCACGAAAATCGCAGTATCGCCGGATCTCTGGACGACGAGCATGTTGCCCGAGGGCATTATCGAGCGGTGGCTGTTTACCGACGGAAGCCGCGTCGATGCGGGTGACCCCGTAGCCACCGTTCGCATCGAGGACGCGCTGCATGAAGTGGTGGCGCCGGCGCGAGGCCGGCTGAGCATCGGTCTGAAGGTCAACAGCGTGGTCGAACCCGGCACCGGCATCGGCGCCATCATTCGCCAAGTCCCAAACGGCGAGCCTCTTTCCGAAAGCTCTGTCTAAGCAGGACTCAAGAATTTCCTGAAACCAACGTCATCCGCACCAGCTCCGGCAGGCTGGAAGCCCCCATTTTGGTCATCACATTGGCCCGGTGGACTTCGATGGTGCGAGGACTGAGGCCCAGATCATAAGCGATGGTCTTGTTGGGATAGCCCGCCAGAAGGCCGTCGAGTACTTCCTTCTCGCGCGCGGTAAGAGAGGCCAACCGGCTCTGGATCTGGGCGATCTCTCCAGCGGGGCGGCCCGTATTCCGGTCACGTTCGAACGCGGCCTGGATCGCCGTCAGCAAGACATCGTCCGCGAAGGGCTTTTCGATAAAATCGACAGCGCCCCCTTTCATCGCAGCCACCGCCAGGGGCACATCCGCATGGCCGGTCATAATGACGACCGGCATGCGCGCACGCTTTTGCTGGAGCTGCCTGAGAAGTTCGACCCCATCAATCCCGGGCATCCGAACATCGCTGACAACGCATCCAGACTGGAAATCATCGCATTTCTCAAGAAAAGCAGTGGCGGATTCGTAGACCTTCACTGCCAGGCCTGCGGTTCCCAGCAGAAACGCCAGTGCCCGCCGGACATCCTCATCGTCGTCAATCAGATGAACGAGTCGACTAGGAGCCATCGCTCACGCCCTCCCCTTCGATGCTTTTCAGGGTCAAACGAAATATTGTGCCGCCGCTGGGGTTGGGTTCAGCCCAAAGCCGGCCACCATGCGCTTCGACGATGGTGCGTGAAATGGACAATCCGACACCCATCCCCTGGGGCTTGGTGGTCATGAACGGTTGAAAAAGGTTTTCCGCTATGTCCGGCGCGATACCAGGTCCGGTATCCCGCACCGCGATTTCCACGGTTTCCGGGTCTACCCAACGGGTCGAGACTTGCAACTCGCGTTGTCCGCTTTCCTGCATCGCTTCGATGGCATTGCGAACAAGATTGAGGATTACCTGTTGAATCTGGATACGGTCCACCAAAACAAACCCGGCGGCGGGATCGAACGAAAATGACACTTGCGTACCGGTTTCCTTGGCGCCAACAAGCGCCAGAGCACTGGCTTCCTCGATCAGCTTGACCAGGTTTTCCGCCTGCCGATCCGTTTCGCCGCGGGCCACGAATTCCCGCAATCGTTTGATGATTTGCCCCGCCCGCAACATTTGTTCGGCGGCGCTCTCGACACCGCCACGGGCGAGAGGGATATCATCCGGCTTGCCGCCATCCAGCAGCCTGCGCGTACCATTGAGAAAAGCCGTCGCCGCCGTCAGGGGCTGATTGAGTTCATGCGCCAGAGTGGACGCCATTTCCCCCAACGCGGTGAACCGCGACATGAAAATCAGCTCGGACTGCAGATCCTGCAACCGCTGCTGGGTCTGTTGCCGTTCCGTCAGGTCCCGAACAAAGCCTGTAAAGAAACGCCTGTCGCCGGAGCGCATCTCGCCCACCGAAAGCTCCATGGGAAACGTCGAACCGTCCTTGCGCTGGCCCACGACAAGCCGCCCCACGCCGATAATCCGCCGTTCGCCGGTGGCCATATAGCGCGACAGATAGGCGTCATGGTGGCCACGATAGGGTTGAGGCATCAGGATGCTCACATTCTGTCCTATCGCCTCGCTCGCGCGGTAGCCGAACAGCCTCTCGGCGGTGGCGCTGAAGGATTGCATGATGCCCCGGGTGTCGATCACCACCATGGCGTCAGGCACGGTATCCAGCACCGACTGAAGATGGGCCTCACGTTCCCGAAGTGACGCCTGGGCTGCGCGCGCGGCCGTGATATCGCGCGCCACCATGGAAGCCCCGATCAGCGTCCCGTCATCGTCCCACACCGGCGACACAGTGACCGACACATCGATGACACTGCCGTCCTTGCAACGGCGTCTTGTTTCGAAATGGTCCGCTTTCTCGCCTTTGCGCACGCGGGAAAGGATTTCTTGCTCTTCATTTTCCAAACCCGGGGGCAAGAGCAAGGTTATGGACTTGCCGATAATATCCTCTGCGCTGTAACCGAAGATAACCTCCGCGCTCCTGTTCCAGTCTGTGATAAACCCTTCCATTGTCGTTCCGATGATTGCATCGTCCGACGACGACACAATGGCGGCAAGCCGGCTATTTGCGAGCTGGGCCGAACGGCGCGTTCCGATGTCCAAGACGACGCCATCCGCAACGTGTGGATTTGCGGTCGCCTGACCGCGCATTCGCCGCCATTTGCCATCGGTGACGATGCGAAAATCATGATCAAGCAGCTTTCCCGCATAGAGGCTGCGCCGCAACGCCTGTTCCATCGCCTTTCGGTCTTGGGGATGGATCAGCGCCAAGAACTGATCCTGGGAAAGCTCACCCGCAGTCGCGGTAAGCAGCGCAGCCGCCTGGACCGAGAGCGCCACGCGCTGATCGGCCAATTGCCAGCGCCAAGTCCCGACGCCCGCCGCTTCCATGGCGGCATCTGTTTCTGGCCGGGTTTGCCCAGACCTATCGGATGCGATTGTCATGCCCGTTCAGCCTAATAGCGCGTCAGCAGAACCGCCAGACGGCTTGATCGGTGTCAAGGCGCCCCGCAGGGTGGCTCGTCATGGTGCACCGGATTTAAGGCGGATTAGCCCCATGAAAGCACTGATTTATCGCGGCCCGGGTTTCAAAGCGCTGGAGGAGTGCCCCAAGCCGGTCCTGCAGGCGGAGGACGACGCCATCGTCAAGATCACAAAGACCACGATCTGCGGCACGGACCTGCATATCCTGAAAGGCGACGTCCCGACCTGCGTTCCCGGACGCATTCTCGGCCATGAAGGGGTGGGCGTCGTGGACAGTGTTGGCCCCGCCTGCACATCCTTCAAGGCCGGCGATCACGTGCTGATTTCGTGCATATCGTCCTGCGGCAAATGCGACTATTGCCGGCGCGGCATGTATTCCCACTGCCGCAGCGGCGGCTGGATTCTGGGCCACACAATCGACGGCACCCAGGCCGAATATGTTCGCATCCCTCATGCCGATACCAGCCTTTACCATCTGCCCGAAGGCGCGGACGAAGAAGCGCTGGCCATGCTCAGCGATATTCTGCCAACCGGCTTTGAGTGCGGCGTGCTGAACGGCAAGATCGAACCGGGCGCGACGGTGGCGATCGTCGGCGCAGGTCCCATCGGCCTTGCAACCCTGCTAACCGCTCAGTTCTATTCACCATCCAGGACCATCATGATCGACCTGGACGATAACCGGCTAGAGGTCGCCCGGCGATTCGGCGCGACGGACACCATCAACAGCGGCAAGGAAGACGTCGCGGCAAAGGTCATGGCGCTGACCGGCATCGGCGTGGACGCAGTAATCGAAGCCGTGGGCATACCCTCGACCTTCGAGCTTTGCCAATCACTGGTGGCGCCAGGCGGAACGATCGCCAATGTGGGCGTCCATGGTAAAAAGGCCGATCTGCATCTGGAACGGCTATGGTCCCATAACATTACAATCACGACCCGCCTGGTCGATACCGTGAGTACTCCCACACTGCTGAAGGCGGTGACGTCCAAAAAAGTGAACGCCGGGTCCCTGATCACCCACCGATTCCCGTTGGATCGCATCCTGGACGCCTATGACACCTTTGGCCGGGCGGCGGAAACCCACGCCTTGAAGGTCATTATCAGCCCCTGACTACGTAGAATCCCTAAGGACCAAACCGAATTATCTCACCGCCCGCCTGTCGCTAGAAAAGAGGGGTAAACTCGCTTCAGGTGGCAGAAATGACGGCACAGATGGCTCTACATACCTTTCCTTCCTCCCCCACCACAGCCGTCAAGGCCCGAACCGCCTGGATGGCGGGTCAGGACGCCCAAGAACCCCTTAGCACTGCGGGCACAGTGATCCATATCGCGCAGGGCCGTGAAATTTTTGCTGAGGGCGATGACACCGATGTCTTCTACAAGGTGGTTTCCGGAGTGGTGCGGACCTGCAAGTTTCTCAGCGACGGCCGCCGGCAGATTGAAGCCTTTCATGTCGCCGGCGCCCTGTTCGGCTTCGAGTTGGGCGAAGAACGGCTGATGTCAGCCGAAGCGGTCAGCGATTGCACCCTGATTTGTTACCGCCGGCACAGTGTTCAGACGCTGGCCCAGAAGGACCAGATGGTGAGCCATCAGCTGTTCCAGTATGCCATGCAGAATCTGGTGCAGGCGCAAGGCCATTCCCTTCTCCTGGGCCGCCGCGGCGCGGCAGAGAAGGTTGCCTCCTTCCTTCTGGACTGGGCCAAGCATTCTGCCGACAAGCGCGTCCTGCACCTTGCCATGACCCGCCAGGATATCGCGGATTATCTCGGTCTGACGATCGAGACAGTCTCCCGCAGCCTTACCCAGTTCGAGCGCGATGGGGTAATCGCGATGCCCAACACCCGCGAGGTACATCTGAAAAGCATCGAAACTTTGGAATATCTCGCGGCTTAGGAGGGCGTATGGACACTTTCCCCAAGAATGAATGCGGCTTCTTCCATCTGACCCCGGAGGGCTGGGTCCGCAAGGATCGCCAGCCTTTCCCGCAAAACCGGGTCGAAACCTGGGCTTATGAAATGGAGTGCCTGGCTGAAGACGCCAAGGAGCGTGTTTGCTTGACCCGTACCTGGATTTTGCCGGAAATCCATTCTGAGGCTTACAAAAGCCTGCATGCCCGGTTCGGTGAACCGATATCGTCCACGACGGAACGGAATGTCACGCTGGAGTGCGAGGTCTGACCGCCAAACGAGGGCAGATCAATCAGCGCTCGATCTGCGGATGTTCAGTCGCTTGATCTGCGCCGGCAAAGCAAAACCTTGTTCGGGGCCGGCATAAACCCTGGCCATCAGCCAGGGATAAGACGGCGCTTTATGCTCGGGGCGCGAAGGAAAACCGGGCGGGCAATTTGGCCCTTCGCGATCTCCGGAGACACATGCGCGCCGCAAAATGCCCAACCCGATGAACAATTCATCTATCTGCGAATCCATCCGCCGGGCTTCGGTGATATCCAAAACGCCGCTCACGGTCCGATGCAGCCGCAGCCGCGCCAGCCCCCGGCCAAAGCGTGCCGAGGGTTGAAAGGCCTTGGCCGTCAGGGACGTATCATAGTCGGCAATAGCCTCTTTAAGCCTGCCCAAGCGTAGATGCACCAACCCGCGGCTGTTGAGGGGCCCTGGCGTTCCGGGAGCCAGCATAAGCGCCCGATTGCAGTCCCCCAGAGCGGTTCGTAAATTCCTACCAGTTCCCGCCCGGGCCCAGCAAAGGCCATTATGGTATGCAGCAGAAAGAGGCGACAGCGACACGGCCCAGCTGAATTCAGCGACCGCCAGGCCAAATTGCCCCAGGCCGTTCAGGCTTCGTCCATAGCCCGCGTGACTTTCCGCATCATCCGGCCGAAATCTGAGCGCAGCTCGAAAATCCTCAGCCGCGCGCTCAAATCGTTGCTCAATCAGATAGGCGTAGCCGCGCAACTTGTATCCGGTCGAAGAATGCGGATCCAGATCGAGGGCCTTCCCGCACAGCTGTTCCGCTTTCCCAGGGCGGCCATTCGCCAGGGCGTTCAGACACGAAAGAAGCAAAGCATTCGCGGCGGATGCTGAATCCAGATGTTCCTGGCGGGGCGGGGCTGGTCTTTGCGCCTCAGACCTAACCGAGGCGGTTTGCGGCTGTTGCGCAGCCACTGCCGTGCCCATTATGGACCCCAGAGCTACCAGGGCGAAGCAGACGCGAGAAAACATGAGCACGCTCCTTTTTGGATATCGTGCCGCATGGGCTCCTGCGTCGCCTTGATCGGCCTCAATCGTACCGTTGATTCAGATCAACACGGTGCAAGCCGAGATGTGTCAGCCTCCCCGAGCAATAGGAGGCAGAAAAGATGACTACGGACATTGGAATTCTGGTCTTGGTGGTGGGCGCTTTTTCCCTGTTCGGCGGCGTATTGGCATGGGCCTCTTGGGATGAGTCTCGCCGGGCGCGCAGGAACCGCAAATGACATCGCAGCGTCCCGTTTGGCAATCGGCTCGGCAGCACTTGGCGGCGGCTGCGTTCGGGATGGCCATCTTCGGGCTGGTGTTCGTCTATACGGGAGACAGTGACATGTTGGTCGCCATCATCAGTGGCCTGGAAGGTAGCCTGTTGATCTACCTTCTGGCGCAGATCAAAAGCGTAGTCATCGAGAATGAGAATGGAAGTCCTTGACGCCCTCCGCCGCCGTCGCGCGGTCCGCGACTACAAGCCGATTCCGGTGTCCGCCACTATTTTGCGCCAGCTGATTTCTGCGGCCAGCTGGGCGCCAAGCGCCATGAACGAGCAGCCTTGGCATTTCACGGTCGTAACCGATGCGATGCTGCTGGATGAAATTTCCCGGCGTTCCAAGAATTGGATGCTGAATGCGCTCGCATCGATGCCACGGCCCGGTCATTTTCGCGACCTTCTGGCCGATCCCCTCTTCCACATTTTCTACCATGCGCCCGCGCTGATCGTCGTTTCGGTTCCGGACGACAGGCAATGGAGCGCGGAGGACTGTGCGCTGGCGGCGCAGAATATGATGCTGGCGGCGCTGGAGCAGAACCTGGGGAGTTGTTGGATTGGCTTCGCCCAGGGCTGGCTCAACACCGAAGAAGGCCTCAACTTGTTGGAGCTTCCACGGCAAAGCCGGGTGGTCGCGCCGATCATTGTCGGATATCCCAACGCCGTACCGCCGCCGGTACCCCGCAAGCCGCCTCTGATCACCTGGATTGGAAAGATCGCGGCCCCGCCCGAACCGGCACCGCGGCCCGGCGCAAGCAACGGCGCCCTCATTCATCCCTAGGAGGCATTCATGAAAGCTGATTTGATCCTGCTGCTGTTTGCTGTCGCCGCCATTCTGGTTGCCGGAGCCGCCATGCATGGCGGGCGTGGAAAACACTGGCCAGGCCGGAACACGCAATAAGCGTCGCTACTTGGGGTAACGTGAGCCGGCATGGACGATTTTGAAATTCTTCAAAGAGTTGGCCTTGCCGCCGCCATCGGCCTGCTGATCGGCATTGAACGTGGCTGGCAGGCAAGGCAGGCTAGGGACGGCTCCCGCGTCGCCGGCATTCGTACCTTCACCTTGATCGGCGGCCTGGGCGGCATTTGCAGCCTGCTCCCGGGCACGATCACACTTGGCCTATGCCTCGTCGGCTTTGCCGTCCCCTTCGGAGCCTTTGAGTGGCGACGCGCCAAGGAACGCGACAATTTCTCCGCGACCAGCTTTATCGCGGGCCTTATTACCTTTGCTTTGGGCGCCTATGCGGCACGGGGCAGTATGGCGGTCGCTGCGGCGGGCGGGGTCGTCGTGGCCGCCATTCTGGCCGAACGCCAGATAATGCATTCCTTCCTGCGCCGCCTGAAATGGACGGAATTGCGCGCCGCCCTGGTCCTTTTGGCCATGACCGTGGTGCTGCTCCCCGCTCTCCCCGACCGGACGGTCGATCCCTGGAACGCGCTCAATCCACATCAGATCTGGCTAATGACGGTCCTGGTGGGCGCGGTCTCCTATGCCGGCTATATCGCGGTGCGAGTTGCCGGCGAGCGGCGGGGGCTGCTGTTCGCCGCCATCGCGGGAGGTCTGGCAACCTCGACCACCGTAACTTGGACATTTGCGCGCTTGGTCAAGCGAAATCCCGTCATGTTGCCAGAGGTTATGGCGGCCATCCTTGCCGCTTGGATCGTCTCACTGCTGCGCATGACAACAATCGCGATCATGATAGCGCCCAGCCTCTTGGCACCCCTTGGTACCCCGATCGGCACCGCATCAATTCTGCTGCTGATCCCGGCCGCTTTGGCCTATCGCGCTGCGGGAAAGGCGGACGCGCGCGATCTGTCCCTGCAGGACCCCTTCGAGTTGCCGCTGATGCTGCGGTTCACGGCGCTGGTGGCCGCAATCATGCTGCTGTCCAAAATGCTATCTTCGGGCCCGGTCGGTCTTTTCGCGCTAGGCGGCCTGACGGGTTTGCTGGATGTGGACCCAATAACGCTTTCCATGGCACGGCTCACTGGAACGGAGATCACACCTGCGGTCGCCGCCTCCACCATATTGATTGCGGCCGCCGCCAATGGACTGGCGAAATCCGTGCTGGCTGTGGTCTTCGGCGGACTACGGTTGGGACTGGCGTTGAGCGCGATGGCGCTGCTGGCTTTCAGCGCAGGAGCTGCAGTCATTTTCGGAGCCGGATAACCTCGCCAATCGCGCAGCACACTGTCCGGATTGCATCAGGACGCTGATGATCCTTCATACGAGGGCTTCCTTGGTCTCTCAGTGAGAAACAAAAATCGGCAACTTCGGGTCTGACAGCACGCCGCGGGTTGCGCCACCCAGGACGAATTCCCGAAGGCGGGAATGGCCATAAGCGCCCATGACCAGCATGTCGGCCTTGACCTCACTGGCATATGACAGCACACGGTCGCCGATCGTGACGTCCTTGAGTGAAACCTGCTCGAGTGTGTATTTTACTTGATAGGCAGCGAGATATTTCTCCAGATCGCCAACAGCGCAGGTCGTGTGAATGCCTTTTTCGCCCAGCACCGAAAGGATGTGCGCCTTCTTTGCCTTGACCAGAATGGGTAAGGCATCGGCCATGGCGCGGGCGGCCTCTCGGCTATAGTCCCAAGCGACCACCACATTATCCAACCATTGTAGGGACTTTGTTCCCTTGCCCGAGGGAAGCAGCAAGGTGGGACGGCCTGTGCCGAATATGACGGCCTCCGCGACGGTGCCGCCCAACATGTCTGTATTGGAGTGGGACAAGATGGTGAGGTCGTGCAAGCGCGCTAGATCGATCAGGCAATCAGGCGAGTCGATAAGGTTCGCAAAACCCCTGCGAATATCCAACGGCACGCGCAACCCTGAACAGACTTTGCCGATTTCTTCGGACACTGACGCCGCATTGCGTTCGCTTTGGAGGACGGCCTCGTTCATCAGCTGCGGAAAGTCCAGCGGAAAAGTCCCAACAATCGGGGACCAAGTCTTCTGGTCACCACACAGTTGGGGAATCTGGGCCGTGAGCGATGCCCCAAGCAATTGGGCTAGAGCCGCAGCCCCTTCCAGCACCTGGGTTGGAGGACGATCGGGAAAGCTGGGAAGCGATAGGAGAATTTTCCGGATCATATGTGCCTCGTTCTGCCTGTAAGGTCATTTATAGACGCCGACGCAAGATAACGCTTTGATCCCCCTCAAACGCCTTTCCGCCGATCTGATTTGATCTGGATCAGGGCGGAGAGAAAGCGCAGGGCCTTGGATCACTCAGGAGCGGCGAGATCATGGAACAGGAACCGGCGATCATAGAAGTGCAGGTCGACAAGGTCGGGCAGCTGTTCGACACACTCGACCCCATGCCCTTCCGGGAGAAAGACCTGGATCGCGAAGCCGAGGACTATATCGTCGGCTGGGCTCGCGAATTGCC
This sequence comes from Rhizomicrobium sp., assembly GCA_035251935.1. Lineage (GTDB taxonomy): Bacteria > Pseudomonadota > Alphaproteobacteria > Micropepsales > Micropepsaceae > Rhizomicrobium. The sequence goes on along the minus strand of DATFDR010000005.1, from coordinate 192 downwards.
ACGCAAGGCTCCCATTCGTATCCTGATCCATATGCCGGCCTCCGAAGCGTCCGGAGACCATGCACCGATGCTGGGCCAGGCGGTTGGCCGATATTTCAGCTATCGGGCCGACACCTTAAGCAAGGACCTGAAAGAGTTGTTCCGCGTCGGCCGCTATTCCCTTTGCGTGGGGCTGGTGGTGCTTGCCGCCTG
>DATFDR010000004.1:0-20151 GCA_035251935.1 Rhizomicrobium sp. | reverse complement strand
CAGCGGGGCGGCCGAAAACAGGACTGGGCGCGCCGCTGGCGGCCTCGACGATATCGGCAATCACCGCGCTGGCGGTGGGCGCTTCGCCCGCGCCGCGGCCCGAAAAGAAGAAAGACCCCGCCTCGCCCGCATCCACCAGGACACCGTTGGAGGCGCCACCGACATTGGCCAGCGCCGAACGCAGGCGAACCATGGCGGGATGAACCCGCTGGTCCATCTTGCTTCCCACCCGGCGGGCGACACCCAAAAGCTTGATGCGGAATCCGAATTCCGAGGCAAAGGCGATGTCTTCGGGCGTAATATGCTGAATGCCGTCCACCGCAATGGCGTCCAGGTCCGGCACCGCGCCGAAGGCGATGGCGGAAAGCAGCGCCAGCTTGTGCGCCGTATCGCCGCCGCCCACATCCAAAGTGGGATCGGCCTCGGCATAGCCCTTGGCTTGGGCTTCCTTCAACACATCGGCAAAGGCGCGGCCTGACGATTCCATTTCGCTGAGGATGTAGTTGCAGGTGCCGTTGAGAATGCCTTTCACCGCCGTCACGCCATGGGCGATCAATCCTTCGCGCAGCGCCTTGACGATGGGAATGCCGCCCGCCGCCGCCGCTTCGAATTTCAAGGTGACACCGTTTTTTTCCGCCAACTGAGCCAACGCCAGACCATGCTTGGCCAGCAGCGCCTTATTGGCGGTCACCACGTGTTTTTTATTGCCGAGCGCGGTCTCGACCAATTGGCGCGCGATCCCTTCCTCGCCGCCGATCAGCTCGACCACCAGATCGGCATCGCCCTTGGCCAGCGACAAAGCATCGTCCGTCCAGCCCGGCAGAGCGAAGCCGCGCGCCTTCTTCTTATCGCGCGCCGAAACGGCGGCGATCACCAAGGCGCGGCCGGCACGCTGGGACAATTCATCCTGGCGCGCGGTCAGCGCCTTCACCACGCCGCCCCCGACCGTGCCGAGTCCGGCGATGGCGATCTTGAAAGCTGCCGTCATTTTGCGGGAGCCAAATCTTTGGGCGCCATATTGGTGCCCATGGTGAGAAACTTCTTCACATTGCGCGCCGCTTGACGGATGCGGTGCTCGTTTTCCACCAGCGCCACGCGCACATAACCCTCGCCATATTCACCAAAGCCGATGCCGGGCGACACCGCCACTTTGGCGTGGATCAAAAGGTCCTTGGCGAATTCCATCGAACCCAGGGATTTGTATTTTTCCGGCACCGGCGCCCAGGCGAACATGGAGGCGGATGGCGCGGGAATCTCCCACCCTGCCGCCGCCATGCTTTTCACCAGAACGTCACGGCGCGATTTGTAAACCGCGCGGATTTCGTCGACCACATTTTGCGGCCCGTTCAGCGCCGCCGCGGCCGCCACCTGAATGGGCGTGAAGGCGCCATAGTCCAGATAGGATTTGATGCGCGCCAAGGCCCCGATCAGCTTTTCGTTGCCGGCGGCAAAGCCCATGCGCCAGCCCGGCATGGAATAGGTCTTGGACAAGGATTGGAATTCGATGGCGATGTCTTTGGCGCCTTCTACCTGCAAAATCGAGGGCGGCGGATTGGCATCGTCGAAATAGATGTCGGCATAGGCCAGATCGCTCAGCACCCATATCTCGTGCTTCTTGGCGAACTTGATGACCTCTTTGTAGAAATCCAGGCCGACCACCTGCGCCGTGGGATTGCTGGGATAATTCACCACCATCGCCAGAGGCGAAGGCACCGAATGGCGTGTCGCCACGCCGATCTTGCTGAGATATTCCTCCGGCGAGGTTGCGGGGACATGGCGGATGGCGGCGCCGGCGATCATGAAACCGAAGGCATGGATCGGATAAGCCGGATTGGGCACCAACACCACATCGCCCGGCGCGGTGATGGCCATGGCCAGATTGGCAAAGCCTTCCTTGGAGCCCAGCGCGGCGATCACTTCCTTGTCGGGATTAAGGTCCACCCCGAAGCGGCGCTTGTAATAGGCGACATGGGCCTTGCGCAGGCCCTTGATGCCGCGCGAAGCCGAATAGCGATGGGCGCGCGGATCGCGCGCGGTCTCGCACAATTTGTCCACGATGAAATCGGGTGTCGCCATGTCGGGATTGCCCATCCCGAAATCGATAATGTCCTCGCCGCGGGCGCGCGCCGCCGCCTTGAGGCGATTGACTTCCTCAAAGATGTAAGGCGGCAACCGCTTGATGCGGTAAAAGTCGGTCTGCATGACACGGCAATCTTTGAAAACGCCCGAGAATCGGGGATTTGGTCCGGCTAGGCAATCATTATTGGATAAATTTTGGCGGATTTGGAGCGGGACCGTTATTCCGGGACCGCAGGGGCGTTCGCCTAGCTACCGCCCGGCCCTTCGCTTCCGCTCAGGGCGTTCGGCGCTCGAAATGGTCCACTTCCCCGGCCGCTCGCCCAAGCTCGCGGCGTTCGCGCGGGCGAAAGGTCCACCGGACCTTTCGCTAAAGCCGCGCTCACCCCAATATAAATATCTCGGCCCGGCGGTTGCCGTCTTCGCCCTTAGGCATGGATTCATAGAAAACCGGTTGGCTGTCGCCGACGGCTTCGATCCGCACCTGCGATGCCGGAATACCGGCGCGGATCAGAGCCTGGGCCACGGCATTGGCGCGCGCCTGAGACTTTTGGAAAATCACTTCCAGATGCCGTTCCACCGGCATGTTGGCGGTGCGGCTGGAAGCATGGCCCACCACTTTGACGGTGCCCGCGCCGCCGGTTGCCCGGAAGGCGGCCACGGCGTCACGCACCTTGGCGCGCGCGGCGGTCGAGAGACTGGTGGTATCGCCCGGGAAATAAACGATTGCGGCGGGCGGTACGCCGCCATTCATCGCCGCCGCCATGCCGGTCGGCGTGCCAGGCACCGCCTCCAGATTGGCGACAACATCGCCGGATGGATTGGAAAGACTGGTGCGGCCTGCCGCGACGGCAGGCACGGCCGGAATCCCGGTTCCGGCAGAGCCGGCTGCTGCCGCGGTTTGGCGGTAATGCGCCATGATCGGCGGCGCCACCCATTGCGCCACGGCGGGATTGAGCGGCGGCGCGGAAGACGGCTTGAAGCCCAATTCGGCATCGGAAGGATTCACCGCGGCCATGCGGCGCGCGCCGGCGGTCGCCGGCACGGCAGGCACCGCCGGCTCAGCACCCGGCGGGGCAAGGGCTGTGCTGCGCGCTGCTGGAGATTCCGCCACCGGTACGGGCGGCGAGGGAACTGCGCTGGGTGCGGAAGGAGCAGCCGGAGCCGGGCCGGGCGGCGCCACCGTGCTAGCCAGGGCCTGACGAGCGGCATCGGTATTGGTGACGGTCGGCGGCGGGGCAGCCGCATCTGTGCCCGCGCGCAAAGCGTCAGCGCTATATTGCGCCTGGGCGCCCGCTGCGGCGACCTGCTGGGCGGTATCGGCCTGGACCGCGGCGCTGGGCGCCGCCGGACGGGTGGGAATGCCCGCCAGATCGGGCGTGGTGGTGGCAGCGTCGGCCTCGGCCTGTTGCGCGCTTTCCGTGGGGAATTGGCTTTCGGGCGCGGCGTCTTCGCTCAAGAGGCCGGTGGGGTCCAGGTCGGACATGGTTTCGCAGCCGCCCGTGCCCATGCCAATAACGATTGTCAGCACCGCCAAAGCACGCGCGTAAATCTTGGTCATGCCCAAATTGCCTTTATCCCAGCAGCAGCAACGCCCTCGCGCCTAGGCAAGCGGGCGTCAACCTTCAGCCTTCGGGATATACCGCGACCAAAGCCCCCGCGCCAGCAAAAGAGCGGGTAAATGTCGTGAATGATTGCCAGATTTCTGCTTGTCCGTCCTGTTTGCGGCCCGGTTTGGCACAGCTTGCGGCGGTCCGCACGCCCGGGCTATCAGAGATTTCACCAAAGGCGATCCCCCGCGATGCCCGCACAAGGCCCTGCCACCCCGCCTGCGCCCGAATCGGCGATCTCGCCCGACAAGCTCAACACCCAGGAATTCGCCCGCAACATGCTGAGCGTGGGCCTGAAGAGCCAGCAGCTGATGCTGGACTTTGCCGCCCGCATGAATGCCCGCGAGAATCCCGGGCCCATCGATCCGCTCAACATCTCCGGCGCCATGCTGGCGCTGGCCAAGGCGATGAGCAGCGACCGCGAGGCGGTGGTGGCGGCGCAAAGGGAATGGTGGACCAACGTCATGACGCTTTGGGAAACCACGGCGCGCCGCATGCTGGGCGGCGAGGCTGCGGCGGTGGTGGAGCCAGCGCCCGGTGACCGCCGTTTCAAAGCCGAGGAATGGCGGGAAAATGAGATTTTCGATTTCATCAAGCAGAGCTATCTGCTCACCGCCAACGCCATGCAGGAGATGGTGGGCAGTCTCCACGGCCTGGACGAAAAAGAGCGCAGCCGGGTGGCCTTCTATACCCGTCAATTCGCCGATGCGATGGCCCCTACCAATTTCCCACTCACCAATCCGGACGTGCTCAAAGCCACCATCGCCTCCAATGGCGAAAATCTGGTCAAGGGATTGGACAATCTTCTGGCCGATATCGAACGCGGCCAGGGCGAGCTTTCTATCCGCCAATCGGCCGACGGCTTTGTGATCGGCGAGAATATCGCCACCGCCCCCGGCAAGGTGGTGTTCCGCAATGAGATCATGGAGTTGCTGCAATATTCTCCGGCCACGGATGAAGTCCAGGAACGGCCGCTGCTGATCTTTCCGCCCTGGATCAACAAGTTCTACATCATCGATCTGCGGCCAGAGAACAGCTTCGTGCGCTGGCTGGTGGGCCAGGGCTATACGGTCTTCCTGGTCAGTTGGGTCAATCCCGACGCCGACATGGCCCAGAAGGGCTTCGAGGACTATATGGAAGGCGGCATCTTCGCCGCCCTGGATGCGGTGGAGAAGGCCACCGGGGTGCGCGACCCCAACTGTGTCGGCTATTGCATCGGCGGCACGCTGCTGGCGGCCACCCTCGCCTATATGGCGGAAAAGGGCGACGACCGCATTTATTCCGCCACCTTCTGGGCAGCGCAGACCGATTTCAGCGAAGCCGGCGAATTGTCGGTCTTCGTGGACGAAGCCCAGCTCGACGCCCTAAAGCAGAAGATGGACAGCGAAGGCGGCGTGTTGCCGGGCTCCAAGATGGCGGGCGCCTTCAACATGCTGCGCGCCAATGACCTGATCTGGTCGTTTGTGATCAACAACTACCTTTTGGGCAAGCAGCCCATGCCCTTCGATCTGCTCTATTGGAATTCCGACACGACGCGCATGCCGGAAAAGCTGCATCTGTCCTACTTACGCAATTGCTACAAGGAGAATGCACTGGCGCGCGGCAAGATGGAGATGGCGGGCGTCAAGCTGGACCTGTCGAAGGTGAAGGTGCCGGTCTATCTGCAATCGGCCAAGGAAGATCACATCGCCCCGGCCAATTCGGTATTCAAGTCGGTCAACCTGTTTGGCGGCCCGGTGCGCTTCATCATCGCCGGCTCGGGCCATATCGCGGGGGTGATCAATCCGCCGGCGGCCAACAAGTATCAATATTGGACCAATGAGAAAGGCGCGACCAACATCGAAGCCTGGAAGAAAGGCGCAACCGAGCATCCCGGCTCTTGGTGGCCGGATTGGGATCGCTGGCTGTCCAAACTATCGGGCCCGAAAGTGCCCGCGCGCCAACCGGGCGACGGCGACCTCAAGGTGCTGGGCGACGCGCCGGGAACGTATGTGAAGGTCAAAGCGCAGTAATCACTCCGCTCGCGCGTTCGGTGTCTTTGTTCGATCCAACGCCGGCCATTGTTCGGAGATATCCGGAAGAGGTGTTGTCTTGCCCGTTATCCGTAGCGGCGCGATGGCATAGAGCGTGATTTGTTCGATACGAGGAAAAAAACCTTTGGGCCGGCTCCATTCGGACTTTGCGTATTTCCGCATCAGCTCTTCGAAGAAAGCCTGCTTTGCCGCCATATCTTCAATTACGCGAATCTCTCCGAATAGGATGACGCTGCGAAATGCAACCGTGGTATCGCATTCAAATCGACCGTAGGGAAATATCGCCCCGGGCTGATCGAGCTCAAAACAGACATTCGCGACATGGGCTATGTTGGTTCGCAGACGACCTTTTGCGCTTGTCCCATGCAGCCAAATCTCGGCGTTCATCCACACGTAAAGCATGGGGACACAGTAAGGAAACCCATCTTCACCTATCGTCGCAATATGTCCGCAAAAACCTGTCCGAAGCATTTCCTCGGTTTCTTCCCGAGACATTGCTTTGTCGGACCTCCGCATCTCAGATAGTGCGCTCATACTGCCCTCTTTCAATTAATGCGCCCCGGCAATAACTTCTCATTCTCGCCGCCGATCTGATGATAAAAGCCGGGGCCTTCGGGTCCGCTCTGCCAGAAATCCCGGCGCGGACGCACCAAAAACATATTGCCTTTCACATTGTGGACATAACCGAAGCGCAGCACCGTTAGATACGTGGCGGCGAAATCGGTTTCGCCGCACGCCCCTTGCAGACAACGCAGCGAGATGCGCGTCGCCAAAAGATCGGGATCGCGCGGCAGAGGTTTGGGCGCGCCCGGCGAGGCGCAGCGCATGGACAGCGCCACCGTTCCCGCCAGCGGCTTGGCCCAACTGGCATCGCCGCTGGGCACAGCCACCGCCCAGATGGCAATGCGTGCGCCCGTGACGCGATAAAGCGCAAAGCCCGCGCCGCCCTTGCGGTTGCCATAGTCCTGGATCACGAAGCCGAAAGGGCGGGTCTGCGGCGGCGTCAGCACCACGGGCGAGACGAATGTTTCCTGCAAGAAAGCGCGCACATAGTCTTGCGGCGCGGCCCCGTTCAGCAAGGCGGATTTGTAGAGCGCGTGCGCGAACCCCTCGCCTGCCATGACGTGAAACAGCGAATTGTCGGGTGCATGCGCCGCCACCCACCACCTCTCCGGTGCAAAGGCGTTGCATTGACCGGCGCCCAAACCGCTCAAGGCCAGGGGCTTGATGGTGGGACCGCGCAGGATACGCGGCGACCAGAAGGCGTTGGCGGCCGTGATCGGCGGCGGCCGGCGTTCCTTGGCCAAGGTGCGCGGCGGCGATACCGAAAAATTTTTCCCCGATGGCGGCTCGGCATCGAACACCAGCAAAACGCGTTGCGCTCTGACCTCGCCCTGGGCGATGTCATAAATCGTCAAAGTGGCGCGCGCACCCGCCTTATAGGTGCGGATCACATCCGACGCCTGACGTGCCGAAGCGATCGCCGTACCGTCAATCGCCGCCACCACGACACCAGGTACGATTTTGGCTTTTTCCGCCGGACTGTCCGCCATCACGTGATGGACCAGGGCGCCGCCCCGTTCCAACAAAGGCGTGCGCGCCGCCGCCGCCGGGGTCAGGGGCGCAAATTGCAGTCCGGAGAAGCCTTCGGGCTTGGGCGTTTGATGGATGGCGTAAAGCACCGCGCCGGCAAACACTGCCAGCCCCACTGTAACTGAAAACAGGACGCCCTTCCCGCCAAGCATGGCAGAAACTAGCACGGAATTTCCTCATGCTTCGACAGCCTCAGCATGAGGAATAAGCCTCACCCTGAACCTGTCGAAGAGTGAGGAGCGGTTCGCCCAAGGCGAACGAAATGGTCCAGTGGACCATTTCGAGCGACGAACGCCCCGAGCCAAAGCGAGGGGCTGGATGACCCAGCTAAAGCCCAGTCGTCTCCGGCAGCCCCAGCATAATATTGAGATTCTGCACCGCAGCGCCACCCGCCCCCTTGCCAAGATTATCGAACACCGCCACCGCCCGCGCCTGGCCAGTCTTGTCATTGGCAAAAACATAAAGCGTCAGCCCATTGCTGCCGGCCAGGATTTCGGCGTCCAGAGTCTTGACCGCCGCGGCATCTTCCAGCGAGGCGACCTTGACCAGCGGCCGGTCCGGATAGGCGCGCGCCAGGGCGGCATGAATATCGCGCGCCGCCGGCTTGGTAGGCAGCGCCCACAAGGACAGCGGCACTTCCACCAGCATGCCGCGATAGAAACGCCCCACGCCGGGTTGGAACAAAGGCGGATGGCTGAGGCCGGAATGGGTCTGCATCTCGGGAATATGTTTGTGCGCCAGGTTCAAGCCATAGATGCGCGAGACCGTCTCGGTATAGTCGGCGGCCTTTTCGTCCTGGAATTCCGCGATCATGCTTTTGCCGCCGCCGGAATAGCCGGAAACACCGCTGACGCTGATGGGAAAATCCGGCGGCACCAGCCCGGCGCGCACCAAGGGGCGCATGATGGCCAGAAAACCGGTGGGCCAACAGCCGGGATTGCTCACCCGCTTGGCAGACGCGATGCGCGCATAGCCATCCGCTTCCAATTCCGCGAAACCATAGGTCCACCCCTGCGCCACCCGGTGGGCGCTGGAGGCATCGATCACCCGGGTCTTGGGATTGTCGATCAGGCTGATCGCTTCGCGCGCCGCCTCGTCCGGCAGGCACAGAATCACCAGATCGGCCTGGTTCAGGGCGGCCTTGCGCGCCGCCTGATCCTTGCGTTCGGCCTCGGACAGGGTGATCAGCGACAGGCCGGTGCGGCCAGCCAGCCGCTCCCGGATCTCCAGGCCGGTGGTGCCTGCCGCGCCGTCTATGAAAATCTGTGCCTGGCCGCTCATCTGTGTTCCGTCATGATTGACATGGAAGTGTGGTGGTTCTTAGCTGATTTCACCGCTTTTGGGGCCCGTGGGGGGCGCGGTCCGGTCCTGCGCCGCTTGCAGAGCCGGCCCATCATCCGGTTGGGCCGCCAGATACGCCAAAGAGGCGGCCAAAAACAGGGGGCAAGCATGGACCCGCAAGCGATTTTCGAAAATTACCGCCAGGCCGTGGCTGAGCATTATTTCGACCTGCGCGGACGGGTGGGACGCGCCCAATTTTGGTATTTCGTCCTGGCCAATTTCATTCTGTGCCTCGGCGCAGTAATCCTGGGCGCCATCCTCTCCTTGCCGCTGTCGGAACTCTACAATCTGGCGGTGCTGTTTCCCTTTGCCGGCATGGGCGCGCGCCGCCTGCAGGATACCGGGCGCGACGGCAAGCTGATCTGGGCCTTTCTTATTCTGGGCTTTGTCGCCCAGGTGGCGGAGCTGCTGGCGGGCGCGAGCTATGCCACCTTTGGCGAATGGTCCCTGATTTTTATCGGGCCGCAGCTCTTTCTGATCAAGCTGGCCTTTCTGATTCTGTGCGTGGTGCTGATCTATTTCTGGTGCCAGCCAGGCGAAGCGGACGACAATGCCTATGGCCCGCCGCCGCCGCGGTTCGATCCGTCGGCCCGCATTTCACCATCGCCATAGGCGATGGTGAAGGAAAAGGTCCAGTGGACCTTTTCCAGCGAGCCGCCGGGAAGTCCCGCGCATTTGCCCGAAAAAGATTCACGCTTCGCCGTAGCGATTACTTCTGGCAACCCGGTATCGGCGTGTCGAAACTGTAGGCTTCGCTTTGGTAGGTCACCACCAGCCGGCCTTTGGCACAGGCATTGACGGACCCCGCCTCATAGACACTCCAATAGACCTTGCCCTTGCCCTGCGTGGTCTGGCGCAGGACGGCCTCGGACTGAGCGATCAACCCAACCAGCGCCGGCAGTATGGCATCCTGCGGCACTTCCTTGAGCGCCTGTCCGCCGCCGTCCGTCGCCTGTACCCCTTGGATATCGTCCCAGCTGGTTACGCCGTTGGAATCCTGACGCGTATGGGCAATGGAAACCACCACATACCGGTCCAGGATCTGCTTGATGGTGGGCGCAGCGACAAGGGGCGAAGCCATCCAACCGAGTATCACCCGCCCATCCGCGCCCTTGTTGTGGTTGATCGTGACATACTCCAGGGCGAGTTGATCGAGGGTCGGCTTCCACAGCCGCGCCGAAGCGGGAACAGCCAGCAAGGCCAAAGAACAAACCAAGGCAAGACGATGGGCGCGCATGACGCCTCCTGTGCTGATGCGCTTCAGCATGCACCGCGCCGCGCCTTGGCGACAAGCAAAGAAAAACGGCGGCCGATCAAGGCCGCCGTCTATCTGTGTTCTTAAGGGCAGGATTTTGGGACCTGAGTAGGAGCGCGGAGCGAAGTGGGCGAAAAGCCCATGAGCGAACGCGCGACAAACTCAGGGCGCAAAAGATCGCGCTTAGCGCTTCGAGAACTGGAAGGAACGGCGAGCCTTAGGCCGGCCATACTTCTTGCGTTCCACCGCGCGCGGATCTCGGGTGAGAAAGCCGCCCGGCTTCAGCACCGGACGCAAGCCAGGCTCGTAATTCACCAGCGCGCGGGAAATGCCGTGACGCACCGCGCCCGCCTGACCCGACAAGCCGCCGCCATTGACGGTGACCACCACATCGAACTGACCGTCGCGGCCCGCGGCGATCAAGGGCTGGCGCAGGATCATGCGCAGAACCGGGCGCGCGAAATAGACGGTCTCGTCGCGGCCATTGACGGTGATCTTGCCGCTGCCCGGCTTGATCCAGACACGGGCGACCGATTCCTTGCGGCGGCCGGTGGCATAGGCGCGGCCCTTGGAGTCGCGCTTGTTGTCGGCCTTGGCGGCATCGTCGGCGCCGGGCTGCTTGGCCTTGATCAGGGTGGATTTGAGTTCGGTGAACTTGTTGTCTTCGGCCATCAGTTAGGCTGCCTTGTACTGAGTGTTCTTGGGATTCATCTTGGCGACGTCCAGCTTTTCGGGCGACTGCGCCTCATGCGGATGCTCCGCGCCCGGATAGACGCGCAAGTTTGACATCTGGCGGCGGCCCAAGGGACCGCGCGGCACCATGCGTTCGACCGCCTTTTCCAGCACGCGCTCGGGGAACTTGCCCGCCATGATCGCGCCGGCGGTGCGTTCCTTGATGCCGCCGATATAGCCGGTGTGGTGATAATAGACCTTCTTCTTCAGCTTCTGGCCGGTCAGCACCACCTTGGCGGCATTGATGACGATGATATTGTCGCCGCAATCCATATGGGGCGTGTAAGTGGGCTTGTGCTTGCCGCGCAGGCGCATGGCGATGATCGAGGCCAGACGGCCCACGACCAGGCCCTGGGCGTCGATCAGTATCCACTTCTTTTCGATCTCACTGGCTTTCGCCGAGTAGGTTTTCATATGCAGTTTTCCGTGATTTGACGCGCCGCTATACGGATATGCCCGCATCCAGTCAAGAGAAACCTCGGAAATTAAGGTGTTTTATGTATGCGGTATTATAATACCGCTATTTCGGGGCGATAGTACGCTCCACGGGCGCGGGTGGCACATAACCACCAAGCTGACCAGGAGGCCTTCTGACAAGAAGGAGAGACAGCGCTTCAGCTCGATCTCAATGAATTCGATCGCATTGCCGGATCGGTTGGACACGTTGTGGCTGATGCCTGCCGGCCGCGAGGTGACGGTGTGCTTGGAAACCGGGGCTTCGATGACTTGACTGCCGGTCTCTACCGTCAGGATTCCATCCGTCAGATAGACCACCAAATAGTCGAGCCCATGGGTGTGGCCGCCGGTCTCGGCCCCAGGCGGCAAGGTCCATTTGGTCACGATGGCCCGCTCGTCGTCTACCAGGGCCTCTGAAGTCGCCTTCGGCATCGCTGTCTCCGGCCCATACGGCTCAGTGAGTTTGTGTGCTGGGTATGGCAAGTGTGACGTTGCCTATTTCGGGGCCGCTGCCTTGTCCATCAGGGTGCGGATATGACCCCAAAGGGCGACGCATTTGCCGTCCTCGACATGAAAGGCGGTGGAGTCCATGCCGCGCATATGCATGGTGGCGGATGCCCGCTCCACCGCCAGCGAAAAGCGGTCGTAGAGATGGCGAAGTTCGATGGTCTCGTCGCGGCTCAGGGACATGGGCGGATTATAGCGCCGATTGGGCGCCCGCGCACCGGGAAGGTGAAACAGAAGCAGCAAAAAAACCGGCACGTTATGCAGTTCCCGCCTATTCCCAATGCGTCCAGGCGCGATTGTTCGGGGGAACTCGTCCCTCTACAGTCCGCGGTCATGAGCGCTTCGCCTCCCCCCCTCCTCCTCACCGCCCATGCCGGCGGCGTGCTCCGGCTGATCCTCAACCGGCCGAGCGCGCGCAACGCCCTGTCGTCGGAATTGATGGGCGCCATCCAATCGGCGTTGGAGGGCGCAGGCGCCGATAACGCCACCCGCGTGATCGTGATTGCCGCCGAAGGCGCGGTGTTTTCCTCCGGCCATGACTTAAAAGAGATGGCGCGGCATCGCGCCGACGGCGATCAGGGCCGCGCCGCCTATGCCGGCTTGTTCGCCCAATGCTCTGCCATGATGCAGGCCATTGTGCGCACGCCTAAGCCGGTCATCGCCCAGGTCGGCGGCATCGCCACCGCCGCCGGATGCCAGTTGGTCGCCAGTTGCGATCTGGCGGTGGCCTCCACCTCGGCGCGCTTCGCCACTCCGGGCGTGGATATCGGTCTGTTCTGTTCCACGCCCATGGTGGCCCTGTCGCGCAATATCGGCCGCAAAGCGGCGATGGAAATGCTGCTGACCGGGGAGATGATCGACGGCGAGGAGGCGCGCCGCATCGGATTGGTCAACAAGGTGGTGACGCCACAGATGCTGGAAAGCGAGACCATGCTGCTGGCCAACAAAATCGCCGCCAAGCCGCGCAAGACGCTTAAGATCGGCAAGGAAGCCTTTTACCGCCAACTGGAGATGCCGCTGAGCGAGGCTTACGCCTATGCCAGCAGGGTCATGACCGAGAATATGCTGGAGGCGGAAGCCTGCGAGGGCATTGGGGCGTTTTTGGAAAAGCGAGTGCCCCGGTGGCCCGCATGAGCGAAGACATCGCGCTTCCGCAATATCCCGACAGTCAGATCAAATCCATCCTACGCAGCGTCAAGACCATCGCGATGGTGGGGGCCAGCGGCAACGACATCCGCCCCTCCTATTTCGCGATGATGTATCTTTTGAACAAGGGCTACAACGTCATCCCCATCAATCCCGGCATGGCGGGCCAGAAGATCCTGGGCCAGTTGGTCTATGCGTCCCTGAAGGATGTGCCGGCGCCGGTGGACATGGTGGACATTTTCCGCGAGGCCAAATTCGCGCCCCAGATCGCGCACGAGACAGCTCAGGAAAAAGACCGGCTGGGCGTCAAAGTGCTGTGGATGCAGCTGGGCGTGATCAGTCCCGAGGCCGAGAAGATCGCCCAGGACGCCGGCCTGACCGTGATCATGAACCGCTGTCCCAAGATCGAGCATGGCCGCTTTTCCGGCGAGATCGGCTGGATGGGGGTCAACCGCAAAGTGATCGACAACCGCAAGCCTTTGCTGTTCGGCAAAGGCGGCACACTCAAGCACAGTTAGCCATGTCGCTCGACAATGCCGCCATGACCGTTTACGGCGACTCCATCTCGGGCAATTGCCTGAAGGTGAAGTTCGTCGCCGACTATCTGGGCCTGCCTTACGATTGGGTCGAGGTCAGCGTGTTGGCCAAGGAAACCCGCACGCCGGAATTTCTGGCGATGAATCCGGCGGGCCAAGTGCCCGTGGCGCGCTTTGCCGACAAAGGCGTGTTGGCGCAGTCCAATGCCATCATGCTGCATCTGGCCGAGAATACCGATCTGATCCCCACCGACGCGTTCGAGCGCGCGCTGATGTTTCAATGGCTGTTCTGGGAACAGTATAGCCACGAGCCCGCCATCGCCGTGCTGCGCTTCCAGCGTCTGTACCTGAAAAAGCCGTCCCATGAGATCGACCCCGGCCTGGTCGCCAAATGCTTCAAGGCCTTGAGCCTGATGAATGCCCATTTGACAGGCCGCAGCTATTTTGTGGGCAATCAACTCTCACTGGCCGATATTGCTTTGGTGGCCTATACCCGCTTCGCCCATCAGGCCGATTTGGATTTGGGTGCGTATCCCCATGTCCACGCCTGGGTGCGCCGCATCGAAACAGAACTGCGTATCGAGCATCTGACATAGCCGGGACGCGCCAAACATAGGACCAGGAGACGATAATGGCCGACTATGGCTTTAACACCCTTGCCGTTCATGCCGGCGCCCAGCCCGATCCCGCCACCGGCGCGCGCGCCACGCCGATTTACCAGACAACAGCCTTTGTCTTCGAGGATGCCGACCATGCCGCGGCTTTGTTCAACCTGCAGGTGTTCGGCAACATCTATTCGCGGATCATGAATCCCACCAATGCGGTGCTGGAGGAACGGGTGGCGGCGCTGGAAGGCGGGCGCGCGGCGCTGTCCTGCGGTTCGGGCCATGCGGCGCAGCTCCTGGCGCTGCACACGCTGATGGGACCGGGCGACAATATCGTGGCGGCCCGCCAGCTCTATGGCGGCTCGATCAACCAATTCAGCCAGGGCTTCGCCAAGTTCGACTGGCATGTGAAATGGGCCGACGCCAAAAATCCAGACAGTTTCAAGGCGGGGATCGATGCGCGCACCAAGGCGATCTTTGTCGAAAGCATCGCCAATCCCGGCGGCATCATCACCGACGTCGAGAAAGTGGCCAAGATCGCGCATGACGCGGGCGTGCCTTTGATCGTGGACAACACCCTGGCCTCGCCCTACTTGATCAAGCCGCTGGAATGGGGCGCCGATATCGTGATCCATTCCGCCACCAAATTTCTGGGCGGCCATGGCAATTCCATGTGCGGGGTGATCGTGGACGGCGGCAAATTCGACTGGGGCAGCGGCAAGTTTCCGTCCTTGTCCGAGCCTACGCCGTCTTATCACGGCATGAAATTGTGGGAGACCTTCGGCGATATGGCCTTCGCCATCGCCTGCCGGGTATTCGGCATGCGCGATCTGGGACCGGCGCTCTCGCCGATGAACGCCTTTCTGGTGCAGACCGGAATCGAAACCCTGCCCTTGCGCATGCAGAAACATTGCGACAATGCGCTGACGGTCGCCAAATGGCTGAAGGCCAATCCCAAGGTGGGCTGGGTGAACTATGCCGGGCTGGAAGACAATGACTCTTATGCCCTGCACAAGAAGTATTGCCCCAAGGGCGCGGGCGCGGTTTTCACCTTCGGGCTGAAAGGCGGCTATGAGGCAGGCGTGAGGCTGGTCAATGGCGTGAAGCTATTCAGCCATCTGGCCAATATCGGCGACACCAGAAGCCTGATCATCCATCCCGCTTCCACCACCCATCGCCAACTGTCGGACGAGGATCGCATCAAGGCGGGCGCGGGCCCGGATGTGGTGCGGCTGTCGGTCGGCATCGAGGACGCCGCCGACATTATCGCCGATCTGGAACAGGGGATGAATTAAAGCTGAGTGTCATTCCCGGCGAGCCACGCGACCTCGCGTGGCGAGGGAAGGGAACCCAGGCAAATCACCACCTATAGGTCGATGGTGCCTGGGTCCCCTTCCCTTCGCGCCGCGTTGCGGCGCTCAGCCGGGGATGACAGGTTGGGGATGTATCTTCAATTCATACGCATGCCACACCGCCGCGCAGAGCAGCGCCGCCGCCATGACCTGATGCAGCGCCGACAGCCAGAGCGGCGCCATCAGCAGCAGGGTGCGGATGCCTAGGAAAATCTGGAAGGTGGTGATGAACGCGACCAGTTTGGCGCTGGTCTTGGCCGCACCCGTCAACTTGACGCCTTCGCCATAAACCCACACCGCACAGGCGGCGATGACATAAGCGCCGATACGGTGATCGAATTGTGCCAAGCCGGCATTTTCGAAAAAATTCCGCCACCAGGGCGAGGCAAAAAACGGCGTTTCGGGAAAGATGCGCCCATTCATGTCCGGCCACGTGTTGTAGATCAGCCCCGCATCCAGCCCCGCCACCAGCGCCCCCAGCAGCATCTGGCCATAGACCAGGGCGACAAAGATGGATGCGCGCTTGGACATACCGCTGCTCTTGCCGCCGCGCAGATATTCCAGCGCAATCCACAGGATCGCGATCAGCAAAAGCAGCGCCGCGCCCAGATGGATGGTGAGGCGATACTGGCTGACCGAGACGCGGCTTTCCAACCCGGATGTCACCATCCACCAGCCGATAAAGCCTTGCAGTCCGCCCAGCAGAAAGAGCACCATAAAGCGCGGCCATTCGCTGCGCTGAATCGCGCCGGTGGCCGCGAACCAGACAAAGGGTACTAAGAATAAGACGCCCAAAAACCGGCCCAGGAAACGGTGCGCCCATTCCCACCAGAAGATGCCCTTGAATTCTTCCAGGCTCATGCCGCGGTTTTCGAGGACATATTGCGGAATGCGCTGGTATTTGGCGAAGGCATCCGCCCAGGCCGCGTCATGGAGCGGCGGGATCGCGCCCAGAAGCGGTTTCCATTCTGTGATGGAAAGGCCGGAGCCGGTCAGGCGGGTCAATCCGCCCACCGTCACCATAACCAGAATGATCAGCGCCACGGTCAAAAGCCATAGCCCCACGCACTGGCGGCTTTTCCAGAAATTTCCTGTCTGATCCATGGCGGCTCTGATAGCGTCCCTCCTCGCAGCCGTCAAAACCGTCTCATGTCCCGCCGCACCAAGACTCTTATTGCCGCCATTGTGATCGTTTTCTTCTGGCTGCCTTTCTATGCCTTGTTCATCGTGGGGCTGGCGCGCCACATATTGCCCGGCGCGCCCTGGTATGTGGCGTTGCTGTTCTATGCCCTGGCCGGAACGCTGTGGATCGTTCCCATCGGGCTTTCGTTACCTTGGATGTACCGCGAACCAGCGCCCAAGAAATGATCGACAACCAAGCGCAAAGCCGTTTCGAGCGAACGGAAAACGGCCTTATGGCCTGGGCCGAGTACCGCATCCGCGATGGCAAGCATCAAATCTTCCATGTGGAAGCCGATCCGTCCTTGCGCGGCACCGGCGCGGCGGACCGGTTGATGCAGGATATTGTCGAACAGGCCCGCAGCCATCAGCTGGTGATCGTGCCGCGCTGTTCCTATGCGCGGGCCTGGTTCCAGCGCCACCCCGAGGCGGCGGACGTGCTTGACTAACGGTCGATCCTTGTGCCGGATGGCGCGGGGCTCAGGCGGATATATTTCCATGTGGCGGGTGAAGTCATTGGACGCGGTGCTGGCCACCGCCGATAAGAAAAGCCTGCACCGCAGCCTGGGCCCGTTCCAGCTCACCCTTTTGGGCATCGGCGGCATCATTGGCACCGGCATTTTCGTGCTGACGGCGGAAGCCGCCCAAAAAGCCGGACCCGGCATGATGCTGTCCTTTGTGCTGGCGGGCGCCGTCAGCGCGGTGGCGGCGCTGTGCTATGCCGAATTGTCTTCCATGGTGCCGGTATCCGGCTCGGCCTACACCTACACCTATGCGGTGCTGGGCGAGTTGATGGCCTGGCTGGTGGGCTGGGCGCTGATCTTGGAATATGCCGTGGCGGCCAGCGCCGTATCGGTGGGCTGGTCCGGATATATCGTGGGCCTTTTGGCGCATCTGCCCCATCCCATCATCGTTCCACCCGAATTGGCGGCCGGTCCTTATGCCGGCGGTGTGGTGAATGTGTTGGCGGTGGTGGTGGCGCTGGGCGTGACAGGGCTTCTGGTGATCGGCACCCGCGAGAGCGCCACCGTCAATGCCTGTCTGGTGGCGGTGAAGCTGGTGGCGTTGGGCGCCTTTATCTGGCTGGCGCTTCCGGTGATAAACAGCGCCAATTTTCATCCCTTCGCGCCTTTTGGCACGGCCGGGGTGATTTCGGCGGCGGCCTCGATCTTTTTTGCCTATGTCGGATTCGACGCGGTGTCCACCGCGGCGGAGGAAACCAAGAATCCACAGCGCAATCTGCCCATCGGCCTGATCGGGTCGCTGGCGATTTGCACCGTCATCTATTTGTTGGTGGCGGCGGGCGCGATCGGCTCTTATGGCGCGCAGCCGGTCTATGGTCCCGCAGGCGAAGCCCTGGCGCCGGGCTCATCGGCGCTGCAAGCCCAGTGCGCCAGCCTGGCCGGTCAGCCCTTGGTCTGTTCGCGCGAGGCGCTGGCGCATGTGCTGCGCTCCATCAACCATCCGCTGGTGGGCAATCTTTTGGGATTGGCGGCCGGGATCGCGCTGCCCACCGTCGTCCTGATGATGATCTATGGCCAGACGCGAATCTTTTTTGTGATGTCGCGCGACGGGTTGTTGCCGCAAGCCCTTAGCCGGGTGCATCCCAAATTCCGCACCCCGCATGTGGTGAGCTGGATCACCGGATTGCTGGTGGCGTTCGCGGCCGCCTTTCTGCCAGTGGGGCAGTTGGCCGATATTTCCAATTCGGGGACCTTGTTCGCCTTTGCGGCGGTTTCGCTGGCGGTGATGGTGCTCAGGCGCACCCAGCCCGACCGTCCTCGCCCGTTCCGCGCGCCGCTGGTTTATCTCATCGGGACGCTGGCGGTTCTGGGTTGCGGGCTGTTGTTTGCTTATCTGCCCTGGCAGGCAAAACTCCTGTTTCCCATCTGGTCGGCGATCGGGCTGATCTTTTATTTCGCCTATGGCTATCGCCACAGCCATGTGGGTAAGGAACGCTTCGCCGTAGGCGAACGAAATGGTCCAGTGGACCGATTTGAGTGCCGAACGCCCGGAGCGCAAGCGAAGGGCGGAGAGTGACGAACGCGCGGAGCATAAGCGACGCGCCGTGGCAAACCGCTGAACGCTAGTGTCATCGCGGCGCCCACCCAGAAACGGCGCCAGATCTTCGGTGAGCTGCGCGCCAAAAAAGTTCCCCGCGGAACAATAAGGCATGCAGAATAAATGCTTGCTCTGCCTTTTCTTTCTGACATGATCGCCCCGGGGTTGGTTGGGGCGTGAGCAGGGCTGTTCATGCTTGGAATGACCCTTAGATCCGAGCTCCCCCGGAGCAGGACCTTGCAGGACGAGGCGCAGGAGCCTCCCTCTTTCCTTGGCCCCGGCGTCGGGGTTGAAGGCGTGCTCGAGATCGAGGGTGAGCTTGTGGTCTCGGGCCTGGTGAGGGGCCGTATCGCCGCGCTCAAGCTGGTGATCGCCGCCGGCGGTACCGTCGAGGGTGACATCGTCGCGTGCGAAGTGGTGATCGCCGGACGCCTGAACGGGCGGGTCTTTGCCCCTAACGTGTCGATCGAGGCCAGCGCCGAGATCGAGGGCCGCATCTTCCATACCAATGTCACCGTCGCGCGGGGCGCGCGCGTGACGGCACGGATGCCATGGCGGCCCGTCAGTTATTTTGAGACCCTCGACCAACTTCCGGAGGTGCGTTCATGAATCTGTTTAACCGCAACGACAAGTCGGGAAGCGACAAGCCCGGGGATGCGTCTGCCCGTCCGCAGGCCCAAGCATCGTCATCCCAGGGTTCGCAACCTCAGGGTTCACAACCTCAGGCGCGGCCATCGCAAGCACCACAAGCCGGGAGCCCCAAGCCGCCGCCCAGTCCGGCCCCTCTTGCCCAATCTTTCCAGCCCCCCTCAGCAAAAACAGGAGCACACATGGCATCGGTCATCAGCAAGGCGCTCAAGATCACCGGTCAACTTGAGAGCACCGAGGATATTCAGATCGACGGCGAAATCGATGGCGATGTGCGTGGCGTGGGCGTGAAGATCGGCCAGAACGCCAAGGTGAAAGGCACGGTCTATGGCGAGGAGGTCGAGCTGGCCGGCGCCATCGAAGGCAAGATCGAAGCCAAGAAAGTCATACTCACCGCCACCGCGCGCATGACCGGCGATGTCGTGCATCAGGATATCAAGATCGAATCCGGCGCCTATGTCAGCGGCAATTTGAAACCGGAGATCGGCAAGTCCGACACCAAGCCGGCCCTCAAACCGGTGGCCCATACTTCATCCGCGAGCCTTTCGCCGATAAGTCATTAATCGCTGAGCGAAGAGCGGTTCGCCGCGGGACCCTTGGGCGCGGTCGCCAGCACGGACCGCACCCGACGGAGCATCTCAGTTTGCTTATCCGGATTCACGAATCCGCCAGAGCTTAAGCAAGCGGCCGAGTGGTGCCGTTTGCTCGAATGGGGCTTATGGCGAGCTACGTGCTGGACTGACAATTCGGTATTGTGTCCCCACAATTCGCCCACAATTCGGAACGCCGCGAGCTTAAACGAACGACGGGGTGAGGCCCGACTTTCAGTTAGTTTCTGAACGTCCGTGTTAGATTCGACCCCGTAATGATGACAAATAGATTCACTACGCCCAGCGGGAAAATTGTCCACCAAGGAAGATCGCTTCCGAAATATTTTAGGATGAGAAAAACCGGCCCGCCAAAAAATGCCAACATCATTATTGAGAGAACTCCGGCCGCATAAACCCCAAAGATCGCGTTC
>DATFDR010000003.1:0-5675 GCA_035251935.1 Rhizomicrobium sp. | reverse complement strand
CGGCCGGGACCATACAGTCCCGGCCGCTTCTAGGCAAAACTCGTGTGACGCGCCGCGTTTTGGCCTTGGTAAAGGCAAGCGTCAGTGGTGGCGCCAGCCGCGATGAAACCCTCTATGCCCCCAACCACGATGGCCGCCGCCAAAGCCGAAGTGGAACGAGACCGAGGGGCGATAGGAAGGATAGGGGTAATAATAGGGATAGGGCGGGGGGTAGTAATAAACCGGCGGCGGCGGGGGAGGACCATAGTCATAACCGTAATCCGGAGGCGCATCAAAGGCGGCCTGACGCGTGTCCTGATGCATGCACTCATAATAGGCGCGGCTATAATCGGCTTCCACTTCGCGCGCGGCGTGACGCGCATTGTCGGCGCCGACAGCGGTTCCGGCGATCAAACCCGCACCCGCACCGGCGGCCGCGCCAAGACCGGCATCGCCGGCCGCCGCGCCCAGAATGGCGCCAAGGGCAGCGCCGCCCAAAGTCCCGCCAACCGTGCCGCGGGTCTGCTCGTCACGCGCCGCTTCGCGGGGTGTGGTGTAACCGGTACGTGCCGCGGCATCGCGGCGGCAGAACATGTCACGATCCGGGGCAGCGGCTTGCGACCGCGCATCCCGTGCCTCTTCCCGTGCGCGTGCCTCGGCGTCCCTTTGCGCATAAACGGAATAGGCGTCCGAAGGCGGAGAACCCAAGCCCTCCTGGTCGTCGAAATCCGGCGCACTGCGTGCGCTACCGGACAGATTGGCGGGCGGCGCGTTCGCCGGTTGCGCCATCGCGGTGGTGCCCAGCAAGGCCACCGCCAAAGCGGCAATGAGCGGTGTACGGAACATTGGGAACGTCTCCACGGAGTGTTTGCCCCTTCAGCCACAGATAGGAGACGACGCCCGGGCTTCAATGTCAAAGACAAGATTTGGGTATTTTGCCCGCCTGCCGGACCGCTGTTCATCCGGCGTTCAGGAAAAGTTTGAACCGCTTGAGACTGGGTTGATCTATGCCGCCGACAAGGCCGCGCGTTCCGGCGGAGCCGTCATCAAACAAGGCGGGCGCGCGTTCGAAAACTTGGCTTAGGCTGCCGCCGACAAAGCTGCGCGCCCCGGCGGCGGAGCCGCCCATCAAATATGCGGGCGTTGTTGAAAGTCCGATCAGGCGGCCGCGGAGAGTGCAGCACGCCCGCGCCGGCGCAGCAGTTCCGCTTCTTCATCGCTGAACAAAATCGAAGTGAGTTCCGCGCAAAGCTGGAACTGGGCGTTGACGACAGTGTTCTGCGGATTGGCCTTCAGCGCCTTGACCACATCCTCATTGTAACGCTTAAGCGCGGTGCAAAGTTCGTCCGCGGTTTCCTTTTGCTTGGCGGCAAAGGACGCGGCGGCAGCAAAAAGCCGGCTACCCCCCACCAAGCGCGCATAGCGCAAGGCCAATTCATGTTTTTCCGGGCCCGGGTGGCGGCTAAAGTCGGCGCCGGTACCCTTGGCGGTCGGCAGCGCCGCGATCACTTCCTTGGGCGCGCGCTCCATGAAGCTTTCCATCACCTTGCCGATCTGAACCCGTTCGGCCAATAGGCGCTTGCCCCATTCGCCTTCGCGCTTGAGTTCGATTTCCTTGACGATATGGCTGGAAAGGTCGGCGAAAGTCTTGACCTCTTCCATCAACTTATCGGCATCGAACAAAGGATGGCGGGTGGCCTGAATGGAAGTCTTCAAGGCGTCCATGCGGGCGAACAGAATCTCACCCACCAGACCCATGTCGGTTTTGGAGATCAAGGTTTCATCGGCGTGACGTGTCACCAGCAAGGGCAGGCGCAGCGCTTCCCATGGCCGGGTCAAGCGATTCATCGCGATCACCGCCACATAGGGTGCGACATCGGGCTTGTCGCGGACGATCTGGTCGTAGATTTCGCGCACCTGCCAGACCAGCTGCTCGTGGAAAGACGGCACCGGTGCGGGCAGCGCGACGGTCAGTTGCTCGATCAGATCGCCTGCCGACAAAAGCTGCGTCATATCGGCGATATCTTCCACCGCGAACGCATCGCCTAAGATTTTCTGGGCCGTCTGCCGGCCTGCTTCGGTAGAAAGCGCCTGGGTCATAGCTTCGGCGGCCACCGGC
Source organism: Rhizomicrobium sp. (assembly GCA_035251935.1). Classification (GTDB taxonomy): domain Bacteria; phylum Pseudomonadota; class Alphaproteobacteria; order Micropepsales; family Micropepsaceae; genus Rhizomicrobium. The sequence goes on along the minus strand of DATFDR010000003.1, from coordinate 3,577 downwards.
CAAAATTCAGCGGCCCGTTTCAACGCCGCATCCGGCTTGTGGCCCAGCACCAAGGCTTTGACTTCGGTGCAATAAGCGGCGGTTTCCACCGGCAGCAGGGTTTGCGAAATCCAGTTCCAGGCGGGCACCAATGTGCCGCGCGCAATCGAGCCCTTTTGTTTGGCTTTGCGCGGCTGGCAGGTAAGCAGATCTTGGAAAGGACGGCAGAACAGACGCAGCGGCGTCGGCGTGCGTTCGTAATTCTCGCGGCGCAGAACAGGACGCAGGCCTTCCAGAATATCGTCATGCGGCAAGCTGTGGCCGTCCATCAGCCGGTCCACTTCCACCGCCATGGCCAGACGCGCCGCCGCCGGCCCGGGAAGACCGCCGAGAAACGCCTTCAACAATCCAGTCTTATCTTGCGGCACTTTGGACACGTCCTGCAGCCCCCCGAGCTGCGCGTGCCAACATAAGGAACATATCGTTAACGGCCTGTTTCTTTTATTGGATCGCAGGCAGTTCCAGCCGGGCCAGCAATCCGCCCAGGGGGCTGGCGTCGAGCGCGAAAAATCCCCCGTAAAGCTTGGAAATATCCCGAACGATGGCCAAGCCCAGGCCGGAGCCGGGCACGCTTTCGTCCAGCCTTTCTCCCCGCGTCCCGACCTGGGCCCGTTGCTGCGCCGACAGGCCGGGGCCATCGTCTTCCACCGTGAATACCAGGCGTCCGCCGGTTTTTTCGCAGCGGACCCGCACCCGGCTTCGCGCCCATTTGCAGCCATTGTCGATCAGATTGCCCAGCATCTCTTCCAGGTCCTGACGCTCACCCCGGAAATAGAAGCCGTCATCGCATTGCGCATCGATGGCAATGCCGCGCGCGGCATGAATACGGGCAATGACCCGGGACAGATTGTCCATCACGGCACACACTTGGGTGCGATTGCCCAGCACATCCAAAGACCCCGCGGCGCGGGCTCTGGCAAGATAATGATCCACTTGGCGGCGCATGGAAAAGACCTGACGCTTGACCATGTCCGCCAAGGGACCGGCGGCGACATCCTTTTCATGCGCCTCGGCTTCGGCGGCAAGAACCGACAAAGGCGTTTTGAGGAAATGCGCCAGGTTGGAAACATGGGTGCGGGCGCGGCCCACCACTTCCTCGCTGTGCTGAATCAGGGAGTTGAGCTCCAAAGCCAAAGGCTCGATCTCGGTGGGGAATTTTCCGTCCAGGCGCCGTGCCTCGCCGTCGCGGATTTTCGCCAACCCCTTGCTGACTTGCCGCAAGGGCAACAGGCCGACCTTGACCTGCACCAGCATGGCAGCGATCAAGCCCGCGCCCAACAGAAGGAACGACCAGAACAAGGTGTTGTTGAACTCACGCGTCTGGCGCTCAACCTCCGCCAGATCGCCCGCCACCATGAAGGTATAGATAGCATCGCCGCTGGCGTCGGGCGTCAAATCCACCCGCCGCGACACCACCCGCAGCTGCTGATTTTCCGGTCCGGCCGCGCTACCCCAGGTCAGCATGCCCTTGCGGGTCTGGTTGAAGGGCTGAATTTCCTTGTCGAACAGCGAGCGTGAAATCTGTCCGCCGCTTTGTCCGGCGCGGATCTGATAATAGAGGCCGGAATAAACCCGGTCGAAATTGTGATTGAGAAACCGCCCGGCCAGGATCACCCCGCCATTGGGATCGGGTTCGGCGGCGGCGATCAAACCGTCCATGTCGGTTTGCAGCGCAGCGTCGAAGCTGTTCTGCGCCGCCAAGCGGAAGGCATTGGAGAGGACCGCCCCACCCACCACCAGACCCAGCAAGGTCCATATCGCCGCCGCCGCGATCAGGCGGGACGATAGCGACTCAAGCCTGAGCCGCCGTACCACCCAGTTTGGGATCTTCCAGCGAATAACCAAGCCCGCGCACCGTTTGAATGAGGCCTGCGTCCAATTTCTTGCGCAGGCGGCCAATAAAGACTTCGATTGTGTTGGAGTCACGGTCGAAATCCTGATCGTAAAGATGCTCTACCAGTTCGGTCCGCGACACCACCTTGCCGCGGTGATGCGCCAGATAGGCCAAGAGCCGGTATTCCTGGCTGGTGAGCTTGACGGGGCTGCCGTCATAGGTAACCCGGCTGGCGCGGGTATCGATGCGCAGCTTGCCGATCTCGATATCGGCGGTGGCGATGCCGGCGGCGCGCCGCAGCAGCGCCCGCAGCCGCGCCAGCAATTCTTCGGTATAAAAGGGCTTGGCGAGATAATCGTCGGCGCCGGCGTCGAACCCGGCCACCTTGTCGCTCCAGCGGTCGCGGGCGGTCAGGATCAAAACCGGCACCGTCTTGCCGCTGCGCCGCCATTTCTCCAGCACCGCTACTCCGTCCAGCTTGGGCAAGCCCAGATCCAGAATCACCGCGTCATAGGGCTCGGTGTCGCCCAGGAAATGGCCTTCCTCGCCATCGAAGGCCTGGTCCACCACATAGCCGGCATCCCCCAGCGCTTTCTTCAAAAGCCGCTGCAAATCCTTATCGTCTTCCACCAGAAGAATACGCATCTCGTCTATCCTTCACTCTTATTCCTTCACGCTTATCCTTCATTCTGGGCTTTCACGCGCGGCCTTCACTCATCGGGGCCGCCAGCGGCCGCGTCCATCCCATTCCCTAAAGGGACGCCCATTGCCCGGACCGCGCCGGTAATCGCGTTCCCGGCCATAGCCACGGTCGTAAGGGTCGGCGGTATAAGGCGGATACCGGTCAACATAGGGCCGGCCATAGCCGCCGGAGGGCGGCGGGCCCTCATAGCGATGACCGTCGAACGCATCGCGCCCCGGCGAAGAGCGCAGAACCCGGCCGCTGCGCGCGTCGGTGTCGAACCAGATGATGCGGCCATCCGGCGTCATCCATTTCAAATGATAACGCGCGTCGCCGGAAGGCCCATAAGTGGGACCCTCCGCGTCATAAAACTCGCCAGGATGTTGGCGGCGGATACCGGGCAAAAGCCGGTCCAGCGGTTGGACGCCATCCCGCTCGCGATCGGGCCCGCGTCCATAAGGCTGCGCTGCGGCGGGCCCGGAGGACATCGCGGTCAGCAGGGCAAAAAAACCCAGGAAAATCACAGACAAAATGCGGGCGCGCATGGGCTTTTGTAGGTCCTAGCACATGAACCCCGAATGAACATCGCGTCCAGACAAGGTTCAGTTTGGCATCCGTAAGGTACGCCCCATGGACGGTAATCGATCCGCCCTAGCGCATGAAGGAGATGACCATGTTTAACATGAAAACCATCCTCGCGGCAGCGTCCTTGGCGGTCCTTACGGCCGCGGGCGCCGGCAGCGCCACCGCGGCGCCCTGGGACCGCGACCATCACGGCTGGCGTGACCGCGCCTGGGTGCGCCATGAGCGCATCGAGCATCGCGCCTTCGCGAATCATGCGCGCGCTGCCCACATGCTGCGCTTCCACCGCTATCGGATGATCGGCGAGCCCTATTTCGTCCATGGCCGCTATGTCGTGCGGACCTATGACCGCTTCGGCCGTCGCATGCTGGTTCAGATCGATCCTTACAGCGGCGCTTTCATCCGCGTCCTGTAACCCAATCTTGGGGCGTAAGGCCCGC
>DATFDR010000002.1:0-12501 GCA_035251935.1 Rhizomicrobium sp. | reverse complement strand
GATTGGCCCAGATCGCGCCGTTGGGTTCGGTCTTGGCCAATTGTTCGGCCAAGCGCCCCGACAGCTTCACATAATTGTTGGGATTCTTGTACGGCACGGCGGGCACTTCGATCAGCGCCGCGCCCAACAGACGCAAGGCGTCCTTCTTCTCCTGGCTTTGGGTATCGGGAATCACGATCACGGTCTTAAAGCCCAGGGCATTGGCGACCGTCGCCAATCCGATGCCGGTATTGCCGGCGGTGCCTTCCACAATGGTGCCGCCGGGACGCAAGCTGCCGCGCGCCACGGCATCTTGGATGATAAAGAGCGCGGCGCGGTCCTTGACCGATTGGCCGGGATTGAGAAATTCCGCTTTGCCGAGGATTTCGCACCCCGTCGCTTGCGAAGCGTGGCGCAGGCGGATCAGCGGTGTGTTGCCGATAGCGACGATGACGTCTTGTTTGATGGACATGAAGCCGAACCTAGACATCCACCGTTACCGCTTCAAGACTCATCGCCGTCTCTCATTTTTGCGCCAGTTTGGCGCATTCCCCGTGGCGGAAACAGCTGGTGAGATGGTCGTTGACCATGCCCACCGCCTGGGCGAAGGCATAGACGATCACGGGGCCGCAAAATTTAAAACCGCGATGCTTGAGTTCTTTCGCCAGGCCTAGGCTCATTTCGGTCTGCGCCGGAATCCTGTCGCGGCTTTTGAAGCAGTTGGCTACCGGCTTGCCATCGACATGCCTCCAAATCAATTCGCGGAAACCGCCAGCTTCCTTTTCCTCGATTTCTAGCCACAGCTTTGCGCCCTTGATGGCGGCCTCGATTTTGGCGCGGCTGCGGATGATGCCATCGTCTCTTAAAAGCCGCTCCATGTCGCGTGCGCCGTAACGCGCGATTTTTTCAGGCTGAAAATCGTGGAAGGCCTTGCGGAAATTTTCCCGCTTCCGCAAGACCGTGATCCAGGACAGACCCGCCTGAAATCCGTCCAGCACCAGTTTTTCGTAGAGCGCGCGGGGGTCATATTCCGGCACGCCCCATTCACGGTCGTGATAGGCAAGGTAGAGCGGGTCTTCGCCCGGCCACCAGCAGCGTTTTTTCTCAGCGGCCATCTCTCAGACCAGCCAAGCGGGACGGTGCAGGAGCGCGGGAATTTGTCCCACCAGCACGTCGCCGGTGCTTTCTTCCAGCCGGTCCAACCGCACCAAAACAAAGGCGATGTTGCCGTGGCTGGCGATGAGCTCTCCGATTTCGGCGCCGCCCTTGGTTAGGGAGCCTTGCGCCGGAAGTACAGTGTCAGCGGTGACGGTGAGAATGCGCTTGCGTGAGGTGGCGCGGTGTTTCATCCGCGAGGTCAGTTCTTGGCCGATGTAACAGCCCTTGGTGAAGGACACCCCGTTCAATTCGGCAAGGCCGGCATCCAACGCGAAGATTTTCTCATAACCGAAATCGCTTCCTTCCGGCACCCCCAGTGCCAGCCGGTGCTGATGATAGGCGCGCGGGCCGGAAAGATTGGCGGGCATCTCCGCCTTGGCGCCGATGCTGCGCGGACCCAAAGCCTGTAGCCGCGGATCGGGGAAGGTCACGGCGCGGTCGGCATAAGGAATTTGGCGATTGTCGGGATGGCCTTTGAGATGAACATAGACGCCCAAGGGGTCGCGGGCTTCGATCTCCACCTGGGCCCGCAATTTGTACATCCTCAGTTTTTTGAGCAGGGCGTCACGCGATTCCACCGCGACATCCAGCAGCAGCGCGCCGTCGCCTTCGGTAACCAGGAAATCGAATAGGATCTTGCCCTGTGGCGACAGCAAGCCTGTGTACAGTCCGATGCCGGGCGCCAGGCCTCCCACGATATCGTTGGTGACCAGACCTTGGAGAAAATCGCGCGCCCCAGGCCCGGAAATGGCCAGAACGGCGCGGTCGTCAAGAAGAGCAGGTTCCATACCCTTCCATTAGGGCGGCCGGCTATGGTTGCCAAGGGCGGGAGGCTGGGCTAACTGCCTTGCCCCATGAAACAAAGTTTCGATCTTCTGATCCAGGGGGGCACCGTCGCTACCCCCAACGGCATCACACAGGCCGATGTCGGGGTTATCGGCGGGCGCATCGCCGCAATCGGTGCGCTGGGCGGCGCCCAGGCGCGGGAGGTGTTCCAGGCCGGAAACCTGCATGTGCTGCCAGGCGTGATGGACACCCAGGTGCATTTCCGCGAGCCCGGCAACACCCACAAGGAAGACCTGGCCAGCGGCAGCCTGGCGGCGATCCTGGGCGGCGTCACTGCCGTGTTCGAAATGCCCAACACCAACCCGCCCACCACCAGCCGCGCGGCGATTGAAGACAAGCTCGCCCGCGCCAAGGGCCGCATGCATTGCGACCATGCCTTTTATGCCGGCGCCACGCCGCAGAATATCGGCGCCCTGGCGGAACTGGAAAAGCTGCCCGGCGTCTGCGGCATTAAAGCCTTTTTGGGATCGTCCACCGGCACGCTGCTGCTCAGCAAGGAAGACGACATTCTCGCCGCGCTCAAGGCCGGCAAGCGCCGTGTCGCGGTTCATAGCGAAGATGAAGACCGCATGATCGCGCGAAAACACCTGGCTGAGCGCGGCAAGCCTGGAACCCATCCGGTGTGGCGCGACGCGGAAGCCGCGCGCATGTCCACCGAGCGTGTTCTGCGGCTGGCGCGCGCGGCGGGCCGCCGTCTGCATGTGCTGCATGTCACCACGGGCGATGAAATTCCGCTTTTGGCGGCGGCCAAGGATATCGCAACCGCCGAGACAACGCCGCAGCATCTGACACTGTCGGCGCCGGAGTGCTATGAGCGGCTCGGAACATACGCCCAGATGAATCCCCCCATCCGCGACGAAAGTCACCGCCAAGCGCTGTGGGCGGCGGTGCGCGATGGCGTGATCGATGTAATCGGGTCCGACCATGCCCCGCATACAAGCGAAGAAAAAGACAAGACCTATCCTGAGACTCCTTCGGGCATGCCCGGGGTTCAAACGCTCGTCACCATTCTTCTGGATCATGTCAGCAAAGGGAATCTGACACTGGAGCGGTTCGTTGACCTTACCGCCAGCGGCCCCCAACGGATATTCGGCATTGCCGGCAAAGGACGCATCGCGCTGGGCTATGATGCCGATTTCACCATTGTGGACATGGGCCTGATGCGCACCATCGAAAACAAATGGATCGCCTCCACCTGCGGCTGGACGCCCTTTGACGGCATGACGACCAAAGGCTGGCCGGTCGCCACCATCCTGCGCGGCCATGTCGTGATGCGGGATTTCGCGGCGACCGGCGCTGCCCTGGGCGCGCCGCTGCGCTTTGTGGAGACGCTGGAACCGGCATGATCTATTTCTACCTGGCGATGTCGGGCGTGGTGATGGGCTTGGTCGCCGCCGTGCCGATAGGGCCGGTCAATCTGATCTGTATCCGGCGCAGCTTTGCCTTCGGCCCGCTCAACGGTTTTGTCTCCGGCCTGGGCGCAGCCCTGGGCGACGGCATCTTCGCCGCCATCACCGGCTTCGGCCTGACGTGGATTGCGCAACTCATCGAGGGCTATGCGCCCCTGATAGAGCTGACCGGCGGCGCCATGCTGGTCTGGTTCGGCTGGCGCACATTTGTCGCCCCTCCGATGATTCGCTGCATGGAGGAACGCGATAGCGACGGCGCCACCAATCTGGTCCGGGCCATGGCCTCTACCTTTGCGCTGACCATCACCAATCCGGCCACACTTCTGGCCTTTACCGCCATGTTTGCCGGGCTTGCCGGCCTGGCGGGCGGGGCGGGCAGCTATGTCGATGCCAGTTTCGTGGTGGGTGGGGTTGTGGTGGGATCGGCCGGATGGTGGCTGGCCCTGACCACCCTGATCGGGCTGTTTCACACCCGGATCGACGAGGTGGCCATGAAGCGGATCAACCGGATATCCGGCGTTTTGGTGGCTATTTTCGGCTTGGTGGTCCTGATCCACCTGGCGACCAAGTACAGCTGACGTTTCGGCCCGGCCGGTCAAAATGCTGCTATCCGGGCGTGGCGGGGCATATTTTTGCTCGGAAAGCCTGGTTTCCTGGTTTCAGGCTTGGGGGCGGCCACGCCGCCTTGCTAAGATAGGTTAAGGTGGGGCGTTCGGAGAAGATAATGGATCGCAGAACAGCGGCGTTGGCGCTGATGGGTTGGACGATGATGGGTCTTTTGCCGGGGCTGGCGGCGGACGACCCGCTCAGCATTGAAGCCAATCTGCAATATCTGGAAGAGAACAAAAAAAGGAAGGGCGTGATTATGCGCCCCAGTGGCTTGCAGTTCCGTATCATCCAGAATGGCTATGGCAAACGGCCGCAAAGCACCGACACGGTGAAGGTCTACTACACCGGCACGTTGATCAACGGTGTGGTGTTCGACGGCACCTCGCCGGGATTGCCCGCCTCCTTCAAGCTCAACAGCGTGATCCCGGGCTGGATCGAGGCGCTGCAACTGATGCGCGAAGGCGATCGCTGGCTGCTGACCATTCCGCCGAATCTGGGCTATGGCGTGCGCGGCGCCGGCGGGGGAGCGATCCCGCCCAACCAGACGCTGCTTTTCGACATCAAACTGCTGGAGACCACGCCGGCACCCAAGCGCGGCGAAAAGGGTTATATCCCCGATCCCAGCGAGAGGGACCAGCAATAACCTCCGTGCGCGGTTTCTTCACCCAGTTATGGATGGCGCGTCCTCTGGGCGGCGGACGCCTGCGTATCGGCCTTGCGCTGGTGATGGTGGTGAGCGCCAGTGTCTTCTTCTGGACCAGCCGCGACTATACGATCTCGGCGCCGGAATGGGACGGGCAGGTGCGCGGCATCGCCTACAATCCCAGCCATATGTTCACCCTGCGCCAGAACAAGAACATCACCCCCGAACGGATTGACCGCGATCTGACCCAGCTTTCCAAGCTTACCAGCCATATCCGCACTTACACGGTGGATGGCGGCATGGAAAAGGTGCCGGAGATCGCGCGGCGCCATGGCATGACCGTCTCCTTGGGCATCTGGATCAGTCCGGATCTGGAGCAGAACGAAAAGAGCATCGATCTGGCGATCAAGACGGCGCTGGCCAACCGGCGCACCATCGACCGGGTGATCGTGGGCAACGAGACCCAGCTGGAAGGTTATGTCTCCGCCGATCAGCTCAATGACTATATTCTGCGGGTGCGCGCCGCCTTGCCCGCCCGCATCAAGATCACCACCGCCGAACCCTGGTCCACTTGGATGCTGACGCCGGAGATCGGCAAGCATGTGGATGTCATTTTTGTCCATTTGCTGCCCTATTGGGAGAATGTGGACATTCGCGGCAGCCTGAGATCCATCGAACGTTTCTACAACCATGTTCAGGGCGAATTTCCCGACAAGCAGATCGTGGTGGGCGAGGCGGGCTGGCCATCGGAAGGGCGCACCCGCGGGCGCGCCGAAGCCAGCGCCGCCAATGAAGGCTATTTCCTGCGCGCCTTTGTGCAGTTCGCGATGGAAAAGGGGTGGGACTATTATCTGTTCGAGGCCTATGACCAGCCCTGGAAGGGCAAGGGTGAACTGGGCGTGGGCGCCTATTGGGGCCTGTTCGACGCCACCGGCAATCCCAAATTCGCCTTCACCGGCTTAATCAGAACTTTCCCGGAATGGCGCAGTTATGCGCTGATGGCGGCAGGGTTGAGCCTGCTCTTGGGTCTGCTGGTCCTGGGCCGCATGCCACGGGTGCGCCAGACCGGTTATCTGGTGATGGGCGGCATGATCGTGTTGATCTCCACCGGCTTGCTCGCGCTGATCGATGCCGCCGCCCTGGAATATGTCGATCCCACCGATATCGCCGCCTTGGTCGCCATGTCGCCTTTGGTAGTCTTGGCTTGCGCCGTGATCCTGACGGAGGGCATCGAGCTGGCCGCCAGCCTGTGGCGCGTGGAGCGGCGTGTGGTGCGGGTGGGAATTCCGCAGAACAGTCCGCGGGTCTCGATCCATGTGCCCACCTACAACGAGCCACCCCAGATGGTGATCGAGACGCTGAACGCGCTGGCGCGGCTGGACTATGACAATTTCGAGGTCATCATTCTGGACAACAACACCCCCGATCCCGGAACTTGGCGGCCCGTGGAAGCCCATTGCCGCATGTTGAACGCCTCGGGGGGGCGGTTCCGCTTTTTCCATTTTGACGGCCTGAAGGGTTTTAAAGGCGGAGCGCTGAACCGCGCGCTGGCTTTGACGGACCCATCCGCCCGCTATGTCGCGGTGATCGACAGCGATTACCAGGTGCGGCCCTTTTGGCTGAGACGAGTCATTCCCTATTTCGCCTCGCCGGGCATTGCGTTGGTGCAGGGCCCACAGGATTACCGCGATGCCGGCCAAAGCCGCTTCAAGGCGATGGCCTATGAGGAATATCGCGGCTTCTTCCATATCGGCATGGTGGAGCGCAACGAGCACAATGCCATCATCCAACACGGCACCATGACCATTGTCGCCAAGGACGCGCTGGAAGAGGTGGATGGTTGGAGCGAATGGTGCATCACCGAAGACACCGAATTGGGCCTCAAGCTTTTCGAAGCCGGCTATGAGGCCGCCTATGTGCCGCAAAGCATGGGCTCGGGTCTGATGCCCGACACGCTGGAGGCCTTCATGACCCAGCGCTATCGTTGGGTCTATGGCGCCATGCAGATGCTCAAGCGCCATGCGCGCGAGATTTTCGTGGGCGGCTCGGCGCTATCCTGGCCGCAGCGCTATCAGTTCCTTTCCGGCTGGCTGCCCTGGATTTCGGACGGCCTTGGCATGGTCGTCACCCTAATGGCCATCCTGTGGACGGCTCTGATGTGGGTGCTGCCGAGTTATATCGACGTGCCGATGCCGGCGCTGTCGGCCGCCGCCATGGCGCTGTTCGCCACCAAGCTGATCAAGACGTTGTTGCTCTATCCGCCCAAAGTGGGTTCGGGGATACGAGGCGCTTTTTCCGCCTCGGTGGCGGGCCTGTCGCTGACCCATACGGTGGGCAAGGCGATGTGGACGGGCCTGTTCACCTCGGGCAGGCCGTTCTTGCGCACGCCCAAATGCGCCGATCCCGCCAACTTCACCCAGGTGCTGCGGGTGGTGTGGCAGGAAGCGGTGCTGCTGACGCTGCTCTTGATGGCGATGATCTCCATGGGCTTCGACCGGGGGTTTCAGGACCCGGCGGTCAGCCTATGGATGGTGATGCTGGGGGTGCAGAGCCTGCCGTATCTCGCCACCATGATCACGGCGCGGATCTCGGCCCGCTCCAACCGCACGCCCGATATGATGTCTTTGGACGCGCCCAAACTGCCGCAGGCGGCGTAAATCTCTCGGTTGTCATCCCCGGCGAGCACGAGCGATAGCGAGTGCGAGGGAAGGGGACCCAGGCTGTTGTCAACGGCGGATATCGAAGAACGGTAACAACACTTTTAAAAGTTGTCTGGGTTGAAATACTCTGGGTCCCCTTCCCTCGAAAGGCGCTGACGCGCCTTTCTCGCCGGGGATGACAGATGGGGGCGGGATAAATCTGGGCACAATCCCTGACAACGTCCAAGCTTTGTCCTATATTATACCTCGCTCCTAGAGACGCACCGCGATGATGACGTTCCTGCTGATCCTGTTCGTGATGTACTGGCTGCCGACGATCGTCGCTATCGTGCGCCAGACGCCTTCGGCGCTGGGCATCGCGGCATTCAATTTCTTCCTGGGCTGGACGGTGATTGGCTGGATCATGGCGCTGGTCTGGGCACTGGCGACAGCGCCTGCCGTGCAGCGTGTCACCGTCTATGTCGACGGCCGCCGCACGGAAGCGGAGATACTCCGTTAAAGTCGCAAACAGATAAGAGCAAGATGGCCGCGCTGATTCAAAGCCGCAGCACCGGCGGAATCAATTTTCCTGGATTGAGAATATTCTTGGGATCGAACGCCGCCTTCAGCGCCCGCATCGCGTCCAGCTCCTCATGGCTCTTGTAGCGCGGCAGTTGCGCCACCTTCATCAGCCCGATGCCATGCTCGGCGCTGATCGAGCCGCCGAATTCCTTCACAATGTCGTGCACCGCCCGTTGAACCTCGTCCCATTGCGCCAGAAAGACAGGATCATCACCCGCCCTGGGCCCATTGAAATTGAAATGCAGATTGCCGTCGCCCAGATGGCCGAAGCTGACCGGGCGCGCGCCCGGCGCGATGGCCAGCACCGCCGCCGTCGCCTTGGCGAAAAAATCCGCGATGGCGGCCACCGGCACCGCGATATCATGCTTGATGGAGGCGCCTTCGCGCTTCTGGCTTTCGGAAATGCCTTCGCGCAATTTCCACAAGGCGGCGGCTTGCGCGTCGTTGGCGGCCACCACCGCATCACTGGCCAGGCCGTTTTGAGCGGCGGCGGCAAGCCCGTCCTCAAAACTGGCCTTGAGGTTGGCGTGACGGCCGCCCGTGGCTTCCATCAGCACATACCAGGGCGAGGGCGCGGCCAAGGGATCGCGGGTACCGTCCAGATGCTGGATCACCAGCTCCATGGCAAGGCGCGGCATCAACTCGAACGCCGACAGCATGCCGCCGGTATGGGCCTGCATGGCGGCCAAAAGTTTTACCGCTTCGGTTGGCGAAGGCACCGCGGCCAGAGCGGTGACGGCAACATCGGGCTTGGGAAACAGCTTGAGGCACGCCGCCGTAATCACGCCCAAGGTGCCTTCGCTGCCGATGAAGATCTGCTTGAGGTCGTAGCCGGTATTGTCCTTTTGCAGAGCGCGCAGCATGCCCAGCACGGTGCCGTCCGGCTGCACCACTTCCAGTCCCAGCACCAAAGCGCGGGTCATGCCATAGCGCAGTACCTGGGTGCCGCCGGCGTTGGTGGCGATATTGCCGCCGATGGTGCAACTGCCTTCCGAGGCTAGGCTGAGCGGAAACAAAAGATCGCGCTCCGCCGCGGCCTGCTGCACCTGGGCCAGGGTTACGCCGGCCTCCACCGTCAGCGTCATGCCGCTTTCATCCAGCCCGCGCAGCTTGTTCAGCCGCTGGGTGGAGAGCAGCACTTCGCCGTGCATAGGAATCTGCCCGCCCACCAGCCCGGTATTGCCGCCCTGGGGCACGACCGGGGTTCCCGTCTCATGACAGATGCGCAGGATGGCGCTGACTTGCGCCGTGCTGGCGGGCTTGAGCAAGAGCGATGACCGGCCGTGATATTTGCCGCGCCATTCTTCCAGATGGGGGGCGATGTCCGCAGGCTCGGTGGAAAATCCCTTGACGCCGACGGCATCCTTCAGCCGGTCGGCGACCGCTTGGGGAATGCTCATCGCGGCGCTGCCGCCCGCCTCAGCCGGTCGTTGATCGCCTCGCCAATGCCGCTGTCTGGAATGGGCGACACCGCGATACGGCCTGCTTTCTTGTCCAATTCGCGCAGCATGGCGAAGAGATTGGCGGCGGCCTCTTTCAGATCGCCGCCCGGGCTCAGATTTAGCTTGGCGGCGGGCGCCGTGCCGAAGCCTAGCAGCACTTCTCCCGGCTCCACATCCTTGGCATTCAACCGCAGGCTGGCGCGCGGGGCATAATGGCTGGCCAATTGGCCCGGCGCCTGGATCAAACTGCCGGGTGCGCCCAAAGGTCCGATCAGGTCTTCGATCTCCCCGCGCGGGATGGCGCCTGGGCGCAACAGCAAGGGCCGGTCGCCGTCCACAAAACCCACCACGGTGGATTCAATGCCCAGGGTGGCGCCGCCCGCGTCCAGGATAAAGTCCAGCTTGCCGCCCAGGCTTTCGGCGACGTGGGCGGCGGTGGTGGCGGTGACCTGGCCCGAACGATTGGCGGAAGGTCCCGCCACCGGACGGCCGGTTTCCTTCAAAAGCGCGATCGCGGCGGGATGTGAGGGCGCGCGCAGCGCCACCGTGTCCAGTCCGGCACTGACCAGCAAGGAGAGCGGCGAGTTCTTGCGGCGCGGCAGCACCAAAGTTAAAGCGCCAGGCCAGAATTTCTCCGCAAGTGCTTGGGCACGCGGAGAAACTTCCACATGCCGGCGGGCTTCCTCCAGACCCTCGACATGCACGATCAAGGGATTGAACAAGGGGCGGCCCTTGGCGGCGAAGATCGCCGCGACCGCCTGGCCATTGGTGGCGTCGGCGCCCAAGCCGTAAACCGTTTCGGTCGGGAAGGCGACAAGCCCGCCATTCTTTAAGATACGGGCGGCTTCGGCCACGCCTTTGCTGTCGGCGGCGGCGATTTTGGTCTGAAGGTCAATCATGGCGGGGCAATTTAGCGACTAGGGCCCTGATGTCGAGAGGCGGCTGCGCGCCTGCGCCTTTTCGTGCCATACAGGCGCAAAGGGAAGGAAAAATGGCGGTTCTGGCGGGCAAAACGCTGTTCATCACCGGCGCCAGCCGGGGTATCGGGCTGGCGATTGCGCTGCGTTGCGCGCGCGATGGCGCCAATATCGCCATCGCCGCCAAGACGGTAAAGGCCGATCCGCGCCTGCCGGGAACCATCGCCAGCGCCGCCGAAGCGATCGAACAGGCCGGTGGCAAGGCGCTGCCTATCGCCTGCGATATACGGTTTGAGGATCAAGTCGCGGCGGCGGTCGAGGCCTGTGTGTCCCGGTTCGGTGGCATCGACATTTGCGTCAACAATGCCAGCGCCATCTCTCTGAGCGGCACGCAAGCCACCGACATGAAGCGCTATGACCTGATGCATCAGGTCAATGCGCGCGGAACCTTCTTGGTTTCCAAAATGTGCATCCCCCATCTTCAGAAGGCGCAGACCCCCCATGTGCTGATGCTGTCGCCGCCCTTGGACATGCGCGCCAAATGGTTCGCGCCGCATCCCGCCTACACCATGGCCAAGTATGGCATGAGCCTGTGCGTGCTGGGCATGGCGGAGGAATTCAAGGGCCAGATCGCCTTCAATGCGCTGTGGCCGCGCACCGCCATCGCCACTGCCGCGGTACGCAATATTTTGACGGGAGAAGAGGGGCTCTCTTACTGCCGCAAACCCGATATCGTCGCCGATGCCGCCTGGCATCTGTTCCAGAAACCCAAGGACTTCAGCGGCCATTTCCTGATCGATGACACATTTCTCGCGGAAAACGGCGTGAGAGATTTCGATTCCTATCGCGTCGATCCCGCCAAGAATCTGATGCCGGATTTCTTTGTGCCGGAGGATGAAGCGCCACCGCCCGGCGTCAGCCTGAAAGCCAAAATTTAGTTGGGCCTTTTGCTTTCTAGGATATTTTCCTGCTCCGGCGTCCAAGGCGCCACCGCGGGCGCAGGCACCGGTACGGGGGCGGAAACCTCCGCCTCTTGCAAAGCATGACGCACCCGTTTCCTGATGTCGGATTGGGTGGCGATAAAATCGTTGTTGCGGATCCAGGCATGAACCGAGAGCGTGCTGGAGAGGGCGCCCAGCGCCTCCACTTCTACCGCGGCGGCGGGAGTCTTTAGCACGCGGGGCTCCCGCCCCAAGGCTTCCAGGACAGTCTTTTGCACCATGTCCAGATTCTCGCTGCGGTCCACTTCCAGGCTGAAACTGACGCGCCGCGAGGTCTCGCGCGAGACATTGATGATGGTCCCCGAAAAGATGATGGCGTTGGGGATTGAGATAAAGATGCCGTCATCGGTGACGAGTTCGGTGCGGAACAGCCCGATCTCGCGCACCATTCCAAAGGCATCATTGATCTTGATCTTGTCATAGACTCGAAAGGGACGAAGAATCAGCAGCATGACGCCAGAGGCGACATTGGACAGGGTGCCTTGCAGCGCCAAGCCGATGGCCAAGCCCGCCGCGCCCAACAGGGCGATCAGCGAGGTGGTCTGGATTCCGAACTGACCCAGTACCAACAGAACCGTGATCGCCAGGATGGCGTAGCGGGCGAAGCTGGAAATCAGCGGCTTGAGCGTGTCGTCGATATAGCGGCTGCGACCGATGAAATCATGGGCCCAGCGCCCCAGCCAGCGCGCCACGATCCAGCCCGCGATCAGGATCAGGACGGCGATCAGAAAATTCACCGCCCCGTTCACCACCATCACGGTCAAAGCGGGCAGGGCGCTTTTCACATCGGCGGGCATGGCGGCGACGGCGGGCAGAGCAACGGAAAAATCCATAACCGTGACTTTCAGTCAGAAATTGTGCGAATGAGCCTTTGACAACGCTTGACCGCAAAAATGGTTTTCGCGCCAATGACCGTATGCGGACCATGATTTATGCAGCGATTTTGACGGCAATGTGGTTGCCGCAAGACGCTTGTGCGGCATCCGCGCAGGACACCCATTACATTCCCGATTGCGCCGGGGTGATGGCGATCAAAGAGGCCCGCGCTTTGCGCGTGGAAAAAGGCGGTGCGCTGATTTTGCCGGATGGCCGCATCGTCGTGCTGGAAGGCATTCGCCTGGCGCCCGGCGAACATGGAATGGCGGCCTTGCGCAAGCTGGTCTTCGCGGGTCCGATCACTTTTTCGGTGACGCCGCCCAAAGGGGATCGTTATGGCCGAATCCGCGCCCAGGCTTTCGGCAGGGAATGGCTGCAAATGGCTTTGCTGGAACAGGGT
>DATFDR010000001.1:0-42875 GCA_035251935.1 Rhizomicrobium sp. | reverse complement strand
AACCAGCACCCGATGGTGGTTCTTTCCGAGCCGAAGGAGCCTGACTACCTAACCGTGAATTGGGGCAAAGGCATCGATTGGTATCGTTCGTGCTTTCGCAGCATCGAAGGAATCCTCATCGACGCTTCTGTCGGCTATACGATGGGACCAGTTGAACCCAGCCGCGCAGGGGAAATCGTTGCACCCGGCAGAGCATTTCAGATTTCACCGCAGGCAAAATTCATCTATATGGTCAGAGACCCTGCGAACCGATGCTACTCCGCATATTGGCATGATGTTCGGGCCGGCCGTGAAACCCGGCCATTGCGGGAAGCCGTTGAGAGCGGCGCCTATTATGTTTGGGCAAGTTTTTACTTCCAGCAACTGAAGGCCTATCTGCAGTATTTTCCACTCGACCGGTTTTTGATCGTCAATTTTGCGGATTTTTCCAAGGATCCGCAGGCCGTTGCCAATAGGTGCCTACAATTTTTGGGCGCCTCGCCGACAGAATTCCAATTTACAATTGGTGAGCGCAAAAACGAGTCATTCAACTACACAGGTTTTGGACGGTGGCTCCAAGGCATGCTTGGCAACGAGCGGCTAAAGACCATCTCGGCAATAGCGGCAAGCCTCATCCCCAGCCCCCTGCGGCGCCATGTGAAGCGCTTGCTGAGTACCGATGTGCCTCAAATTTCGAACGAAGATTATGCTTGGCTGCGCGCACGATTTCGTGATGACGCATCCTCATTTGAACGCCTGACGGGCGTGCAGGTGCTTTAGTTCTCCTTTTACAACTCCAGCCAGCCAAAGCCGATGGCAGCATAGAACACCGCCCATAGCACGGCCGCGATTCCGCCGGCCCACAGCATCTTTTTCTTCAGCATGGGATTGAGCGGAGCGCCGGTTTCCGGATCCACCGGCCCGCCCATGCCGATGGGCAAAAGGCAGAACAGCACAAGAAACCACAGCACCGCATAGGCGCTCAACAAGACGACAAAATGCAGGCCGTCCGCCAAGGTCATAGCCCCATCCTCATATCTCGCTCACCAGCACCCGCGTCAGTGGCTTTTTGCCCCAACTATCCTGCGCGGCTCTCCGCGCAGCGCGGCGCACATTTTCCGCCAAGTCGTCGATATCGCTGCGCTTGTTCTTGTCCAGCGTGTCCTCGACCGCCTTCAGCACCGCCGCTTCCACCGGTTCGGGCATGCCTTCGCCCAGTACGGCGGGCGGCGCGGCAATACGGCCCTTGTGATCCACCACCAGCGCCACCACCAACAGACCGGCAAAGGCCATGGCGCGGCGGTCCTTGGCCAGCCCCTCGCCTTCGGCCACCAGCACCCGTCCGTCCAGATGGATGCGGCCGGCCGGCACTTCGTCGATCAACACCGGACGGCCCGGCGCCAGACGGAACAGCTGGCCGTTTTCGGGCACGATGGCTTGGGGCACTTGCAGCGCCTTGGCCAGTTTGGCGTGAGACACTTGATGGCGCATCTCACCATGCACCGGCAGCGCCAACTGGGGGCGTATCCAGCGATACATCTGAGCCAACTCGTCGCGGCAGGGATGACCCGAGACATGAACATGATGATCGTCCACCGTCAAAAGGTCGACGCCCAGCGCCGCCAGCTTGTTCTGAATCTCGGCGATGGCCAGCTCGTTGCCCGGAATGACACGGCTGGAAAAGATCACCGCATCGCCTTCGTCCAGCTGCACATGGGGATGGCTGCTATCGGCGATGCGGGCCAGCGCCGCGCGCGGCTCGCCCTGGCTGCCGGTGCACAGATACAAGACCTTGTGTGCGGGCAGATCGGCGGCTTCGGTCTCGTCCAGTACGGGGGGAAAGTCCTTCAGATAGCCGGTCTCGCGCGCCGCCTGGACCATCTTCTGCATCGAGCGGCCCACCAGCGCGATACGCCGGCCATGGGCTTTTGCGGCCCGCGCCACAGAGTCCAGCCGCGCCACATTGGAGGCGAAACCCGTCACCGCCACCCGCCCCCTCAGCGTGCCCACCAGCGCGGTCAGGTTTTCGCGCACTTGCGCTTCCGAGCCCGAACTGCCCGGCACCAAGGCATTGGTGGAATCGCACACCAGCGCCAGGACGCCCTCATTGCCCAGCTTCTCCAGCGCCTCGGTGTCGGTCGCCTCGCCCAGCATGGGATTGGGATCGATCTTCCAGTCGCCGGTATGGGCCACCGTGCCCAGGGGCGTGCGGATAGCGAGCAGATTGGGCTCCAGGATCGAATGGGTGATGGAGATAAAATCCAGAGTGAAAGGACCCAGCGCGATCTGGCCGCCCACCGGCACTTCCTTCACTGCTACCTTCGACGCCAGACCGGCCTCTTCCAATTTTCCGGTGATCAGCCGCGCCGTGAACGGGGTGGCATAGATGGGGCAGTGCAAAGACGGCCAGAGCGGGGCGATGGCGCCGATATGATCCTCATGGGCATGGGTGGCGATGATGCCCAGCACATTCTGGCGCTGTTCGCTCAAATAGCGGATGTCCGGCATCATCAAGTCCACGCCGGGCGTAGTGCCTTCGCGCCCGAACAAGACGCCGCAATCGACAATGATCCATTGCCGCGCGCCGTCCGGCCCGAAGCCATAGGCGTTGAAATTCATGCCGATCTCGCCCGATCCGCCCAAGGGCAGAAAGACCAGCTCATCCTGCGGTGCCAAGCGATCCACTACTTTCTGTTGCGCGCGTGGATCAGCATCAATCCGCGCATGGTGAGGTCGGGATCGACATGCTCGATGGCCGGGATATCGGGCCTAAACAGATGCGCCAGCCCGCCGGTCGCCACCACCGTCATGGGCTTGCCATACTCGGCCTTGATGCCGTTGATCAGGCCGGTGATCAGCCCGACATAGCCCCAATAGACGCCCGACTGCATGCTGGAGACGGTGTCGCGCCCGATCACCTTCTGGGCGCGGTGAATGGCGACGCGGGGAAGCAGCGCCGCCGCCTGATGCAGCGCCTCGATGGACAAATTGGCGCCCGGCGCGATCACGCTGCCGTCAAAGGCGCCGTTCTCGGCCACGATATCGAAATTGGTGGCGGTGCCGAAATCCACCACAATCACTGCGCCCTTGTAGGTGGCATGCGCCGCCACGGTGTTGCACAGCCGGTCGGCGCCCACCGTCTCGGGGCGGTCCACACTGGGCTTTGGCCCCAGATCCAGCGCCGGATTGCCGACCCACAAGGGTTCGGTCTTGAGATATTTGCGGCACAGATCGCGCAGATCGAACAGCACGGCCGGGACCACGGTGGCGATGATGGCGGCATCCAGATCGGCGAAGGTAAGTCCTTCCAGCTCCAAAAGCTGGCCCAGCCACACCGCATATTCGTCCGAGGTGCGCGAGACTTGGGTGACGGCACGCCACTGGGCGCGCATCTTTTCACCGTCGTAAACGGCAAAAACGATGTTGGTGTTTCCGGCGTCAATCGCAAGCAACATCAGAAAAACACCTCGCCCGCCGTGATCGTCCGCATCCGCCCCTGCTGGTTGAGCAGCAACGACCCGTCCGCATCCAAGCCTTCGAACACCCCGTCATGGCTTTCGTTTGGCAGCCGTGCGCGAATGGGCCCGCCCAGGCCATGGGCCCGCGCCAGCCAGGCGGTGCGTATCGTCTCAAAGCCTTGATGCATCCAGGCATCATACCAATGGGCAAAGCGTCCGGCGAGGACGCGCAAGGCGTCCTGGGGTGACGGCGGCACAATGCCCAGTTGCGCCAGGGCGATGGCGGGAAATTCCGTGGCGCGCGGAAAATGCGCCAAATTCACCCCAATGCCGATTGAGAGCCAATCGCCGCCCGACTCCAAAAGCATGCCCGCCAGCTTTTTGTCGTCCGCCAGCACATCATTGGGCCATTTCAGGCTAATCGCGGCATGGGGCGCAAATTCCAGCGCCATCTCGGCCACCGCCAGCGCCGCCACAAAGGACAATTGCCCGAATGCCGAAGCCCGCGCCTTGGGCCGCAGCAGCAAGGTGGCGGCTAGATTGTCCGTACCCGTGTCCCAGGCCCGGCCCCGGCGGCCACGGCCGGCGCTTTGATGCTCGGCGCTGATCCAGAGCGGGCCTGCCTCGCCGGCCTCGGCCAGGCGGCGCGCCTCGCTGCTGGTGGAATCCAATGTCTGATGGGCGATATGGCCATAGCCCCGCGGCCAGGAGGTCAAGGCAGCAAGGCTTTCGCGGCCCCATCGGCGGCATTGAGAATGGGGGACGCCGCAAAGATGAAGAACAGCGCCACCACGCCCGACAGGATCATGACGGCGCGCGAGCCCAGTCCCACTTGGCCATCCAGCGCATCCGCCGGTTCATCGAAGAACATCACCTTCACCAGCCTGAGGTAATAGACCAGCCCTATGGCGCTGGCCAAAACGCCCAGCACGGCGGGCACAATCAGTCCGGCTTCCATGGCAGCCAGGAAGACATAGAATTTGGCGAAGAATCCGGCCAAGGGCGGCAAGCCCGCCAGGCTGAGGAACAGCATGGAAAAGAGCAGCGCCAGCTTCAGGTCCGTGCGCGCCAGCCCCGCCAGATCGCCGATGCCTTCCACCTGTTTGCCGCCGCGCCGCATCGCCTGGATGCAGGCAAAGACGCCCAAATTGGTGGCGACATAGATCGCCAGATAGATCAGCACGCCCCGCGCGCCCAAACTGGTGCCCGCCGCCAGGCCCAGAAGCGCATAGCCCATGTGACCGATGGAGCTATAGGCCATCAGGCGCTTGATGTTGGTCTGGCCGATGGCGGCGATGGCGCCCAGAGCCATCGAGAGCACCGAAATGAAGACGATGATCTGCCGCCATTGCTGCAAGAGGTCGGGGAACGGCACTAGAATGGCGCGCAGGAACAGGCAAAGCGCCGCCACCTTGGCGGCAGTGGCGAAATAGGCGGTGACCGGCGTGGGGGCGCCCTCATAAACGTCGGGCGTCCACATATGAAAGGGCACGGCGGAAACCTTGAACGCCAGGCCCGCGATCAAAAAAACCAGACCGAAGATCACGCCCAGACTGGCGCCATCGGCAGCGGTGATCGCGGCGATGGCCGAAAATTCCGTCGAGCCGGTGAAGCCATAGATCAGCGAAACGCCATAGAGCAGCATGCCGGACGACAAGGCGCCCAAGACGAAATATTTGAGCCCCGCCTCGGTGGAGCGCAGATTGTCGCGATTGAAGGCCGCCAGCACATAGAGCGCCAGGGATTGCAGCTCCAGCCCCATATAGAGCGACAGAAAACTGTTCGATGACACCATCAACAGCATGCCCAGCGTGGCCAGCAGCAGCAGAACGGGCAATTCGAAGCGTGACAGCTTGATGGAAACGAAAAATTCGTCCGCCAGCAGGATTGAGAAGGCCGCCCCACTCAAGATCAACAGCTTTGCGAAGCGCGAGAAGGCGTCGGACACAAAGGCCTGACCGAAAGCGGTGGCCTGCTCCGGTCCCATCGCCGCAGCGGCGCCCGATGCCAGCAGCAGCGCGATGGCGCCCCAGGAAATGGCGGGCGTGCTTTTTTCCCCTGCGATAGCCCCGGCCAGCAGCAACGCCATGGCGCCGACCGCCAGGATCAGTTCGGGAAGCAGGACCAGAAGATCGGTTTGCAGAGTCACCGGCCCGCTCCTTTTTGCAGTTCCGTGACTTCTAAGGTGGTCGCTCCCGCTCGCGCGGACGCTCCTAAGGTGGTCGCTCTGGCTCGTGCCAACGCTCCGTTGGCATGGTCCTGCGCCAGCGCCGCCTTGTTATCATTGATCAGCTTGGCCACCGCGGGCGTGGTGACGTCGAACACCGGCTTGGGATAAACACCCAAAAGCACCGTGATCACCGCCAAGGGCGCCAATAGCGCAACCTCGCGGGCCGTGAGGTCCTGAATGGTCTGCAAGCTGGGCTTGACCAGCGCGCCGAAGATGACGCGGCGATAGAGAAACAGCGCATAAGCCGCCGACAGGATCACCCCGGTGGCAGCGAAGATCGCGATCCAGCTATTGTGCAGGAAGGCGCCCAGCATGGTGAGAAATTCGCCGATAAAGCCCGACGTGCCCGGCATTCCGACATTGGCCAAGGTGAAGACCATGAAACAGGCGGCATAGACCGGCATACGGTTGACCAATCCGCCATAGGCAGCGATCTCGCGCGTATGCAAGCGGTCATAGACCACGCCCACACAGAGGAACAGCGCGCCCGACACCACGCCATGGGACAGCATCTGGAAGATGCCGCCCTCGATGCCTTGATGGTTGAGGGTAAAGATGCCCATGGTGACAAAGCCCATATGGGCGACCGACGAATAAGCGATCAGCTTCTTCATGTCCTCCTGCGCCAGCGCCACCAGCGAGGTGTAGATAATGGCGACAATGGAGAGGGTGAAAACCAAAGGCGCGAACATTTCGGTCGCGGCCGGGAACATGGGAAGCGAGAAACGCAGGAAGCCATAACCGCCCATCTTCAAGAGAATGCCGGCCAGGATCACCGAACCGGCGGTGGGCGCCTCAACATGGGCGTCCGGCAGCCAGGTATGGACCGGCCACATCGGCATCTTGACCGCGAAGCTGGCGAAGAAGGCCAGCCATAGCCAGGTCTGCATCCCAGGCGGGAAATTGGGATTTTCCAGTAGCGCTACGATGTCGGTGGTGCCGGTGTACCAATACATGCTCATGATCGCGAGCAGCATCAACACCGAGCCAATGAATGTGTAGAGAAAGAATTTGAAGCTGGCATAAACCCGCCGCTTGCCGCCCCAGATGCCGATGATCAGGAACATCGGGATCAAACCGCCCTCGAACAGCACATAGAACAACAGAAGGTCGAGCGCGCAGAACACGCCGATCATCATGGTTTCCAGAACTAGAAAGGCGACCATGTACTCGGCGACGCGGGTCTCAATCGATTCCCAGCTGGCGGCGATGCAGAAGGGCATCAGCCCGGCGGTCAGCACCACAAACAGCAAGGATATCCCGTCCACGCCCATATGATAGGAAATGCCGCCGCCCAGCCAATCCAGCTTCTCGACCAGCTGAAAGCCCGGATTGGCGGAGTCGAACTGGCACCACATCACCAGCGACAGCGCAAAGGTGACGAAAGTCGTGCCCAAAGCGATCCAGCGGGCGCTGCCCGGCTTGGGCATCAGCAGAATAGCCGCCGCGCCCAGCAAAGGCACAAAGGTGACGAGGGAAAGAATGGGAAGGCTCATGGCGCGCCTCCCGAAACCATGAACCAGGTGGCCAGCCCCACCACGCCGAGCAGCATGGCAAGCGCATAGTGATAGACATAGCCGGTCTGCAGCCGCACCGCGCCGCGGGATGCATCCAGCACCCGCGCCGCAACCCCATCCGGTCCCAGCCCGTCGATCACCGTGCCGTCGCCGCGCTTCCACAAAAAGCGGCCGAGCGCAAAAGCCGGGCGCACGAACAGAAAGTCAAATAGCTCGTCAAAATACCATTTGTTGTAAAGAAACAGATACAGCATGCCCTGGCGCGCCTGCATCGCCGCCGCCAGCTTGGGATGCAGGATGTAATAGTAATAGGCGATCAAAAAGCCCGTAATGGTGACGGCCAACGGCCCGAACTCCACCCAGAGCGGCAGATGGCCTTCATGGCCTTCCGCCAGCACGACGGAATGGCGCCAGAATGCGTGCGCCCCTTCGCCCAGGAAATAATGATAGAAGCCCGCGCCCGCGAACAGCGCGCCGATCGCCAAAAGACCCAGCGGCACCAGCATCACCCTGGGGGCTTCATGGATTTCCGACAAAGCCGGCAGATGATGCTGATGGGTCTGGGAATGGCCGGTATCCGCGACGCCCCTGAGCGGCTCGTCATGTGCTTCGTCGTGGTGAACCTCATGCGGATCCATATCGCCGCCGCGATAGCGGCCATGGAAGGTCAGCAGGAACTGGCGCCAGGAATAAAAACTGGTCATGCCGGCCGACACCAACAGCAGCGCGAAAGCAAAGGAACCCACCCCGGTATGGGCGGCGAAGGTGGAATTGATGATGGCGTCCTTGGAATAAAACCCCGCCAATCCGACATGCAGCAACGGGATACCGACACCGGTCAGGGCCAGATTGCCGATCAGCATCATCGCCCAGGTAAAGGGAATGGCGCGTGCCAGGCCGCCCATCTTGCGCATGTCCTGCTCGTGATGCATCGCATGGATCACCGCGCCCGCCGACAGAAACAGCAGCGCCTTGAAGAAGGCGTGGGTGAAGAGATGGAACATGGCGGCGTTGTAGGCGGCGACGCCAGCGGCGGCGAACATATAGCCTAGCTGCGAGCAGGTCGAATAGGCAATCACCCGCTTGATGTCGTTCTGGAACAGGCCAACCGAGGCGGCGAAGAAGGCGGTTGTGGCGCCGATCACGGTGACGAATTCCAACGCAAAAGGCGACAGCTGAAACAAAGGCGAGCAGCGGCAGACCAAAAACACGCCCGCCGTCACCATGGTGGCGGCATGGATCAGGGCCGACACGGGGGTCGGGCCTTCCATCGCGTCGGGCAGCCAGGTGTGCAGGCCGAGCTGCGCCGACTTGCCCATCGCGCCCACGAACAACAAAAGGCAGATGGTGGTCAGGATATCGAGATTGTGCCCGGCGAAGACAAAGCTCTTGCCCACAAAGGACGGCGCGGCTGCGAACACCGCGTCGAAGTCCAAGGTGCCGAACACCGCCCAGATCGCGAAAATGCCCAACGCGAAACCGAAGTCGCCCACGCGGTTGACAATAAAGGCCTTGATGGCGGCGGCGTTGGCGCTGGGGCGCGTGTACCAGAATCCGATCAAAAGATAAGACGCCAGACCCACCCCTTCCCAACCGAAGAATAGCTGCAAGAAGTTGTTCGCTGTCACCAGCATCAGCATGGCGAAGGTGAACAGCGACAAATAGGAAAAGAAACGCGGCCGGTGCGGGTCTTCGTTCATGTAGCCGATGGAATAGAGATGGACCAGCGAGGACACGCCGGTCACCACCACCAGCATGACGGCGGTGATGGTGTCCACCCGCACCGTCCAGTCGGCCACAAAGCTGCCGGAATGAATCCAGGACAGGATCGGGACGATCTGGGTCTCGCCGCCGCCCAGCGCCACCTCGCCGAACGCCACCACCGACAAGGCGGCGGAGGCGAACAACAGTCCGGTGGTGACAAGCTCGCTGGCGCGCGCGCCGATCAGACGGCCGAACAGTCCCGCGATGACGGACCCCAGAAGCGGCAGGAAGACGATGGCAGCGTACATCTCTTCTTCAACCCTTCATCATATTGACGTCCTCAACCGCGATGGTGCCGCGGTTGCGGAAATAGACCACCAGGATGGCCAGCCCGATGGCCGCCTCGGCGGCGGCCACTGTCAGCACGAACAGTGCGAAGACCTGCCCCACCAGATCGCCCAGAGTGGCGGAGAAGGCGACAAAATTGATGTTCACCGCCAAGAGGATCAACTCCACCGACATCAGGATGATGATGATGTTCTTGCGGTTGAGGAAAATGCCCAGCACCCCGATGGTGAACAGGATGGCCGCGACGGTGAGATACTCGGTCAGACCGATCGCCATGCTCACGCCCCCTCGCCCGGCTTCAGGTCATGCATGTCCACCGCCATCGCGGCGGTGCGGGCGTTCTGCACCGAAATCACCTGCCGGCGCACACCGGGCCGGACGCGCAACGTCAGCACAATGGCGCCGATCATGGCGACCAACAGCACCAGGCCCGCGATCTGGAAGTAATAGACATAGTCGGTATAGAGGATGCGCCCCAGCGCCTCGGTGTTGGTGACGCCGGCAGGCGTGGCTTGGGCCAGCGCCGACCGTGCTGCGGGCCCCAATGCCCACACGCTGGCGGCCATGCCCAGCTCCGCCACCAGGATCAAACCGATCAGCGCGCCGAACGGCAGATACTGCAAGGTCCCGCGCTTCAGTTCGGCGAAATCTATGTCCAGCATCATCACCACGAACAAGAACAGCACCGCGACCGCGCCGACATAGACCACGATCAGGATCATCGCCAGGAATTCCGCCCCCATCAGCACGAACAGCCCGGCGGCATTGAAAAAGGCCAGGATCAGGAACAGCACCGAATGCACGGGATTGCGCGCGGCAATCACCATGATCGCGCTGGCGATCAGGATGGCCGAGAAGAAGTAGAAGGCTATGGCTTCAAACATTCGGTTTCTCGTTGGCCCTAGCGATAAGGCGCGTCCATTTCCAGATTGCGGGCGATTTCTTTTTCCCAGCGGTCGCCATTGGCGAGCAGCCGGGCCTTGTCATAGTAAAGTTCTTCACGGGTCTCGGTGGAGAACTCGAAATTCGGTCCTTCCACGATCGCGTCCACCGGACAGGCTTCCTGGCAGAAGCCGCAATAGATGCATTTCACCATGTCGATGTCGTAGCGGGTGGTGCGGCGCGAACCGTCCTCACGCGGTTCCGCTTCGATGGTGATGGCCTGGGCCGGGCAGATCGCCTCGCACAATTTACAGGCGATGCAACGCTCTTCGCCGTTGGCGTAGCGGCGTAGCGCATGCTCGCCGCGAAAACGGGGCGACAGGGGACCTTTTTCAAAGGGGTAATTCAGCGTGGCCTTGGGGGCGAAGAAATAGCGCATCGAAAGCAGGAAGCTCTGGATGAACTCCCAGAAGAAAATTTGGCGCGCGGTACGGTCCAGGCTTGCCATGGGCACCCCTCACAGAAACGGGCGAACGAAGACCACCCAGGCCCCCGTCAGCACCACCCAAAAAAGCGACGTGGGCAGGAACACTTTCCAGCCCAGCCGCATCAACTGGTCATAGCGATAGCGCGGCACCATGGCCTTCACCATCGCCATCATGAAGAACAGGAACGCTGTCTTGAACAGAAACCAGAAAATGCCCAGGACCGGAATGTTGAACGGCCACATGTTGATGGGCGACAGCCAGCCGCCTAGGAACAGGATGCTCATCATGCCGCAGAGCATGATCACGTTCATATATTCGGCCAGGAAGAAGAGCAGAAAGGGGCCGGAGGAATATTCCACGAAAAAGCCCGCCACCAGCTCGCTTTCCGCTTCCAGCAGGTCGAAGGGCGGGCGCTGGGTTTCGGCCAAGGACGAGACGAAGAAGATCACCAGCATCGGGAACAGGATGGAAAAGGCATTCCAGTGCAGGAAGCTCAGCACGCCGGTGGTTTCCTGGGCGTGCACGATCTGGGAGACGTTCAGCGAGCCTGCGAACAACAGCACCGTGATCATCACAAAACCGATGGAGACTTCGTAGGACACCATCTGGGCCGCGGCGCGCAGCGCCGAGAGGAAGGCGTATTTGGAGTTGGAGGCCCAGCCCGCCATCACCGTGCCATAGACGCCCAGCGACGACACCGCGAACAGATAGAGGATGCCGACATTGATGTCGGCGATCACCCATCCGTCGTTGAAGGGGATCACCGCCCAGGCGATGAAGGCCACCATCACACTGACCAGCGGGGCCAGGAAGAAGATCACCTTGTTGGCGCCGGCCGGGACGATGACTTCCTTGAACAGGAACTTCAGTGCATCCGCGATGGTCTGAAGCAGGCCGAACGGGCCCACCACATTGGGGCCGCGGCGCATCTGCACCGCCGCCCAGATCTTGCGGTCGGCCAGGATCACCGCGGCGACCGACAACATCAGCACCAGACAGATGACGGTGATGAACACCGACTGGCTGAGAAACCAGGCCCAGCCATAGGGCAACCCAAGATTTTGCCAAAAGGGGATCAGCGCCATGGCTACTCCGCCGCCATCTGGCGCGCGCCATGCACCAGTTCCTGGCTGCATTTTGCCATGGTCTCGCTGGCCCGCGCGATTGGGTTGGTGAGATAGTAATCGGTGATCGCGGCGGCGACCGGCGCACCGTCCAAGGCACCGCTTTCGCCGATGCCGCCCCAGACAACCGCCGAGGTTTCGGCATGCACCGGCGCAACATGGAGCTGGGCGAAATGGGGCGCATCCTTCTGGATCGCCGTCACCAGCTGGGCGCGATTGTCGTAAGGCAATTTCACGCCAAGCACGTCGGAAAGGGCGCGCAGGATGGCCCAGTCTTCCTTGGCTTCGCCCGGCGGGAAGGCGGCGCGGCGCCCCTGCTGCACCCGGCCTTCGAAATTCACATAAAGCCCGTCTTTCTCGGTATAGGCGGCGCCGGGCAGGATCACGTCGGCATGATGGGCGCCGGCATCGCCATGGCTGCCCTGATAAACGACAAAGGCGCGGCCCAGATGCGCCAGATCGAATTCGTCGGCGCCCAAGGAATAAATGAAATCGATCTCGCCCTTCTGCGCGCCATCGACAATTTTGGCTAGATCGCGCGCGCCCGATCCCGGCAGGAAGCCGAGGTCCAGCGCCGCCACGCGCGACGCCGCGGTGTGCAGGATATTGAATCCGTTCCAGCCGCCTTCGGCAGGGGTGCCGGCGGGACCGATCATGCCGGTATCGGCCGCGATCTTGGCCGCCAGTTTCAGGATCGCCGCGCCGTCCTTGCGGGTGAGCACGCCCGAGCCCAGCACGATCATTGGCCGCTTGGCCTCGGTCAGCACTTTCGCGAAATCGTGGCTGCCGCCCGCGATCTGCTCCAGCACCGCCATATCAGAGCCCAGCTGCTGCGCCGGATAGGTCAGGTCCACCGCCGGACCGATATTGGCGATCTTAACGCCCGAGGCCAGCCAGGCCTTGCGGATGCGGGCATTGAGCACCGGCGCATCCCAGCGCGGATTGGCGCCCACCAACAAAATGGCGTCGGCGGCTTCCACGCCCTGAATCGTGGAATTGAACAGATAGGTTTGGCGCGGGCCGCCGCCGACTTTGGAACCATCCTGGCGGCAATCCAGATTGGTGACACGCAACGCGGTCATCAAATCCTTCAGCGCCTTGATCTCTTCCGCCGCCGCCAGATCGCCGACAATGGCGGCCATCTTGTCCGGCGAAGTGCTGCGCACCTTGGCGGCGATGGCGGCAAAGGCCTCGCTCCAACTGGCGGGCTTCAGCTTGCCATGGACGCGGATATAGGGGCGGTCGAGACGCTGCCGCACCAGCCCGTCACAGGCATGGCGCGCCTTGTCGGAAATCCATTCTTCGTTCACTTCTTCATTCAGGCGCGGCAGCACCCGCATCACCTGGGGCCCCCGCGTATCGACGCGGATGTTGCAGCCCTGCGCGTCCATCACATCCACGCTTTCGGTCTTGCGCAGCTCCCAGGGCCGGGCGTTAAAGGCATAAGGCTTGGACGTCAGCGCGCCCACCGGGCACAGATCCACCACATTGCCCGACAGTTCGGATGCGAAGGCCTTTTCCAGATAGGTGGTGATCTCCATATCCTCGCCGCGGCCCGTCGCGCCCAGATCGGGAACGCCCGCCACTTCGGTGGCGAAGCGCACGCAGCGGGTGCATTGGATGCAGCGGGTCATGATGGTTTTGACCAGCGGGCCCATATATTTGTCTTCGACGGCGCGCTTGTTCTCGTTGAAGCGGTGGAAGGCGGCGCGGCCATAGCCCATGGCCTGGTCCTGCAGGTCGCATTCCCCGCCCTGGTCGCAGATCGGGCAATCCAGGGGATGGTTGATCAGCAAAAATTCCATCACCCCTTCGCGCGCCTTGCGCGCATAGGGTGAGGTGGTGTTGATCTTGGCAGGCGTGCCGTCCTTGTTGGGGAAGATGTCCTTGACCTGCAGCGCACAGCTGGCCTGCGGCTTGGGGGCGCCCACCCATTCCACCAGACACATGCGGCAATTGCCCGCCACCGACAGACGTTCGTGATAGCAGAAGCGCGGAATCTCCGCCCCCGCCTGCTCGCAGGCTTGCAACAAGGTGATGGCCTCATCCGCCTCGATTTCCTTGCCGTCGACGATCAGCTTGCGCGTGGCCATGGCTTACTCCGCCGCCATTTTCGAGAATTGGGCGATGCGCTTTTCGATCTCGGGACGGAAATGGCGGATCAGGCCCTGGATCGGCCAGGCCGCCGCATCGCCTAATGCGCAGATGGTGTGGCCTTCGATCTCCTTGCTGACTTCCTGCAGCAGATCGATCTCGGCGACCTGAGCGTTGCCCTTCACCATCCGGGTCATCACCCGCCACATCCAACCCGTGCCTTCGCGGCAAGGCGTGCATTGGCCGCAAGATTCATGCTTGTAGAAATAGGCCAGCCGCTGGATCGCCTTGATCACGTCGGTGGACTTGTCCATCACGATTACCGCCGCCGTGCCAAGGCCCGACTGCACCGCTTTCAAACTGTCGAAATCCATCAACACATCGTCGCAAATGCTTTTGGGCAACAGCGGTACCGAGGCGCCACCGGGGATCACCGCCAAGAGATTGTCC
Organism: Rhizomicrobium sp.; assembly: GCA_035251935.1. Classification (GTDB taxonomy): domain Bacteria; phylum Pseudomonadota; class Alphaproteobacteria; order Micropepsales; family Micropepsaceae; genus Rhizomicrobium. Next base: position 28,601 of record DATFDR010000001.1, on the reverse strand, counting down.
CAGCCGCCGCGCACCCCGCCGCAATGCTTGTCGATCAGCTCGCGCAAGGGGATGCCCATTTCCTCTTCGACATTGCAGGGCTTGTTCACATGGCCGGAAATGCAGAACACCTTGGTGCCGGTATTGTTGGGACGCCCGATCCCGGCAAACCAGTCGGCGCCGCGCCGGATGATGGTGGGCGCGACCGCGATGCTCTCCACATTGTTAACGGTGGTGGGACAGCCATAGAGCCCGACATTGGCCGGGAATGGCGGCTTCAGCCGCGGCTGGCCCTTCTTGCCTTCCAGGGATTCCAGCAGCGCAGTTTCCTCGCCGCAGATATAGGCGCCCGCGCCATGATGGACATAAAGATCGAAATCCCAGCCGTGAATATTGTTCTTGCCGATCAGCTTGGCGGCATAGGCTTCGTCAACGGCGCGCTGCAACGCCTCGCGCTCGCGGATGAATTCGCCGCGTACATAGATGTAACAGGCATGCGCCCGCATCGCGAAGCTGGCGACCAGGCAGCCTTCCACCAAGGTATGCGGATCGTGACGCATGATGTCCCGGTCCTTGCAGGTGCCGGGCTCGGATTCGTCGGCATTGACCACCAGATAATGCGGCCGCTCCTTGATCTCCTTGGGCATGAAGGACCATTTGAGACCCGTGGGAAAGCCTGCGCCGCCGCGGCCGCGCAGGCCGGACTTTTTCATGATCTCGACAATGGTCTCCGGACCCAGTTCCAGAATGGCCTTGGTGTTGTCCCATTGGCCGCGCTTCTTCGCGCCTTCCAGGCCGGGATCCTGCAAGCCGTAGAGATTGGTGAAAATGCGGTCCTTGTCGGCGAGCATCGGATCAGGCTCCCGGCTTCTTGGCTTCGACGGGCGGCGAAGGCGCCTGCACCTTGTATTTGCCGATGATCGAGCCGTCATACAGCGTGGGATCGGTCAGGCTCAGTGCCCCGCCCTCCGGCTCCGACGCGATTCGGCGGTTTTGCGGACCGGGCTTGATGGCTTTGCCGGCGCGTAAATCGGCGATCAGTCGTTCGGTGACGGGGCCGTCGATATCTTCATAAAAGTCACTGCCGATCTGCAGCATGGGCGCGTTGACGCAGGCGCCCAGACATTCCACTTCCATCCAGGAAAATTTGCCGTCCGCCGACAGTGTCTTTTCATGCGGGTGAATATGCTTCTTGCAGGCCGCCACCACGGCGTCGGAGCCGCGCAGCCAGCAGGGCGTGGTGGTGCAGACCTGGATCAGCGTGCCCACCGGCTGCAAATTGAACATGGTGTAGAAGGTCGCCACTTCCAGCACCCGGATAAAGGGCATCGACAGCATCTTGGCGATGCTTTCCACCATGGGATGGGTGACCCAGCCCTCTTGTTCCTGGCCGCGCCAGAGCAGCGAGATCACTGCGCTGGCCTGGCGGCTCGGCGGATACTTCGCAATGGTCGCCATGGCCCATTGCGCATTCTCCGCGCTGAAGGCGAAACTGGCGGGCTGGATGTCCGGCGGGGCAAGGCGGCGAAGCGACATGATCCTACTTTGCGAAATCGACGCGGCTGATCAGCCCGTCCTTGAAGGTGTAAATGGCGATGACATCAAAGGTCTCGCCACCGGGTGCGCGAATGACATGTTCATGATCGGCGACGGTGTTGCCGACGGCGATGCGATTGACCAGTTCAGCCTTGTTCTGGGGAAACTGGGCGAAGGCCTTGGTGTAACGGGCATGCAGCGCATCGCGGCTGGTTTCGGTCGGCGCCCCGTTCAGGCCCGACACCACGACATCTGGCGCATAAAAGGCCATCATCGTGTCAACGTCCTGCGCGTTGTAGGCGTCCAGCTGCTTCTGGGCGATATCTGTGTTGCTCACCGGTCCACCTCACCGAACACGATGTCGAGCGAACCCAGCACCGCCGATACATCGGCCAGCATGTGGCCCTTGCACATGTAATCCATCGCCTGAAGGTGCACATAAGACGGCGCCCGGATCTTGCAGCGATAGGGCTTGTTGGAGCCGTCGGCCACCAGATAGACGCCGAACTCGCCCTTGGGCGCTTCCACCGCTGCATAGGCCTCGCCCGCCGGGACATGAAAGCCTTCGGTGTAAAGCTTGAAGTGATGGATCAGGGCTTCCATCGAGGTCTTCATTTCGCCGCGGCGCGGCGGCACCACCTTGTTGTCGCCGGAGACCACCGGACCCGCCGGCATCTTCTCGATGCACTGGCGCATGATTTTGGTGGCTTCGCGCATTTCTTCCATGCGCATCACATAACGGTCGTAATTGTCGCCGTTCTTGCCGATGGGAATCTGGAAATCCAGTTCGTTGTAGCATTCGTAAGGCTGGCTGCGGCGCAAATCCCACTTCACGCCGGTGGACCGCAGCATCACCCCCGACATACCCCACATCTCGGCCTCGGCGCGGGTGAGAATCCCGATATCCACATTACGCTGCTTGAAGATGCGGTTTTCGGTCAACAAGCCTTCGATATCGTCCAGCACGATAATGAAGTGGTCGCAGAATTTGAGAATGTCTTCGGCCAGGCCGGGCGGCATGTCCTGATGCACCCCGCCGGGACGGAAATAAGCAGCATGCATGCGGCTGCCGGAGATGCGCTCATAGAACACCATCAGCTTTTCGCGTTCTTCAAAACCCCACAGCGGCGGGGTCAGCGCGCCTACATCCATCGCCTGGGTGGTGACATTGAGCAGATGGTTGAGCAGCCGGCCGATCTCGGAGAACAGCACGCGGATATATTGGCCGCGCCTGGGCACTTCCAGGCCCAATAGTTTTTCAATAGCCAGGCAGAAAGCATGTTCCTGGTTCATCGGCGCGACATAGTCCAGCCGGTCGAAATAGGGAATCGCCTGCAAATATGTCTTGTGCTCGATCAGCTTTTCGGTGCCGCGATGAAGCAAGCCGATATGGGGATCGACGCGGGTGACGATCTCGCCGTCCAAATCCAGGATCAGCCGCAAGACGCCATGCGCGGCGGGATGCTGGGGCCCGAAATTGATGGTCAGTTGGGGATCGTCGGACTGATGACCCTGTTTTGCGTCCAGTGTCACGGTACTCATGGCTTCTTCCCCGCATCAGCAGGAGCAGCGGCTTTTTCGTCACCCGGCAGGATATGGGGCGCGCCTTCCCAGGGACTCATGAAATCGAAATCGCGGAACTCCTGCACCAGCTGCACCGGCTGATAAACCACGCGCTTGAGTTCATCGTCATAGCGCAGCTCGACATAGCCGGTGAGCGGGAAGTCCTTGCGCAGCGGATAGCCGGAGAAGCCGTAATCGGTGAGGATGCGGCGCATGTCGGGATGATCGGCGAACGGCACGCCATACATATCGAAACATTCGCGCTCGAACCAGCCGGCGGCGGGATAGACGCCGATGATGGAGGGGATGCCCTCGCCCTCGCCGACCTGTGCCTTGACGCGGAGGCGCGCATTCTTGGTCAGTGACAGAAGGTGATAGACCACATCGAAGCGCTTGGCGCGCTGCGGCCAATCATTGCCGCACAGATCCACCAGAATCTTAAAGTCCTCGCTGTTGCGCAGATGGACCATCACTTTGAGAATGTCCGCGGCCTGCACATCCACGGTCAGCTCGCCGCGCAAAAGCGTCACGCCCGTCACCGCGCCGCCCAGCGCGGATTTGATGCTTTCGCTTAAGGATGCCAAATCGCTCATATCAGCGCTCGATGGTGCCGGTGCGGCGGATCTTCCGCTGCAACAGCAGGATGCCGTAAACCAGCGCCTCGGCGGTGGGCGGACAGCCGGGCACGTAAATGTCCACCGGCACGATACGGTCGCAGCCGCGCACCACGGCATAGGAATAGTGGTAATAGCCGCCGCCATTGGCGCAAGAGCCCATGGAGATCACATAACGCGGCTCCGGCATCTGGTCGTAGACCTTGCGCAAGGCAGGCGCCATCTTGTTGGTCAGGGTGCCGGCGACGATCATCACATCGCTTTGGCGCGGTGAGGCGCGCGGGGCGAAACCGAACCGCTCCAGATCGTAACGCGGCATGGAGGCCTGCATCATCTCCACCGCGCAACAGGCGAGCCCAAAGGTCATCCACATCAGCGAGCCGGTGCGCGCCCAATTCACCAGGGCTTCGGAGCTGGTGACCAGAAAGCCCTTGTCGGCCATCTCCGCCTGCAGCGCCTTGAAATAAGGATCGTTGTCGGTGATGGAAGCGCTCGCCCCCTCAACACCCGCGCGGGCCGCGCCGCCAAATGAATCAGAAGGGGGGCGGATCACTCCCATTCCAGGGCGCCTTTCTTCCATTCATAGATGAAGCCGACGGTCAGCACGCCCAAAAACACCATCATCGACCAGAAGCCGAATAGACCGATGGTCCCCAGCGTGATGGCCCAGGGGAACAGAAACGCCACTTCCAGATCGAAGATGATGAACAGGATGGCGACCAGATAGAAACGCACATCGAATTTCATGCGCGCATCCCCGAAGGCGGGAAAGCCGCATTCATAGGCCGACAATTTCTCAGGATCTGGCTTGCTGGGGGCGATCAGCAGCGGAATCACGATCAACGCCCCGCCCAGAACGGCTGCCAGCCCGATGAAAATCAGGATCGGCAGATATTCGAGCAGCAATTCTTCCATACGCATACCCCGTGGCCCTGCCCCGTCGCCCCCAGACGTCCCCGCAGGTCAGGCCCGTGTTATTCGCGGGTGCAGTATAGGCCGTCACCGCCCACGCGCGCATGCGGTTTAACGGAAGATTCGCCGCGGAAGAACAGGAAAATTCTTAGCTTAAGGGTCCGGCAAAGAAGGTCGTGGAAAGCCGCCCGCTAATTGCGAGTCGTTCTTAACAATGGCCATTTCCGGGAGGAAAATGGCGGGAGCGACGGGGCTCGAACCCGCGACCTTCGGCGTGACAGGCCGACACTCTAACCAACTGAGCTACGCCCCCGCAGCGGTTCCCCGAAAGACAAGACGGAGAGACGCGCGAAGGGGGCCGATGTACGGGGGTACCCCTGCCCTGTCAAGCAGTTGGGCGGGCCCTTGTGGCAATCCGTTAACGTCCGCCCTCCTGTGGCGGACCCGGGGGTGTGCGATTCTCGCCATCGCCGCGTTCCGATTCGTCCCGATCACGGGGCCGCGCGCCGGCACGCTGCAACTCCTTGGGCTCCAGCTTGCTGTCACGATTGGCGTCGAGCTGGTCGAACAACGAATAGGGCGCTGCGGAAAATTCGGTGTAATCGATGCAACCGTCCTGGCTCCAATCCATCACCGGCGTGGCGGTGGATTGATCGGCATCCACCCGCGCTTGATTGATCTGACCGGACTGCTCGGCATCCAGGCAGCCTTTGCGGCGGATATCATGGGTGGCGAAATCGGCCTTCAGGCCCGCGATCAGTTCGCCGCGCGTGATCGTGCCGTCATGATTGGCGTCATGCTTGAGCAGCATGGCGGCTGGTCCGCCATGGTAATTCTCGTCCCGGGGCTTCTCGGCCGGGCGCATCCAAGGCGGCGGCTGTGGACGGCCGTTGCAAGCGGCGAGTGCAAGGGCAGTGAGCAAGACCAAAGGAGCAAAGCGCAAAGGCGATTCCCGTTTGCGCCATATTAGCCGCTGGCTGCGGCTTTGGCGAATGACGGCAAGGACAGGATTTGCCCTGATGGACATCCCGCCCAAACCGCCCCAAATTCGCCCCTATCAAGATTTTCGGCTTTGTCATGCGTCGTTCGCGGCGTTGGAGCATATCTCAGCATGCCCAGATACCAGTGGTTGATTGTCGGCGCGGGCTTCACAGGCGCAACCGTTGCGGCACGGATTGCGCGCGAATTGAACCAAAAGGTGCTGGTGATAGACCGGCGAAACCATGTGGCCGGCAACGCCTTCGACGAACGCGATGAAAACGGCATTCTGACCCATCGTTATGGGCCGCACATCTTTCATACCAACAGCCAGAAAGTCTGGGATTTTCTGTCCCAGTTCACGGCCTGGCGCCCCTATGTCCATCGGGTCAAGGCCCAAGTGGACGGCAAGCTGGTGCCGCTACCGTTCAATCTCGACGCCATCGAGATGCTGTTTCCTGCGGCCCAGGCACAGCGCTATCGCGACAGTTTGCTGCGCGACTATGGCAAAGACAGCAAGACCCCGATCATCAAGCTGCGTCAATCCGGCGATAAGGATATTCGCAGCCTCGCCGACTATATCTACGACAAAATCTTTCTGAACTATACGCGCAAGCAATGGGACCTGACGCCGGAGCAGCTTGATCCCGGCGTCACCGCGCGCGTACCGGTGCTGATCGGCGCCGACGACCGCTATTTCCAGGACCGCTATCAGGCCATTCCGGCGCAGGGCTATACCAGCATGATTTCCCGCATGCTCAGTCATCCCAATATCGACATCGAATTGGAGCGGGATTGGGAATCCCTTCAAGGCCAAGACGTTGCGGATCGCATGGTTTTTACCGGACCGATCGATCAGTATTTCGGCTATGCCTTCGGCGCGCTGCCGTACCGGAGCCTGCGCTTTGAATCTTGCAGCTTGGACGCCGATCTGTTCCAGCCAGTCGCCACCATCAATTATCCCAATGACTTCGACTTCACGCGCGTGACGGAAATGAAGCATCTGACGGGCGAGCGCGGGCCACGGACGGTGCTCATGTATGAATATCCGCAAGCCTACCGGCCGGGGGAAAACGAGCCTTACTATCCCATACCCACGCCCGATAGCGCTGCCAAACTCAAGCCCTATCAAAACGAGGCCGGGAAGCTTGCCGGCAAAGTCTGGTTCGCCGGCAGGCTCGGCGATTATATCTATTACAATATGGACCAGGCCTGCGCCCGGGGGTTATCGCTTTTCGACAAGGAACTTTCCCGGCTTTGCTAGAGGGCGGAGATTTGGCGGCCAAGATGCTAAGCAGAACAGACCGGGTCACCGCTGTCATCGTGACCTACAATCGCCCGGCCTTACTTCGGCGTTGCGTGACCTCGGTTCTGCAACAGACCCATGCGGTATTTCGCATCATCGTCATTGACAACAATGGCGCCGATGACGCCAGGGCCGCGCTGAGTCACATCGAAGATGAGAGGCTGCGTATTATTCGTCTGCCGCACAATATCGGAGGCGCAGGCGGCTTTCACATCGGGGTGGAGGTTGCACTGGCTTCCGGCGCCGACGCCATCTGGCTTATGGACGATGACGGTTTTGCAAGCCCGGAATGTCTGGGAGCGCAACTGAGCCATTCCGAAAAGAATATGCTGGACGTATCCAACCCGCTGGTTCTGGACGAAGAGGCGCAAGACAGGTTGTCGTCATCGCTGAAATCTCCGGCGGGAAACACCATAACCAGCCGGCAAGAGGCGCAAGCGTTCGATATCATTGGCAATGAAATCAGCCCCTTTAACGGCACACTCTTCACAACCGGCGTCATCGCCCGCATCGGCAATATCGACTACACATTCTTTATGTGGGGCGATGAGATCGATTTTGTCAGGCGGGTGCGCCGCGCGGGACTGAAGATGGCCACTGTGACGGCGGCGGTTTTCTATCACCCCAGGCAAAGGTCGACCTATGCACGCGTACCCTTGATCGGCGCCATGCCGTTGGTGAGAGGTGAGCGCGGCGGTTTTTTTGTCCGCAACAGGGTCCTTCTGACACGGCGCTATCGCGGCGTTCTGCCGGCGCTTTTTGAAGTGATCGGTTTCGCCCTGGTTTGGGCCTTTGCCATCAACCTCCGCAGCGGCTTCAGCGCCTTGCGTTACGGGCTGGACACATTCACGGGACGCAAGCTCGCCCCCGCCGCCGATCATCTCCGCGCCCAAATGGAAACTTGCAAACGGTCTCAGGCGCTCGAATGAGCCGGTCCCTATGGAGAATTTCCGGTATCGCATACCCCCTTCATGTTCCGAGGCGGAGCGGCCTTCGCAACAACTAACGTTTTAATCGCTTGCGCAGCGGGGCACTTTGCCCAGCGGGTGCGGGAGAGTTGGGCCTTGAAAATAGCGTTCGGCACAGAGACAGGAAAACCGGCAACACCGGATTTTCATTTTCCGGGCGCCAGGATAAAAACATTTCCAGCGGATCGGGCGGATTCAGCGAGACACTTCTGAATACAACATTGGAAAATGAAAGCTGTGCCAATGAGTCCGGCACCAAAGCGGCTCCAAGGCCTGCGGAAACCAGGGCGAGAATGGAATGGTTCTGATCCAAATGGTGGATCATGATGGGAGAAACGCCCTCCCGCTCGAACATCTCGGTCAGCATGCGATGGCTATATCCGGCGCCGTCCACCGAATACATGATGAAATCCTTCCCATCGAAATCGCCAAGTGTGAGTTCCTTTTGGCTCGCGCGCGGGTCATTCTTGTGAAGCGCCGCGATGAATCGCTCACGCCGGACTTGCATGATGCCAAATTTGGACCGGTCAACCGGGGGGCGCAACAGTGCGGCATCCAACGTCCCAGCCAGCAAGGCGTCCATTTGCGCGGCGCTCGTTCCTTCCTTCAGAAAAAGTTTAACGTCAGGCAACTCCGACGCCGCTTGCTCGAGAATGAGCGGAAGATCGACAAAGGCCGCGGTGGCGGTAAATCCCAGCCGGATAATCCCCGCCTCGCCTTGCCATGCCCGCCGCGTCCAATTCGCCGCGCTTTCGACCAGGCTCAGTATCCTCTTGGCTTCCGGCAAGAAAACCTGGCCAGCCGAGGTCAACTTTACCGTTCGATTGGCGCGCTCGAAGAGCTCAACTTTGAGGGCTCTCTCCAGCGCCTTGATTTGACGGCTGAGCGTTGGCTGGGTCATGTTCAGCCGTGCGGCAGCATGGCCGAAATGCATTTCCTCGGCCGCCGCGACGAAGCAGTCCAGTTGGGCCAGCTCCAACATTTATATCACGCAAATGACTCTTCGTGGTTCAACGCAAGCTAGCGTCGCACACCCAGCCCCCCATTGCATAGGTCATCGGCCTGCTCCAGCACGCTACTTCGCATGGGGGAGCGAGAACATGATGAGACTGTCGCCCCCCGAAGGGCTGTGCAGGTAACTGCCGCCTGTCGCGACAATTCCCACATATTGCCGTCCATCCTTGCCCATGAACGTCATCGGCGTGGAATGGGCGGAATATTCCAGTTTATAGGTCCACAGCTCCTTGCCCGAGCGAGAATCGAACGCGCGGAACCGGGCATCGTCCGTGGCGCCGATGAACGCCAGCCCGCTGGCCGTCAACGTGGGTCCGGCATTGGCGGGACGGCCGGTGTTCTTCTTGCCTTCCGGCGCCTGGTCGGAGATGCCCAGAGTAACACGCCAGGCGATATCGCCTGTCGAAACGTTCACAGCCACCAGCTCACCCCATGGCGGCTCTTGGCACATCATATTCGTGGCGGGATCGCGAAAATGAGCCGTGGTGAACCCCCAAGAGCCATCGGGCCGCTTTACAAGCTTTTCGACATAGCCCAAGGCATTTTGGGCGACAATGTAAACGCCTTGCTTGGGATCGAACGCGCCCCCGCCCCATTCGGGACCCCCTTCTGCGCCAGGAAACCGAATGATCGGCGTATCGGAGGGAATGGTCTCGAAGGCCACGCTCGGTTGAAGTTTGTCGCGGTCGATCCAGGCTTTGCAGTTTGCCGTGAGCTCTGGCGTCACGGTCGCGATCTCGCTGAACGCAAAGCTGTTGCGCGTTAGTTGGACCGGTTTTTCCGGTATCGGTTGCGTCGAAGCGATAACCTCACCCTCGACCTTTGACGGCGGTGTCGCAACCTCACGGATCTTGAACAGCGGCTCGCCGGTGACGCGATTGAGAATAAACATGATGCCGGTCTTGTTCATCGCGACGACCGCAGGGATTGTCCGGCCATCCCGCCTGACGTCGACGAGCGTGGGCGGCAGATGCAGATCGTAATCCCATATATCGTGCCGTGTAACCTGGTAGTGCCAGATATATTTTCCCGTCTGCGCGTCCACCGCGACCAGGCTGTCGCTATAAAGATTGTCGCCTAGCCGGTCGCCACCATAGCGGTCCATGGTCGGCGCGCCGAACGGGAGATAAACGATTCCCCGCCGGTCATCGACGGTCATCATGTTCCAGACATTGACACCCGAACGCTGACGCGCGCTGTCGCCCTGCCAGGTTTCGCTTCCTTTGGTCCCGGCAGGCGGAATGGCGTGAAAGGTCCAGAGCAGCTTCCCCGAAATAGCGTCATAGGCACGGACGTCGCCGGACGGACCTTTCACGGGCTGCTCCTGCACGCGCGCACCGACGATGACAATGTTTTTATAGATGCTGGGCGGAGCGGTCAGGCCATAGGCTGCGTTTGGAAAGCCATTCATGATTTCCGGTGTCTTCAGGTTGACGACGCCATTCTCGCCGAAGCCCGGCACGGGCTGGCCCGTCTTCGCGTCCAGTGCAATCAGGCGGCCCTGCACCGTGCCGAAGATGATGCGCGCACCGATCCGCCCCGAGCCAGGCCACCAGGCAACGCCGCGCGTGGAAGCATTGTCTTGGTTCGGCAATTGGTAGACCCAGATTTCCTTGCCCGTGATGGCGTCCAGAGCAACAACACGTTGATAGGGCGTGGACAGGTAGAGAACGCCGTCAATCTCCAGCGGCGTGGCCTGCGAGGTCAGGCTTCGCGCCCTGCCGCCGCTGGGGACAGGCGTGTCAGCCGGCCGCATGTGATACTCCCAAGCGGGCCTTAACTGGTGAACATTGGCGGGCGTGATTTGGGTGAGCGGGGAATAACGCGTACCACCATTGTCAAGACCATAGGTAGGCCAACCTGGCGTGGCAGCATTGGCAGCCGAAAACATAGCGGTGGCCCCGATCGCACAAATGACAAACCTCTTCATATTTCGCTCCAGAACTTAGCTTGTTCTTCGAAAAAGTTTCTGACCTGTATCTATTTCGGCAGCTGCAGAAATTCTGCCGGTGACAAAGACCTGTCCGTAAAGCGAATTTTCGCCACGGAGCCCGTAAAGTAATCGATGCGATTCATGCGCGCTCCAATCCGGACATGGCCGGGACCATGGGGCGTGAATGCGACATCGCCTTCGCCCTGCAGAATGCCATCGACGTAAGCCCGGTAGGTCTTGCCGTCGTAAGTCTGCTGAACGGCATACCACTGATTCAGCGGATGACGCTTGTCCGGGAAGATCAACGGCTTGTTGCCGGCCTTGCTGTTCACGAAGGCATCCAGGTACCAGCTACCGCCCTCCACGCGAACTTCGAACATGAAGCGCGGGTTGGGGTCATTCGTGCCGGTGGGACGCGCGTCCAAGCCCGTGACCGGATCTGTTTCCGCTATGTGCACGAAACGCTGCTGGAAGGGCCCGCCCTCAGGGCGGAAGATGGCCTCAATCGTAAAAGTCCGTGCTCCCACCAAGCCCCGTCCGGCGACGAAGAGGCTCTGATCCTTGCCGTTGAACTGAATGGCCTTGCCGACAGGACTGTCAATCAGCGCGGGTTGACCTTCGACTTCCGTTCTAAAGCCGCCGACGTGCTGGACGTCATCGAAACTCCAAGTAACTTGTTCCGCCCGAAGCGGGGCGATTGACGCCAATAGCACGATGGCCAGAACAGCGGAAACGTTGCGCCAGTGAAACACGCTAACCTCACAGCTCGGGACATTGCCTAAGGTTTTCATCTCGCTGCTTCAGACTCTGACGGTCCTGCCGATGCCTAGTGTCGTGGTTTCGAAGTCCGCACACAATTGATATCAGGCTCCAAGCGAACTTCGAAACCAAAACGACACTAGAATCAATAATTTGCTAGTGTCCTTCGATTCCGAAATTCGTCCCAACCTGATATAGAGATCATGCAAATTTCGGAATCGGGACACTAGATGGGTTTGTGCGAATATTTTTCCCGCACCAGAAATAGATAGGCGCAGATGCCGAGGGCCAAGAAGACAAGAATTGCCTGCATGGGGGCGTCGTAGGACCCCGTGCTTTCAATCAGCCGCCCCGTCAGTATCGGCGCCACAATGCCGGCAACGTTTGCCGCGCAATTTTGGATGCCAACCATGCGACCGATCGATTTGCTCGGAAGCAGGGTCTGGGTAAGCGCCCAGTAGTTGGCGGTGGCCAATCCCAACCCGCTTAATGAGATGACAGAGAAGATGAGTGCGGTATTCAAGGATTCCGCCATCCCGCCCATCGGACCGGTCGCGGCGATCAAAAATCCCGCTATCGTAAACGCCTTGCGAACTTTGACCGCGTCATACTTGCGAGCGATCAAACTATCCGCGGCAAGCCCGCCCAGGATCGCAACAACCGCCATCCCTGCAAAACTGAACGTCGTATAGAGGCTGCTCGAAGCCAGAGACAGGCCTCGCGCTTCATTCAGATAAGCAGGAATCCAGGTAAGGCAAAAATAGACGAAATACATATAGGAGAAGGTGCCTATCACCGTGCCCCAAAGGATGGGGCTCGCAAGCAACTGGCGGGTGGAAATCTCGGGCTCAGCCTTTGCGGCCTGCGCAATAGCAGCGTGCTTCTCGCTATCGTTGCGGACACAAAGAAGCCATGGAATCAACCATATCAGGGCGCCAAAACCCATGATCAGGAACATCGCTTGCCAGTTGTATCGCTCAATCAGCCAAGCCGCGGCCACGGCACCAATGGCTGGACCGAATTTCGATCCCGACATGAACAAGCCGATGGCAAGACCCCGCCGCCTTTCGGGAAAATGGTACCGGATCCACCGCATGCTGCCAGGATGGATAACGGCTTCCCCGAGACCCAAAAGCAGCCGAATCGCAAATAGCGTATAAAAGCCGGTGGTAAAGGCGGTCGCGGCCGTTAACAGACTCCAAACCGTAAAAGCGATGGCAATGGGATACTTGGAGCCATAGCGGTCAACAATCCAGCCCGCGGGTATCTGAAGCGCGGCATAAGTCCAAAAGAAGGCAGAACCAATCAGACCTCTGTCGGAATTGTCGAGCTGAAAAAACGCCTTAAACCCAGGGTCGATGATCGCAATGGAGATATTTACGCGATCGACATATGCAATCACCGACGCAACGGCCAACAGAACGACAATACCCCATTTCAGGCGCACCGAGTATTCGGCCGGCATTCTTTGGGGCGCAGCTTGAGAAAGCGGCATAGCTTAACCTTCACCCCACCACTTCTCGCCCTGAGCCAAATGCGCTTCGACGACTTGGCGGTTGAGCTCCACGCCAGTGCCCGGCTTGTTGCTGACCTTGATATGGCCCTTCTGGATATAGGGGCCATCGAGCATGAGAAGTTGGTCCCTCCAACCGCCCTGACCCGTCACGGTTTCGGCGATCACGAAGTCGCGTATCGACGATGCCCACTGACACATCTGATAGGTGTGAAGCTGGCTAGCGGTGTTGTGGGTCGTGGTGGAAATCCCATAGAGCGACGCCAGATCTGCGATGCGCTTGGTTTCCAGGAAACCGCCGCTGTTGCGCAGATCCGGATTGATGATATGGCAGCCGACATTGGTCAGGAACGGCGCGAAACCCTCCCTGCGGGCCAGATTCTCACCGGTCAGAATCGGAACCGGAGAGCGATCCGCCAACCGCTTCCAGGATTCGGAATAATCAACGCCAAGGGGGTCTTCCAGCCACAACGGCTTCATCGGCGCGACGGCCTTGGCGAGTTCGATGGCGGACGCAAGATCGAGTTCCCAATGGCAATGGACCATGATGTCGTGATCCCAGCCGATGGCCTCGCGGGCGTTTTCAAAACCCTGCGCGATGTTGATCAGTTCCTTGGTGGTCATTTTCCGGTTGCCAGGGTCCTTGCCGTTATCCTGGTATGGCGCCAGCCCACCGGGCGGCGGAGGCGGCGGAGGCGCGGCACCGTCGCGTGGCGCCGGCGGCGGGCTCCAGATATCGAGCGTGCGCGGAATGTCCATTTTATGCGCCGTAAAACCGCTGGGATGCTTCTTCGCCTGGTCTGCCCATTCCCGGCAGGAAGTCTTGTTCAGAAAATCACGCGGACGCGAATGGTCGTAGACGCGGACATACTCGCGGAATTGACCGCCCAACAACACAGACGTCGGTGTGCTCAGCATCCGGCCGGCCAAATCCCAAAGCGCCATCTCGATCCCGCTGGCCGCCCGGAGCAAATTATGCGCCGAGCCGTCCGTGCGCGTGCCGGCGAGCGACCCCGCGCCCAACAATGTGTAAATCTTGTCGATTTCGAGAGGGTTTTTGCCGACCAGCGCCGGCTTCAAAGCAAGGATTTGCTCAGCCACCGCCACGCCGGGCGAGCCATAGGCCTCGCCGATACCGAAGTGGCCGTCGTTGGTCGTGATCTTGACAAAGACATAGGTCCGGCCACCCTGAACGGTCATGGTCTGGACGTCCCTGATCGTGGCGCGGCTTGTTTGTGCGGCAGCCTCGAGCATGCTCATGCCGCTCACGATCCCGGCGCCCGCCAAAAGCGACGCAGGGGCCGCACGCAAAAGCTGTCGACGAGACAGCCCACTGCCAGCCTTTTGATGCATTCCTAGCCCCTCCCGGACGAACGTCTCTTATTCAAACATAAACCTGGCTCCGCGAGTCGCGGAATATTCCCGGCATACAGTGTATTCGGCGCTGTCCTGCCTGCGCTACCCCCAATTGGGACGCCCTCGGTTGGGCGTTTCCTTGACACAAATAGGGCGCCCCCCTGGGAGCGCCCAGATGCCTAGAGCTTAAGCTTCACACCCAGGGTGTAGTAGCGGCCCATGATTGTGGCCGTGGGAGCCGGATACGATAGACCGATTGAGCTGGCAGGAGGCGCGATGTCGGCCTGCGCATCGAACAAATTCTCCACCGTGAAGAACGCGGACAGATCGGCACCGTCCAGCTTGAAGGACTTGCTCACATTCAAGTCTACCGAGTTGTAGGAATCCTGGAAGGGATGTTCATAGACCTGGAAGGGCGGAACGGTCGCGCCAACGTTGCTGAAACTGCTGACCCAGCGATCCTGCAGGCCAAAGCTCCAGTCGTTCAGCTGATAGTTGACGAACAGACTGAGGCGCACTTTTGGACCCGTGGTGCGGGTGATAGGCGCATTGGTAAAGGCCTGGGACTCCTGGGTCGGCTGATAGGTCGCCAAGAGGCGGAGGTTCCAGTTGCCATCCCACTCGCTGACAAGATCAGCCATGTCGAAGCGATAATTGGCCTCGAAGTCAAATCCTTCCACTATCGATAGAGCCGTATTGAGCGCACGCGAAAAAACTTTGGTAGGAAAGTTCGCCGGTGTACGGTCACTAAAAGGAAGCGGGCGCTCATACAGGGCGCAATAGATCGACGTGCCGCCCGAGTCCTCGCACAGCTTCTTAATATCGTTGTTACCCCCGCTGATGTTACCGATCACATTTTTCATAGAAATGGTGAAATAGTCGAGCGAGATGGTCAGATCGGGGATGAATTCGGGCGTGAAGACGGCGCCGACGGTGTAGGTGCGGGCCACTTCCGGAACCAGATTCGGGTTGCCGGAGGAATAGGTAAACACGGTGCTGCTGGTAGAGGTGTGCAAGTCTACGAAGCCGCCAACCGAAGCCGAGACCGGATTGAAGAGATCAAACAATGTTGGCGCACGAATGTCTATTGAGGTCGTGCCACGGAACTTCAGCTGGTCATCGACCATATGTTCTACACCGAGCTTCCAGGTCTGAACCGCTCCAGAGGTGCTGTAGTCGGTATAACGGCCTGCCATATTTAGGCTCAGGCTCTGAATCAAAGGAAGATCCTTCAGGAGCGGTATCTGCGCTTCCACCGCGACTTCCCAAACATTGCCATTGGCATGAACCGGCGCCAGCACAGGTTGCGCCCAGAGCGGCAGAGATGCATTGCAAATGCGCAGACCTGTACAGTCCACCGTCTGGGTCGGCGCGGCATTGCTCGTAACAAGATAGTCGTTCCAGCGCGCCTCACCCGAAAGCGCCATCGTGACCGGACCGGCCCAGAGGTCGAATACCGGTCCGGAAATGCTGCCGCCGACATTGTCGAGGATGTTGCTCTGATGGAACCAAGTCTCGCCCGTAAACCAGTTGAAAGCGTCGCGCGTGAGGGCGGTCGGCCCAAACGCATTCATCGGAACGCAACCCGCATAGGCCGCCGCAGTCGCCGCTTGCGTGGCCGCATAGCACCGAACGGTGCCGCTCACAGACACAGCGTCCAGAGCCGCATACTGCTTCTGATAATTCGAGTTGTTGATATTGGTGACCGCCAAGCGATTTTCGCCATGGGTATAAAACAGGTTCCAGACGAAGCGGTCCATCCAGACACCGTCCAGCCCAGCACTGATGGAAAGATTTCTGTTCACATTATTGGCGCCGACATTCGCGTCCTGGCCGATATCGAAATAGGTTCCCAGACCGAACATGTTGGTTGAATTGGAAAGGCCATTGTTGCCAAGCTGCGCCTGCGCGGTTGCGGTCAAGAACGGATTGTTCTTGAAGAAAAGGCTGGCCTGGGTAGATCCAGGCGTGAGCTTAACGGGGAAGTGCCAGCCGCTGGTGAAGGCTTCAGCCGCCGTTCCCTCCACCCAGAACGTGGTACTCGGTGCGATGTCATAGCTAAAACGCGCGAACGCCGTGGCCCTGCGGAAGTTGGACAGGGCGGTGCTGTACTTGGAATAGGCGCCGTCGCCGCCCACATTCTGGTTGCCAGTACCCGTCGTCTGGCCCGGCAGGAAGGGACCGATAATACCGTTAGACGCGAACTGCTGGTTCAAAACCGTGCACGGATTGGTGCAGGATGTGATCTTGCCGCCGAACGCGGAGTCACCACGGCGCACATTCTTGGAACGCACAAAGGGATTGGCCGCTGTACCCGAACCCGTCAGAACCCACACTTCAGGACCATAGGGGCGGGCAAATGCCGCGACCGGATCCTGATGGAACAACTCCACCATGCCCTCGAGATGACCGCGATCGCTGAAGAGCGGTGTGCCGGCGGCAAGGCCAATCTTGTAGGTCGCGCCATCGCCATACCTGGAGATACCGGCCTGGGCATCGGCTTTCACACCCGTCATTTTTTTGTCGAGAATGAAATTGACGACGCCGGTCACGGCGTCTGAGCCATATACCGCGGATGCACCGCCCGAGACGACATCGACACGGGAAACCAGCATCTGCGGGAGAGTATCGGTATCGACCGTGCCGTTGGAATTCGACGGCGGCACGCGTCGGCCGTCAAGCAGTATCAGGGTGCGCTGCGCACCGAAGGCGCGCAAGTTCAGAACGTTGCTGGCGCCGTTGCTGCTGCCGTCACCGGGACGGCCCACAGTGGACGACCCCTGAAAGATCGGCAACTTGTTTAGACCGGTGGGAATATCGATGGGCGTGGTGGCCTGCAACTGTTCGATCGACACAATCGTAAGCGGCGTCGGCGAGTTCGCAGCATCGCTGATAACGCGAGAACCGGTAACATGCACGGTCTCTATCGCAATCTCTTGCGCAAAAACCTGCTGGCTCGCAACAAGCGCCAAGATAGACGCACCAAGCAAACACCCACCCTTAGCGACAATCTGAATCTGCATGTCCGTCCCCCTTGTCGACGCCCTCGTGAGGGTTGCGCCTGGACGCGTAGCGAGCCCGGGCAGTTACCCTCTATCGGTGACGCCTGTTGTGATAATTGGCGTAAAAAACGACGCGATATTTTGATCGGATGCTAGGGACAGCAATCCATGCGCGTCCAATTCCTTTGTGACATGAAATCATACGGGAAACGTATCGACACCGAGTCGTTGCTTGCCTGGTGCGACTGCACAAGCTGCAACACACCGAGCCATAGCCGAGGGCAGCGGAACAAAACCGTGCGCAACGGCCAGGGCGTGGCAGATCAGAACTTCTGAGAGCTAACTAGCGGGCTTTTTCCGCGCGCCAGCGCGCAAAGAGAGCTTCGTTATGGGCATCTGTCATCGGATACAATCCGATGATGGAACGACCCTGCGAAACCATGTCCATGACAAAGTCCTCATAGATCGTCATGGAGGTCGCCTCCTCGGCAACTTCGGCGGCTATGGCGGATGGCACCACAATGACGCCATCGCCATCGCCCACCACGACATCTCCGGGAAAGACCGGCGCTTCACCGCACCCGATAGGCACATTTATGTCGACAGCTTGGTGCAATGTCAGATTTGTAGGGGCCGAAGGCCGGCGGTGAAACGCCGGGATTGCCAAACGCGCAATGTCTGTGCTGTCTCGAAATCCGCCATCCGTCACCACGCCAGCGACACCGCGCATCATCAACCGGCTCACCAGAATGCTGCCGGCCGAAGCGGCCCGAGGATCACCCCGGCTATCCATCACGAGAACAGCACCAGGAGGACATGCCTCAACCGCTTTTCTCTGCGGATGTTCGGGATCATGAAAGACGGAAAGCGGATTCAGATCCTCTCGCGCGGGAATGTATCGAAGGGTAAAGGCGACCCCCACCATTCTGCTTTCGAGCGCGCCGAGAGGGCTTACCCCTTGGATGGTCTGATTGCGAAGTCCGCGCTTAAAAAGCGCCGTTGCGATCGTAGCCGTGCTTGTATGCCGGAACTTCGCGATGATATCCGGCGCGACGCTGGAAAAATCGGCCGAAACCGTCTCTCCAACCAGTCCAACTGCGGGCATTTTTGTCATGAGTATATCTTGGAGCGAGTTGCATAGGCGGGGCGGAAGGTTCTTCGCTCGAGGACTCTGAGATTGACTCAGTCAATGAAGAGAGGCCCCTCGCGGCAGATAGGGAAGAATAGGCCGCCATTCTTCCGTTCGTCTATTTCTTTTTCAGGATTAATCGATGCACCTAGTGAATGGGCGCATCCCCGCGGTTCTTAGCGCCGTTCTGTTCACCAGTTACGCTTGTCTATCCGCGATCTCGATACGCGGACACCGCGCGCCCTGGGCTCAACGAACGCGCGCGCGACAGGAGACCCAAAAAACCTTGCCTACCAGTTCGTGTAAGATCCATCCGGGCGGTGGTTGATCGGAATGGGCGCATAATGCTCGGTCCAGTCGGCGATCAATTGCAGCTTGCTGATGTCCAAGGTTAAACCCAATCCAGGGCGCTCATTGGGCCATAGCTTGCCGTTGCGGAAGTCGTAGCACTGGGGCAGATGGGGCCAGGGCTGGCGTCCGGCGCGGGTCATCTCCATCAACGCGATCACCGATGTCGCGGTCAGGCAATGCACCAAAGCGGTTTCGCCGACCGGGCCGGTGAAATGCGGAATCACGCCGCAATAATGGATCTCGCACAGGGCAGCGATCTTCATATACTCGGTGATGCCGCCGACATTGGGCACGGTGCAACGGGCGAAATCGATTAGGTTCTGTTCGATCAGGGGGCTTATCTCCCACTTGACGCCGTAGATCTCGCCCACCGCGATCGGCACCCGCAGCCTGGGCCGCATCACCTTGTAGACGTCGATATTCTCGCCGCGGATCAGGTCTTCGCAGAAGAAGGGACGCAGCGGCTCCAGCGCGGTGGCCAGAGTGATGGCATCTTGCGGGTCCAGCATGCCATGGAAGTCGATTGCCCAGGCCCCGTCCTTGCCCACACCCCTGCGGGCGGCCTGGCATGTCTCGATGGTCTTGCTCACCGAGTCGAAACGATCGAAAGTCCGGCCCCCACTCATGCCAGCGCGATAGGCGCGAAAGCCTTCCGCGATGCAGGCGCGCGCCGCATCCTCCTCGGTGCCACCCTTGGGCGTAGGGTATGAGGTAGCATAGCATTCGACATAGTCGCGGCTTTTGCCGCCCAGAAGCTGCCACACCGGCACGCCCAGCGCTTTGCCTTTCAGATCCCACAGGGCCACGTCCAGCGCGCCCAGCGAGTGGGTCTTTTCGCGGCCCGCGGGATAGAAATAGCTGCGCTCCATCGTCTGCCACAGATGTTCAATGCGGAAAGGGTCCTCCCCGATCAAAAGGCCGGCACATTGCTCCATGGTGGAGGGTTCGCCGCCTTCGCCAATGCCGATCAGGCCGCTTTCGGTCTCGATGATGACGATATTGGCGGATTGATTGATAAGCGATTGGCGGATATTGGGCCGTCCGCCCGCGTCGGTGGACGTTTTGTAATAGCGAATGCGCTTGATCTTGTCCTTGGGCAGGCCCAATGCGAAGGCATCGGGCGGCGTCCACAAGGCTGTGGCAACCGTGCCCAGCATGCCGGTCATTATTCTGCGACGATCCATGATAGTCTCCCAGTGCTGATTTTGAGGCGTATGGCTTTTCACATCAGGTTGCAGATCCGGCCCATATTAGCTCGCGGGCACGCCAAACAACAGACTTGAGATGCTCTTCCTAGATCTGCTCCAGCCGCGTCTGCGCGTCGCCAAACTGGTCCAGCTTGAGGCCAAACCGGTCCATCAACGACAGATACAGGCTGCACATCTTGCGCTTGTCGTCGCTTTCCTTGAGATAGTTCAGCGTCCGTCCGGTTTCCAGCGTGCCGCCCAATCCGCCGGCCAGAACCAATGGCAGCCGCGAATTGTCGTGCTTGCGGCCGACAAACATGTTGGACAGGAACATCAGGCAGCTATTGTCCAGCACGGTGCCGTCCCCTTCCTTCATATTGTCCAGCTTGGACGCCAGATAGGCGTATTGGCTGACATGAAAATGTGCAATGCGCTCATAACTGTCGGACGCATTGTCGTGGCTGGCGGCATGATGGCCTTCCTTGACGTCCAGGAAGGGATAGTACATCGCCGACAGGTCGCGGCTGATGATCAGCGACGCAACACGCGTCTTGTTGGTCTGGAAGGCGATGGCGATGATGTCGCACATCAGTTTGGCATGTTCTCGCAGGTCTTCCGGCAGACCGCTGGCCGGCCGGTCCATCATGGCGGCGGACATGTTCTTGGCCTTGGCGCTGTCGTCGGCGCTGTCCTTGGCCTTGCGCATCACTTCGATGCGCTTTTCGATTTCGCGCACGCTGGTGAGATATTCGTCCAGCTTGCCGCGATCGGTGGCACTGATCTTGCGCGACAGATCCTGGGCGCGATCCTTGACCCGATCCAGCACACTGAGGTTGAGCATGCTGCCGCGATTGTCGAACAGGCTGTCCCAGGCGAGTGAAGGATAGACTTCGACCGGCACCGGGGAAACCGGTGTTTGCCAGGACAAATGCGAGGAATAGGCAAGGCTGAAATTGGTCTCGTGATAGCCGGTCATCGGCTGCTCGCAGGCCAGCACGATGGAGGATTGCGGCGTGTCCTGGCCGACATGATTGGCGATCATCTGATCGACGCTGATACCGGAATGGATCAGCGCGCCCTTGGTGATCTGCGCGCCCGACAGCAGGCTGCCGGTCTGCGCCGGATGAATGCCCTGGTCGGTCAGGGCTTTGACATACAGCCCGTCAATGACGTTGGTCTTCTGCTTGAGGGGCTCCAGCGGCGCCAGCGTCTTGCTGAGCTTCATGTCGGCGCCGGCGCCATCGGCGCTCCAATGATTTTCATTGACGCCGCAACCCAGGAACACCACGCCAAAGCGCTTGGGAAAATCGCCGGCCTGCGGCGTGTCAGCCAGAGCGTTGACCGATTCCAGCCAGGGCAGCGCCATGGTGCAGCCCGCGCCCTTGAGCATCACGCGGCGGGAGAAGGCGCGGGAGAAAATGGTCGAACGAGGCATGTCAGTTCCCCCTCAGGTAAGCTTTGATCTGGTCGATATCGGCGGGCTGCACGGAGGCATGTTTGATCTCAGCGGTCTGCGGCAGGCGGCGATTGAGGAATTGCGGGCTCATCACAATTGCCTCGACCAAGGCGCGGAAACGATAGCCGTCGGCGGCGAACGCGGGCTTCATCTTGTCCACCAGCGCCTCGTCGGAAAGCTGTAGCGAGCGGTTCAGCGCGTAGGAGAGCAGCTTGCGGCAAAGATTTTCCACATAGCGGTCCTGGCGGTGCTCGCGGATATAGGCCTGCAAGCCCGGCACGCCGGTGGCATCCACGCCGCCCGGGAAGGTGGCCGATGCATCCACCGGCCGCCCCGCCATGTCGGTGGTGCGGGCATTGCCAACCGGGCCGTAACCCTCGAACACCAGACCGAAGGAATCGAACCGCTGGTGGCAGCCGGCACAGAAGGGATTCTTGCGATGCTGCTCCAGCATGGCGCGGATGGGCAGGTCGGTCTTGGATTCGTCGCTGGGCAGTTCGGGCACCGCAGGCGGCGGCGGGGGCACCTTCATGCCCAGGACCTTCTGCACCACCCAGTTGCCGCGCTTGACCGGGCTGGTGCGCAGGCCGGGCGAATACTGGGTCATGAACACCGCCATGGGCAGGATGCCGCCGCGGCCATACTTGTCGGCATTGTCCACCCGCGCCCAGCTGTTCTCATCGCCCGCCACTGTCGGCATGCCGTAAAACCTGGCCAACTGCGGATTGACGAACGTGTAGTTGCCGTAAAGCAGGTCCAGCATGGAACCATCATGGGTAATGGCGTCCTGCATGAAGCGGATCGGTTCCTGGAACATGGCCTTGCGCAGGTCGTCGTCGAAGGCCGGGAAGCGCTGGCGGTCCACCGAATTGTTGGTTTCGAAATGACGGAACACCAGCCAGTTGCCAGTGAATTCCGTCGCCAGGCCCTTGATCCTGGAATCCTTGAGCATGCGCCGCGCCTGCGCGCGCAGCACGTCGGGTCGATGCAGGTCGCCCGCCGCGGCATGCTTCATCAGCTCCGCGTCGGGCATGCTGGACCATAGGAAATAACTCAGCCGGCTGGCCAGGCCGTAGTCGGACAAGGCCTCGCTGACAAAAGGCTTGGTCATCGCGGTCTTGACCAAGGCCGGCTTGGCGGCCGCCACCTTCTTGGACAGATCAAAACGATAGAGGAAGTCTGGCGACATCAGCACGCTGACGATGGTGTCGCGGATGGCGTCTTCGTGCGACAGCTTCTTGGTGCGCAACGTCTTGTAATAGGCAAGGACATCGGCGCGTTCACCGGCCGTCAGCGGACGGCGATAGGCACGCTCGGTAAAGCGGATCAGAACCGCCAGATGCTTGGGCTCGGCCGCAGCATGTTGCTTCTCCAGATTGCGCAAGGTGGTGTTGATCAGCCCGAAATGCCATTGAAAGACTTTGGGTGCGACCGGATCGTTATGTGCCCTGTCCATCGCCCAGCGCGCCAGATATTTGTCGCGCATCTGGAAGATCACGAACTGATCCGTCACCTCGTGACCCACCGGGCGTTTGGAGCCAGATTCGGCCGAAATTGGGCCGTTGACGGCGTCACCGTCAATCTCACCGCTCTGGTTGAAGAAATACTGGACCCAGGTGCGCTCGGTCTGATGCGCCACGAAGTCGAACTCGTTCCATAGCCGGTTGAGTTGGTCTTGACCTTTTTTGTCCAGGATCAGCTGCATCAGCGCGGTATCGTCGCGATAATAGCCGCCGGTATTGTGGTAGCCGGCGCTCAGCAAGCGGCCCTGATCGGTGGAATTGTCGGGCCAGTAGCGGCCGCGCTCGCTGACATAGAATGTATCGGGAAAGACCGAGGCGAATCGCGCAAAAGACTTTTGGTAGCGGGCCTTCTGGCCGGCGGGATAGACCAGATCATTGTCGCCGAACCGCGCATGCGCCGAAACAATCGCCCAGTGCGGTGACGTGTCTGCATGCGAGCCGGGAAATTTTGGAATCGCGGGTGGCGTCTTTTCTACTTCATTGTCCGCGCGCAGATCGTTCGGATCGCTTTGGCGGTGACCCTCGGCATAGCGCTGGAGCCGCCAATTGTGCAGCGGCTGGGACTTGCCCGGCAAGCCCTTCACCTTCGGCGCGGCGAACTGCATGGCGGTGTGGGCGCGGATGCGCACCACGAAATCGCGCATCTGCTGGGTCTGGCTCTTGAATTGATCGTCCTTGGCGTCCCTGGGCACCGGAAGGGCATTCCACATACCTTGTAGCTTGGCGACCGGTCCCACCGCATTCTTGTCGTGCAGGATGGACCAGACCAGTGGCAGATATTTGGCGCTGACTTTGGTGTCGGCGGCGATCGAAGCGAGTGTGGCGTTGGGCTTGCCCAGCGCAGCGCGATAGCGATAGCGCCAAGCCGCCTGGAAATAATCGGCATAGTCGGTGGGTTGCGCCTTATAGAAGGCGATGATGCGCCCGATGGCGTATTTGTCGTGGTCGCTTTCCGCTGCCATCATATGCGGCGCGAAATCGATGGTGCCGGGCTTGAGCACCATGTGATCGGCGACCTGGCGCGCGGCCTGGAGATACTTGTTCAACAGCGCCGGCGACATGGTGAGGGATTCGCCGGAATTGTCGAAGCCTGCCGGGTTGGCCGGATCGACCGGAAACTGGCGGGTCAGATCCATGTCCTGGCCGGTCAGGTCACGAATGGTATAGTTGTATTCCGCGTTGCTGAGGCGGCGCGCCAACACGGTGCCGGGATCGCCGCCCAGCCGCTTGATTTCTTCGCTGCGTACGGCGTGGACCCAATCGATGATCTTCTGCGCGTCTTCGACGCTCGGCTGCGGCATCTGCTTGGGCGGCATCTCGTGCGCGGTCAGCCGGTCGGCCAGCAAGGACCAGCGCGGGAAATCCTCCTTCACCTGATCCACCGAGGTGTAGGATTTGAGATCGAACTGGGCGGTGGGTTGCGCACCGCTGTGGCAGCCCACGCAATATTTTGTCACAAGCGGCTTTACCGTCGTGTCGAACTGCTGTTGCAGTTGGGACGAATCCGCGAAAGCGGATGTGCTGATGCAAGCCAACAGGACGACAAAAAGCTGCTTCATGGACAACTCTTGTGTTTCCTAACCCGCCAGCCGATTTTGCGCGGTCTGATTCCCCTAGATCGGCGCTGGCGGGCCATCCCGGACATGGGAACGGCCGGGGTCCGTTAAGATACCCGGCCGCCAAGACATGGTTTAAAGCTTCGCTCTAAAGCCAAGGCTGTATCGCGTCTCTCCAAGATCCCTACGCCACAGGAATTTCTCACTCTCCGTGAAATACGTCGGAGCGCTGCTCTCCGGGATCAAATTCTGTGCTTCGACGAATACGGTAATATTTTCGGTGATATCGTAGTTCGCCGCAGCGTCCAACGTCCCTACAGCTCCGGAGTACTGACGGCGCACACCCGTATTCGTTGCATCGAATGTCCCATTCGGCCCGTTGGCTTGCGATTGCAGGGCAAACAGACGATCTCCACGCCAGTTGTAGGACAAGTGAAGGTTAAATCCGTCTTCTTCATAGAATCCCGTTATGCTGTAGGAGATCGGGGAAACACCGACCAACGGCATGCTGTTCAGCTTGATTGACGTGGTTCCGGTCGGAAAGGTCACGTCCGACTTCCCGTCCACATAGGTGAAGGACGCAATCGTGCCCAGACCGTTGAACGGTTCCGGAAGGAAATCATAGGTTTGTTGGTACGATATTTCAAACCCTTGGATGGTGGCGGAGTCGCTGTTAACAGGGCGCGTCCAAGTGATCGGCCCCAGGCTTTCCAGGCCCGGCACGACCGTGGTTTGATTTACGCGGACCGGGAAGCCGCTCACGTCCTTGTAAAACGCTGTACCCGCGAGAATTCCTGTCGGAGCAAAATACCATTCCAGGCTGGCGTCGAAGTTATTCGACCGCGTCGGAAGCAGAGACGGGTTGCCCGACTGGGCCGAAGAGAGGGAGGGAGTGGTCGCGTTGACATTGATGATCAGATTCGGCGCCAACCCGTTTTGATCCAGCGCCTGCCGTGCCATGGTCCGTGAGGCCGAGAAACGCAACAACAGATCAGACTCCAGGCTTATAATAATGTTCGCACTCGGCAAAAAGTCGGTATACCCGCTATCGAATTGTACCAAAGTTTGGGTAAGAGAAGTGCTAGTCTGAGCGAACTGATAGGCTTGTAAATTTCCCTCGGTGCGCACGACGCGCACGCCGATATTGCCGCGAATTTTGTCCATTTCGAAGTCGGCTTGCACATAGCCGGCAATCGTTTCTTCCCGCGTGTTGTAGTAATTGGGCGGATTGTACGTAAGCGGCAGCGCCGTGTAGAACGTGGCGCTTCCCGCGGCAATGTCGCCTATCGGCGGCACGATGAAGGTGCTGGGAAAACCCGGAAAATTGAAGTCCGTTACGCTGCTGAACAGACTCCCGCTAAAAACCGGTGAGAGCCCGATATTGTTGATCGCACCGGCCGACGTAGGATTGATCGCTCCATACCTTTTTTCGTACGAATTGCGTACCTGCTTGAGCTTCGAGTAGCGCACGCCCGCACGCAGGTCGGCGAGCGGAGAGTCCACGAACTTCAACATGCCGTCCAACCGGGCGGCATCTTCTATCGTATCCACTTGGAGCCTGTTGATACTCGCGTTCGATCCACCAACCGTCAGGAACCCGTAGTTATTAATATTTGTGATGGACGTGGGGTCGTTTAATGTGATCTTGGGAAACTCCCCACGCATGTCATACGCAAACTGAACATTGGCAACATTGGAGGTAAAACCGGGGTTCCTTTGAATGAAAGCACCCGTGGTGTGGGCGATCTCCCCCTTGACTTCCGCCTCCGCGGTTTCCCAGGCCAATGCGGCGGCCGTGCTGTGCGTCCGGATCGTCTCAAACCGCGGATTGACGCCGGCATCGAAGGAACCGGTAGTCGTCCCCGCCACAACATAGTTCCCGTCAAAGATCGGGTTCGTGATCGTCACATTCCGCAGTATGTTGAACTGAGCTTGGTTAATGTAGCGGTCAGTCGCAAAATTGGTATAGGTCGAGTCCAGCGTCAGCATCAGCTCGTCGCTGAACTCATATTGAATATTGGCGTGGAGACCTGTGCGCTTGCGTGCAACCGAGGTGAAGTTTTCCGATTTGATATTGCTCGGCCGTATATCCCGTTTGCCATCGCCATTCTGGTCGATCACATTCGAGGTTTCATTCCATTGTCCGCGCGTATATCCCTTCAGATAAAAGGGCTCGTTGGATAAGACCCCGCCCACGAACACACCGAGCCGGTCGCCGAGTCTTGTCGCGCCAAAGAGCGTGTATTCTGTGCCGCCTCCACCATGGGTTCCAATACTCCCGCGCGCGGATACGAGAAGTGTCGGCTCGTCAAAATCGAGGGCTTGATAGGTGCGCGAATTAATCACCCCGCCAAGGCCGCCTTCCACTTGAGAGGCCATCGGCGTCTTAAAGACGTCGACCCGGGCAACGATATTGGACGTCAGGGAGGAGAAGCCAAAGTTGCGCCCCAATTGCTCGTTGAAGCCGTTGGCCGAGTCGATAATCCAACCGTACGAAGCGCGGCCGTCGACTTCGGTTCGATTCGACTGCAAACCACGAATGACGACCAGCCCCGCCTCGCCGAAGGTTTTTGCAACCTGTACGCCTGGCACGCGCTGAAGCACGTCGCCGACCGTAGCATCCGGCAGCTTGCCGACGTCTTCCGCCGTCACGGAATCGACGATCTGGTTGGATTCGCGCTTGGTGGCAATTGTCGATTTAATCGCATTGCGAATGCCGCGGACAACTACGGACTCTACGGCCGTGTCGCCCTGGCTGCTTGCTTGGGGGGAAGGTGTTCCAGCTTGTGCGAGTACTATGGGAGCTTGGGCGTCATTAGCGGCCGCCCCCGGCCCGTTGGCGGCCGCTTGGACGTTTTTTGATTTTACGACTATTCCTCCGGAAGCTGCTTCAGAGACACTAAGATCGGTGCCACTCAACAATTGATCCATGGCCGTGTTGACAGTGAAGGTCCCATGGAGACCGGTCGTTGACTTTCCCGCCGTGAGTCTGTCGGCAAAAATAATCTGCTTGCCCGACGTTTTGGCCACGTCTTGTAAAGCAAGAGAAAGCGGCCCAGCGGGAATGTCGAAGGCATAGGTCGCATTCTGTGCAAACGCGGCATGCGATACCGCAAGAGCCAAGACGCCGGCGACACCAGTGGTGCGCAGAAGAATGCTGCACACGCGAGAAGACCTTACAGCCACATATCCCTCCCCAATTTATTCTTGACGCCCCCTAGCGGCGCTTAAAAGATAAATACGAGGTAGAATTCGGTAGCCCTATAAGAAAATTCACGAATTCATCACGGCTTTTTCTTCAGCATGATGTTGCCGGGCCGATCGCTCGACACTTGGAGTGGCAGCGTTTGCGTTACAATATCCAGAAAGCCTGGAACATCCCCAATATTGAAGACACCGGAGACCCGTTCATTGGCGAGCTTGGAATCCGCGATGACGATTGGCGTTGCGCTATAATGATTAACGCGCGCGACAACCTCTGACAGAGCTTCATTGGAAAAGATCAGTTGCCCTGACACCCAGGCCGTCACCGCTTGTATATTTGCAGCTCTGACGACCGGCGCCTGATCGATCGCCGCGACAAGCTCCTGGCCCGCGCGCAGTTCCACCTGACGTGCTTGCTGTGCCTGTTGCCGCAAAGCGTTAGGTTCGACATCCCCGCGCGCATCCAATACGACAACATGCCCCTCAATGAGGGTTACCGCTACTTTTGGTTGGGTAAGATCGATATTGAAGGCCGTACCGGTCGCGACGACTTTCCGATCCCTGGCAATGACCGAGAAAGGCCTCTCGACATCGCGCGCAACATCGAAGCGCGCCTGGCCCTTCAAAAGATGGAGTTCGCGCGCGTGGCGGGAATACCGCACCGTGACCTCGCTATCGGAATCCAGCGAGACACGAGACCCATCCTCCAGACGGACGATCCTGCGCTCCCCGAAGCCGGTCGCAAATTCCACGGGGCGCTGA